>DATKAE010000079.1:0-28498 GCA_035498405.1 Thermoanaerobaculia bacterium | reverse complement strand
CAGGCGAGCGGTCCAGGCCCTCTGGCCGAGCCGCGAGCCGGTGACGGCCGCCGTCGCTAGGGCAGACAACCGCCCGATCGAGTCCGCGCCGGCCGTCAGGTTCCCGAGCAAGCGAAGGCGACGGTACTTGGCGGAGAGGGGGGGATTCGAACCCCCGGTACGTTTTGCGTACACACGCTTTCCAAGCGTGCTCCTTAAGCCACTCGGACACCTCTCCGGGGACGCGAATCGTACAACAGGGGCTCGGCCTTCGTGCCGCCTCGGACGGACCCTCGATTGCCTGAAGCCGCATCGCCGCGAGAGAGACCGCTCCGAGTAGAATCCCGAATCGACGTGAGTGGAAGAGGCGTAGATAGAGTGGATGGCGTCAGCGCTCCCTCCGACCTGGATCTCGTCCGCCGGATCAAGGCCGGGGACGAGCGGGCGCTCGAGCAGATGATCGAGCGGTACCACGCGCGGGTCTACTCCCTCTCCTACGGCGTGTTGCGCAACGCCGAGGACGCGGAGGAGTCGACTCAGGACACGTTCTTGACGCTCTATCGGAAGATCGGGACTTTCGACGAGTCGAAAAAATTCTTTTCCTGGTTCTACCGCGTGGCGCTCAACCAGGCCTACAGCCGGGCGCGGCGCCGCAAGCCCGCGGCCCGGATCTCCATTCAGGAGCATCTGCCCCGCTTCCACAACGACGGGCACCTGGCGGGGCCCGATTGGGCCGACGCGAGTGTCGCGATCGAGAGCGAGGCCTCCGCAAGGGAGCTCGCCCGGCGGGCCGAGGAATTCATCGGCGAATTGCCGCGTACGTACCGGGACGTCATCTGGATGGCGGATGTCGAAGAGATGCCGGCGGCTCAGGTCGCCGAGGTGCTCGGGATCTCGATCCCGGCCCTGAAGTCGCGGCTGCACCGCGCGCGGCTGCACGTGCGTCAGCGCTTGGCGGAGATTTCGCGGCCGGCGCGCCGCGCGGTGCCTCGGGAGGCCGCGGGATGACGAAGGGCAAGAAGACCCGCAGCCCCTCGGCGCATTGCCATACGGACGAGATCACTTGCGAGCGCCTCGTGATGGAGGCCCTCTACGACTTCGAGGAGGGGACGATGCCCGAGACGGAGCGGGCCCTGCTCGAGCGGCACCTCGGCTTGTGCCCTCCCTGCGTTCGCTTCTTGGACTCCTACCGCGCCACCGGAAAGACGCTGCGTGCCTTGAAGCCGCGCGACATCCCGCCCTCCCTCGCCCAGACGGTCTTCCAGTTCGTCAAGGAACGCTGCGGCAAGAAGCGATGAGCGCGGGCCCGGCGTGGGGGGCGCGCGTGGCGGCGGGTTTCGTGTGGCTTGCCCTCTTCTCCATCCTCTTCACGGCCGGTGACGCGTTCGGTCTCTGGCCGGAGTTGCCGCCGGGAGCATTGAAGGATCTCGACCTCGCGGTGGGCGCCGCTGGCCTGGCAATCCTCGGAGTGTGGCTGCTCCGCCGCCGATCCTCCCCCTGATACAATCGCGGCTCCGGCGGCCGAGGATGGGTTCGGGCCCTGTGCGACGGAAGCCTCCGAACCTCGTCAGGTCCGGAAGGAAGCAGCGATCAGGAGGCGTCCCCGTGCGCCGCAGGTCAACCTGAACTCATCTTCGGCCGCCGGGTGTTCTCTCGGGGACCGGCGGCTGACATCGGAGCGGCTCAATCATGAATAATCCAGGCTGAAGGCCATGCACGTTTCCCTCCCGCGCAAATGGCGTCCGCGCCGATTCCAGGACCTGGTGGGGCAGGAGGCGGTGGCCCGCACGCTGACCAACGCGATTTCGGAGAATCGGGTCGCCCCGGCGTACTTGCTGACGGGGCCGCGCGGCGTGGGGAAGACCTCGACCGCGCGTCTGCTCGCCCGGGCCTTGAACTGCGAGAAGGGGCCGACCCCCGACCCCTGCGGAGAATGCGCTTCGTGCAAGGAAATCCTGGCGCGCGGCGACTCGCTCGACGTGCATGAGATCGACGGCGCCTCCAACCGGAAGATCGAAAATGCCCGCGAGCTGATCGAGACGGTGCGCTACGCCCCGCAGCGCGACCGCTACCGGATCGCCATCATCGATGAAGTCCACATGCTGACGACCGAGGCGTTCAACGCCCTCTTGAAGACGCTCGAAGAGCCCCCGCCGCACGCCCGATTCATTCTCGCCTCGACGGAACTGCACCGCATCCCTCCGACGATCGTGTCGCGCTGTCAGCGGTTCAGCTTCAAGGCGCTCTCGGCGGCCGAGATCTCCGGGCAGCTCGAGAAGGTGGCGCGCGAGGAAGGGATCCGGGTGACACCGGAGGCCTTGAGAATCCTCTCGACGGCGGCGGAGGGCAGCCTGCGGGACGGCCTGTCGATGCTCGACCAGGCGGCAACGCTCTCGGCCGGTGTGGTGGACGAATCGCGCTGCGCCGAGATCCTCGCTCTGGTGGACCGGGAGCTGCTGGCGGCGCTCTACTCGGCCATCGCCTCGGGGGACCGGGGCGCGGCGGTCTCGGCCCTGGCCAAACTCGCGGAAAAGGGCAGCGATCCGCGGCACGTCTTGAAGGAGCTGGTTTCACTGTTGCGCACGTTGCTGCTCGCGTCGGCGGGGTCCGATTCCGAGCTGGCTCCTTCGGAGCGGGCGCGTCTTTCGGCGCTGGCGCGCGCGATGCCGTACGAAAACCTCTTGCGCGCGCTGTCCCTGGCGATCGAGGCGGAAGCCCTGGCTCGACGCGCCGACGACGCGGCTCTGGTTCTGCAGCTGACCGCTCTGCGGTTGGCGGAGCTGCCGCGGCTCAAGCGGGTCGAAGAGCTGCTCTCGGGAGGAGGGCCGGCGGCCTCCGGGGCGACGGTGCCCACGCGGCCCACGCCCGTTCCGGCGGAGGGCGCCCGGATCCTGTCTCTGGTCTCCGTGGAGCCGGAGCCGGCGGCGCCACCTCGTGCCGTCGTGGAGACCGAGCGGGCTCTCGGGCGCTTCCACGACCTCCTCGACTCGAGGCGGCGCGTGACGGCGGCGCAGGTCAGCCTCGCGGAGTCGGTTTCGCTCGACGGGGAGGACCTGGTGCTGCGGTTTGGCATCGACAAGGCGGCGGCCAAGGAGGCCCTCGAGGAGCCGGCCGCGCGCAAGCTTCTTTCCGAGGTGGCGCGCGAAGCGTTCGGACGCCCCGTGCGCCTCGTGCTCAAGACCGGGCCCCCGGGAGACGGCGACCTCGGGAAGGCGGCTCGCGAAGTTCCGCAGGCGACGATCTCGCGGGAGAGGGCCTCCTCGCGGGCCGAGACGGATCCGGTGGTGCGCTCCGCCCTGGAGCTCTTCCACGGGGAGCTGACCGACGTGAAAGAGGAGGAGTAGGGAACAGGAGCGAGGGGCTAGGGGCGAGGGGTTGGGGACCGGAGCCTGCCCCACCCTCACACCTAACACCTCACACCTCGCCCCTGCGCGTCATGAACATCCAGAAGATGATGGCCCAGGCTCAGGCCATGCAGGCCAAGGTTGCCGCCGAGCTCGAGACGATGCGGGTCGAGGCCTCTTCCGGCGGCGAAATGGTCAAGGTCGTGATGTCCGGGCACAAGGAGATCGTCTCCGTCGAGATCGATCCGGCGGTGGTGGATCCGCAGGACATCGAGACCCTTCAGGATCTGATCCTGGCCGCCTGCCGCGAGGCTTCCCGGCGCGTGGATGAAGCGGTGCAGAAGAAGACCAGCACCCTGCTCGGCGGGATGATGCCGGGGCTGCGCTAGGTTCGTGCGCCCTCCCTCCGCCCTCCCCCAGACCTGATGGCGTTCACGCCAAAATCCTTCGACCGCCTGGCAGCGGAGCTGCAGCGGCTTCCGGGCATCGGCGTCAAGAGCGCGGCGCGTTTGGCCTATCACTTGCTCCGCTCGCCCCGGGAGGAGGCCGATCGGCTCTCGCGCGCCATCGCCGAGGCGCGGGAGGCGGTGCGTCGCTGCTCGGTCTGCAACACCCTGACCGAGGCCGATCCGTGCGACGTCTGCTCCGATCCGGAGCGGGACGCGTCGGTGCTCTGCGTCGTCGAAGACCCCGGAAACGTGGCGGTCATCGAGAAGACGCGCGAGTACCGCGGTCGATACCACGTGCTGTGGGGCGCGCTCTCGCCGCTGAAGGGGATCGGACCGGAAGAGATCGACGCGGACGGACTCGTCCGGCGCGTGACGCCGGAGGTTCGCGAGGTCATCCTGGCGACCAATCCCAACGTCGAGGGGGAGGCGACGGCCCTCTATCTCGCCAAGAGGCTGAAGACGAGCGGCGTCCGAGTGACGCGCATCGCCTTCGGCCTGCCGGTCGGGGGCGACATCGAATACGCCGACGAAGTGACCATGGCGCGATCGCTCGAGAACCGCCGGGAGCTCTAGCGCAACCGCGTTCCCCCGGCGAGCAGGCTCGCGTCCTCGATCGGGGCGGCCTCGCGTCGGGCACAGAGAGCCGAAAGCCGATTTTGAATGACTCTGCTACAATAAGTCCTCACAGGAGAACCATTTAATTCATGACCGCGCCCGACCTCGTCCTGTATGACGAGGAATTTCAACGCATCCGCGACTCCCTGCAGCGCCTGCGGCACGACGCCAACGCCAACGTCGTCTTTCTGGTGGACAAGAACGGCCAGCAGATCGCCGCGGTGGGGGACCTCCAGAGCCTCGACACCACCTCTCTCGCCTCCCTGACCGCCGGCAACGTGGCCGCGACCGACGGGCTCGCGCGCCTGATCGGTGAGAAGGAGTTCTCGATCCTCTTCCACGAGGGCGAGAAGGACAACATTCACATCTCCATCGTGGCGCAGCGGGTCATCCTCGTGGTCATCTTCGACGAACGCTCCTCCCTCGGCCTCGTGCGGTTGCGGGTCCGGCGGGCCACCACGGAGCTCGACAAGATCTTCGAGGACATCGCGGCCAAGGTCGAAAAGGAAAAGGAGTCACTTCAGGCCGAATTCGAGTCCCCGTTCGCCGAGATCACCGACGAGGACATCGACCGCCTTTTTTCGGAGTGATTCGTTCCGGCGTTTCGCCGATTTCGTAACCGACTCATGACGTTCATCAATTACGCGGCGCGGGAGATCAACTGCAAGATCGTGTACTACGGTCCCGGACTGTGCGGGAAAACGACGAATCTGCAGTATGTCTACGACCGCACGAATCCGGCGGCCAAGGGCAAGCTGATTTCGCTCGCAACGGAGACGGATCGCACCCTCTTCTTCGACTTTCTGCCGCTCGACCTGGGCACCGTGCGGGGCTTCAAGACCCGGTTCCACCTCTACACGGTTCCGGGGCAGGTCTTCTACGACGCCTCGCGCAAGCTGATCTTAAAGGGCGTCGACGGAGTCGTCTTCGTGGCCGATTCCCAGGAAGCGCGCATGGAGGCGAACGTCGAGTCCATCCGGAATCTCGACAAGAACCTGAAGGAGCAGGGTTACGACATCGCGACGATCCCGTACGTCCTGCAGTTCAACAAGCGCGACCTGCCGACGGCCGTGGCGACCGACGAGATGTACCGGCAGCTGAACATCAAGGGGGAGCCGACCTTCGAGGCGACCGCGACGACGGGTGTGGGGGTCTTCGACACCTTGAAGGCCGTGGCACGACAGGTCTTGATGGAGCTGAAGAAGCGCTGACAAAGAAGGGGTGAGGTTCGAGGGACGAGGGGCGAGGGGCCTGGGGCGCTGCCTCAGAAGGGGCGAGGTGTTAGGGAACGGGGCGCTCCCTCAGACCTCAGACCTCACACCTCAGACCTCACACCTGACCCTCCCTCAGAAGGGGCAAGGGGCGAGGTGTTAGGGAACGGGGCCCTCGAGCTTCCCTCGTCCCTCACACCTCGCACCTCACCCCTCGCTCTCGACCCGGGCCGCTTCGAAACACGGGCGCTCGTCCGTGCAGTCCTCCGGCTGCGCCGGGGCGTTGTCGGGTCCCTCCGGTCGCATCGTCTTGCCGCACCAGTAGGGGGCCGATATCCCGACTCGGGGAAGCGCCCGAAGGAAACGGCAGAGAGCGGGATCCTCCTCGCGCGGCCGCTCTCCCGCGGGCCGCGTGAATCGCCGCATGGGTTCCAGGGGGTCTTTCGGTTCGTCCCTCGAGCCCGGCCGCCCCATCACTAGGTCAGGGCATCTCGCAGCGAGCGCTCCAGGGCGACACGGGCGAGCTGCACCTTGTAGGCGTTCTGCGAGAGCGGCCTCGCGGCCGAGACCGCCGCCTCGGAGGCCTTCCGGTAGAGCTCCGGCGACGGCCTCGCCCCGGCGAGGACCGCCTCGGCCTCCTTGGAGCGCCACGGAACCTGGGCGACGTGCCCGAGCACGACGCGGGGGTCGGAGATCGTGCCCCCCGACAGCCGGAGCACCACGCAGACCTCGACCAGCGGCCAGTCGAAGCTTTCCTTCTCCTTGAGCTTTCGGTAGGCGGACCGCGTCTCCGATGACGGGGCGCGTAAGGAGACGGACTCGATGATCTCGCCCGGGCCGAGCCGGTTCTCCCGCGTCGGGTCCGGGTCGGGCCCGACGAAGAAGTCCTCGATCGCGATGTCTCGCCGCCCCTTGCGCGAAACGGTGTGGAGAGTCGCTCCGTAGGCGAGCAGCGCCGCTCCCGTGGCCGACGGGTGCACGCACACGCAGATCTGTTCGGTGTCGAAGATCGCGTGGAAGCGATTTTCTCCCTCGAGCGCGAAACAGTCGCTTCCCCCCTTTTTCCGGCAATCGAATTCCGCCAGCCGGTAGTACCAGCAGCGCGGCCGCTGGCAGAGGTTTCCTCCGAGTGTCGCCATGTGGCGGATCTGAGGTGTGGCCGCCTCTCCGGCGGCCGCGGCGAGCGCCGGATAGTGCCGCCGCAGTCCCTCGTTCGAGGCGAGCGCGCCGAGGGTCGCCAGCGCCCCCAGGTGCGCCGGAGGGCCGGCCTCGATGCGGTCGAGCCCGGAAATACGCGCAATCGAGACCACGCGCTCGGGCGCGTCCAGGCCTTCCTTCATCCGATCCACGAGGTCGACGCCACCCGCCTTGACGGCCGTCTTCGGGCGCGCCGCTTCGCGGGCCGCCTCGGGAAGCGAGCGGGCGGAGATCAGCGTGAAGGAGTTCATGCGCCGCCTCCTCGAGCCCGATCGACCGCCTCGAGCACGGCCTCCGGCGTGATCGGAAGCCTCGTGATCCGGGCGCCGATCGCATGCGAAACGGCGTTGGCGATCGCCGCGGCGGTCGGCACCGTCGCGGGTTCCCCGATGCCGACCGAATGGGTGTTGTTGACGCCGTCGTAAACGGGCAACACGATTGTTTCGATGTCCGGCGCGTCCCGGGCGCCCAGGATCTTGTACTGCTCCACGTTCGGGTTGACCATCCGACCGGTCTGGCGGTCGAGAACGCGGTCCTCGTAGAGCGCGTAGGAGATTCCCTGCAGGATTCCCCCCTGGATCTGGCTCTCCGTCGTGAGAGCGTTGATGACGAGCCCGCAATCGTGGACGGCCACGACCCGCTTCACGCGCACCTGACCCGTCTCCGTGTCGACCTCCACCTCGGCAAACTGAGCGCCTGCCGTGAAGCGCTTCCAGCCCTCCGGATGATTCTCGGCGCGTTCGGCCACGGCGGAGACGCCGGAGGAGGGCAGCAGCGCACAGGCCTCCGCCCATCCGAGCCGTTGGCCGGCGTTTCCCTTGCGCGAGAAGACGCCCTCGGCCCAGAGGACTTCCTCGGGCGCCGTGTTCCATTCCTTCGCCACGCGTTCCAAGAGCTTCTGCCGCGCCTGATACGCGGCCGCGCGCACCGTCGGCGCGCTCGAGGGAGTCGTCGTCGAGCCGCCCGAGGCCGGCCCGGGCGGGAGCCCCGTGTCGCCGATCCGGACGGCCACGCGGCTGAGCGGCAAGCCCAGCTCTTCGGCCGCCACGATCGCGACCATCGTTCGCGACCCGGTGCCGAGATCCTGCAGCCCGTGGTCCACCTCCGCCGAGCCGTCGCGGTGGATCGTCACCTCGGCCTTGGGTCCGGGGCGGCCGGTGTTGTACCAGAGGGCGGCGGCCATGCCGATTCCGCGCCGGACTGACGGATCGGCCGTCTGCCGCCGCGCGTCGCGCGCGGCCCAGCCGATCCGCTCCGCGCCGATGCGAAACTCCTCGCGCCGCACCTCCGAAGGATCGTTCTGGATGCGGAACGCGAGCGGATCCATGCCGAGGCGACGGGCGAGCTCGTCCATCGTGGCTTCGAGGGCGAAGGCGCCTTGCGGGTGGCCGGGAGCGCGCATGGCCGTCGATGGGCCGGCGTTGGTGAAGACGTCGTACTCCTCGGTCTTCACGTTGTCGCAGGCGTAGATGTTCTTCACGGGCGCGGAGGTGCCGGTATTTCCGTTGATACCGCCGTTGCCGTGCACGACCAGCTGCAGCGCGGTCAGCTTGCCGTCACGGGTTGCGCCGGCCTTGACCCATTGGATCGCCGCGGGACGGTTGCCGGTCGCCAGCTGCTCCTCCTTCCGATCCAGGAAGAGCTTGACGGGCTTCTTCGCCTGGCGCGCGAGGCGCGCGGCGGCAATTCCCTCGGTCCGGGCCCCGAACTTCGCGCCGAATCCGCCTCCCATGTAGTCGCAGTAGACCCGGACCTTGGAAACGGGCACCGCGAGCTCCCGGGCGAGCTCGTCCCGCACGGTGAAGATCCCCTGCGTCGAGGCCCAGACGGTCAACTGATCGCCTTCCCAGTTCGCGACCAGGCCGTGGGTCTCCAGGGCGGTGTGAGTCTGGACCTGCGTGCGGTAGGTCCCCTCGACCACGGCGTGCGCCTCTCCGAAGCCCTTCTCGACGTTCCCCTTCTCGGAGGCGCGCGGCCCCTGGACGTTGCCCTGGATGGGCAGCGGCTTGGCGGCGCCCGGCATGTCGCCGGCGGAGGTCTTCGTTTCCGGGCCCTTCTCGAACACGAGGGGCGCGCCGGGCTTGACGGCCGCTTGCGCGTCGACGACGAAGGGGCGGGGCTCGTAGGTCACTCGAATGGCCTTTGCGGCATCCTCCGCGCGCTCGGGGCTGTCGGCGGCAACGGCGGCGATTTCCTGGCCGGCGAAGCGCACGGCGCTGCCCGGCTCGGCGATGACCAGAACGGCCTCGACGCCGGGCATCTTTTGGGCGGCCGAGAGGTCCACGGCGCGGACGGTCGCGGCGGCCATCGGCGAGCGGAGGATACGGCCGTAGAGCATGCCGGGCAGGCGCACGTCGATCGCGAAGCGGGCTTCGCCGGTGGTCTTGGCGGGGCCGTCGAGGCGCGGAACGCGGGTTCCCAGAATTCGGAACTTCTGAGCCGGATCGAAGGGCGGGGGGTCTCCCGTGGAGAGCTCCATTTTCTTGGTTTCGAGCCTTCCGTTGAAACCGAGTCGGATCTCTTGCTGGCTCATGTCAGACCCTCCTCGGACGCGGGAAGCTCCCCGAGGGCTCGATCGACGCGTTCGTCGGCTGTGAGAACGAGCGCTGGTCCGAGGCGCGAGGCGATCCGTTCGGGAGCCTCTCCTTCGCCGCGCGCCTTCACGATGCCAGCCGCCCGCTCGACGGCCTCCAGGACATGCGGATAGGCGCCGCAGCGGCAGAGATTGCCGGCGATCGCCTCCCGGATCTCCTCGCGCGAGGGACGCGCCTTGCGCTGGAGCAGCCACTGGCACGATAGAACCATTCCCGAGGTGCAGAAGCCGCATTGCAAGGCGTCGGCCGCGACGAAGGCCTCCTGAATGGGGGAGAGCTGCCCCTGCCGCGCGAGCCCCTCGATCGTCCGGATCTTCCGGCCTCGGGCCTCATGGGCGAGCATGAGACACGAGCAGACGGTCTCCCCGTCGACCAGCACGGTGCAGGCGCCGCACGCGCCGCGGCCGCAGACGACTTTCGTGCCCGTCAATCCCAGCCGCTCGCGCAGCGCCTCGGCGAGCACGACTCGGGGTTCGACGGTCAGGTGGTAGGTCTCGCCGTTGATCTCGAGCTCGAGCGGAACGGGTCCGGGACCGATCGATGTCGACGAGGTGGCCGGGCTCTTGGGTCCGACCCCCGCGGCGACAGCCCCCACGAGAGTTCCGCGGACTAGATCCCGGCGCGTCAGGCCGGGCTTCGGTTCGTCGGTCATACGAACCTCCCCTCTGGCAAGCCCGATCATAGTCCCGATCGCCGGCGAGGGTGCGATTCGGGCGTCCCGACGGGCCGACGAGGGGCCCGGGTGTGTCGGCGTTACTTCTTCTTCTCGTCCAGGCGCACGGTGGCGGAGGGCGGGGTGCCGGCCGCGGCGAGCAGGATGCGCAGGGACCGGCGCGTCGCTTCCAGCCGCTCGATGACCACCCTTCGTGCCTCGCGGCGGAAGCGGGGCAGCGGTGTGCCGGACTTCAGCCGCCGCACCTCTTCGGCGATCGAGCGATCGTATTGCAGGATCACCCGGCGCCGCTCCTCCAGGGAGAGGACGTCCAGAAACGCCATGCGCGCGAGTCCCTCGTCCTTGGAACGAGGCGGGGGGGGCGGCTGGGCTACCCAGCGGCGCAGCTCGCGGCGGCCCGCCGCGGTGATCCGGTAGAGGTTTCGGCGGGGCCCGCGCTGCGGCCCGAGAACCCGGAACCGAACGAGGCCGGCCCGCCGGAGGCGGGCCAGGGTCGGGTAGATCTGCGAGATCTCGGCTCGCCACAAGGGAGCGAGCTCGATCTCCAGAGCGCGCGCGAGATCGTAGCCGGTGCTCGATTTCTCCGAGAGGAGGCCGAGGAGGACGTCGGGGAGCGCCATGCCCCAAACTATATCAATTCAGATATAGTAGGTCCATCCAGCCGAGTTTCGCGGGACCGCGCGGGAGGAGAAGCGGAGAAAAAATAGGGGGCCCGAAGGCCCCCGAAGATCCGTGGAGAAGCGCGTAAAGTACTGATTTACTTCTTTTTCTTGGTCGCCTTCTTTGCCTTCTTGGCGGCCTTTTTCTTCGTGGCCATCGTGTCACCTCCCTCCCGACAGCTGATTGACAGCCTCCGGGCGAGATGCTAATTTTGCCGCCCCCTGGAAGGAGCGTATCGCCGTTCGTCTGTCGCTGCCGAAAATTCGATTGGTCATACGTTCCGGTCATCGCCGGGTGGGTCGCACAACCCATCCGGCGATTTCATTTTAGGGTCTTCCATTCGAGATACAAGAAAAATCTTGCAATTCCAATTTTCTTGATTCTCGCGTTACGCGAGACGGATGTCAAGCGCGAACGGAGCGCGAGGCGGAATCCGGCGCGGCGGAGGTGTTCCGGAATACGCGCGGCGCTCGCGCCGCGGGGCCCGAGGGCGTGCGAATAGAATGCCGCGCATGACGGTCGCCGCCGACGTGATCACCGTCGCGCACAGCCCCGACTCCGACGATGCCTTCATGTTCTTTGCCCTCGCGGAAGGGCTCGTCGACACGGAGGGTCTCTCCTTCGTTCACGAACTCTCCGACATCGAGAGCCTCAATCGGCGCGCCGCAAACGGCGAGCTCGCCGTCTCCGCCGTCTCCTTCCATGCCTACGCCTTTCTCTCCGAACGGTACTTGCTTCTTCCGCATGGCGCATCCTTCGGCGACGGGTACGGACCGGTGCTGGTGGCGAAGGACCCGATCCCGCGCGAGGCGATCGAGCGCGGCGAGGTCGTCGTGGCTTCCCCGGGCGCGCGCACGACGGCGCATCTGGCGCTCTCGCTGTGGGCTCCGGGCGTGCGCACGGAAGTCTGCCGCTTCGACGAGATCTCAGACGGAGTGCGGGAGGGTCGGCTTGCGGCCGGAGTGCTGATTCACGAGGGCCAGCTCACCTACGCCCGCGAGGCCCTGACCGCCATCGTCGATTTGGGCCGCTGGTGGAAGGAGGAAACGGGGCTACCCCTGCCGCTCGGGGGCAACGTCGTCCGACGCGATCTGGGTGCCGAGCGCATCGGCCGAATCTCGCGAGCCCTCTCGCGGTCGATCGAGTACGGACTGACCCACCGGGAAGAAGCGCTGAACCATGCCCTGCGCTACGCGCGGGGACTCGATCGGGCAGAGGCGGACCGGTTTGTCCAGATGTACGTGAACCGCTGGACACGGGGATATGGGCCGGAAGGGCGGCGGGCCGTGCAATGCCTCCTGGATCGCGCGCATGCGGCCGGCTTGGTGCCGGCCGTCGACGCCGAATACGCGCCGTGAGCGCCCGCGGAGAAGCCCGGAGGCGATCCCTCGAGGTGTGGACGGGAGTCGGCCCGACTGCCGTGCCGGCTTGCCGTCGCTGCCGCGGACGATGAAGACGGGCCGCCTGGAGACCCCCGTCCTCGTCCTGCACCTCTCGGCGCTGGCGCTGACCCTCGGCCCACCCATCTTCTTCGGCGCCGTCGTGGCCCCGGCGTCCTTTCGTCTGCTGCCCACGCGCGATCTCGCCGCCTCGCTCCAGGGCCCGGTCTTGACCCGCCTCTGCTGGATGATGCAGGGCGGGTTCGCCCTGCTGCTCCTGACCTCGTGGCTGCTTTGCCGATGGCGCCGGGGGCCGCGCGCTCTGACGGCCCTGCTGACCCGGGCGCCGATTCTCGGGATCATCGGCGCGGTGGTGATCGAGAAGTTGCTGATTCCGCCGATCGACAAGATCCGAGCCGAGGCTCCCGGCCTGATCGACAATCTCCCGGCCGCGGACCCGGGGCGAATACTCCTCGCGAGATACCACCGCCTGGCCACGACGATCTTCGCCGTCGAGATCGCGGCGGCGGCCCTGGTTCTGTTTGCGACGGCGCGTCTCTTGCGGCCGGAGGGCGCGGGCGGCCCGCCGGCCTCCGCGCGTCCGCCCGGGCCGAAGCTGCTCGATCTCGGGGGCCTCTAGCGGGATCGGCCGCGGGCCCCCGCGGGAGCCGCTAGCCCTCGCGCTTGCGGAGGGCGAGAACGATCAGGAGGAGTCCGGTGCCCAGGACGGCGAACGGCCAGAGGGGCTCCAGGCGAGCGAGCCAGTCCTCGAGCGAGAACCGGCGCCACCCGATCTGGGCGAGGGCGATCCCGGCCAGGATGATCCCCGGCACGGCCGGCGGCGGCTGTCGCCGGTGCCCGACGGCGCGATCGATCGCGGCGACGAGCAGAAAACCGCTCCCGAGACCGAGGAGGATGCCTGCGGCGGGCGGCATCCAGTTCTCCAAGGGCCGGCGCAGAAGGAACGCGGAGCCGAGCCCCAGCAGGATGCCCGCGGGAAGCAAGGGCCCCCGGAAACCCGAGAAGGCGGACAGGGCGAAGAGAATCGCGCCCAAGAGAAACAGCACCGGACCGGGACCCTCGAAGCCCAGACTTCGGGCGAGCAGTGCGTAGACTCCGACGCCGACGAGCGTCACGCCGAGAGTCAGACCCCGGTGGTCGGTCATGGACGCCGTCCGATTCGCGAGAATCGCGCCCGGACTCGGGGCCTCACCGCGGGCCTGCCGATTCCGAGGGTTGGCCGGTTTCCTCGTCCCAGCGGTAGAAGCCCTCGCCCGACTTCCTGCCGGTCTTGCCTTCGGAAACGAGGCGGCGCAGGATCGCCGGCGGCGCAAAGCGCTCCGGGTCGATCCCGCGCGCGAGCGTCTCGGCGATCGCGAGGCGGACATCGAGGCCGACCAGATCGCTCGTCTTGAGCGGGCCCATCCGGTGCCCGTAACCGAGCTCCATGGCGCGATCGATGTCGGAGGCCGACGCGACTCCCTCCTCGACCATGCGCATCGCTTCGAGCCCGAGGGCCACGCCGAGCCGCGAGGTGGCGAAGCCGGGGGCGTCGGCAACGCGGATCGTCTGTTTGCCCAGAGACTCGGCGAAGGCGGCGGCGCGGTCCAGCGTCGCCTCGGAAGTGGCCGTTCCCCGCACGAGCTCCACCAGCGGCATCGTCGCGACCGGATTGAAGAAGTGCAAGCCGACCACGCGGGCGGGCTGCCGTGTGGCCGAGGCAATCTCGCTGATCGAGAGCGCCGAGGTGTTCGAGGCGAGAAAGGCCGCGCGAGGGCAGAGTCGGTCGAGCTCCGAAAACACGCCTCGTTTGACGGAGATGTCCTCCGGCACGGCTTCGACCGCGAGGTCGGCTCCGGCGGCTTGCTCGAGCCGCTCCGGCACCTCGAGAAGCTTCTGGGCCCCGTGGGCGGCCTCGGACGTCATTCGGCCCCTTTCGACCGCGCGCTGCCACGAGCTCTCGATCGCGGCGCGCAGCCTCCCGCGCCCGGCGGGATCGGCCTCGAACACGGAGGTCGGGTAACCTGCCAGCGCGCACACCGCGGCGATTCCTCGCCCCATCGTGCCGCCGCCGACGACGAGGACCCGCTCCCGGACCATGAATCGAATTATATGGACGGCGCTAACGGATAACCGCCTCGGCGTTGCTCCAGAGAATGCGCTCCTTTGCCCCCGGGGTGAGAGGCAGCGACAGGAACTCCTCAACGTTCTTCTTCATGGAGAGCACGCCGGGGCTCGGGTAGTCGGTTCCCCAGAGGCACTTCTCGGAAATGTCCTCGAGCCGGGGCAGGTACTCGAGAAGCTTGCGGGGTGGAATCCCCGAGAGGTCGAGATAGACGTGGCGGTGTCGGCGCGCCAGGAAGACGGCCGTCTCCATGTAGAGCGGGCGGCCGGCGTGGGCCAGGATCAAGGTGAGCTTCGGGAAGTCCACGGCGACGTCGTCGACCGCGATCGGATCGGCGAATCGGTTGCGCGCTCCGGGGAAGATCGAGGTGCCCGTGTGGATCATGATCGGCCGGCCGGCTTCTTGCGCCGCGGCGTAGATCGACCCGAGCGCGTCGTCGCCCGAGAGATACGCGTTGGCGGCCAGGAGCTGGTGCGGGGGATGGATCTTCAGCATTCGAATGCCGAGCTCGTCAAACAGTCGGAGGGTCTGCCCGCGCGGATCGTCGGTGTGCCGCGGGTGGACGGAGCCGACCGCGACGAGGCGGTCGCGGTGTTTCCGGGCATACGCCGCCACCCAATCGTTGGCGGCCTCGGTGAAGCCCATGACCTCCGGCGCGACATAGTTGATGAGCGCCGCCCGTTCGACTCCCTCCTCATCGAGGAGCCGCAGCAGCTCCCCGGCGTCGGCGAGCACCCTCTGAAGCCGGACGGTGTCTGGTCGGTCACGCGCCATCGTTTCGCGCACCGAGGGTTTGAACTGCTCCCACGGCTGGATGTGAATGTGGCAGTCGAAGACGCGCAAGAAACCCTCCCCCAAAACGATTATGAGGCCCGGTTCTGCCCGACGGGCCCGCGGGCGCGCCGGAAGCGTTGCCGGCTCCAGGCCGCCACGAGAACCGCCAGATTGACCGCCGTGCCCGCGAGCACGGGATCCACACGGCCCGTCGCTTCCGGCCAGAAGCGTCCGACGGCCGCGACCGCGCCGCCTGTCGCCATGGCCACGATCGCGCCGGAGGTCGGCACTGCGCCAGCCGGCAGAAGCATCGCGGCCAGAACCGGGAGGATCAGCCCCGCGGCAAAGATGGAGTAGCCGAGCTTGAGCGTCTCGAGGACATCGCGGTTCAAGACGAGCGCGAGCATCAGCCCGAGCGCGGCGTAGAGGGGCGCCAAGGCGCGGGCGGCGGTCACCGGCGAGAAACGGCGCTCGGCTCGCGGTGCGATGTCCCGGACCGTCACGGCCGCGGCCGAGAGCAGCACGGCGTCGGCCGAGGAATGCATGGTCGCCACGAGACAGACCAGCACGAGCCCGTCCAGAGGGGCAGGCACGAAAGCGAGAACGGCGCGCGGCAGTGTCTGGATCGCCGGTCCCGCGGGGAGCGCTGCCCGGGCGGCGAGGGCGACGGCCGCCACGGCGCCTCCGAAGACGACCTTCGACAACGCGGCGCCGATGGCCGCGCGGCGGGCGGTCGGCTCGTCGCGGCAGGAAAGCAGTTTTCCCCAGACGTCGCTACCGACCAGATGCGGCAGGCCAATGAGGACGAGGAGCGCGAGGATGTCTCCGGCGCCGAGTGTCGAGGAGGTGGGGAAGGCAAGCGCCTCGGCCGGGAGCCGTCGGAAGCCGCCCGAGCGCGCGAGGGTGAAGGCGAGGGCGATCCCCGGAATCCCGAGGACCATCAGCCCGTATTGAATGCCGTCGGTTCGCACGACTGCGAACTGGCCGCCGAGCGCCGTGTAGAGCACGAACACGGCCGTCGAGCCGACGATGGCCGGCACCGGTTCGAGCCCGAGCGCGGCCGAGAGTACGACCTGCGTCGCTTCGATCAGGAGCGCGAACCAGACGATCTCGGAGACGAGGACGAGGACACCCGCCACACGACGCGCGGTCTGGCCGTAGTAGCGGCCGGCAATCTCGGGCAGCGTGACCGCTCCCTCCCGGCGCACGCGCCCGGCGATCGAAACGCCCAGCGCCAAGAGGCCGAGGGCGCCCGCCAGATCGAGCCAGAGTCCCGAGAGGCCGTGGAGGTAGACGTAGGCCGCGAGAGCGACCGTGGTCGAGCCGCCCGTCGTGAGAGAGGCGAGGCCGAGAAACGCCCAGAGAGGAGAGAGCGATCGGTCGGCCACGAAGTAGGAGGCCTCGTCGCGCCCCGCGCGGGCTCGCCACACCAACCCCGTCGCCGCGACCGCGATCAGGTAGCCCGCGAGCAGGAAGATCGTCGCCGTCGGCACGCGCGGATTATCCACAACGCGACGTCCGGCTTCGGAAGATCGCTTGGAAAGAACCGAAGAGGGTTTTCGGCTAAATGCTCCCTAAATTCAGCTAGGATGTTGCTAGTTTTCATGGGCTTGCATTCAGAGAGGGAATTGCCGCGACCCGCGAGTTCACGTCGGGTCGGGCGGGTGATCCTGGCGGTGTCGCTCTTCGCTCTGGCCGGGCGCGTGGCCGCGGACGATTCTTACGCCGTCTTCGCCTCGGACGTGCCTCCCGAGTACTACTTCGAGCCCAATCGCGGCGGGAGCTCGCGGACCTTCGATCCGAAGCTGTCGTGGTCGACAGGCGGAGCGCCCGACACCCCTGCGATCGAGGTCACCGAGTCTGCACAGGTTCGGCTGCCACCGAATCCGACCGGCGTGAGAGCTGTTGTCCCGAAGACTCCCAGCCGACTGGGATTGACGCTCGTGACGGCGGGGGTACTCGTCGGCTCGGCGGTCTCGGCCCTCGACGTCGGCCACGCGCGCGAGGGCTTTCACTTCGCCAACGAACGTTGGTTCCAGGAAGACACGTATGCCGGCGGAGACGACAAGGCGTCTCATTTCGTCTTCTACAACGGCCTGTCCCGGCAGCTGGGCGTCGCCCTGCAGAACATGGGCTACGAGAAGGATCGCGCCATCACGATGTCCTTCTTGACGGCGATGGCGGCGGGCCTGATCGTCGAGATCGGCGATGGGCTCACGATCTACGGGTTCTCCTGGGAAGACTTCACCATGGACACCCTGGGCGCCGGGACCGCCGCTCTGATCACGCACTTCAACCTGGACGACACGGTCGGGTTCAGCTTCGGGAAGGTCGATGCGGAGCAGCCTCCCCCCTGTTGTCGGACCGCGGGCGTCGGGAAGGACTATTCGACGGAGATCTACTATGCCGACCTGAAGTTGGCGGGGTTCGCGCGGCGCCTGAACGTGCGCCCCGGCCCGGCCCGCTTCCTTCTGTTCTCCGTCTCCTACGGGAGCAAGGGCTATCGCTACTCGCCGCTGGCGCTGCGCCAGCGCAACATCGGGCTCGACATCGGTCTGAACATTCCCGAGATCATGAGCGCGGTCGGCGTGCCGGAGAACAAGTGGTGGGGCCGTCTGCTCTACGGCTTCTTCAACTTCTTCCGGGTGCCTTTCACGACGGTCGGCATCTACTACGATTTCAACCACGGCAAGTGGCACGGGCCGGACGCCGGCAACGTCTACGACCCCGGGCCCTAGGCGACCAGCGGGGCGGCCGGCTCAGAGCTGCCGCGCCACCGCGAGCGCCGCGGCCTCGAAGAGCAGCGTACCCAGGAGGAGGGCCCGCTCGTCGATGTCGAAGACCGGCGAGTGGTGCGGGCGGTGAGCCCCCTCAGGCGCCGATCCCACGAAGAAGAAGCAGCCGGGGACCCGGGAGAGGTAGACGGACATGTCCTCCCCTCCGAGGGTGCGCGTGTCGGTCTCGACGTTTTCCTCACCGAGCAGGCGGACCGCCTCCCGGATGACGATTTCGGCCACTCCTCGGTCATTGACGGTCGCCCGGTTCACCCTTCGGTAGTCGAGCCGCGCCGCGACGCCGGCGGCCGCGGCCGTGCCGGAAACGATCCGCGCGATCTTCTCGGGCAGGGCCTTGCCGGTCGCCTCCGAGAAGGACCGGGCGGTGCCGGTGAGCCGGACAGAGGACGGGATGACGTTGAACGCGTCCCCTCCGTGGATGGTCGCGACCGTGACGACGGCCGGCTCCAGTGGAGAAATTTCGCGAGCCACGACGCTCTGCAGCGACTCCACGATGCGGGCGGCGGCGACGACCGTGTCGGCGGTCTCGTGGGGCGCGGCGCCGTGGCCGCCCGGCCCTTCGACCTGAATGGAGAACTCGTCCACCGCCGCCATCAGGGCTCCGCGATTGACACCGACTCTTCCGACCGGCAGCTGGTTCCAGAGATGGAGGCCCAGCGCCGCGCTCACGCCTTCGAGAACGCCGTCGCCCGCGCAGGCCTCGGCGCCCCCGGCTCCTTCCTCGGCGGGCTGGAAGAGGAATCGAAAGCGCCCGGCCTCGGGCGCGCGTGCCAGACGCTCGGCGACGGCGAGGGCGATCGCGACATGCCCGTCATGGCCGCAGGCGTGCATCCGGCCGGGCTCCTCCGAGGCGTACGGGGCGCCCGTCGCCTCGGTCAGCGGAAGGCCGTCCATGTCGGCGCGCAGGAGGATTCGCCGCAGTCCCGGCGCGGGGCCGGGGTCGGCGGTCACGCCCGTGCGGCCCACGCCGGATCGCGGCGACAGGCCGACCGCGCGGAGTCGGTCGGCGACGAGGCTCGCGGTGCGCGTCTCCTCGAAGGCGAGCTCGGGGTGGCGGTGCAGGTCGCGGCGCGTGGAGATCAGCCGCTCCCGCTCCGCCGGCGGAAACTCGGCGATCCGCTTCGACGTCGAGGACGCGAGGGTTCCCGTCATGCGTGGATCCGCGGCGGCAAATATACGCGGTTCGGTCCCGACGGGCAGGCCGGCACTAAGATAGGGATGTGAGCCGGGAATTGCCGCCTGAGACCAAAGAAGCCTTCCGGCGCCTGGGGCTGTCGCAGCCGCTGGATGTCTTCACGGGGGCGCTCCTCGTCGCTCGACTGATCGACCCGGCGGCGGATCTGGAGGCAGCTCGCGCGGGTGTCGAGCAACTGGCGGGGCGGGTCACCGCCCGGCGCCGGGCGGGGTCGTCCGCCTTGCAGGCGCTGCGCGAGGTCCTGTTTACCGAGGAGGGCTTTACCGGAGAGACGGATTCGTACGACGAGCCCCCCAATTGTTCGGTCGCCCACGTGCTCTCCGCTCATCGCGGCCTCCCGATCACGCTCTCGATCGTGGTGCAGGAGGTTGGGCGGCGCGCGGGGGTGGCGCTGGAGGGCGTGGGGTTGCCGGGACACTTCGTCTTGGGCGGCGGGGACCTGCCGGACGGCGTGTACCTCGACCCCTTTCGCGGGGGCATTCTTTGCGATGCCGCCTCGCTCGAGAACCGCGTCGCGGCGATCTTCGGCACCGAGAGGGAACTGTCGCCCGAGGCCTTCCAACCCGCCCCGCCGCGGGTGATCCTGGGCCGTGTCCTCGCCAATCTCCGCCGTTCCTACGAGCGGCGCCACCGTTACGAGGAGGCGCTGGGGGTGCTCGATTGCGCCGAGGCCCTGGAGCCCGGCGACCCTTCTCTCGGTCGAGAGCGGGGCCTGCTGCTGCTCAAGACGGGACGGCCGGAGGAGGCCCTGCGCCTGCTCGAGCAATACCGGCAGGTCGCGGGGGAGGATGCCGAGGCGGTCGCCACGCTCATTGCCGCCGTTCGCGAGCGAGCGGACGGGTCGGCGGCGGGGTCGTCCGGAGACAGGAAGCTCTTCACGCTCGAGCAGGCGAGGTCGCTCCTGCCTTCGATCCGCGAGCGGACGGCCGAAGCCGTTTCACGCTATGTGCAACTCGGAGGCGGGGGTGAAAGCGGCGAGCGGGAGCGCCAGTCGATTCTTGCGGAGTGGGCGCGGGAAATCGCGGCCCTGGGTGTCGAGATCAAGGGGCCGTGGCTCGTCGATTTCGATTCGGGCGCCGGGTACTACTGCTGGAAATACCCGGAACGGGCGCTCGAGTACTTCCACGGATACGAGGAGGGGTTCGCGGGAAGGCTGCCCCTTCAGTAGGGACGACGGCGCCCATCGGTCACACCGAGGGTCGGAGCGGCCACGACTCGCCCGGCGCGAGCTCCACGACCTCCGTCGGGAGACCCCGCTTCCGGATCTCGGCGCGCAGCTCTCCCGGCGTTCCGGCAAGCGCCGGGAACGTTCCGAAGTGCATCGGGAGCACGCGCGGCACCCGTAGAAGCTCGCAAGCCTTGGCGGCCTGAGGCGGGTCCATCGTGTAGAACCCTCCGATCGGCAAGAGCGCCAAGTCCGGCGCTTCGAGCTCGCCGATCAAGGCCATGTCCGAGAACACGGCCGTGTCGCCGGCGTCATAGATCCGAAATCCGTCCTCGAAGGTCAAGACGTACCCGCACGGGTCGCCCGGGAAGTTGGTTTCCTTTCCGGCTCCGGAGGTGCCCGAGGAGTGAACGGCGTGCGTCATGCGGATCTGGATTCCGGCGAGCGTCTGGGTTCCTCCCTTGTTCATGCCGGAAATCTGCGAGACGCCGGCGGCTTGGCAATGCAGCGACAGTTCGAAGATGCCGACGACCATCGCGCCGGTCGATTTGGCGAGCCCGATGCCGTCGTCGCCGAAGTGATCGAAGTGTCCGTGCGATGCCGTAATCAGATCCAGCCTGCCGTAGTCGAAGCCCTTCGGGAACTTCGGGTTGTTCCCGATCCAGGGATCGAGGGCGATCCGCTTTCCGCCGGGTGACTCGATCAGAAACGCCGCGTGACCGAGCCAGGTGATCCTTCCGCCGAAGGTGTCCATGCTCAGGGAGGGTGCTTTCAGGCGCTTCCCAGCGAGGACCAGCGGACCCGCGGCACGAGCGCGCGCACGAACTCCTCCAATCCGGACCGATCCTGCTCGTCGAAGCGGGCGGCTTCGGGAGCGTCGACGTCGAGCACGCCGCGCAGCCGCCCATTCTCGAGAATCGGCACGACGATCTCGGAGCGCGAGGCCTCGTCGCAGGCGATGTGCCCGGGAAAGGCATGCACGTCGGGCACGACGAGAGTCCGGCGCTGCGCGGCTGCGGTTCCGCAGACTCCCCGGCCCATGGCAATGCGCACGCAGGCGGGTTTTCCCTGAAAGGGGCCGAGCACCAGCTCCCCTCCCCGGAGCAGGTAGAAGCCGCACCAGTTGATTCGCGTCAGGGCCTGAGCGAGGAGAGCCGAGGCGTTGGCGAGGTTGGCGAGCGCGTCCGGTTCTTCGTCGAGCATCGCGGCCAATGAGGCGGCGAGGTCCCTGTAGAGGTTTGGCTTCGGCTGCGCCGGGTCGATCGAGGCCTCGAACACCCGGCGGATTCTACTCGGAGGCCGTCACCGGTCCAAGAGGAGCACTTCGCCGTGATCGAGGGCGGTCCTCGATCGTCGCGGTGCGCATGGTCGGATACGATCGACCGCAATGGCGGGCACCGAGTCGGATCTCCCTGGCTCCCGATCGGCACGCGAAGAGAGTCTGACCGCATCCCGTGGACGGGTCATCGCGGTCTACGTCTTCTGCTGCCTGGTCTGGGGGTCGACCTGGATGGTGATCAAAGTGGGCCTGCGGGATCTGCCGCCGTTCCATTTCGCCGCGACCCGGATGGCGCTGGCTTGCCTGCTCATGGCGCCGGTGGCGTTCGCCCCCGGGACGCGGCGTCCGAACCGGGAAGAAGGAGTCTGGATCGCGATCTGCGGATTCCTCCAGATCGGGGTGTCGTACGCTTTCATCTTCACGGCCTCGCAGTGGATTCCGTCGAGCCTCGCGGCCCTGCTCTTCTGCACGTTTCCCATCTGGGTCGGCTTGTTCGGTCACTGGCTTCTTCCAAACGAGCCGATGACCGCGCGCACGGTGGCGGCATCCGCTCTGGGCTTGGCGGGCGTGGGGGTGATCCAGGGGCCGGGAATCTTCGAGGCGCTGCGCGCTCGGCCCGGTCCTCTTTTGATCGGCGGTCTCTGTGTCCTCGGCTCCGCGGTGGTGTCGGCGATCACGAACGTCCTCAACAAGAAGCATTTCGCCCTCGTCTCTCCCTACCGCAACGTGTGGGGCCAGACTCTGGTGGGTGCCGCGTTTCTCGTCGCTCTCGCGCTCGTCTTCGAGCGCGACTCGCCGATGCGTTGGACGAGCGGCTCGCTGTTTGCCCTGGGCTACCTTGCGGTCTTCGGCACGGCAATGAGCTTCGCGGGGCTCTTCTGGCTGATTCCTCGCGTGCCGGTCGCCGTGATCGGGACCATCCCGCTGTCGGACACGGCGATTGCGGTGCTGCTCGGCGTGGCGATCCTCGGCGAAACGCTCTCGGCGCGCGTGCTCGCCGGCGGACTGCTCATCCTGCTGGGAGTGGTAATGGCGGCAATGGGCCGGCGGTCGCCGGAAGTCGTCGGCGTCTGAAGTTCTTCCCGCTCAGACCGAACGCCCGAGCGCGCGCGACACGAGAGCGTTCCGCAGCCAGAGGAAGGCGATGGCCGCGATCGCGAAGGCCACCGCGCATGCCCCGGCATTGACGGCGGCAGACCGCGGCAGCTCGAGCGGCGCCAGACCCGTCGCGAGCGTGTTGTGGATCACGTGCGCGGCCACACCGGCCCAGACGCTTCCCGACAGCTCCGTCAGGCTCCCGGCGTAGAGGCCGAGCAGCAGGGCGCTCCCCATCTGGGGCGGATGCCTTTGGGCGAGCGCGAAGCACACGCTCGTCACGGCCACCGCCGCCGTCGGGCCCCACCGATGCATCAGCCGCGTCTGCATCGCTCCTCGGAAGAAGAGGTCCTGACAGCCGGCGGAGATCGGGCCAATCGCGATCAGCGCGGCGAGCAGTGCCGCTCCGTGAGCCGCGCCGAGAGACTGCTGAACCGCCTTCCAGGCCGGCGTCTCTTCGCTGCCGAAGAGCTGGCTCGCGTGGTCGTAAGCCTGGCCGAGAGCCGCGGCGCCGATCATGATCACGAACACGTGCTGGCCGGTCAGCCGGCCCGCCGCCAGGCGCAGCGATTCGCGGCGGGGAGGCCGGCTGACGGCGAGCGAGGCCAGCAAGAAGACGAGAGCGACCCGCAGGGAAAGCGCGAGGAGGATCGGCAGACCGACTCCGGTGTCGGCTCCGGACGCCGGGAGGGCCAGCGAGAGCAGCGGCTGGGAGGTGGCGACGATTGCCCCGGTCGACGCGGCGAATGCGACGAAGACGGGCCAGACGGGCTCGGTGCGAGCCGCCGCGAGGGCGGGCCGAGAGGTCGTCTCCACGCCACGGATGTTACCGGACGGACACGCGACGCCGGCGGGCGTCAGCGTGCGTAGATCGGCAGCCAGGCCCGCGTGAGGTAGTCGGAGACGGTGATCACGATCAGGATCGCCAGCCACGCCACGGCGGCCGCGACGGCGATGGCCGTGAGTCGGGGGGAATAGCGCAGGTGCATGAAGATCAGCGCCACCAGGAGCGCCTTGGTCACGGCGATCGAGAGCGCCACGGGCGTGTTCCAGATGCCCAGATGCTGGAACGCCGCCCACACCGTCAGGGCGGTGAGGGCCATCAACGTCACGAACACGCCGAAGTAGGCGCCGAGCGTCGGGTGCCGGTGCGATCCGTTGCCGCTCACAGCGTGTGCCTCCCGAGAAGGTAGAGGAGCGGAAAAAGAAAGATCCAGACGATGTCCACGAAGTGCCAGTAGAGACCCACCATCTCGACCGGTGTGTTGTACCTCGTCGTGAAGTCGCCGCGGCGGGCCCTCGCGATCAGCCAGGAGAGCAGCCCGATCCCGACGACCATGTGGAGGGCGTGCAAGCCGGTCATGCAGAAGTAGAGGGAAAAGAACATCTCCGCCTGGCGGGGCAGTCCGTGGGGAACGACGAAATGCGGGCCGGGAACCTCATGGTGCTCGAACTTCTGGGAGTACTCGATCACCTTGACTCCCAGGAAGACCGCACCGAGCAGGATCGTCGCCGAGAGGAACACGACGATCCGGTTCTTCTTGCCCTGCGAGGCGGCCCAGACCGCCAGCGCCATCGTCAGGGAGGAGAGGATCAGGACGGCGGTGTTGAACGCCCCGAGGCGAATGTCGAGCAGGTTCGACGCCCCCTCGAAGGCCGCGCGGTAGCTCGCGCGGTAGACGACGTAGGCCGTGAACATGCCGCCGAAAAAGAGGATCTCGGTGACGAGGAACACCCACATCCCGAGGGACGAGGCCTCCTTCTGCGCTTCGAGATCGACGAAGTGATGCTGCAGCTCCGGCGGCGATTCGCCCGCCAGGGCATGCGCCGCGTCAGCCAACGGCCACCTCCTCCTGTGCCGTCAGGTAGTCGTAGGGCTTGCCGGTAACCTGCGGCGTCACCGGGAAGTTCTCGGTCGGCGGCGGCGAGGGGGTTTGCCACTCGAGGCCGGTCGCCCCCCACGGATTGTCGGACGCGTCCTTGCCGTAGCGCATGGACCAGAAGAAGTACACGAGCGGAATCAGGTAACCGATGCCGAGGATCGAGGCGCCGGCGGTCGACATGACGTTCAAGACCTGAAACTCGGCGGGATAGGCGTGGTAGCGGCGGGGCATGCCGAGGTATCCGAGGATGAACTGAGGGAAGAACGTCAGGTTGAAGCCGATGAAGATGACCCACGCGGAGACGCGGGACCAGTATTCCGGGTAGAGCTTTCCCGAGATCTTCGGCCACCAGTAATGGAGGCCTCCGAGGTATCCCATGATCGTGCCGCCCACCATGATGTAGTGGAAGTGCGCGACGATGAAGTAGGTGTCCGTCACGTGGATGTCCAGTCCCAGGGTCGCCAGCATCAGACCCGTGAGTCCTCCGAAGGTGAATAGCCCAATGAAGCCGAGCGCGTAGAGAAGCGGCGTCTGGTAGGAGACCGACCCCTTGTACAACGTCGCCGTCCAGTTGAAGACCTTGATCGCCGACGGGATCGCCACCATGAACGAGAGAATCGAGAAGACCAGGCCCGCGTAGACCGACTGGCCGGAGACGAACATGTGGTGGCCCCAGACGAGAAACGAGAGGACGGCGATCGCCACCGACGAGGCCGCGATGAACCGGTAGCCGAAGATCGGCTTCCGGGAAAATGCCGTCACCAGCTCGCTGATGACCGCCATGGCCGGCAGCACCATGATGTAGACGGCCGGGTGCGAGTAGAACCAGAAGAGGTGCTGGAAGAGGACCGGGTCACCTCCCTGGGCGGGGTCGAAGATGCCGAGGTGGAACAGGCGCTCGGCGGCCACCAGCAGGAGCGTGATCGCCACCACGGGCGTGCCGAGGATCTGAATGATCGCCGTTGCGTACATGCCCCAGCAGAACAGCGGCATGCGCATCCACGTCATGCCGGGAGCGCGCATCGTGTGGAGGGTCACGAGGAAGTTCAGGCCGGTCAGGATCGAGGAGAATCCCGCGATGAAGATGCCGACGGCGGTCACGACGACCCAGCCGTTGGAGTAGACGGTCGAGTACGGCGTGTAGAAGGTCCATCCCGTGTCCACGCCCCCGTGGACGACGGCCCAGAGCGCCGTCAAGCCGCCGATCAAGAAGAGATACCAGGAGAGCAGGTTCAGGCGCGGGAAGGCGACGTCCTTGGCCCCGATCATCAGCGGGATCAAGAAATTCCCGAGCACCCCCGGGATGCCGGGGATCATGAAGAAGAAGACCATCATGACCCCGTGCCCGGTGAAGAGCTTGTTGTACGTCTCCGACAGGAACACGTCGCCCGGCGGTGTCAGCAGCTCGAGGCGGATGAGCGCCGCGTAGATGCCGCCGATCGCGAAGAAAAACGTCACGCCGATCAGGTACAGGATCGCGATGCGCTTGTGGTCCACGGTCAACAGCCACGAAGCCACGCCGTAGCGGGCGTTCAAGTAGTGGACGCGGCGGGCGGGAGGCGACTGGGTGTCGATGACGGCAGGAGTGCTCATGGCTTGGCCGGTTTCCTTTCCGTGGACGGGGCCGGCGGCGCGGCGCCGGCGGCGGGGGACGGAGACAGGGACTTGATGTAGGCGATCAGCTGGAGCAGGCCCTCCTCGCTGATCAGCCCCTGAAAGGTCGGCATGATGGGCGGGTACCCCTCCACCAACCTGGCCTGCGGGTTGGTGATCGACTCCCGCAGGTAGGCTTCATCGGCAACGACGGTCTGGCCGCCTTGGAGATGCACCGTCTTTCCGAAGAGGCCGACGAGCGACGGCCCGCGGGCGCCCGCCTGCTCGGCGTGGCAGGTGTTGCAGGCCTGCTCCTGAAAACGCTTGGCTCCGGCGGCCGCCAGCGACTCCCCGGCGGCCCCTCCAGAGAGCCACGCCTGGTAGTCCGCTGGCTTCATCGCGTAGACCCAGCCGATCATGCCGGAGTGTCGGGTGCCGCAGTACTCGGCGCAGAAGAGGTGGTACCGGCCGGGTTTGGTCGCCTCGAACCAGGCGATCGAGAAGCGGCCGGGCACGACGTCCCGCTTGAAGCGGAAGGCCGGCACGAAGAAGCTGTGAATGACGTCCTCGGAGGCCATCGTCAGACGGACGGGCTGGCCCACGGGGACATGCAGCTCATTCATCTCTCGGTGTCCGTCGCCATGCTGGATCTTCCACATCCATTGCTTTCCCGTCACGTAGATCTCGATGGCTCCGGTGGGCGGCCGGGTGATGCGAAAGTAAACGGCAGCGCCCCAGAAGAACATGATCAGGACGAGCCCGAGCGGGATGACCGTCCAAACCAGCTCCAGGAGCCCGGACTCGTGCACGACGGGCGGAATCTCACCCGGAGAGCGCCGGCGGTACCGGATGGCGAAGGACACGACGAGCGTGCCGATCAGGAGCGAGAAGAACGCCGTGACGGCGATCAGGAACCCGTAGAGCGCGTCGACGTGAGGCGCGAAGCTCGAGGCCTGCTGCGGAAAGAGCTCCATCAGCGCGTCTCCCCGCGGATGGGGCGGAGGCGCCGCTCCCGGCGAGAGAGGAAAAACAGCGACGCCGAGAGCGCGAGCAGCGTCGCGAGGCCGGCCAGTCGGACGATGTTGACGACCGCCGCTCCGTACTTGCCGCTCTTCGGGTCGTAGTGGAAGCAGTAGAGGAGCACACGGTCGACCGGGCTGCCGATCCTCCCCTCCGAGGCCTCGAGGAGGGACAGCCGCAGGTCCCGCGGGGCGTATTCGATGCCGTAGAAGTAATGGGAAAGGCGGCCTTCCGGAGTCAGGACGTACAGCGCGCTCGCGTGAGCGAACTGGTCGAGGGCGCGGTCGTAGCGGAAGCGGAAGCCGACGGCCCGGGCCAGGGCATTGATCGCGGCCTCGTCCCCGGTCAGGAAGTGCCAGCCGCCGTCGCCCTCGGGCCGCTGGTAACGCGCGAGGTAGGCATTTCTCTTGGCGGCGGCGTCGGCGGGCTTCTCGCGCGGATCGAAGCTGACGACGACGACCTCGAAGTCGCGTTCGGCTGAAAGAGGCAGAACGCGCAAGGCCGAGACCATGCCGTTTAAGACCTGCGTGCAGAGCATCGGACAGTTGTAGTAGACGAGCGCGACGATGACGGGGTGCTTGCCGAAGTAGTCGCCCAGGTGCACCGGCCGCCCGGCCTCGTCGCGAAAGGCGAGCGTTAGAGGCACGGGCTCGTTCAAGCGCTGGTCGATCCCGATGTCCTTCAATGCCGCCGGCTTCTCGTCGGCGCGGAGGAGACCGCCCGGCGCAGGCGCCATCGGCTGGGCGCGAGCGAACGCCGAGATCGACAACAGAAGAGCCGTGGCGACGGCCGAGACCCCGGCCCTCGGGACGCCTGGCGCGAGGGCTCGACTCACGGTCTCGCCCCTGGTGCTGCGGGTGTGAACGGCGGTGCGGCCGGCGGCGCCGGGAGGGCCATGGGCGCGGGGGGCAGGGCGGCGACACCCCTCTGCGCGATCAGGTCCATGGCGCGCTCGATCGGAATGTGGACGGCGCCGGTCGAGCGGTTCAACCATCCGTAGCTCGACAGCCGCGCCTCTTCGGCCGATCGAAACTGCTGCCAGTGCCGGCTGCCGTAGACCTCCAGGCGCGGAGGGGGCGGCAAGCGATCCGGCCGGCGTTCCGTCCCGGCGAAGGCGCGCGCGGCCACGTCACGGCGCTCGGCGCCGCGGTCGAGAAACTGGAACAGGGCCGCCATGAGCAGCATTGCGGCCACCGAGAGGATTGCCAGAATGACGCCGAAGCGCGTCACCAACCGGGTCGAGACGTGATCGGGCTCGGCGGCCACCCCGTGGCCGGCCGGCTCAGTCTCGGCCATGGGCGAGCGCCTCCGAGAATCCTGGGTCATTGACCGGCAAGAGCGGCCGAGCGGCGAGGTTCCTGACGTAGAACGCGAGCCACAGGCCGCCGAGACCCGCCGGGGCCGCGAGATCCATCCAGTCCAATCGGAAGGCCCCCTTGGAGAAGGCCGGCAGCACGAGCCAGGAGACGTCCA
>DATKAE010000078.1:0-81333 GCA_035498405.1 Thermoanaerobaculia bacterium | reverse complement strand
GACGGGCGCGTGGCGGAGGTGCACGGAGTGGACATCGACGGCGAGGCGACCGCGTGGTGCGCCCAAGCCCTTCCTCGCGGCCGCTTCCAGCAAACCGGGCTCTACCCTCCGCTGCCCTTTCCGGACGGATTCTTCGATCTGGTGATCGCCTACTCGGTCTTCACGCACCTGGAGCGCGGCGTGCAGAAGAGCTGGCTCGACGAAATGAAGCGGATCTTGTCTCCGGGGGGATTGCTTCTCGCGACCGTCCATGGCGAGTTTGCCGCGCTCTTCACGTTTCCGGATCGGGCTCCCCGGACGCTGCGGGAGCGCTTGAGCGAGTGGCTCGGGCGCCGGCCGGCCATCGAGGGGGAGATCAACGACTCCACGGTGGATCACGCCATCGATCGCCTGGCGCCGGGCGGCTATTACCGCTCCGTTTTTCAGACGCGCCGATACACCCGGCGCGAGTGGTCGCCCATTCTCGACGTGCTCGAGTACCGGGAAGCCGGAGTCGGCAATTTCCAGGATCTGGTCGTCTTGAGGCGCCGGGCCGGCTGAGGCGCCTCGTTCCCGCCGGGCGTCAGGACTCGATCGCGTCGAGCCGCGAGAGAATCTTGCGACCGCTTTGGGCCCACGTCCACTTCGCGGCGGTCTCTCTCGCCGCGGCGGCGCCCTTGCCCTTCGCCTCCTCCCGGTTCTCGTAGACGTGTCGCAGCAAGTGGCGCAGGTGCTCGGGGTCCGGGTCGGCCCAGGAGAAGCCCTCGTAGTACGGGCACTTGGCCACCGCCGGGATCGTGCCGCGCACGCGCAGCGGATAGGAGATCCCCTCGTGCACGAATTCGGTGTGAGCGCCCCAGTCGGTCGCGATCGTGGGCAGCCCGCAGGCCATCGCCTCGATCAAGGGCATGTCCCAGCCTTCGCCGCGCCCGGCCGAAACGTAGCAGTCGGCCGAGCGGTAGAAGGAGCCGAGCTGGTAGTAGGGGAACTCGCGATTGAAGATGAAGGAGACTCTGCCTCCGGATTCTTTCAGGCCGAGATTGCCGATCTCCTCGAGCACCCGAACCGAAGGGTCCTTGTTGATGATCTTGCACAAGAGCCGGACCGGCTCGCTTGCACGGAACACGTCGTTGAATGCCGCGAGGAGGAGCCACGGCTCCTTGCGCTCACCCCATTCGAAGTTCGAGAGGAAGACGAACTCCCCGGCGGGGCTCGGGTAGCCCTGGAGGCCCGGGTGAAAGTAGTCGGGATCGACCCCCAGCGGGATCCTGTGGATCGGGCGCTTCAGCCCCGACTCCAGAAATCCCTGACGGTTGAACTCCGTCGGGACCCAGACCTCGTCCATTTGGTTGGCCTGCCGCACCCAGTCCTTGGGGAACCCATTCACCTCGAGCATCGTGAAGCCGACCTTGCGGCGGCCTCGGTTGGCTTCGAAGACGTCTCCCTGTCCGTAGACGACGGCAAGCGGCGGTCGCGCCGGGGCGCTTCGGCCGTGGATGACGTCGAGGAGGTAGTCGCCGTTGGACGGCGGTTCGGGGATCGGGAAGGGCGTGCCCGGCCCGTAAACGTACCGGTAGGTCACGCGGACCCCCTGCCGGTCCAGGGCGCGCAGGATCTCGCGGCAGCTCGAGGCGTAACCCGTCGGGAAGTTCATGATGGACTGCCAGAAGATCGAGCGTGTGTAGCGCGCTTCCAGTTTCTTCGCCCACTTCTTGCGAAAGGTTTCCCGGCTCTTCTGAAAGATCTGCAGAAAGGCCTGCGAGTCGCCGGAGGTGGAGCCGTGCTCGTTGTGGACCAGGGTGACCTCGCCACACACGAGCGTCTTGTACCCCGCCTCGCGGGCGCGCAGCGAGTAGTCGGTGTCTTCGAAGTACGATTGGTAGTCCTCCGACAACCCGCCGACGGCACGGAGTGCCTCGCGCCGGATGTAGGCGCAGGCGAAGACGATCCCCTCCACCTCCCGAACAGCCGGGTATTGCCCGATGTCCTTCTCGAGCGATCCCAGTTGCTGCCCCCACATGGTGTCGGGCAGGATGAATGCCCCGGCGTGAAGGAGACGGCCGTCGGGCAGCCGCAGGCGGCACCCGACGATCCCGACATCGTCGCGGGAATGGGCGGCCGAGCGCAGCCGCTGGAGCCAGTCCCGCTGCGGGAACTCCAGGTCGTTGTTCAAAAGAACGATGTCCGAGTCGGGATCGGCGGCGGCGATGCCGGCGTTGTTTCCCCGCACGAAGCCGAGGTTGGAGGATTGCCGGATCACGCGCAGCCACGGGTAGGACTCGAGCGCGGCCGCTGTCTCGTCGGTCGAGCCATTGTCCACGACCAGAACCTCGGCGCCGGTCAGGTCGGTCTCGCGCAGAGTGTCCAGGCACCGTTTCGTGAGATCCCAGCGGTTCCAGGCCAGCACGATCAGAGTCGCCTTGCGGTCGGTCATTCCTCCTCGTCATGGCGGCGAGCGGTGGAGCGCCAGAGCTGCTTCATCGTCTTCTCGACGTCGCCTCCGGTGAGCGCGGTGGTCTCCCGCCAATCGGCGATGCCGAAAGCCGATTTGAGGAGTGCCGGGAGGCCCGACGCGAGGCGGGAGAGGTTGACGAGGTCTTCCGGGCAAAGCTCGTCGGTCAGCTCGCGGAGCAGACGCGAGCGCGCGGCGAGGAGCTTCTCGAGCCGCTCGACCCGGGCCTCGAGCCGGGCGATCTGCCCGGCCGCGTCCGCGGCGCCGCCTACCACCGCCGGCCCACCAGGCCGCGAACGAACTGGATCAGCCGCCAGGGAGCCGAGCGCTCCACGGACCGGTGGAACTGCGCGAACCGGTCGATCTGGGCGCGCAGGTCATGCTCGTTGCGGAGCGCGTCCTCGAGCCGTTCCTCCGCCCGCACCGCCCTCTCCCGCAGGAGCAGCTCTCGATCGAGGCTCTCCTGGAGTCGGAGCTTGAGATCCGCAACGTCCGCTTGGGCGGCGCCGAGGGCTCGGGCCGCGGCAACCTCGGGCGAGGAGTTGTCTACCGGGAGATGCAGGGAGGACCTCCTTGCGGGGGAATCGTGTCCGGGGCCCTTTGCGCCGCTTTTCCGTCCGGATTGTATGCGATCGGCCCGGCCGGGAGAGGCGTGCGGCTCGGCGCGCCGAGTCCGGCCCGATCGCGAGCCCGGTGCGCCTCAGGTCTTCCAGCCCAGGACGGCGTAATCGCGATACCCGAACAGCAAGTCCGCGACGGCTCTCAACCTCTCGTCGCGTTCGATCGCCGCCAGCAGCTTCGGATCGTCGACCGGATTGAGCAGGCGGGTCTCGATATCGCGAAAACCGGCTTGAGCGAGCAGGAAGTGGGACATCTCGCTCGGAACCGGTTGGCGGTGCGTGGGGTCCACGTAGAAGGTCCGCATGGCGTAGGCGCTCGAGGGATTGATGGTCTCGAGAATCAGGCAGCCCCCCCGCCGGATTCTCTGGTACGCGAGATCGACGAGCGTCCGAACGCCGGCCCAGGGCAGGTGCTCGACCACCTGGATCGCCGTGACGCCGGCCAGAGCCTCTTCGGGTTCCGCCCAGAGGGCGTCGAAGAGATCCCCGGATCGCGCGTCGAGGCCAAGGGCTCGGCAGGCCTCGACGAGGGCCGGATCGGAGTCGACCCCCGCAGCGGCGAGGCCGGCGCCGCGAGCGAGCTCCAACAGCTCGCCGCGCCCGCAGCCGAGATCGAGGAAGCGGGCTCCGGGACCGATCGCCTGGGCCGCCTTGCGGAGGTAGGAGACGTAGGGCTTCTGCCGCTCGAGGATCTCCTCACGGCTTCCCCGGAACTGGCTCTCGAACGCGGCGTGGGCTCCGGGCGCGAACATCTGCTCGTTTGTGGCCGGTGAGATTCGGTCGATCTTCACGGTCAGGTTTCCCGTCTCGGCCCCCAGGCGCTGGATCAGCCGCTCGACGTCGGCGAGCCTTCCCCCGAGCGCGGCGAGCGCCTTCCCGAGCGCGGTGAGCGCTTGCGACATCTCCTGAGTCCGCTCGGACGTCTCCGCCGCGCGGGCCTCGAGCGCGCCGAGCAGACGCAGGACGGCGCCGTTGAAGGCGACCTGGCCCGCGGTGTACACGCGCAACAGACGCTGCAGAAAACGCTTGGGCAGCGCCGCCCGTGTCCCCGGCCTCAAGAGGGTGGGGTCGGCATTCGCCTCCGCGCGGCGGAGGTCGGCCGCGAAGGGATCCGGGGAGGCGGGAGCCTCTTTCTTCACGCCGAGCCCGCGGTGGCGGGGAGGGGCGGGGCGGAGACGATCTGGGCCGACTCGACCGACCACAGGTGATACGCCTGTGTGACCTCTCCCGCGTCCCCGTCGCGCCGAACCCGTCCTTCATGAATCCAAATGGCGCGGCGGCAGTTGTCGCGGACCTGCGCCATGGCGTGGGACACGAGAAGCACCGTCTTGCCCGCTTGCCGAAACGCCTCCATGCGGTCGTGGCACTTGATCTGAAATCGCTCGTCTCCAACGGCGAGCGCCTCGTCCACGATCAGGATGTCGGGGTCGACGTCCGTCGCGACGGAGAACGCCAGGCGCGCCGCCATTCCGGTGGAGTAGGTCCGGATGGGTGCGTCGATGAACTCCTCGAGCTCCGCGAAAGCGATGATCCGCTCCATCCGCTGCTTCATCGCCGAGCGCGAGAATCCGAGGAGAGCACCCTGCAGCAGGACGTTCTCCCTTCCGGTCAGCTCTCCGTGCAACCCGAGGCCCAGCTCGAGCAGGGGCGCGACCGTGCCCGCCACGACCACCCGGCCCGCCGTGGGCTGGATGATTCGAGCGACCAATCGCAGCAGGGTGCTCTTGCCCGCGCCGTTGCGTCCGATCACTCCGACCGTCTCGCCCGCCTGGATCTCCAGTCCGACGTCGGAGAGCGCATCGAAGTCGTCGTAGACGACGCGGCGCTTCAACCGGCGGATGGCGTACTCCTTCAGCGTGCGGATACGTTCGCGGGGAATCCGATAGCGGACGGAGACGCCTTCGAGTCGGATCGCAGGCATCACGTGCGGTAGGCGAACGTGTCGACGCGATGGCAGAAGTAGACCCAGCCGGTCGCGAAAACGATCACCGACAGCAGGGTGGAGGCCGCGAGCAGGCCGGCGGAAGGGATGACGCCGTCGTAGATCGGTTTCCGGAAGGTCTGGATGAGGTAGTACATCGGGTTGGCCCACAGCGCGAATCGGAATCGGGGCGGGACGATCGAGGGATGGTAGACGATCGGCGTCAGGAAGAACCAGGTCTGAACCAGGACCAGATACATCTCTCGGACGTCCGCGAAACGGGAGGCCAGCGTGAAGAGAAGCAGCGCAATCCCGGCGGCGAAGAGCGCCGTCATCAGGACGGAAACCGGCAGGAAGACCCACGTCGGGTGGAGCGGAAAGCCGGTGACGAGAACGATCACCAGCAGCGGCACCATCGAGAGGGCCAGGTTGACCAGTCCGACGCCGATCGCGGCCGCGACGAAAACGGAGCGCGGAATGTAGATCCGCTTGGCGATCTCGTTGCAGTCCTGGCTCTGCAGGGCGGCCGAGGAGGTCGTCTGGGAGAAGAAGGCCCAGAGGATCGAGCCCGTCAGAAAGAAGACGGGATAGTTCTGGATCTGCTGCCGGAGCAGGGCCGAGAACACCAGGGTCAAGGCCACCATGTTCAGGAGCGGCGCGAGCATCGTCCAGAAGATGCCGAGCACCGAGCGCTTGTAGCGGACCTTGATGTCGCGGATGACGAGCTCGTGGACCAGGGCGCGGTAGCTCCACAGAGCGAGGGCCTCCTCGAGCACCCTCGACCCGCGGCGGGCGGAATCGTAGACCGGGGCGCTCCCGACGTCGGTTGTGGCCGTCGCGCTCAAGGAAACACCGCAGGCGATTTTAATCGACCGATCTGGGGAACGGCGCGAGCCTGAGCGCGGCGAGCGCCGTTGCCGCGCGACGGGCCCAGTCGTTCTCGCGGGCACGCGCGACCGCCCGCGAGCGGAATTCCGGGGAGCGGCGGCGCTCTCGAGCGCGGTCGAGCGCGGCCGAGAATCCTTCCGCGTCGGCTGCCGTCTCGACCTCTGGGGTCGCCGCGCATTCGGGAATGGGTGTGGAGACGACGGGAAGTCCCGCGGCCAGGTACTGGTAGAGCTTGAGGGGCGAGGAATGAGAGCCCTCGGGGCCGGGACGGAAAGGGATCAATCCGACGTCGAATCCGCCGAGAATCGCCGGAAGCGCCGCGTAGGGCCGCGGCCCGAGAAAGGCGAGGTTGCCGGGCGGCCGATCCGCCAGGGGCGCCAGGGAGTCGTCCAAGGCCTCGCCCACCAGGTAGAAGTCCCAGTCCGGGCGCCGGCCCGCGAGCTCGCGCAGGAGGGCGCCGTCCACTCTCCGCGAGAAGGAGCCGACGTACCCTGCGATGGGCCTCCCGGAGCGGCGAGAGCGGCGAAGGGACTCGGGAACGGACGCCTCGTCCGGCGGCTTCTCGGCGAAGGCCAGGTCGACGCCGTTGGGAAGGTAGACGGCATCGGGTCGGACTCGCCGCACCTCCTCCAAGAGCGGAACGGACACGACGAACACGGCCTCTGCCCGCGCGAGTGCCCGGGCGTGCTCGCGCTCCAGCTGTCGCCGCGGCTGCGGGAAGATCTCCAACGCGTCGATGACGTCGTAGACGAGCCGGCTTCCTTCCAGTTTCTCGTTCGGGGGAACGTTGTACGCGAAGGACCAGATGATGCGCGAGGGCAGGCCTTCGAGCTCCTGGCCCTCGCCGCGCGCGAGGAAAAGGCGGGGCTCGATCTCCTCGAGCGGCGGCGCCGACGCGCCGTTCGGTTCGATCTGGAAGACGACGGGGAAGCCCGCGCGCGACAGAGCCCGGGCCAGATGATGGGGCCTCTGCACCAGAGTGACGTCCCAGCCCATCGTGGGCGGAAAGACGAAGACGGCGCCGGCTTCGAGGGCGAGGCGCCGAATGGTGTCCAGGCTCGCGCGGCCGGGCGGTCGCGCGGCGGAGACGGCGCCCCACTTCTCCTCGAACCGGCGCCGGTTCTCCTCGTAGATCCTCAGGTACTCGGCCTCCGGCATCCGGCCGAAGGTGCCGCGTCCCCAGTGGTGAACGAAGGCATCCCGGGCGACCGCGAGGGAGAGCCCCGCCGCGCGCACGCGCCGGCTGTAGTCGTTGTCCTCGAACATGCCGATGGCGAACCGCTCGTCGAGCGGGCCGATCATCTGGAAGAGCGCGCGCCGCAGCAGGACGCAGAACATCGCCACCATGTCGAGCTCCTCGGCCCGGCCCGAGCGGGAGCGCGTGAAGGCTTCCGCCCAGGACTCCAGGTCCTCCGGATCGCGGTATCCGACCTCGACCTTTGCCGCGTTGACGATCTCGTTGGTGGAGGCGCAGACCATTCCGAGGGAGCGATCGCGTTCCAGATGACGGACCAGCGCCGAAAGCCAGCCCCGGGTGACGATCGTGTCGTTGTTCAAGAGGCACAGGAAGTCGCCGCGGGCGGCGGCCGCGGCGGCATTGACCGCGGGCGCGAAGCCGCGGTTGTCGGGGAAGGCGATCAACCGGAAGCCGGAGCCGCGGCGCGCGGCCTCCTCCTCCAGCCACTGCCGCGTCCCGTCGGAGGAGCCGTTGTCGACGGCGAGGATCTCGAGCGCCGGCCAGTCCGTGCGCCGGTCCAGGGACTCGAGGCAGAGCCGTGTCAGCTCGATGGCGTTGTGCGTGACCAGGATGAGGGAGACCACGGGATAGAGCTCGCGGACCCAGGCGTCGAGGTCCGCGGCCCGGCGCTCCCAGGTGTTCTCCGCGGCGAAGGTCCGCAGTCGCGGGGCGTCGGAGGAGGCCCCGGCCCGGGCCGCCTCGATCTGGGCGACGAACTCTTCCGGGCTCGCCGCCAGGCGAACGAGAGCCTTTTCGGCGGCGGGACGAAGCGCCTCGATCGGGGTCGCGACGACCGGCCGTCCCGCGGCGGCCGCCTCGTAGGTCTTCACGGGGTCGACCGCGTGCGTCAGTTCCGTGAGGCGAAACGGGATGATCTCGACGTCGAAGCGCGCGCGTAAACCCGGCAGCTCCGCATGGGGTTTCTCTCCGTGGAAGAGGACGTTTCCGAACCCCTCGGCGAAAGGCGGACGGCCGGAGTCGGAGCCGCCGATGACCTCGAAACGCCAATCCGGTCGCAGCCGCACGATTCCCTCGAACAGGTCGGAGTCGAACCAGTCGTCCACGGCGCCGACGTAGCCGACGGTGAGCTGCCCGCCGGAGCGAGGGGCCGCCGTGCCGGAGAAGCGCTCGAAGTCGGCCGCGTTGGGCAGCAGGCGCGCGGAGGGTCCGAGACGCTTCTGAAGGACGCTCGAGGTGGCGACCACGAGATCCGCCGCGGGGACGAGTCGCTCCTCCTCTTTCGGGAGCAGATCCGGCCGGTTGGCCGAGAAGCCGGCGTGAAGATCCAGGCAGTCGTAGACGACCTTCCAGCCGAAATGCTCCCGCAGCCGGATGGCGAGCGGCGTCCAGAACGGGGTCTCGACGATCACCGCCGTTTCGAAGAGACCGTATTCGTCCCGCGCTCGCGCGAGCGATTCGAAGGCGGCCTCGAGCGCGGCGCCCTCGAGGCGGCGGTCCGCGGGATCCTCCCGGCGCACGCCTCCGATCGGCAGCAGAACGACGCCCGGTGCGACCGGAGTCGGCGCCGTAGGCTCGTCCGCTCCCCGGATGGCTCCATAGAAGACGCGCCGGCCCCGCCGAGCGAGCGCCTCGGCCAGCTGCTGCGGGCGTTGCCGCCGGTAGGACCAGGCGATCACCGGCAAGAAGAGCAGGTCCGGGCGGCCGGGGCGCGCCTCGTTGGGATCGAAGTCGTAACGCGGAATCTCGACGGGAGGTTTCCGAATGCCCAGCAGCCGCTCGGGCGCGAAACGCCTTCGGATGGCCCGGCGCCAGGAGAGGGGAATGACCCGCCGGCCGAAGCCGTAGAGTCGGCCGCGCCATCCCCGCTCCCATCGGGGTCTCAGGCCGTGGCTCGTAGTCGCTCCCGAAGCTCTCCCAAGGCGGAGACGATGCGCCGGCCCGCGGCCTCTGGCCCGTAACGCTCCTCCATGCGAAGCCGAGCCGCTTGCCCTCGACGGGCGGCTTCCCCGGGGTCCTCGAAGACCCGGCGGAGCAGTCGCGCGGCGTCGGCCTCGTCCGGGTCGGCCCAGCGCGTACCCCGAGCGTAGTCCCGGATTCCCTGCGACAGCTCCGCATATTGCCACCGCACGGGGAAGCCCGTGGATTCGTCGAGGTAGTCCACGCTGCCCGAGTAGTCTGTCACGACGACAGGCTTGCCTGCCGCCATCGCCTCCGCGATGGGCAGTCCGAAGCCCTCGGCTCGGTGGAGCGAGACATACACGTCGCACGCGGCGAGCAAGTTTTCGAGGTCCGCGCGCTCGAGCGTGCCGGTCCGAATCGTGACGCGCGCGCCGAGGCCCGCTTGGCGCAGCCTTTCGAGCAGGCCCGCGACGTGCTCGGCGTGGGAGACCTGCAGCAGAAGATGCGCTCGCGGCTGATCCCCGAAGGCCCGCGCAAAGGCCCGCACCGTCCCCAGGGGGTTCTTTCGCTCGGCGACCGAGAGCGCGTCGAAGACGCTCAAGACGAGAAAGTCCGACGCGTCGATCCCCGCGGCGATCTTCGGGTCTTGCCGGCCCTCCGGTGGCTCGACGGCCGGCGAAACCAGCCGAACCGGAATCGGCGAGACCGGTGCGATCGCGCGCCGGCAGAACTCCGTCGCCACCCAGATCTCGTCGAAGTAATCGAAGCGGTCGCGCCAGCGCTCCGGGAAGCTCTCCGTCTCCCAGTACCAGTAGCCGACGTTGGCGCGGCCGGCATGCTGGCGGGGTCCCACCTCTTCGACCGTCGCGGCCGCCCCGTCGGCGTTGACGTGATAGAGGTTCACGTCGTAGGGGGCCTCCTCCGGCCGGCTCGCGCCGGGGGACACGTCCCGCCGCGCGACGTGCAGGCCGGCGCGCTCGGCCGCGTTCGCCACAGAGCGCGCCGACTCGCCCAGGCCGGTCGGGAGGCCGAAATACCCGATCACGTTCAAGCCCGGTTCGCGGCGGGGATCGATCCGCGTGGGCTCCCGCCGTCCGCGGCGCCGGTCGATCCCGAAGTCGCGGGCAAGCGCCAGGCGGTGATATCGCTCGCGGAGGGGGGCGGGGAGCAGATCGCGAAGCGTCTCGCGAACGCTCCGCATCTTAGGTGTTGGCGGCCGCCGGGGCGGCCGGCGCGAAAGGAGAGTAGGAGCGGCCGGCGAGGGCGTGGGCGATGCGATCGGCGGCTCGGCCATCCCCATACGGGTTGGGACCCTCCGCCATGCGCCGGCGCGCCGCCGGGTCCGAGAGCAGCCGCGAGGCCTCTGCGACGATACGCTCCTCGTCGGTCCCGACCAGGAGCGCCCTGCCCGCCTCGACCGCTTCGGGTCTCTCGGTTTTCTCCCGCAGCACGAGCACCGGCTTTCCGAACGTCGGCGCTTCTTCCTGGATGCCCCCGGAGTCGGTCAGGACCAGCCGGCTCTGTCGCAGGAGCCGCACGAGGCCGGGGTAGTCGAGCGGTTCGAGCAAGTCGAGGTTCGGCGGTCCTTGGTTGCGTCGGACAGCCGCGAGCACGTTCGGGTTCGGATGCACCACGTGAAGAAACCGGGTCCTCGGGAAGGCGCGCGCCAGGCGTTCGACCGCCCGCAAGACTCCTTCGAGCGGGGGACCGAAGCTCTCGCGGCGGTGGACCGTGACGAGGACCGAGTCCGTTTCCGGCTCGTCCCCCTGCCGGCGCGCGATCTCGAGCAGGGCGTCGACGATCGTGTTACCGGTCGTGTGAACCGTTGTCTCCGGCGCCCCTTCGGCCACGAGTGCCCGGGCGGCTCGTTGGGTTGGGGCGAAATACGCGCTCGACACCAGGTCCACGACCCGGCGATTCGCCTCCTCCGGAAACGGGCGACAGAGGTCCCCGGTCCGCAGGCCCGCTTCGACATGGCCGATGCGGACGCGCCGGTGAAAGGCCGCCAGCGCGGAGGCCATGGCCGTCGTGGTGTCTCCCTGAACGATCAGCCAGTCGGGCTCGATCCGCGCGAGCAACGGGTCGAGCGCGGCCAGGACACGGGAGGCGACTTCGTTGGGAGACTGGTCGGGCCTCATGAGATCGAGATCCACGTCGGGCTTGAGGTCGAAGACCCGCAGGACCTGGTCCAGCATTTCGCGGTGCTGCGCGGTGGCGCAGAGAACGGGATCGAACTGGTCGGGCTCGCTGCGAAGCCGCCGCACGAGCGGCGCGAGCTTGATGGCTTCGGGGCGGGTTCCAGCCACGAGCAGCACGCGCTGCGGGCGCCCCGGCCGATGGCTCATCCGGCCAGTCTAAGGTCTAACGTGCCAACTTGAAAGCCGAGCCGAAGCCGGGCGGCCCACGTGGGTCGCCTCGGGGTCGCGGTGCGCTATTGGGAGTAGCCGTTGATGTCGACGAGCAGATGCACCAGGCCGAAGGCCTGATCGCACTTGACCGTGATGTCCCCGGAGGCCCCGAGCGACACCATCGCGTTGTTCGCCCGGGTCTGACCGGCGCGATAGTTGATCGTCGAAACCAGCGGCGGGGAGAGACCCCCCCCCGGGTAGAGGCGCAGGTCGCCGTCGGCGTCCGGCTGCGTGATCGTGACGTTGATCGACACGGCCTTGGCGGTCGCCGGGATGGTGCAATTCCCGACGGGAGCTCCGGTGGCCAGCACGAACGTGCGCGTGCTCCCCGCACTCAATGCCGGTCCATCGGTCGTGCGTGTGTTGATGGCCCGGCAGGGCGGCACGGAGAAGAAGTCGCGCCCCACCGGCGGGGTCGCGGTGGGGGTCGGTGTCGGCGTGAGGGTCGCGGTCGGTGTCGGCGTGGGTGTTGGGGTGTTCGTCTGCGTCGGGGTGTTCGTGGGCGTGGTGGGCACGACGACGTGGACGATGCCGTTCATCATGAAGCCGCCCTGGTCGGCCGGCAGGCTGTGATACTTGCAGTAGAAGGGATAGTCGCCCGTCGTGTTGAAGGTATGGGCAAAGGACCCACTGATCATGAGCCCCGAGTCCCAGACCTCGGGCCCGACTTGCGAGTCGCTCGTGGTCGAGTGGAGCACGATGTTGCTGGCATCCCACATCCACGTCACCATCTCGCCGGGCGCGACGGTCACGGAAGTCGGAGAGAAGGAAATCCCCGGGCCGATGGTGATCGTCTGATTCGCCGCGGCTGCCGCGGCCGAGACGAACGGCAGGAAGAGAGCAAGCCCGCGCGCGCGCATCGTCCTTTCCCCCCCGAGGATGGCCGGACTATCGTCCAACGGCTGCCCGGCGGCCTCCGTTTTTCATTTTTCTTGAGAATCGGGATGGTGGCCGCCCCCCATCTCGTGGTCGGCATGCTCTGCGGGGGGCCCTCCCACCCGTCCCTGGATCATGGCGAACGCGTGCGCGTCGCCGGCGCCGAGGCTCGAGGGCGGGCCGGCCGGATAGAGCCGCGCGATCTCCGCCTCGATCAGCGGCCTGCGGTTGCCGGGGTCGGGGTGGGTCGAGAGAAACTCCGGCTTGGCCGAACCGCTGCTCACCCGTTGGAGGACCTCCATGACTTGGGCGAGGGCGCGGGGATCGTACCCCGACAGGGCGAGCAGGCGCACGCCGGAGCGGTCGGCTTCGATCTCGTCGTTGCGGGAGAACTTGAGGCCGACGATGCTGCCGACCATTGCCGCGATCGCGGCCGCGTGGCGGCCGCCGGAGGAGTCGTCGGACCCGGCCACACCGGCGGCGCCGACGAGCACCTGCGTGAACTGCTGCTTGGCCAGCTGCTCGGCGGAGTGGCGTTCGACGACGTGCCCGATCTCGTGCCCGAGAACCCCCGCGAGCTGCGCCTCGCTGCCGAGCCGTTTGAAGAGGCCCGCGGTCAGGAAGACCTGGCCTCCCGGGAGCGCAAAGGCGTTGACCGTCTCGGGATCGGCAAGCAGGTGGAAGTCGAAGGGGTAGGGAGCGCGCTTCGCGTCGCTTCCGGAGACGAGCTTCTGCCCGATCGAGCGAACGTACTCCTGCGTGAGGCGGTCGGGATAGAGTCCGCCGAACTCCTGCGCCATCTGCGGCGCGACCTGAAGGCCGAGAGCCACTTCGTCTTGCGGCGACAGCGCGACGTGCTGTTTCTCGCCGGTGACCGGGTTGACCTGGGTGTTGCAGAAATAATAGGCGCCGCCGATGGCGGCGAGGACCAGGGCGGCGAGAACGCGTCGGGAGTTCATGGTGGCATCTCCTCGGGCCGAGATTCTAGGCCGACGCAACGGCAAGGGCCCGGAACGCGCGTATTTTTGTTTGGAGTGCCGTTTCGGGAACGTACAGTCGAAGCGCCCGAGAGGCTCGCATGAAGGACGAACGTCGCCGTGGACCGATCGTCGGCGTTGGAGCCGCCGCCCTGGCGGTCCCGCTTGCGGGAGCGCTTCTCTTCGGCGCCACCGGGGAAGCCCGAGCGCCTCGGCTCGTGGTTCACGCGACGCCATCGAGACCCAAGCAAGGCGCCCTGGTCGTGCTCTCGGTTCGGAGCTCGCGGCCGCTTTCGGAGTTGCGGATCGCGGGCAAGCCCGCGCGGGCGCCGCTCGAGCGCGGCTCGAACGGCATGGCGTTCCATGGCCTCGTCGGCATCGATCTCGCCCGGGCGCCGGGCAATTTGTCTCTCGGCTTCGAGGGGACCGAGACCGACGGTTCCGCCTTCTCCGGCAGTTACACCCTGCGGGTCGTTTCGGGGCGGTTCCCTTCCGAGCCGCTTCGGGTGGCCCCCGAGTTCGTCGAGCCGCCGGCAGACGCTCTGCCGCGGATCGACGCGGAGCGCGAGCGGGTCGCGAGTCTTTGGAAGGCGCCGGAGCAACCGCGCCGATGGGCGGGGCCGTTTCGACTACCCGTCGAGGGAGCTCTGCGAGACAATTTCGGCGCGCGCCGCGTCTTCAACGGACGGCCGCGTTCGCCGCACAACGGCGTCGATTTCCCGGCGCCCGCGGGCACCCCGGTGCGCGCGCCCGCGCCCGCCCGAGTCGCCCTGGCCGAGGAACTCTACTTTTCGGGAGGCACCGTCATCCTCGATCACGGGGGAGGGCTCTTCACGAGCTACTTCCACCTCTCGCGTCTGGAGGTGGCGGAGGGGGAACTGGTGCGGGAGGGTCAGGAGATCGGCGCCGTGGGATCGACCGGGCGCGTGACGGGGCCGCACCTCCACTGGAGCGCGCGCTTGGAGGGCGCGCGAGTCAATCCGCTCTTCCTGCTGCGCCTGCCGTCGTGGCCCCTTCCCTGAGGGTTTGGCCGCGGCCTCAGACCGCGAGCGCCTGATCGAGATCCTCGATCAGATCGTCGGAATGCTCGAGGCCGACCGACAGCCGGATCAGGTCCGGAGGCGTGCGCGAGGAGGGGCCTTCGCTCGTCGCGCGATGCTCGATCAGGCTCTCGACGCCGCCGAGCGACGTGGCGCGCGTGAAGAGTCGCGCGCGGCTCACGGCTCGAAGGGCGGCCTCGCGTCCCGCGCGAACGCGGAAGGAGAGCATTCCGCCGAAAGCCGACATCTGGCGCTTCGCGATGGAATGCCCCGGATCCGAATCCAGACCGGGGTAATGGACCGCGGAAACCGCCGAATGGGCGTCGAGTGCGCGCGCAACGTCCAACGCATTGGCGCTGTGCCGCGCCATGCGAAGGGCCAGTGTCCGAAGCCCGCGCAGCGCGAGCCAGGAATTGAACGGGGACGCGACGGCGCCGAGAATGTGCCGCGCGTGCGCGACTCGCTCGTAGAGCTCTCCCTTCGTGGCGAAGACGAGCGCTCCCCCCTGAACGTCGCTGTGCCCGCCGATGTACTTCGTCGTCGCGTGGAGCACGACGTCGGCGCCGAGGGCGATCGGCCGCTGGAGGACGGGCGTCGCAAAGGTGTTGTCCACGAGCGTCGTCGCCCCGGCGTCGCGAGCGATCGCGATGGCGCGCTCGAGGTCCGTGATCTTCATCAGGGGATTGGAAGGGGTCTCGAGCCAAACCAGGCGTGTCTGCCCGCGGATGGCCGCGCGCAAGGCCGAGAGATCCTCCATCGCCACGAGGTCCGCGCGGATTCCCCAGGGGCGGAGGAAGTCGTGCGCGGCCACGCGAAATCCGTAGTAGGCGTCGTCGGGCAGGAGGAGATGCGCGCCCGATTCGAGAGTTTGCATCAGGGCCACTCCGGCGGCCATTCCGGATGCGAAAGCCAGCGCGACCGAGCCGCCTTCGAGCGGGGCGAGGGCTTCCTCGAGGAACGACTGCGTCGGGTTGCCTTCGCGAATGTACTGAGTGGCTCCGATGAGCTGGTTCTGCTCGTCGCGGGCGAAGGTGGTTGACAGATGAATCGGCGGCGCGAGGGCTCCGGTCGACGGATCGATTCGATGGCCGGCGTGGACGAAGAGTGTTTCGAGCTTCATGGCGCAAGCCTATGGGATTGCGGGGAAAGGGCTTCTCCCGTCCGCCAGCCTCGGGGATCCCGATTTACCTGACCAGTCAGATTGTTATTCGAATGTTTCTTTCTCAAAATAAAAGGATTAGATTTTCCTCGATGGCACGGAACGCGAAGAAAAATTGGGACGCCGATGGCCGGGCGGTTGTCGGACTGGTGGTCAACGGCCAGGCGTTGGAGGCGGCCTTTGCGCCCCACAAGACGCTTCTCGAGGTTCTGCGCGAGGACCTGAATCTGCCGGGCACCAAGCACGGCTGCGAGCTCGGAGAGTGCGGCACGTGCGCCGTCCTCGTGGATGGCAAGCCCATGCTCTCCTGTCTCCTGCTCGGTCTCGAGTGCGAAGGACGCCGCATCGAGACCGTCGAAGCGATGTCGGGTCCCGGAGGCCTGCATCCTCTTCAGAAGGCGTTCGCGGACCTGGGCGCCGCCCAGTGCGGCTACTGCACTCCGGGAATTCTCCTGACGGCCAAGGCCCTGCTCGAGGCGAATCCGAACCCCTCCCTGGCCGAGATCCGCGAGGCGCTCGCGGGCAACCTCTGCCGTTGCACCGGGTACATCAAGATCTTCGAGGCCGTGGAGCTCGCGGCGGCGTGGCTGCGGGGTGAGGCCGCACAGCCGCGTCACGAGTCGCTCTACGGGTCGGATTTCGACGAGAGCGGCCTCTTGCCCGTCGTCCGGAACGGAAACGGATGAGACGAGTCTCGGTTGGAGAGCGTTGTCCGCCGGGCGCCATGAGGGGGGCGTCGTGACGTCGCGTAAACGCACGCGCGTCGTTGGCCGTCCGTACCCGAAGGTCGACGGCGCGGCGAAGGTGACGGGGCAGACGAAGTTTGCCGACGACATCGTCCTGCCCCGGATGCTTCACTGCAAGCTTCTGCGCTCGAGGCTCGCGCACGCGCGAATCCTCTCGATCGATGTCTCCCGAGCGCTTGCCGCTCCGGGGGTCGTGGCCGTCGTCACGGGCCGGGACCTCCCGATCCCGTTCGGCATCCTTCCCGTCTCGCAGGACGAACATGCCCTCTCGACGGATCGCGTCCGCTACGTCGGCGATCCGGTGGCGGCCGTCGCGGCGGTGGACGAGGACGCCGCCTCCGACGCCCTCGCTGCAATCGACGTCGAGTACGAGCCGCTCCCGCCGGTCGGGACGATCGAGGAGGGTCTAAGGCCCGCCTCGACACCGCTCCACGACTACGGTGACTCCGGCAACATCCACAAGCTCGTCTCGATGGAGTTCGGCCATACGGACGACGGCTTCGCTCGGGCCGACCGGATCTACGAGGATCTCTTCTTCTATGAAGGCAGCACCCATCTGCCGCTCGAGCAGCACGCCGCCGTCGCGGACTTCGGTCCAGACGGAAGGCTGACGCTCTGGTCCTCGACCCAGACGCCGCACTACGTCCACCGGGCGCTCTCGAAGGTGCTGGCGATGGCGCCGTCGAAGGTCCGTGTCATCGCGACGTCCAACGGCGGCGGCTTCGGCGGCAAGTCCGATGTTTTCAACCACGAGATCGTCGTCGCTCACCTGTCGCGCGTGACGGGCCGGCCCGTGAAGATCTGCCTCACACGCGAGGAGGTCTTCTACTGTCACCGGGGCCGGCACCCGACCCTGATGAAAGTGAGGACCGGCGTGAAACGGGACGGCGCCGTGACGGCGATGCACTTCCAGACGGTGCTCGACGGCGGCGGCTACGGCTCCTACGGCGTCGCCTCGACCTACTACACGGGAGCGCTCCAGACGGTCACCTACGAGATTCCCGCGTACCGCTTCGACGGGGCGCGGGTCTTCACCAACAAGCCGCCCTGCGGGCCCAAGCGCGGTCACGGCACGCCGCAGCCCCGCTTCGCCGTGGAAGTCCAGCTGGACAAGATCGCGTGCGACCTGGGGTTGGACCCGGTCGAGATCCGGCGCCGGCACTTGCATCCGCGCGGGACGCTCACCGCGAACTTCTTGCGCGTCGGCTCGATGGGACTGGGCGCGTGCATCGACAAGGTCGTTGCCGCGTCCGGCTGGGGCACACGGCGCGGAAGGCTCCCGTACGGGCGGGGACTCGGCCTCGCGTGCTCCTCCTACCTGTGCGGCGCAGGCCTGCCGATCTACTGGAACTCCATGCCGCAGTCGGGGGTTCAGCTCAAGCTCGACCGAAGCGGCGGGGTGACCGTCTTCTGCGGCTCGACCGAGATCGGACAGGGCTCCGACTCGATTCTGGCCTCGATCGTCGCCGAGGTGCTCGGGATCGATCCCTTCGACATCCGGATCGTGACCGGAGACACGGACCTGACGCCGGTCGATTTGGGCTCCTACTCCTCGCGCGTGACGCTCATGACGGGCAATGCCGCGATCCAGGCGGCGGAGCGGGCGAGGGCGATGCTCGCGGCGGCGTCGGCGGGAAAGCTCGGGATTCCCGAGTCGCGCGTGGCGCTCGACGGCGGGCGTGTCTTCGACGCCGAGGACCCCGGGAAGGGCATCGCGTTCCCCGAGGCCGTCGCTCTGGCCGAGTCGCGGTTCGGCACCCTCGGCACGGTTGGCTCCTATTCGCCGCCGCCGTCGGCGGGCCGTTACCGCGGCGCCGGCGTGGGTCCTTCTCCCGCCTACTCTTATTCGGCGGCGGTCGTCGAGGTCGAGGTCGATCCGGAAACCGGGATCTACGCCGTCGAAAAGGTCTGGATCGCGCACGACGTCGGCAAGTGCATCAATCCGGTCCTCGTGATGGGCCAGGTCGAGGGCTCCGTCTACATGGGCCTGGGCGAAGCCATGATGGAGGAGATGGCCTACCGGACGGACGCCAACGGCAACGTCGTCCACAAATTCCCGTCGATGCTCGAGTACAAGAGCCCGACCACCAAGGAAATGCCGCCGGTCGAGACGTTTCTCGTCGAGGATCCGGACGACAACGGACCCTTCGGCGCCAAAGAGGTCGGCCAGGGGCCGTTGCTGCCGATCCCGCCGGCCGTTGCCAACGCGATCTTCGACGCGGTCGGCGTCCGCATCGACGAGGTGCCCGTCACGCCGGAGAAGATTTACCGGGCCCTGAAGGCGAAGGCCCTGGGCCAGCCGCCGCGATACGGGCCGGCGGGGTTCCCTCCGGTGCCCTATCCCGAACCGATCCACGTGCCGACACCGGCCGAAGGCGGCGACGGCAAGGCGGTCGACGCCGCGGTGACGGGCGCGGGGGGAGTGCGATGAAGAGGAGATGCGGGATGCGGGATGCGGGATGCGGGATGCGGGTTAGGCGCCGCGCATCTCGAATCTCGAATCCCGCATCTCTTCACTTGCCATGATGCGCCTTCCGAAATTTCGCTATTTCGCGCCGACCTCGGTCAGGGAGGCGGTTCGTATCAAGTCCGACTCGGGACCGGACGGAGCCTTCGTGGCGGGAGGCACCGACCTCTACCCGAACATGAAGCGCCGCCAGCAGACGCCTCGGGTCGTCATCGGCCTTTCGCGGATCCCGACGTTGCGCCGCATTCGCGCGGGCGCCGAGGGAGCGGCGCTGGGAGCCGCGGCGGCGCTCTCCTCGATCGAGGGCCACCGGCGGATTCGGCGCGACTATCCGGGTCTCGTCCGGGCGATCACGGAGATCTCGACACCTCCGCTGCGCAACATGGGGACACTCGGGGGCAATGTGTTGCTCGACACCCGATGCAACTACTACGACCAGACTTTCGAGTGGCGGCAAGCGATCGACTTCTGTATGAAGAAGGACGGCGCGATTTGCTGGGTGGCGCCGGCTTCTCCGCGCTGTCTCGCCGTTCAATCGGCCGACTCGGTGCCGGTGCTCATTGCGCTCTCCGCCCGGGCGGTGTTCGTTTCGGCAGAAGGAGAGCGGGAGATGCCGCTGGACGAGCTGTACCGAAACGACGGGATCCACTACCTTGCCAAGAAGCCGGACGAGCTCCTGACGGAGATCCGTCTGCCGTCCAAGGGCGGCTGGAAGGCCTCCTACCGAAAGCTCCGACGCCGCGGCGCGTTCGATTTTCCGGTGCTGTCGGTCGGCGCGGCGTTGCGGCAAGAGGGCGCGGTCGTGTCCGAGGCGCGCCTGGTCCTGGGCGGGGTGGCCTCGGCGCCGGTTCGCCTAGGCCGTGCCGAAGAGCTCCTACGGGGCCGACTGCTCGACGACGGGGCGATCGCCGAGGCGGCCGACGCCGCCTCGGAGTCCTCCCGGCCGATGGACAACACCGATTTCTCCTTTCTCTGGAGGAAGGAGATGACCCGCCGGTTCGTGGCGGCGGCCCTTCGGGAACTGGCCTAGCAGACGCGGCGAACGCCGGGGAGGCTCCGCCGCCCTGCGAAGCGGCGACGGGGACGGCAAGGCTTAACCCTTTCTGAACGCCGCTTGCGTTTCGCGAACCGATCTCATAGACTGCAGTCCTTCTCGTATCGCCTGCCTTCTCCGCACGCATCCGTGCTGTCCGAAGTCCGACGAACTCGACGGGAAGCCGGCCAGGCCGATCGGCGCGGCGGAGCCGGAAGGGAGACGCCGGATTAGGACTCGGATTCGATGAAGCTGTACGTCGGCAACCTTCCCTATAGCACCACGGAGGAGGATCTTCGAAATCTCTTCTCCCAGTACGGCAACGTGGACAACGTCGCCGTCGTGACCGACCGCGACACCGGCCGTTCCCGAGGCTTCGGCTTCGTGGAATTCGCGGACGACAACGAGGCCCGCAACGCCATTTCTGCCCTGTCGGGGCAGGAATACGGCGGCCGGGCGCTCACCGTGAACGAGGCCCGTCCCAAGACGGGTGGCGGCGGCGGCGGCGGGCGCGGCGGATACGGCGGGCGTCCAGGCTACTAGCCGTACTCCCTACCATGAGAACCGGGGGCCTTCGGGCCCCCTTTTTTTTGCGCCTTGGCGCGCCATTTGATTTGATCTGGCGGGGGAGAAAAACGACATGGCGCAAAAGAAGGCGGGGAAGAAGGCGGGGCCGGCGGCGGAGCCGGAAGTGTCGGGAGATTTTCTGAGCGATGTCAAGGAGCTTCGCCGGCGCGCCCGCAAGCGCATCCAGGACGGCGCGGTGACCGAGGGCTACCTCGCGGACCGCAAGAAAGTGATCGGCGTCTTGAACGAGGCCCTCGCGACGGAGATCGTCTGCGTGCTGCGGTACAAGCGCCACTACTTCATGGCGAGCGGCATCCATGCCAACGCCGTCGCCGCGGAGTTCCTGCAGCACGCCAACGAGGAGCAGGGACACGCCGACCGGATCGCCGAGCGGATCACGCAGCTCGACGGCGAGCCTGACTTTTCTCCGGAGGGCCTCGCCACGCGCAGCCACTCCGAGTATAAGGAGGGAAAGACGCTCGTCGAGATGATCAAGGAGGACCTCGTGGCCGAGCGCATCGCCATCGAGTCCTACGGCGAGATCGTGCGTTTCCTGGGAGACCGCGACATCACCTCGCGGCGCTTGATAGAGGAGATCCTGGCCGTTGAGGAGGAGCACGCAGACGACCTGAAGAACCTCTTGTCCACGTTCGATCCCCGAAAGGCAGGCGCCTAGGGGAGAGGGCGTTCGTGGACGGTGTCCGATTGGAGCGCTGGACGGCGCAGGACGGTCCACTGACGGAAAAGCGCCTCATGGCGGCAATGGAGCGCGAGGGGTACGAGGTGGCCGTGTACGCGTATCGCGAGGGCACGGTGTTCCCCGAGCACGCGCACGCGCAGGACAAGTGCGATGCCGTGCTCGAGGGAGTGCTGCGAGTCACCATTGCGGGAGTCGCCTACGACCTGGAAGCCGGAGACCGGCTGTATTTGCCCGCCGGGACCCGCCACGGCGCCGAGGTTCGGGGCCGCCGGACCGTGCTCTCCTTGGACGGTACGCTCTGGTAGAAGCGAGACTCTCGTGAAGGTCGCCCTGCTGCAGCTCGACATCGTTTGGGAAAACGTGGAGGCGAGCCACGCCCGGGCGGCGCACCTGCTCGAGCAGGCCGCGCGAGGCGGCGCGCGTCTGGCCGTTCTTCCCGAGATGTTCTCGACGGGCTTTTCGATGCGTCCCGAACGCGTCGCACAGGCTCCGGGCGGCCCTTCCGAGATGTTCCTTCGAGAGAAGGCCGGGTCGCTCGGCCTCTGGATCATCGGGAGCGTTCCGGAATTCCGTGACGGCAGGGCGCGCAACGTCGCGCTCGTCGTTTCGCCGTCGGGCGAAGTGACGCGTTACGCCAAGATCCATCCGTTCTCCTTCGCGGGCGAGGACCGGCAGTACGAGGGTGGCGGCGGGATCGTCACCGTTGCGATCGAAGGCGTCCGCGTGACACCGTTCATCTGCTACGACCTGCGCTTCCCCGAACCCTTCCGGCTCGCGGCCGACCGAACGGACCTCTATGCCGTCGTCTCCAACTGGCCGGAGCGCCGGCAGGCGCACCTTCGCGTGCTGCTGCAGGCCCGAGCGATCGAGAACCTCGCGTTCGTCGTCGGGGTCAACCGGACCGGGGAAGGAGACGGCGTGCGCTACGTCGGTCAATCCGTGGCCTTCTCCCCGTGGGGGGAGGTCCTTGCCGAGGCCGGTCAGGAGGAAGGCGTTTTCTTCTGCGGGGTCGATCCGGCCGTCGTCGCCGAGGCGCGCGAGAAGTTCCCCGCGTTGAGAGACCGCCGCCCGCAGGCCTATCGGCTCGAGCGCTGATAGGATTCGGGCCGGGAAGGAGGGCCGCCGCCATGCCCGAGGAAACCCCGAAGACCACGCCGAAGCCCGACGCGTGGGACTCCACACAATGGCACGAAGTCCAAAAGGGAGAGACGCTCTCGAAGATCGCGCAGAAGTATTACGGGGATGCCAGCCTGTACCCCAAGATCTTCGAGGCGAACCGCGACACGATCAAGGATCCGAACCTGATCCGTGTCGGTCAGAAGATTCGCATTCCTTAGGTTCAGCACCGGCCCAATGGCCGGGGAAGGAGGGGGACCATGCTCAAGAACGGGTTGCGAGGGGCGCTGGCGCTCTTGGCCTGCTGCCTGGTCGTCGCCTGCGGCCGGGATAAGCGCCTGGCCGATACCGCGATCAAGACGGCGGAGAAGGCGGTCGCGACGGGCGGCCCGGATGTCGAGAAATACGCGGCCGAGCAGTGGAAGGGAGTCACGGATTCCCTGGCAGCGGCCAAGGAGAACTTCGCGAAGGGAGAATACAAGGCGGCGATTGCGAGTGTGGAGAACATCGGGCAGAAGGTTCTCGACGCTCAGGCTGCCGCGACCGCTCAGAAGACCAGGCTCGAGAACGCGTGGACGGATCTCGCCGCCGGTGTTCCCAAGATGGTCGACGCCATCAAGAGCCGGGTGGACATTCTCTCCGCCTCCAAGAAGTTGCCCAAGGGGCTCGACAGGGCCACTCTCGAGAGCGCCCAGGCGGGGCTCGCCGCGGCGACCCAGAGCTGGGCTGACGCTTCTGCGGCGTTCAAGGCCGGTAACCTCCAAGACGCCCTGGCCAAGGCAAACATGGTCAAGGAGAAGGCGGCGCAGATCATGCAGAGCCTCGGGATGAGCGTTCCCGAAGCGGCGGGCGGGGCGGCCCCGGTCACGAAGTAGCGCAGCCGCCCCGAAGTCGGGGTTTTTCTCTGGGAGGAAGAGGCCATGCTGTGGACCATCGTCATCGGACTCGTGGCGGGCGTTCTGGCCAAGTTCCTGATGCCCGGGAGGGACCCGGGCGGAATCATCATGACGATCCTGCTCGGGATCGCCGGAGCGTTGGTCGCCACTCTGCTCGGAAAATTGGTCGGGTGGTATCAGCCCGGCGAATCGGCGGGCTTCATCGCCGCAACACTCGGTGCCATCCTGGTCTTGTTCATCTACAAGAAGATGAGGAAGCCGACGCCCGCGTAGGCGGGCGCCGCCTTTCGGCGCGGGCTTCGAGGAGCGACGAGGCATGTCTCATTCCGCAAGGGAGCGCGAGGAGCTCATCCGCCGTTACGAGGAGGGTCCCGTCAAGCTGGCCGACGCCCTGGCGAAGGTGCCCAAGGACGCGCTCGAGTGGCGCCCCGGCCCGGACCGGTGGTCGGTGCACGAAGTGATCTGCCATTGCGCCGACTCGGAAACCAACGGGGCCATGCGGATTCGTTACCTCGTCTGCGAGGACAGCCCCTTGATCGTCGGTTACGACCAGGCCCGCTGGGCCAAGGCGCTCGACTACCACGCCCTGCCGCTCGAGCCCGCGCTGGCGGTGGTTCGGGCGGTGCGGCAGCACACGGCCGCCCTGCTGCACCAGTTGCCTCCGGACGCGTGGACCCGAACCGGCAAGCACACCGAATCCGGCAGCTACTCGGCCGAGCAGTGGCTGGAGGTCTACGCGGAGCACCTGGAGAAGCACTCGCGGCAGATCGAGCGCAACCTCGTGGCCTGGCGGGCCGAGGACACGCATCCGTCCAAGAAAGACGTCGTCGCCTGACGGGTTGCGCGGCCGCTCGGGCCGACGGGCGGTCCGCGGTCAGTCTCGGTACAGGACGTCGTGGAGGGCGTTCACCAGCGCCCGCTCGGGGGCCCGCGCCAGCCGGACCGTCAGGTCGACCGGGACGGTTTGGCTTCCGATGAGCGACACGAATCCGACTCGCCGGACTTCTCCCTTGGTCTCGACGTAGATCGGGACATCCGTTCGGAACCCGTCGGAGACCCCGCTCTGCGTGACGGAGCCCCGGATCCGGTACCGATCGTCCTCCAGGTGCGCCACCTCGAGCTTCGGCGCGATGCGGGGGATCTCCGTCCCGTAGACCCACTGCCGGAAGAACCAGTCCATCGTTCCGTCGCCGGCGGCGTTCATTTCCGGCGTCATGTGTCGCTCGACGGCGGCCTGGAAGTCCCGCGTCGAGGGGTTCTTGCCGCTTTGCGTGGCGACGAAATCCTGGAGGAGAGCGATGAACCTCGCGTCCGGCGCCGGAGCCTCGGGATCGCGCATCCGCATCCGGAGCATATGGAGCACGTAGGCGCCCTTGGAGTAGATCATCGCCTCTCCCGCGGAGCGGTTCTTCCACGTCGAGAGGCGCCAGCCGTCGGTGATCGGCCCGGCCTCGTCGTTGGCGACCGAGGCGAAGCGCGGAGTCAGGAGAATCCAGCGGCGGGCCTTCTCCCAAAAGAGGTTCGAACGGCGGAGACCTTCGGTGTACTGCAGGACGAGCGCCGCCGTGAACTCGGCGAATCCCTCGGAGAGCCATTGGTCGCGATAGCTCTCCCAGCCGACCAGGTGTCCCCACCATTGATGGGCGAACTCATGGGGGCCGACGAGGTCGACGAAGTCGTTGCTGCCCTGGAGGCCCAGCTCCCGGCGGGTCGTGGCGTCGAAGGCCGCGACATACGGCAAGTAGATCAGCGTGGGCCAGGACTGCCCGAAGAACGCCTGGGTCTGCTGGGTGATCGAAACGGCGCCCTGCGGGAGACGTCCAAAGTAGATCGAACCCACGCGGGCCGTGTTGATGCCGTCGGCCATCGCGGCATTGGCGAGGTTGTCGGCGTTGGCGGAGACGTGGTGGGGGCCCGCGTCGGGACGGTTCTCGAGCTGGTTGTTGATCTGGCGCACGAAATCCGGCTCTCCGGGGTTGGTGTAGACGTCCACCATCAATCCGCTCTCGGGATCGGAGCGCTCGACTCGGCGGAACCTGCCGTAGTTGAAGCCGGCGACCCGCACCGGCTGTCTCGAGCTCCAGACGGAAACGCGCGTTGCGGCCTCGACCCGGTCTTCGACGAGCTCCCCGACCGAAACGACTTGACGGTCCTTGGGGCAGCGGTAGGTCAGATCGAAGACGGCCAGGTCGGCAAAGCCCCCCAGGTTCGGGTACCAGCTTTCCCGGGCACCGACGAAGAAATTGCCGTCCCCCGCATCTTCCAGGATGTTCGCGCCCTCGTAGGTCAGCTTCAGCCGGACGAGCGATCCCGCCGAAAGAGGCTCCGGAAAGAGGATCGCGAGGTCGGCGTCCTCGTCGCGCTTCTCTTGAACGAAGGGGACCGGCCTCCAGGCGGTCTCGTCGGAGAGCGCGAAGGATGCCTCCTCGACCCGCAGATTCGCGTCGAGGGCCACCGGCAGGACGCGCAAGCCCTCGACCGTCGCGCGGAACCGTATCGTCGTCGTGGCGCGGATCCGAGAGTTTTTCTGGATCGTCGTCTCGATCGAGTAGTGCTCGGCGTCGGCTCGGGGTTGCGCCGGTCGGAGCCGGCCGGCGGCGATCTCTTCCTTCGTGTGGGCGAGGTACCAATAGCCGCCCTTCTCCTCGTCCTTGACGTAGAGGGCGACCCCTGCTCCGCCGACCTCTCCCGGTGAGAACCAATCCGCCAGCCCGGCGGGATCGACCAGAGCGAAGGCAGGCGGAAGTCTCTTGCCGTCGAAGTACGCGAGAAAGAGGCCGCCGGCGGTCTCCCGCTTCTCGAGGAGGTCCTGGAGGAGCCGCAGATGCAGGTTGTTCTTGAGGTCTCGGCGCTCCTTCTTCAAGAAGCGATCCCAGACGCCCGCGGCAGAATTGGGGGGCGCACCGGGACTGCCGTGCGCCTCGATGTCTGCCGCCGTCGCATCGGTGAACAGCAGGACGAGGCTCTCGAATCGATCCGTCAGGATCTCGAGTCTCCGATCACCGGTCAGGAAGGCGAGGTGCCGGCGCTCGGATTCCGAGGCCGGCGCGAGCTCCATCGACCCTTCGCCCACGAAGACCGCTCCCACCGTGCGGCCGTCGATCGGCGGGAGGAGCTCAAACGTGCCGGCGGTGAATCGGAACCGGAACACGTCGCGCTCGAGCGTGAAATCCCGAACGGACACGGACCTGTCCGTCGGCCGGGCCGCCCGCAGCGCGGCGTAGACGGGGTCCGCCGTGGGCGCCGGCAAGGGAGAGGCGAGGCCGGCGCCTGCGGCCGCGAGGACCAGGGCAACGAAACCGGCGACTCGCATTCGACGATCCACCCGGACGAGTCTAGTCCCGGGACGGCGCCGCGTGTCGAGCGCCGAGACTCAGCGATCCGCGATCTCCCGCCCGATGCGCACCGACTCCTCGAGGAGGGCCGCGAGATCCTCCTCCCGCGTCCGGAAGTTCACGATCGCGACGCGAAGGGACGACCGCCCCTTCAAGACGGTCGGGGCCAGGAAGAAGGATCCGTCACCCACGAGCCGGTTGATGATCCTTCGGTTCAGGCGGTCGAGCGCTTCGTCCGGCATCGCCCGGTCGGCGGGACGGTAGCGAAAGTTGACGATCGAGAGGACCGAGTCGGCGAGCCGTTCGAAGTCCGGTCGTCGGTCGACCTCCTGGGCCAGCCATCGCGCCAGCCGGACGTCGTTCTCGATCGCGGCGGCGTAGCCGCGGCGCCCGTGGGTCTTCAGGCCCATCCACACCTTGAGGGCCTTGAACCCGCGCGACAGCTCCACTCCGCGCTCGGCAAACCAGGCGGGCCCCGGAAAGGGGGACTCGGGGTCGGAGGCGAGATACTCCGGAAATCTCCGGAACGCCGCTCCGAGGCGGCCCGGCTCGCGCACGAGGGTTGCTCCCGCCTCGTACGGGACGTAGAGCCACTTGTGCGGGTCGGCGGCGATCGAGTCGGCGCGCTCCATCCCGGCAAAGAGCGGTGCGAGCGCGGGAGAAATCGCGGCCATGGCGCCGTACGCCCCGTCCACGTGGAACCAGAGCGACTCGCGGCGGCAGAATTCGGACAGTGCTTCGAGGGGATCGATCGCCCCGGTGTTGACCGTGCCGGCGTTGCCGACGACGATCGCGGGTAGCCTGCCCGCCTCGCGGTCCTCCGCGACGGCGCGCTCGAGCAGATCCATCCGGATCCGAAACTGCGCGTCGGTCGGGATCTTTCGGAGCTGATTCGTTCCGATTCCGAGCAGATCGACCGCCTTGTCCACGCAGGAGTGGACCTGGTCGGAGGCATAGACGGTCAGCGGCGCCTTGCCGACGAGACCCTCCTCGCGTACGTTGCCGGCGAACATCGCGCAACGCGCGGCGGCGAGCGCCGTGAAGTTCGCCATCGACCCGCCCGAGACGAGGATGCCTTCGGCCTCGGCCGGGAATCCCAACATCTCGGCCAGCCAGCGCACGACGCGATGCTCGACGTGGATCGCCGCGTGATCGCCCCCCCAGCAGTTGGGATTCATGGCCGCGGCGAGGTAATCGGCCACGATCCCCACGGGGTCGGCGGTGGCGTTGATGAATCCGTAGAAGCGCGGATGAGAATTTCCCATCGGGAAGGGGAGAATGTGTCGGCGGGCGAAAGCGAGCACTTGTTCGAAAGGCTGCCCCTCCTCCGGCACGGGTTCCTCGAAGAGCGAGGCGTCCGAGACCTTGCCGAAGACCGGGCGCGAGAGAAGTTGGGCGCGGTGCTCGGCCACCGCCTCGGCCGCGGCCGATCCCATCTTCCGGATTTCTTCGGGAGAGAGGTCGAAGGAGGGAGGGCTCATGGCGGGCTATTGAACCGTGGCGCGGCGGCCAGTGACAAGGGCCAGCCGAGTGGAAACTGGCCTGCAAGACGGGAGGCGGCGCCTCAGCCGCCTCCCTCCTGCTCGTTGTGGGCAGGGACTACTGAATGACCCCGCAGCCCAGCCGCCCGCCGGCATTGCCGGTCGGCTGCGTCTTCAGGTCGTCCGGCTTCTCGTGGAAGATGACGGCCTTGCCGACCACCGAGTTCGGTCCCGGCTTGACCGTCAGCATCTTGGACGTGATTTCCAGGTGGCCCGTTCCGTCCGCTTGAATCTCGATGTTGCCAAGGTCCCCCGCGTGGTGCTCCGGATCCATCGGTCCGGCGTGGGCCATCGAGGTCGGGTTGAAGTGGCCGCCGGCGGACTTGGCCTCCGGGTCGGAGCAATCTCCCTTCTCGTGGACATGCAGGCCGTGCATCCCGGGCGGGGCCTGCTCGATGGAAACCACGACCTTGACGCCGCCGCCGGGAAGCTCCGTGAACGTCGCCATTCCAGTGACTTTGGAACCGCTGCGGGGCTCGATCTTGGCCTTGGCCTGGGCGGGCGCATCGGCCGCGGTCGCCCAGAGGCCGGTGAGCAGGAATCCGCCGACCGCCACCGGCAGAACCAGGAAGTTCCGTCTCCTCTTCATACTTTCCTCCTCCTTGCGAAGCCGGATGATAGAAGATATGGGGCGCAAGCGCTCGCCCGCCAGAGAACCATGACGCGACTCTCCGAATTCGTGCCGCCGGTCGAGGTTTCACGCCTCTTGCTCGCTGGCTTAGTCGGCGCCGGAGCGCTCGTTTCCGTTTGCTCGGGGGGCCAGCTGTCCCACTTCGCCGGAGGCTTTGCCGTCGGCGCCGGCTCGGTCTTCGTGGTCTCCTTCTTGAAGGCGCGGCGGCCCCCGGTCGGCGGGGGCACCCGCCCGGGAGAGACGCCATGAGAATCCTCGTCGTCGAAGACGAACAGCGGATCGCGCAGTTCTTGAAGAAGGGACTGGCCGAGAAGGGCTACACCGTCGAGACGGCCGGCGACGCCGACGCGGCGTTGGAGAGGGTGTCCTCCTCTCCCTTCGACCTGCTGATTCTCGACCTGCTGCTTCCCGGTTCGCGCGACGGCCTCGAGCTGTGCCGAGAGATTCGCGCGCGGGGGCTTCGCCCCAAGATCCTGATGCTCACGGCGAGGGACACGGTCGAGAACAAAATCGAGGGGCTGGACGCCGGTGCCGATGACTACCTGGTCAAGCCGTTTTCCTTCCGAGAGCTTCTCGCCCGGCTGCGGGCCCTGCTGCGCCGGACCGAAGTGGCGGAGCCCGGCCCGATCGCGTCGGGAGAGATCTCCTACGATCCGGATTCGCGGGAGGTCGTGCGCGGCGGCGAGCCCGTCCGGCTCACCGCGCGGGAGGGGGCGCTGTTTGAGTTGTTGCTGCGCCGGCGCGGCAAGGTCGTCTCCCGCTCGGAGATCCAGGCCCGCATCTGGGAGGACACCTTCGATTTGTCGACGAACATCATCGACGTGTACATCAACGCGCTTCGAAAGAAGCTCGAGTCGGCTGGACGCGAGAAGCTGATCCAGACCGTGCGCGGCGTGGGCTACCGAATTCGCCCGGCGCGCGGCGGCGAGCCCGTTTCCGGCGAGGAGTAGTGGGTGGCGCTCTTCTCGCGCCGGGGGAAGCCCGAAAGGGTGGTCGCCGAGCTCGAGATCCTGCGGAGGCGGCTGGCGGAGACCGAGTCGCACCCGCTGCGGCGGGTCCCGGCCGACGACCTCTCGGGCGACGCCCGCGAAATCGCCGAGCGACTCAACACGCGCATCGACGCGCTCGCCACTGCCGAGAAGGAGCAGCAGCAATTCATCGCCGACGTCTCGCACGAGCTGCGCACGCCTTTGACGGTCCTGCGGGGCTCGCTCGAGGTGACGCTCGAGGAGGAGCGGCCCGCGGAAGAGTACCGGGAGGCGCTGGGAAGCGCTCTGCTCGAGGTGCGCCACCTGACCCGTCTCTCCCAAAACCTGCTCTTCCTCGTTCGCGGGGAGAGCGGGCGCATCACCCTCTCCTTCGCGAACCTCGATCTGGCGCGGCTTCTCGCGGAGATCGCTCGGGACCTGGTTCCCGCGGCCGCGGATCGGGGTCTTTCGGTCACCGCGGAGATCCCCGAGAAGCCGGTCACCGCGTTCGTGGACGCGGACCGGTTCCGCCAAGTCTTCCACAACCTCCTGGAGAACGCCGTGCGCTACACCCCGCCGGGCGGCTCGATTCGGGTGCGGCTCACGACGGCTCCCGCGCAGGCGATCATGGAGGTCTCGGACACGGGCATCGGCATTCCGGAAAAAGACCTGCCGTTCGTTTTCGAGCGGTTCTTCCGGAGTGACCGCGCGCGGCGGGCCTACACGGGAGGCTCCGGTCTGGGCCTCTCGATTGCGCGGTGGATCGTCGAGGCCCACAAAGGGACGATTGCCGTCGAGAGCAGCATGGGCAAGGGAACCCGGTTCACGGTCACGCTGCCGCTGGTCCGGTAGCGGTGGCGAATGGCCCGGCTCTCGTCTCGTCCGGGCGGCAAGGCCCCGTGCCGCGGCGGCACGATCCGGGGCGGTCGGCCCGCGTAGAATCCGGTTGTCATGCGGCCCGTGTTCGTCCTCTCGGCGGCCCGAACTCCGATCGGGAAGTTTGGAGGTTCCTTCGCATCCCTCTCGGCCGCCGATCTCGGTGAGGTGGCGGCGCGAGCGGCGATCGAGCGGTCGGGCCTGCCGGCGACCGCGATCGACGAGACGATTTTCGGGCACGCCCGGCAGGCGGGAGGCGGCCCCAACACCGCCCGGCAGGTGTCGCGCCGCGCCGGCGTTCCCGAGTCGGTGCCCGCCTTCACGGTCAACAAGGCCTGTGCCTCGTCGCTGAAGGCGATCACGCTCGGGGCCCTGTCCATTGCCGCCGGCGAGAACGACCTGGTTCTGGCCGGCGGGACCGAGTGCATGTCGGCCACGCCATATCTTCTTCCGCGCGCGCGCTTCGGTCATCGCATGGGGCACGCTGAGCTCGTCGACGCGATGTACCGGGATGGATTCCTCTGCCCGCTCTGCGGTCAGTTGATGGGAGAGACGGCCGAGACCCTCGCCCGGGAGTATTCGATCCGGCGCGAGGAGCAGGATGCCTACGCCGTGGAGTCACAGCGTCGCGCCGCGGAGGCGATCGAGTCCGGGCGCTTCCGGGAGGAGATCGCTCCGGTCGAGATCGCGGGCAAGAAGGGGAGTGTGCGGGTCGAACGCGACGAGCACCCGCGCCCGGACTCGACGCTCGAAGCGCTGCGAAGGCTGCCGCCCGTCTTCGATCCGCAGAACGGAACGGTTCATGCGGGCAACTCTTCGGGGATCACCGATGGAGCCGCCGCACTCGTGCTGGCCAGCGAGGAGGAGGTGCAGAAGTCCGGCGGCCGGCCTCTGGCGCGGATCGCGGCCTGGACCTCGGCGGGAGTCGATCCGGCCCGCATGGGCATCGGCCCCGTGCCTGCCGTCCGGGCCGTGCTGCAGAAGGCCGGCAAGTCGCTCTCCGACGTCGAGCTCATCGAGTTGAACGAGGCCTTCGCCGCGCAGGTCATCGCCTGCGTCCGGGAGCTACGGCTCGACCTGACGCGCGTCAACGTCAACGGCGGGGCGATCGCGCTGGGGCATCCGATCGGCGCCACGGGGGCGCGCATGACGGCGACCCTGCTCCACGAGATGAAGAGGCGGGAGGCGAAACGGGGCCTCGCCACCCTGTGCGTGTCGGGCGGCATGGGGATGGCGGTTCTGTTCGAACGGGACTAGGTCCGAGGCGGGATCGGACCCCTTAGAATTCCTCTGCCATGCGCATCGCCCTGACCCTGGACCGGGACGCCTCCGAGGGCGAGGAGAGCGACTACGTCCGGGCCTTGATGGCCGCGGGCTTTCGGCGCGAGGAGATCGTGATCCTGCCTCCCGATTCCCCGGTGGGTCAAGATTTCGACGGCGTCGTGCTCGGCGGCGGCGGCGACGTGGATCCTTCGCTCTATGGCCAGGCGCCCCGGGCCGATGCGAACCTGGAGTTGGACCCCGGTCGCGACCGCACCGACTTCGCCCTCTTCGAGCGGGCGCGCCGCTGCCAGGCGCCGACGCTCGCCATCTGCCGCGGCCTTCAGGTCGTCAACGTGGCCTTGGGCGGCACGCTGATTCAAGACCTGCCGACGGAAAGGCCGTCGAGCGTGGTGCACCAGAACGTCGAGCAAGAGAGGAACGAGAAACGGCTCGATCACGTCGTGCGGATCGCGCCCGGCACGAGGCTCTCGGCGATCGCCGCGACCGACGAGCTTGCCGTCAACAGCCGCCACCACCAGGCGATCGACCGGACCGCTCCGGGTCTGACGGCGGCGGCGCGGGCCCCGGACGGGGTGATCGAGGCGGTCGAGCAGACGGAGCCCTGGCTCCTCGCGGTGCAGTGGCACCCGGAGAACCTGGCGGCTCAGGATGCGGCTTCTCACCGGCTCTTCGAGGAATTCGCGCGCGCCGTGCGCTCCCGCGCGCCGGTGGCCCGCGACTGATTCCGGAAATCGCCGAGTGGGCTCCGGTGTTGTGGGGGCCCGGGATCGAACCTGACGAACGAGTCCGGGAGGAGTCACGATGATGCGTCGTTTCGCGCTCTTGTGGGGTCTGCTGTCCGGGCTGTCCGCCGCCGCGGCCGCCCAAACGAGCCTGGCTTCCGAGAAACTCGCCGAGGGTGTCTGGGCGACTCGCACGCCCGGCGGGGCCAACGCCGGCTGGTTCACCGTCGGCGACGTCGTCTTCGCCGTGGACGCCGGTATGAGCCCGGAAGTCGGCAGCGCCTTGGTCGAGGAGATCCAGAAGACGACCGGCCGAAAGCCCCGCTATCTTCTCGTGACGCACGCGCATCGGGACCACGCCGGGGGCGCCCCCGCCTTCGCGGCGGCGGGCGCGCAGATCGTCAGCTCCGAGAGGGCCGCCGCCGGCATCCTCTCGGTTCTGGGCGAGGCTGCTCCTTCGGCGCAGGGCAAGTCAGCCTCTTCGAAGACGCCGGCCGGCTCGGTCCTCATGACCGTCTCGGAACGGTGTCTCTTCGTCGGCGGCGAGAGGCGGCGCGCCGAGATCTACTATCTGGGCCCGGGCCACACGCAAGGCGATCTGGTCGTGGTGCTGCCGGCGGACGGGATCTTGTTCGCGGGCGACCTCGCGTGCAACGGCGTTCTCCCGTACTTGCGGTCGCCCGACGTCGACCCGAAGGGCTGGGAGGCAAACCTGGCGCGCCTATCCCCCTTGAAGATCCAGAAGATGGTTCCGGGCCACGGGGCGATCGGACCCCCGGAAGGGATTGCCCAGACGGCGGCATATCTGCGGCACGTCGACGCGATCGCCGTCAGCTTCGTCTTGGGCAACGTGCCCGAATCGCTCTACGAGGCGCAGCTGAACTTGCCCGAGAACGCCATCGAGGGCGTATCGGTCACGCCGGACCACATCGCGAATGTGAAGGCCGTCTGTCAGTTCGAGGAGGCGAGCCGCGCGGCGCCGTCGAAGGCGCCGACGCCGGGGCCCACGCCGTCTCGAAAGCCGTGAACCCGGCCGGCGGGATCTTCTTGCGCGTCTCCGGGTCCGGCCGCGCCGACCTGGAGATCCGGATCCCGCCGGTCAACGTCCTGGGAGTGGCCGCGCTCGGAGAGCTCGCGGCCCGCGTCGGCGAGATCGGGTCGGCGCGTCTGCTCGTCTTGACGGGCTGGCCGCGGGCATTCTCAGCCGGCGTGTCCGTCTCCGAGCACGAGCCGGAGCCGGAGGCGATCGAGCGGATGCTCCTGGCGATGCGGCGAGCGCTCTCGGCCCTCATCGGTTCCCCGGCCGTGACGCTCGCGGCGGTGTCCGGCGCTTGTCTGGGCGGCGGCGCCGAGATCGCGGCGGCGTGTGATCTCGTCTTGGCGGCGGGAGACGCCCGAATCGGCTTTCCGGAGATCCGGCTCGCCTGTTTTCCCCCGGCCGCCGTCGCGCTGTTGCCTAGCCGGATCGGAGAGGCGCGCCGGAACGAATGGATTCTCACCGGCCGGATCTTCTCCGGGCGCGAGGCGGGGGAGGCGGGTTTCGCGAGCCGAGTGGTGGATGGCGCGGCCCTGCCACGCGAAACGGATCGGCTCGCGGAGCAGCTGCTCGGGCGAAGTCCCGCCGCGCTCGCCGCCGCGCGCGACCTGCTTCGGGCCGGCCGGCGCGAGGCGCTCGCCCGGGTGCTGCCGCGGGCGGAGACTGCCTACCGGAGCCTTTCGGGAGACCCGGCATTGCGAGAGGCGGTGCGAGAATTTGGCCGAAGCGAGGCATGACGGTCCGAGTGTGAGGCCGCGCACCGGGCGTCTCCCCTCGCGCCGACGCTTCACGGGCCCGCGAATAGAATCCCGCGCATGATCGTCTACTTGAACGGCGACTTCCTTGCGCTCGAGAAGGCGTCGGTCTCGCCGCTCGATCGCGGCTTTCTCTTCGCGGACGCAATCTATGAAGTGGTCCGCTTCGATCGCGGCCGGCCCTACCACCTGGAGGAGCATCTGCGGCGGATGCGCGAGGGCCTGGCGGCCTTGCGGATCGAGGCCGATGCCGGCTTCTACCCGGCGGCGGCGCGGCGCCTGCTTTCGGAGAATGGACTGGCGGGGAGCGACGCCGTCGTCTACGCGCAGGTCTCACGCGGGGCGGCGCCGCGTACGCACGTCTTTCCGCCCAAGGAAACTCCGGCAACGGTCTTCGCCTTCGCGCGGGCGAGCGATCCGCAGCCTGAAGAGTCGGGCGGCAGCGCCATTCTCGTGGCCGACCAGCGGTGGGGGCGTTGCGACATCAAGACCGTCATGCTGTTGCCCAACGTTCTGGCCGCGCAGGAGGCGCGCGAGGCCGGAGCGATGGACGCGATCTTCGTGCGTGACGGCCTCGCCCTGGAGGGCACGAAGGCCAATCTCTTCGCGTTGATCGGCGAAAAGGTGCGAACGGCTCCCAACGGCCCTTCGATCCTCCCGGGTGTGACGCGAGGCGCCGTGATCGAGGCGGCGGGCCGGCTCTCGATTCGGGTCGAGGAGCGGGCCTTCACGGTCGAGGAAATGTTCTCCGCGACCGAAGTCTTCCTCGCGTCCACGACCCTCTGGACCCACTCCCTGGTGAAGATCGCGGATCGGCGGATCGGAAACGGGGAGCCGGGTCCCATCGCGGCGAGTCTCCGGGAGGCGCTTCAGAGGGAGTTTCGCGGAGAGGCTTGAGCGCCGAGGCGTCGGGAAAGGGCAGTCCCGAATCGTCGCGAAGCGTCATTCCCGAGGCTTCGGCGCGCCCCTCGGGTAGCGTGCCTCGACGACCGAGGAGATCCCGCCGCGCGAAGAGAACCTCCCGGTGACGGTCATCGATTTCGGCCGGCATGCCGCGACACAGTCCTCCAGGATCCGGTTGACCGCGTTCTCGTAGAAGATTCCGACATTCCGGTACGCGACGATGTAGAGCTTGAGCGATTTCAGCTCGAGACAGAGACGGTCCGGCACGTAGCGGATCGTGAGGTGACCGAAGTCGGGGAGTCCCGTCTTCGGGCAGATCGCGTTGTACTCGGGGATCTCCACGGCGATCTCGTAGTCCGCGTACTGATTGGGCCACGTCTCGATGCGCGGGAGCTCCGCATCGATGCCCGCTGCCGCGTGCGCGGCGGTGTACTCGCTCATCCGGTGGGATCCTAAACCAAGCTAAGATCCCGGCGCCCATGGACTGGCTGCGGGAACTCTTCCACCAGCTGACCGACGTGCAGACGCTCGTTCGCGTCGGCGGCCTCGCCGTCATCACGGCCGTCGTCTTTTCGGAAACGGGGCTCATGGTCGGATTCTTCCTGCCCGGCGATTCGCTGCTCTTCACGGCCGGCGCCCTGGCCGCCCAGGGACACCTCTCGATCCTTCTCTTGAACGCCCTCTTGATCGCGGCCGCCATTCTCGGCGACACGGTGGGCTATTGGATCGGCCGCCGCGCCGGCCCGGCCCTCTTCAAGCGCCCGAAGTCCCTTCTGTTTCACCCGGAGCACCTGCGCCGTGCCCACGACTTCTACGAGAAGCACGGGGGCAAGACCATCATCCTCGCCCGGTTCATGCCGATCGTCCGAACCTTCGCGCCGGTCGTTGCCGGCATGGGTCGGATGGACTACGCGCGCTTCATCTTCTTCAACGTGTTCGGCGGGATCGGATGGGTCGTCTCGATGACATACGCCGGCTATTTCCTGGGTCGGGTCGCCTTCGTGCAGCGTCACTTCGAGGCGGTGGTCCTCGGGATCATCTTTCTCTCGATCCTGCCGGGCTTGATCGCCTTCGCGCGCGAACGGATGAAGAAGCGACGGGCAGCCCTCGCCCGAGACTAGAGCCCGGCGGACAGCCCGGGATCCGGAAGGAGGGTCGGACTCCGGACCGGCCGCCGGGCCGGCTAGGGATGAGAGGTCAGGCGACGGCAGAGGTGGGGCGCGGGCGCGCCGGTGTCGCGGTCGAACGCAGGTGCCGGAGCAACTCCCGAATGTCTTCGGTGTGGGAGCGGTCGTGCTCGGCCATCATGCGCGGCACGTCGGCGAGCGTGATTCGGCCGACCGACTCCTGAAGGCCCGCTCTCTTCCACGCCGCGGCCGGCACGGCGCGCAGCCACTCGATGTTTTCGCGCCGCGCGAGGCTGAAGGCTCCGAGCCCTTCCGCCAGATTCCTCCGCTGGTAGTCCCGGGCGCGCGCGATCGCGTCTCCGTCGAAGTTCGAGAGGATCGGATTTTCCTCTGTCAAGAGGCGGCCGATGCGCACGCCGTAGGCCTCGCGTTCCAGGTCCGCCAAGTGCCACACGTTCTCGACCAGCGAGAAGCCCCCGCCCGCGGGTCGTTCCTTCGTTTCCCGCGCCGAGAACTCCCGCGCCGCGCGGGCCAGGAGGGCGGGTGTCGATTCCAGTGTGAGCAGCAGCGTTTCCAACTTGCGGCGATTCATCTTTCGTGCCTCACACTCCCAATACGCACGTGCCCGGGCAAAGTTTCCTCGGAACGGGCGATTTGGGGCGAATGGAGGCGGCCCATCAGACCCACGTCTTAGGCCCCTTGCCCCTGAGCCGCCGCCGGGAGTTAGACTCCGGCCGGTGTTCGATTCCATTCGTTCCTTCTTTGCGCAGCGCCTCGCGGCGGGACGTGAGGGACGGCCGGTGGATCAGGTACGCGTGGCGGCGTGCGCCTTGCTCCTCGAGCTCGCCCACGCCGATGACGACTTCTCGGAGGTGGAACGTCAGCGCATCGCGCGAGCGGCCCGCGAGATGGGCGTTGCGGACGCCGACCTCCGAGAGGTTCTCCGTCTTGCCGAAGCGGAGCGGCGCGAGAGCGTGGACCTCTTCCAGTTCACGAGGCTGGTGGCCGAGGGCTTCTCCCGTGACGAGCGGCTCCGACTGATCGAGGCGATTTGGGGCGTGGTCTACTCGGATGGAACCTTGACGGAGGCGGAGAATCACCTCGCTCGGCGAATTGCGGAGCTGCTGGGCTTCCAGCACCCGGAAGTCCAGGCGGTCAAGGAGAAGGTCGCGGAGAAGGCGAGGTAGCGGCCGGTGCCTCTGCAGGAAAATCGAGCCGAAGGCGAAGGATTTGCCGGGACGCGCCCCGCTTCAGCTCTGAAGCAACGCTTCCCGGCCCGGCGGCGAGTGCATTCGTCCCAAGGGCATCGGTGGCATGTCGCGAATGAATAGAATGCGGGTCGACCCGGAGGAACCGATGGTGGGAGGGAGCCCTCGAGGCTTCGGGACGGCTCGGCGACTGCTGAGGACGGGCCGTCGCATGCTGCCTTTTCTCGCGGCCGGCGTCGCCTTGGCGGCTGGGCCGGCGGCTCCGAAGACCAAGCGCCTGCCGCCGGGGCCGTACGGCCGAGCCGTTATGGCGGTGGCGGTCGACCCGAAGTCTCCGAGCACGGTTTACGCGGGGACCGGAGGCGGCGCCTTCCGGAGCGTTGACGGAGGCGCCACCTGGGGGCTCCTGGATCCGGCCTTGGCCGGAAGCTCGGTCGGTGCGATCGCGGTCGACAGTTCTTCCTCGGACATCTGGGTCGGCACGGGAGCGGGCATTTTCAAGAAGACGGCGAGCGGTGTCGAGCGCATGGCACTCGACACCGAGATCGGCGGTCTGTTCGTCGGCGCCCTCGCCATCGATCCGACACAGTCGCCGACGGTGTACGCGGGAACGGGGAAAGGGATCTTCAAGAGCAGCGACGGCGGGGCCACCTGGGTTAGCTTGGGACGCGGGATGACGAATCAGTTCGTCACGACCCTGGCGATCGATCCTTCGGCGCCGGCGACCCTTTACGCCGCTACCAACGGCGGGGGAATCTTCAAGAGCTCCGACGGCGGCGCCACGTGGAAACCGGCCAACGAGGGATTGAAGAGCACGATCGTGCTCGCCCTCACGATCGATCGAAGATCCCCGGAGATCCTCTACGCGCAGACCGTGGAAGGTGTCTTCCGGAGCTCCGACGCGGGCAAGACCTGGGCTCCCGTCAATAATGGCTTGACCAGCCGGTTTGCGCTCGCGCTCGCCATCGACCCGACCTCCTCCGGCACCCTCTACGCGGGCACGGCAAGCGGGGTCTTTCGGAGCGCCGACGGCGGCGCGAGCTGGGTGGCGTCGAGCACCGGTCTGACCAACTCTTTCGTCACGGTGCTGGCCGTCGACCCGTCGAGCCCCGAGACTCTTTACGCGGGGACCGATGGAGGGCTCTTCAAGAGCACCAGCCGAGGATCGAGCTGGATAGAGCTGAAGAGAGATGGAGGCGAGCGCCACGCCCGCGCGGCTGACTGAGGCGAGGCCGTTCGGCGCCCTCCGATCGGCGTGGTTGGTCCGACCCGCTCTGCTCGCGCTCGCGGGCGTGGTGACATCGGTCGCGCCCGCAAGGGCGGATCCCGCAGCGGCTGGAGCCGGCGGCGTGATGGCGCTGGCGATCGTTCCCTCTTCCGCGACGGTGTTTGCGGGCACAGCCGCCGGAGGCCTTTACGTGAGCGGCGACCGCGGCGAGCATTGGGCTCTCGTCGGAGGAGCCGTCGCGGGGCTCTTCATTTCCGCTCTCGCGGTCGATCCGGCCGAGCCGTCCGTCGTGCTTGCGGGCACCAACGGCGCCGGCGTCTTTCGGAGCGGCGACGGTGGGCGGGAGTGGGCGGAGGCGAACAAGGGACTCTCCAACCTCTTCGTCGAAGCGCTCGCCGTCGATCCTGAGCCACCGAGGGCCGCCTACGCGGCGACAGACGGCGGCGTTTTCCAGAGTTCAGACGGCGGCCGCAGCTGGAAGGAGCTGCGCGAGGGCCTGTCGGACCCATTCGTGACGGCGCTCGCCGTGGCGCCCGGTTCCGGCGTTCTCTACGGCGGGACCCGGAGCGGAGTGATCTTGCGGCGCGACAAGGCGGCGGCAAGATGGACTTCCGGCCCTCCCTTGTGCCGTGCGCCCGTCCGGGGAATCGCCGTTCACCCGTCGGTGCCGGCGACGCTGTTTGCCGCGACGGGCGCCGGTCTCTTCAAGAGCACGACGGCGGGGGAGGTCTGGTCCTCGGCCAGCAGGGGGCTGACGACGATCGCGGTCTTGACCGTGGCGATCGATCCCGGTTCGACCGGAAGGCTCTATGCTTGCACGGGCTCGGGCCTGTTCCGGAGCGGCGATGGCGGATCCTCATGGGGTTCGGTCGACGCCGGCTCGGGCGGTTCGCTCTTCAATGCGATCGCCATCGATCGCGATCGAGGAGGGACCATTCTTCTCGGAGGCGAGGGCGCCGTCACCCGGAGCGCCGACGGCGGCAAGTCCTGGAAGACCGTGGTGCTGCCGGCGCCTCCGCCGGCGGAGGAGGAGCCGTGACAGCCAAACGGGAAGCGCTACCGGACTCGGCCCAGAGCAAGGTCCCTTCCACCTCACGTTCTGTGCTCCGGCTCGCGCTCCTGGCTTCGGTCTTCGCGCTCGCCCTGGCCGTGCGCTCTGCGGGTGCGCAGGAAAAGTCGGCGGCCAGCCAGGAAAAGTCGTCCGCCCCCGGGGTCGTTCAGGAGAGGACCAGCGTGACGGTGATCGAGGTCCCCGTCAACGTCATCGGACGCGACGGAAAACCGGTCGCGGGCTTGACGGCCGGTGATTTCGAGCTCTTCGACGACGGGAAGAAGCAGTCGATCTCGGGGCTCGACGTGATCGATCTTTCCAAGGCCCCGGCCGAGGCGGGCGCTCCCGAGGCCGTGCCGGCGACGGCACGGCGGCTTTGGCTGCTCGTTTTCGACCTGACCTATACGAGCCCGTCGTCTCTGGCGCGCGCCCGCGAGGGCGCCCGCCGGTTCGTCACGGAGGGCTTGCAGCCGAGCGACCTGGTGGCGGTGGGAACGCTCTCGGTGGATCTCGGGTGGAAGCTGCTCTTGAACTTCACGCGGGACCGTCGGCAGCTGACCTACGCCGTCGAGACGCTGGGATTTGGCGGCACCCTCGGCCAGATCCGAGACCCGCTCTCACTCACCATCACGACGCCCGGCCCGGAAGGGTCCGAGGGCGGGGAAATGGCCGGCGGGAAGCACGGCGGCTCGAACCTGGAAAACATTCTCGACATGCAGCGGATGCAGAAGCAGGCCAACGACGACATTTCCCGCGGACGCGTGGCCAAGCTCATCGGTTCGCTCGGTGGCATTGCCCGGGTCCTCGACTCGACCCGCGGACGAAAGCACGTGCTCTTCTTCTCGGAGGGCTTCGAGTCCCGTCTGATGTCTGGCCACATGGCGGCCGGCGACGCCAAGACTTCTCTTAACCAGAACCTGACGACCGCGGCCGTCGACACCTCGACCCCCCAGGGAGCGGGAGACGCGGCCGCCTACGGCGAGGTGTGGAAGATCGACAGCGAGGCGCGCTACGGGAGCTCGGGCACGCGCGAGCTTCTGACCGGTGTGCTCGCGCAGTTCAACCGCTCCGACGCCGTGCTCGACACGGTCGACATCGGCGGTCTCCGTGCCGACGGGGATGTGAGCGGGGGCTTCTCCGCCGGCAGCAGCAAGGGCCGCAGCGGCAGCGGCACCGACGCGCTCTTCGCGATGGCCGCGGCAACCAACGGAGATCTCGTGCGAAATGCCAACGAGCTCGGCGGCGAGCTCCAGAAGCTTCAGGAGCGCACGGCGCTGGTCTACCTCCTGATCTATCAGCCGAAGCAGCTCTCCAAGCCCGGGGCCTTTCACGCGTTGAAGGTCAACGTCCGGTCTCCCGGCGCGAGGGTTCTGGCTCGCTCCGGGTACTACGAGCCGAAGCCCTATCAGGACCTTTCGCCGCTCGAGCGGCTTCTCCAAGCTGGCGACCTCGTGACCGGGGGGACGCGCACCAACGAGATCCAGGCCAGTCTGCTGGCGGCTCCGTTCGCTTCGCAGTCGAACCTCTCCCTGGTTCCGGTTCTGCTCGAGATTCCGGGAGCGTCTCTCTTGGCGGGCGACTCCGGCGGCCACGCGGCAATTCAGATCTATGTCTACGCCAATGATTCCTCGGGAACGCTCTCCGACTATCTCGCTTCGGAGATGGCACTCGACCTCTCCAAGCTGCGTTCCAATCTGGAGTCGAGCGGGCTCAAGTTCTACGGGAACCTCTACTTGGCACCGGGCCGTTACGGAGTTCGCGCGCTGGTTCGCAACGCAACGACGGGTCGCGCGAGCGTGATCTCGACCGCCGTGTCCGTCCCTGAGATCCCGGGAACATCTCCCTTCCTGCTGCCTCCTCTCTTCGAAGAGGCGCCCGGGCATTGGGTGATGGTGCGGGGCAACCCGCGGGCAGACGCGCCCGACCGTCCCGCCGAGTATCCGTTTGCGATCGGCGGCGAATCCTTCGTGCCGGCGGCCCTGCCGACGCTCTCCGCGAGTAGCACCTCGCAGGTGGTGGTGGTCGGCTACAACCTGGGCGAAGGCGGCAAGGCCGCGCCGCTCGATGTGCGTGCGGAGGTCATCGGGCGCGAGGGTAAGAGTTTACCGGCCAACGTCGCGGTCTCCCGCCGCTCCGACATCGAGCGCGGTGGCGGGCGCAAGCTTCTCCTCGATTTTCAGCCGCGAGGCCTCTCTCCGGGACTCTACGCCCTGAAGGTGGCCGTGACGGATCCGGCTTCGAAAAAGACCGCGGAGGCCTCGAGCCCCTTCGAGGTGAGGTAGTCGGGCAGAGGCTTCCCGGCTGCGGGCTCACCAACCGGGGCGTGCGCGCTTGCCCTCGGGAATCCTTTCGAAGGGATTCGGTACCGAGGCGGCGCAATAGGCGACGACCGCCACCGCCGCGACCGAGCGATTGAGGGGCACCGGTTCGATCTTGTCGAAGGTGTCGTTGGCCGTGTGGTGGTCGTCGAAGTACCGCGACACATCCTGAGACACCGAGAAGAGCGGTACCCCGGCCGAGCGGAGCTCCCCGATGTCCGCTCCGCCGCTGCCGTCGCCCGAAACCGCTCCCGCTCCCAAGGACTCGAGCAGGGCGGCGATCTCTCGGATCGCCGGCTCGGAGGATGCGCCGGCGATCCACGTCAGGCCGGTGGGCCGTCCGGCGCCGCTGTCGGCCTCCAGCGCCATGACGTGGCGCGAGAGCTCCTTCTCGTGCGCCCGCGCATAGGCCTTCGCTCCGCCGAGGCCGTTTTCCTCGTTGGCGAAGAGGACGACCCGGATCGTGCGCGCCGGCCGGCGGGGAAGCTCTCCGATCCATCGCGCGGCTTCCAGAACGATGCCGCAGCCGGCGCCGTCGTCGATGGCTCCCCGACCGAGGTCCCAGGAATCCAGGTGCGCTCCGAGAAGGACGATCTCCTCGGGCAACGCGGCCCCCGGGATATCCCCGATCACGTTGGCGGACTCGGCCTCCCCCTTTTCGCCGCAGGACAGCACGAAGCGCACGCGAACCGCCTGGCCGCGACGCAGCAGCCGTTCGAGCAGGTCCGCGTCCGGGATCGAGAGGGCGGCGGCCGGGAGCCGCGGCACCTTGTCGTCATACTTCAATGCTCCGGTGTGCCCGAGCCGGTTGTGATCGGTGCCGATCGAGCGGATGAGGACGCCGACGGCGCCGTATCGTGCCGCCCGGGATGCGCCGTCGGCTCGCACGTCGACGGCGGCAGAGTATCCGCGGAAATCTTCCCGCCGCTCCATCCTCTTGTTGAAGAACACGATTTTTCCGCGGGCGGCTGCCGGCTTGGCGTCGAGCTCTTGCAAGGAGGCGACCTCGAGAATCTCCGCCTCGAGACCTCCGTCGGGAGTGGGGACGCTGCCGCCGAGGGCGGTGAGCGCGAGAGGCTGCGGATGCGGTGACACGACCTCGCCTGACTCGGCGCCGCGCTGCCAGACCCTCACGGTGACCTTCTCGGTGTGGACGTTGGCGAACCCGAGCGCCCGGAGGGTCTCGAGCGCCCACTCGATGGCTTCCCGGTCTCCCGGGGACCCGGCGAGCCGGGGTCCCGCCCGGTCGGTCAGCTCCTGGATCCAGCGGGTCGCCTGCGAGCCGGCGAGCAGCCGCTCTCGCAGGGTCTCCGCCGTCTGGCGCACTTCCGGAGAAAGCGCCGTTTCGCCAGATGCGACGCCGAGGGCGGCCGCGGCCAGCGAGGCGAGCAGGACGAAACGACGCATTCGGATCTCCTTTCCCAAGGCTCGGGAATCCTAGCAAGCGCCGGCCGCGGCGCCCTCCGAAAAGCGAGACGGAATAGAATTCGGGGTCGCATGGCCAGCCGTTCGACCGACCTGGATCACGCCCTGGACCTGGTTGCCGAATTCGGGGACAACGCGAGCTACGTCGCGGATCTGCTCTCGCGCTATCGAAGCGAGCCGGGCAGTGTCGACGAGGAGTGGAGGGCTTTTTTCCGCGAGCGACTGGGAGAGCCGGAGCCCGCCTTCGCGGCTCCCGCGCCCGCCGCGGTCCCCGTGCCCGGAGTACCCGTCCCGGGCGAGGACCGAGCGGCGATTCGTGGCGCGGCCCTTCGGATCGCCGAGAACATGGAGGCGAGCCTCTCGGTGCCGACCGCCACGTCGCAGCGGCAGGTGCCGATCAAACTCCTCGAGGAAAACCGAAGGCTCTTGAATGACTTCCGCACCGCCAACGGTCTCTCGAAGATTTCCTTCACGCACCTGATCGCCTGGGCGATTGTCCAGGCCATCAAGGCGGCCCCGCGCTTGAACGATGCCTTCGATTCCTCCTCCGGGACCCCGTCGCGCGTGCGTCGAGACGGCATTCGGCTGGGGCTGGCCGTGGATGTCGAGAAAGCGGACGGCTCGCGCAGCCTCGTCGTCCCGAACGTGAAGGGAGCGGAACGGATGACCTTCACGCAGTTCCTCGAGGCCTCCGAGGACATCGTCGGCCGGGCGCGGCAGGCTCGGTTGCAGGTCTCCGACTTCGAGGGGACGACGGTGTCGCTGACCAACCCCGGCACGCTCGGGACGACGACCTCGGTCCCGCGCCTGATGCCGGGGCAGGGCCTGATCGTCGCGACCGGAGCGATCGAGTATCCCGTCGAGTTCCGGGCGATGGCGCCGGAGACCCTCTCGCGCCTGGCGATCAGCAAAGTCATCAATTTCAGTTCGACCTACGACCACCGCATCATCCAGGGGGCAGAGTCGGGGCTGTTCCTGGCGCGCGTCGAGGACCTGCTGCTCGGCGGCCGGGGCTTCTACGAGCAGGTCTTCTCGGACCTCGAGGTGCCGTTTCGGCCGTACCGGTGGGCGGTGGATCGAAATCCCGCGCCCTCCCAGGACGGTCGCTCGTGGGAAATCGCCAAAGAGGCGCAGGTGCTCGGCCTCATCAACGCCTACCGTGTGCGGGGCCATTTGATCGCGGATACCGATCCTCTGGGGTTTCATCCGGTCGTGGATCATCCGGAGTTGGATCTCGAGACCTACGGCCTGACGATCTGGGACCTCGACCGCGAGTTCTGGACCGGGCACCTCGCCGGCGGGGACTACATGCCGCTGCGCGACATCATTGCGGTGATGCGCCGCGTGTACTGCGGCAAGGTCGGCATCGAGTATCGGTTCATCTCCAGCCCCGAGGAGAAGGAGTGGATCCGCAATCGTGTGGGAGCTCCGCCGGAGGTGCTGCCCTCCGCCGTTCGACGGAAGATCCTCGAGAAACTGATCGCCGCCGAGGAGTTCGAGCGCTTCCTCGGCACCCGTTTCCTCGGGCAGCGCCGCTACTCCGTCGAGGGATGTGACACGGCGATCCCGCTGCTCGACCGACTCATCGAAGGCGCGGCGGAGCGGGGCATCGAGGAGGTCACGCTCGGCATGTCTCACCGCGGGCGCCTGAACATCATGGCCAACGTGGTGGGCAATTCGGCCGAGCGCATCTTCGCGGGCTTCGAGGGGACGGTCCACCCGGACTTTCCGGCCGACGAGGGAGACGTCAAGTATCACCAGGGGGCGCAGACGGAGCGGGTCGCGGAAGGTGGACGCCGGATCGTGATCTCGGTGCCGTCCAATCCGTCGCACCTGGAGGCGGTCGACCCGGTCGTCGAGGGAAAGGTGCGCGCCAAGCAGGAGCGCCGGGGCCACGGGCCGGAAGCCTGGAACCGGGTCTTGCCTCTGCTGGTGCACGGCGACGCGGCCTTCGCGGGACAGGGAATGGTCGCCGAGACGTTCAACCTCGCGCAGCTCTCGGGCTATCGGACGGGCGGCACCGTGCATCTGGTGATCAACAATCAGATTGGCTTCACCACGCCTCCCTCCGCGGCCCGCTCGTCGGTCTACTCGACCGACGTCGCCAAGATCAATCAGGTGCCCATCTTTCACGTCAACGCGGACGATCCCGAGGCCGCCTACCGGGTGCTCCAGATCTCGCTCGACTACCGGCAGGAGTTTCACAAAGACGTCGTCATCGACCTGATCGGCTTTCGGCGGCACGGGCACAACGAGGGCGACGAGCCGACCTATACCCAGCCGGTCATGTACCGCAAGATCGCGGCTCACCCGGGCGTGCGCACGCTCTACGCCCGGCGTCTCGTGCGCGACGGCGTCCTGACGGAAGCGGACGTGGAGCAGATGGAGGCACGACAGGTAGCGTTCTACGAGGGGGCGCTCGCGGCAGCCAAGCAGGCGACGCGGCGGGCCGGCCCGCCCGCCGGCCCGGCCGCCGTGCACGGAGAGGGGCAGGTCGTCGAGATCGAGACGGCCGTGCGGCGCGAAACGCTCGCTCGGATCGGCCGGGTCCTGACGACCGTGCCCTCGGGATTCCACCTCAATCCGAAGATGGTGCAGCAGCTCGCTCGGCGCGCGAAGATGGCCGAGGGGGCCCTGCCGCTCGACTGGGGGACCGCCGAGGCCTTGGCCTTCGGGTCGTTGCTGCTCGAGAGAACAGGCGTTCGACTGAGCGGTCAGGACTCCAGCCGGGGCACCTTCTCGCAGCGCCACGTCGTCTTCCACGACGCGACGACCGGCGCGAGGTGGGCGCCGCTCGCCGAGCTCGACCCCGGGCAGGCCCCATTCGAGGCCTGCGATAGCCCGCTGTCGGAGGCGAGCGTGCTCGGATTCGAGTACGGCTATAGCGTGGAAGCGCCCGAAATGCTGGTTCTCTGGGAGGCGCAGTTCGGAGATTTCGCCAACGGCGCGCAGGTGATCATCGATCAGTTCGTCGCGTCGGCGGAAGACAAGTGGCGGGAGAGCACGCGGCTGACGATGCTCCTGCCGCACGGCTCGGAGGGACAGGGCCCCGAGCACTCGAGCGCCCGGATCGAGCGGTATCTGCAGTTGTGCGCCGACGGGAATCTTCAGGTGTGCAACGCCACGACGCCGGCGCAGTACTTCCATCTGCTCCGCCGCCAGATGCGGCAGCCCTCGGCCAAGCCCCTCGTGCTCTTTACGCCCAAGAGCTTGCTCCGCCTTCCGGCCGCGGCCTCGCCGCTCGAGGCGCTGGCTTCCGGCGGTTTCCGCACCGGCCTGGACGATCCGGACGTGACGGACCGCGGCGCGATCGAGCGCGTTCTCCTCTGCAGCGGCAAGGTCTATTACGACCTGCGCGCCGAACGGGAGAGACGGACCCATCGAACGACGGCCATCCTGCGAGTCGAGCAGCTCTATCCGTTCCCCGCGGAGGAACTGCGCCGTTTGCTCGCGGGATACCCGGGCATGCGCGGGGCCGTGTGGGTCCAAGAGGAGCCGCAGAACATGGGAGCCTGGAGCTTCGTGGCGCCGCTCTTGGGTCCTTTGTTGCCGGCAGGTGTCGCGCCGCGGTACGTGGGACGGCAAGCGTCCGCCTCGCCGGCGACGGGTAATGCCGCGGTCCACAAGCGGGAGCTCGAGGCTCTCCTCGCCGAGGCCCTCGGGCCGTAGCTCGGCCGCCTTCGAAAACGGGGAGGAACGGTGCCCAGGACGTGATGCCAGAGGGTCGAGTCGAAACAAGAGGTCTGCCGTGGCGGACCAGGAGGTTCTCGTGATCAAGCGGAACAAAGTGCTCTTTGCCGTCTCGTTGAGCTTGCTCGTGTTCGTCGTGCTCTCGTCCGCGGGATCGGGCAGGCAGTCTTCCGACCAGCCTCAGAAGGTCACCTGCTCCTTCAGCAACCCGGGTTATTCGGGCTGGTGCAAGCAGAACGCTCCGGTGCCCAAGGATGGCACGCCCGATCAGGTGTGCCAGGGCATTCTGAACTGCTTGAACGACACGCAGTGCAACGCGACGTATTGCAACGCCACGCAGCTTCGCGGCGGTTGGAAGCTCGAGAAAGTGGAGGCGAAGTAGATGAAGACGCGGGGCCGGCTCGCCCTCCTGGCGGTCGCGGTCGGAGCCCTCGCCGCGGTCGCGATGGATCCCGTGCCCAAGCCGCCCGGCTACGGGGTCGAGGTCAAGATCTCGCCGCGCGCGGACTCCGCCAAGCAGTTCGTCTGCACGGCGACGGTGACGGACCTGGCGACGGGGAAGATCGTTTTTGCGCCCCGGATGGAGGTCCTCGCGGGCAAGAGCAACGTCGCCTCGAGCGGCGAGGGCAAGCTCGATTTTCTCCTCTCGGTCTCGGTCGAAGGAGAGGCCAAGGAAGCCCGCTACACGCTCGAGATCCACGACGGCGAGACGCTCGTTGCCTCCGAGAAAGCCGCCGTCAAGCTGCGCTAGTCCGGACGGGGCGGGCGCGCTTCCTTCCTTCGCGCGGCGCGTCGAGGGCGGCATCCAGATCGCGCTCAAGGTCGTTCCCGGCGCCTCGCGGTCGGAGGTGGCCGGACCGCTCGGAGCCCGGCTGAAGCTGAGGGTCGCCGCGCCGCCGGAAGGTGGCAAGGCGAACGACGCCGTCATCCGGCTGCTCCGAGCCTGGCTCCAGGTGCGCGACGTGGAGATCGTCGCCGGGCACGGAAGCTCGGAAAAGACGGTCCGAGTGCGCGACTCCGGCGGTGCGGACGGATCGGAGAAGAGCCGCTGGCTCGATCGGCTCCGCCACGTCCAAGAGCGGACCCGAAAGCCCTGACGAGGCGACGTGCCGCCCAACGTCCGCTTGCGCTCGCCCTTCGGCGGCGCCCCGGCTGGCCTGCCGATTCGATTTCCGTGGCGCTCCGTGCTTCTCCTGGCCGCCCTCTCGCTCTTGCCTCGGCTCTGGTTGAGCGTCACCCGAGCGATCGATTACGACGGCTACTGGCACGTCTTCGTCGCCGGGCAGGACCGCTGGGAGAACTTCATCGCGGGCGTTTGGTCCAACGCACACCCGCCGCTCTTCTATCTCCTCCTGCGCGGCGCGATGGCGTTCGGGCGCACCGAACTGTCGTTTCGCCTGGTTTCGCTTCTCGCCGGGCTCGGCGCGGTCATCGCGGGAGCGCGGCTGGCCTGGCGCGTTGGCCGGAACGCGACGGTGGCCGTGTGGGCGGCGGCGGCCTTCGCCTCCTGCTTTGCTCCGGTCGTCCTCTCCTGCGAGGTGCGCTCGTACATGCTGGCGCTCTTCTTCATTCTGGTTTCGTTCGGCGGCTATCTCGAACTCCTCGATGGATCCGAGAGCCATCGATCGGCTCGCGCCACGGCCGTCTTCGCGGGGGGCGCCTGCGCCGCGGTCTGCTCTCACTATTTCGCCTTCCTGTACCTGCTCGCGTGTCTTCTCTTGACGGCCGTTGTCGCCACCGTGAATCCCGCCGTGCGAGCGCGCGCCTGGCATCGGGCGCGGTCCGATCGCGGGTCGTTGGCGTGGTGGGGCGCCCTTCTGGCTCTGGTCGGCGGGCTCGCTCTCGTGCACGCCGCCTACCGAGCCCCGCGTTTGAATCACCTGGCTCTCTACATGTTCGAGCCGGGTGGGCGGGAGCCGCTGACGCGCTTCCTTGCCCGAAATCTCGTGGCCGAATTCAACCTCTTCTCGCCGCTCGCTCTTGCGACGGACGCTCCGTCCTCCGCCGCCGTGGGCCTGGCCGCGGCTCTCGCGCTGGCAGGGGTGTGGTGGCTCCGGAAGTTGCGGCGGGCCGACCGCGTCGCTGCCTTGCTGCCGGCCGGCGGTTTCTTGACGATTCTCCTGTTGATCACCGGGGCGTCCGCGGCCGGCCGATATCCCTTCGGCGGGGCAATGAGGCAGCAGTCGATTCTCTTCCCTTTTCTGGTCCTTTCGGCGAGCGGGCTTGCCGCCGGCGTCTTCTCGAAGCTCGCGACGGTTCCGCGCGCACTCTGCGGCATCGTTCTCTTCCTCGGGCTCGCGGTGAACTCGGCGAGGCAGTTGCCCACCTACGAGTCGTACTATCCGGCCAGCTTCGCCGAGGCGGATCGCGCGTTGACCCGGTCCTTTCCGGAGACGAAGCTCTTGTACACGGACCAGTTTGGCGTCGTGGCCTTCTTTTCACGCCGCTTCGACTGGGACTGGTCGTACCGCCTGCGCGTGCCGGGTGATCCCGAGCTGCTGTGGTACCGCATCCGGCGCGGCCGGGAAACCCTGGACGTCGTCGAGGACCGAGCCCGCTGGGTGGCCCGCCTCGATGCGACGCCCCTCTACCGGTCGCTGCGATCCGCCCTCCGGGTTGCCTCCTCGCGCTGCCTGGTCGTCTACCGCCTCGTGCCCTCCGAGGGGGCCGGGTTCGGCGCGAACGAGCCGAAGGAACGGATCGAGCGCGCGGCTCGGGCGGCGGGCCTACGGTTGGGCCGCGAGGTCCAGTTCGGATCGAACCGCCTGCTCGAGGTGTGCCTGCCGGAGCCGGCTCTACCCGCGTCGGTCGGTCGCGGCGGCGAACCGGCGGCGATCCCCTAACCCTTCTTCGGGCGCAGCGCTTCGAAAGCCTTTCGCAGGGCTTCGCGCGGGACCTTGCGGTAGTCGGAAAACTCGCCGGCGCCGGCAAGCCACTCGGCGCCGTCCATCGTGACGCAGTCGCCGGTCTGGAACGGGCAGAGGTCAGACAGGAGGAAGGTGGCGAGGTGGGCGATCTCCTCCTTCCGGCCGAAGCGGCCGAGGGGGATACGGCCAAGCGCGTTCTTTTCCGCCTCGGCGCCGGCCATCAAGCGCGAGAAGGCCCCCGGGGTCGGGATCGGTCCCGGGGCGATGGCATTCAAGCGAATGCCCGCGTGGCCCCATTCCACGGCGAGCGAGCGTGTCATCGCCAGCACGCCGGCCTTCGCGCAGGCGGAGGGCAAGGCGAAGCTGGTGCCCGTCCAGGCGTAGGTTGTCAAGACCGAGACGATGGCGCCCGGCGCCTTGCGGCTGAGCAGGTGGCGGCCCACCGCGAGGGTGCAGTAGACCGAGCCGTGAAGCACCGTTCGCACGACCGTCTCGAAGCCCTTGGGCGTCAGGTCTTCCGACAGCGCCAGGAAGTTGCCCGCGGCGCTGTTGACCAGGCCGTCGAGGCTCCCGAAGCGCTCGACCGCGTGCGCGACCAGCGCCTCGACCTGCTCCGGCTCGCGCACGTCGGCCGCGTATGCCTCGATCTGGCCCCCTTCGCGCGCCGACGCCGCGATCTCCCGCGCAGCGGCCTCGAGCCGCTCCGCCTTCCTTCCGGCGATCGTCACCCGCGCTCCGTGCGCGGCGAAGCTCTTGGCCATCGCGAGGCCGAGGCCCGAACCCCCTCCGGTGACGAGGATAGAACGTCCGGCGAGGATCTTCGGGTCGAACATCTCGGGTTCGCCTACTCTTGGCCGACGATACCCCAATCGATGCGGGCCTGATGAAGGCACATCACCCGATGAATTCCCGATGGAGTAACTTCAGATGATCGGGAGGAGGAGAACCATGGCATTGGCGAGGTTCATGGCCGGGCCGTTGGGCCGCGGTGTCCGGATCCTTGCGGGTTTGCTGCTCATGTACTGGGGCTTTCGACAGGGAACGACCGTCGGCACGATCGTCGGCGTCGTCGGGATCGTCCCGCTCGCCGCCGGCGCCTTCAACTGGTGCCTCCTTGCCCCGTTGTTGGGTGCGCCGTTTGAGGGCCGCGACGCGCTAAAGTCCTGACGACGATCTGAGGTACCGGTCGAACCACGCGAGGGCGCGTTCGACGATGTCGCGCCGGTGTTCGGGCTTTCGAATCGCGTGACCCTCGGACGTGTAGACGACCAATTGCGTGGGCACCCCGAGGGTCTTCAGGGCGTGCCAGAACTCGTAGCCCTGGGGTGTGGGGACCTCGGAGTCCCGGTCGCCGTGCAGGACGAGGGTGGGCGTGCGGACGTTCTTGATGAACTCGATCGGAGACGACTTCGCGTAGACGGCCGGGTCTTCGTAGACGGTGGCGCCGAAGAACGGGAGCATCCAGGTGTCGATCTTGTTCTGTCCGTAGTAGCTCTGCCAGCTCGCGATACCCGCTCCGGCCACGGCGGCGGCGAAACGAGTGGTCTGCGTCACGGCCCACATGGTCATGTAGCCCCCGTAGCTCCATCCCGTGATCCCCAGCCGCCGGGGATCGACGGGCGCGACCCGGAGGACTTCGTCGACCCCCGTCAGGATGTCGCGCAGGTCGCCTGAGCCGAAGTCTTTCACGTTGCCCTGCGTGAACGCCTCGCCGAATCCGTAGCTGCCCCGGGGGTTTGGCCAGAAGACGAAGTAGCCCTGCGAAGGCAGCACCGCGTTCCACCGCGAGGGCCAGGCAGCCGTGTAGGCGGCGGAGGGTCCGCCGTGGACGGAGACGACCAGGGGGTACCGACGCGACGGATCGAAGTCCCTCGGGTAGAGCAACCAACCCTGGACGGTCTGGCCATCGCTCTGCCAGTGAAGCGTTCGGGCTTCGCCCCACCAGGCGGTAGCCCCCGCGTTGACGCGGGTGAGCGGCTTCCAATCGCCGATCGAGCCCGCGTAGACCTCGGGCGGGTTGCGGAAGGATTCTCGGATGGCGGCCGAGGTCGATCCTTCGCGCGCGGGGCGGAAGCCGTGGAGCGTCTCGGGGCCGGTCCACAATGTCGCGATCGTCTGAGTTGCCGGATCGAGGGTCGCGAGGCCCTCCCCGCCGTCGACGAACTCGGTGAAGAGAATCTGACTCGAGGAGCGCCAGAAGAGCGCGCTCGCGGAGGCCTTCATCCCGGGGGTCGCGTTCCTGGCCGCGCCGCCCGATCGGGGGACGAGCCAGACGTCGCCGCCGGTCGACCCTTCGTCGCTCATGATGCCGTGGATGATCGCGATCGTCGCGCCGTCCGGCGAAAAGCGGGGGCAGGCGATCTGCAGCGGCGGCTTCCAGATCGAACGTGCGGATCCCGGCTCGACGTCGATGACGTAGAGCTCCGCGGTCCAGTAGTTGTTCGTCCCCGAACCCCGGGCGGCCTCGGCGGCGAAGGACCGGCCGTCGGGCGACCAGTCATAGTCGTAGACGTACAGATCGGGCGGCGAGACGACGCGGAGCCGCCCCATCTCGATGTCGACGACCGCGATACGCTGCTCCTCGATCGTCTCTTCGACCACACCGTCGTCCGGCTTGTAGGCCACCAGCGCGCCCGGTTCCTGGTCGGAGCCCTCGACGAGGAGAAACGCGATTCGGCGACCGTCGGGGGACCAACGCGGATCCGCCAGCTGCCCTTTCACGTGGGTCAGAGGCGCCGCCCGTCCTCCCGTTGCGGGCGCGATCCAGACCTGGAGCTGCCGGTCCTGGCTGGCGTCCGACAGGAAGGCGATGGATTTGCCATCGGGCGAGAAGACCGCGCTCGACTCGCGGTGGATTCTTCCGTTCTTTCCGGCCGTCAGTCGGCGCACGGCGCCGGAGGACAGATCGGAAACGAAGATGCTGCCCCGGTTCCCTTCGTTCTCGCGGTCCGGCGCCTTCTCGGACCAGGCCACGCGGCGGCCATCGGGGGAAATCGCCACGCCGCGAAACTGTTTGACGCGCTCCGCCGAATCGAGGACCGCGCCGACGGGCGGCCTCGGGGGAGGCGTCGCGTCGGAGGCGACGAGCAGGCTCGCCAGGAGCAGGCCGAGGGGACTCATCTGCGTCCCTCCTGAATCCCACGGCGGGCCGGGGATCGCCGGGAGCCGCCTTTACGTCAGGTCGATCCAGATCGACTTGACTTGCGTGTATTCCTCGAGCGCATGGTGGCCGCGTTCCCGGCCGAAGCCCGACTGCTTGTAGCCGCCGAAGGGAAGGCCCGGGTCGTACAGGTTGTACGTGTTGACCCAGACCGTGCCGGCCTTCAAGGCCTTGGCGGTTCGCAGTGCCTTCTTCACGTCCCGGGACCACACGGCGGCGGCCAGGCCGTAAATCGTGGAGTTGCCGATCGAGAGGGCTTCGGCCTCGTCGCGGAACGTCAGGGTCGCGAGCACGGGCCCGAAGATCTCTTCACGGGCGATCGTCATGGTTGGGGACACGCCGTCGAAGACGGTCGCCTCGAAGAACGCGCCCTTGCCGTTCACGGAGGCTCGGTTTCCGCCGGCCACGAGCCTCGCTCCTTCCTTCCGGCCGCTCTCGACGTAGCGCGCCACGTTCTCCCTTTGGCTCTCGGACACGAGCGAGCCCAAACGGGTCTTCGGGTCGAGCGGATCGGCGGGAGCCATCTTCTTGGCTCGATCCACGACCTTCTCGAGAAGGGCATCGTGAACCGACTCCTCGACCAGCAGACGCGAGCCCGCCGAGCAAAGCTCCCCCTTGCCATAGAAGATGGCGTTGATCGCGCCGCGAGCCGCCGCCTCGAGATCCGCGTCGGCGAAGACGACGTTGGGTGACTTGCCGCCGAGCTCCATGGAGACGCGCTTGACCGTTCCGGCAGCGGCGCGCAGGATCGCCTTTCCCGTTTCCGTCTCGCCCGTGAAGGAGATCTTGTCGATGCCCGGATGCTCCGCCATCGCCTGGCCGACCACGGCGCCGGGGCCCGGCACCACGTTGAAGGCGCCCGGGGGAAGCCCCGCCTCGGCCAACAGCTCCGCGAAGAGCAGGGAGGTCAGGGGCGTGACGGAGGCGGGCTTCAAGACCACGCTGTTGCCGAGCGCGAGCGCCGGCGCGATCTTCCACATCGCCTGGAGCAACGGAAAGTTCCAGGGCGTGATCGCCGCGATCACCCCGATCGGCTCGCGGAGAGTCAGGAGCATCGCGTCGGGGCGTCCGGCGTGCGTGTCCCCGTAGAGCTTGTCGGCGGACTCCCCGAAGTAGGCGAGACATTCGGCGGCAGCGGGCATGTCGATCTTGGATGCCTCGAAGATCGGTTTGCCGTTGTCGAGCGTCTCGACCCGTCCGAACTCCTCCGCCCGGGATTGCAGGCGCTCGGCCGCCCGAATCAGGATCTTTCCCCGTTGACGCGGCTTCATCGAGGCCCAGGGGCCGGTCTCGAAAGCGTTGCGGGCGGCCTCGACCGCGCGATCGAGATCCTCCCGGCCGGCTTCGGCCACTTGGCCGAGCGTCTCACCCGTGGCCGGGTTGACGGTCGCGAAGCGCCTGCCCGACGCAGACGTGACGAACTGCCCGCCGATGAAGAGATCGGTGCGCAGGTTCAGAGCCGGCGCCGTCTCCGTCGCCACGCTAGCGACCTGGCCCCTCGCCCCTCGCCCCTCTCCCATCACTTGCCCTTGAATCGCGGGACTCGCTTTTCCTGGTTGGCCGCGATGCCTTCCTTGGCGTCCTCGCTCTGAAAGAGCAGCTGCTGCAGCTCCCGTTCGACCGCGAGAGCCGACTCGATCGGCAGGTCCCAGCCCGTCTGGACCGATCGCTTGATCCTTCCGACGGCCCGGGAGGCCTTCTGCGGCGGCACGAACTGCCGGGCATAGTCCAGCACCTGCTCCCACCATTGCTCGGGTGTCGCGTCGATGACCTGGTTGACCAGGCCCAGCTCCTGCGCTTCCTCGAAGGAGAACGTGTTGCCCGTCACCATCAGCTCGATGGCCTTCGACTTGCCGACCATCTTGGCCAGGCGCGTTGTCCCGCCCGTGCCCGGCAGCACTCCGAGGGTCACTTCGGGGAGCCCGATCTTCCCCGCGTCCTTGCGGGCGAGGCGCAAGTCGCAGGCCATGGCGATCTCGAGACCCCCGCCGACGGTGTGGCCGTTCAACGCGGCGATCACGAGCTTGGGCGTGTGCTCGAGGCGCAGCAGCGTCTCGTTGGCGTGCAGGCAGAAGAAGTATTTGAAGCCAGGCGTGACGGCATTCAGCATTCCGATGTTGGCTCCCGCGGAGAAGAAGCGGTCTCCCTTGCCGCGCAGGAGGATCACGTGGACCGCGTCGTCGAAACGCGCGCGCAGGATCGCGTCGTCGAGCTGCCGCATCATGGCGTAGGTGTAGGTGTTGGCCGGCGGATCGTCCATTTCGATCACGGCGATGCCGTTGTCCGCCCGGTAGCGGACGATCTCCAGGCCGGCATCGGGTGCCGTCCAGTCGCGGGTCGTGGCGGGAGTGCTCATGTTTCCTCCGAGAGTCTTGAGTCTGCCGGGCCCGCTTCGGTGGCCCGGTCCCTTCCGAGAGCGAGATCCTACCAAAGCGGTCGCGGCCGGGCGGCGGCCGCCGACGCCTCGGTCAAAGGCCCAGGATCGACTTGGCGATCACGAAATAGATCGCGAGACCCGTGGCATCGACCAGCGTGGCAATCAGGGGCGCGGACATGACGGTCGGGTCGATCTTGATTGCGGTCGCGAACATCGGGATCGTGGCTCCCACGGCGTTGGCCCAGGTGCAGATGGCGAGGATCGAGATGCCAACCGTCAGGGCGAGCGGCATCGCCGATCCCCAGAGCAGGGCCCGCCCGACGCCGACCACCCCCAGCATGAGGCCGAGCAGAAGCCCGCTTCCCGCCTCGCGAAGAAACACCCGCCAGAAGTCCCGCAGCCGGATGTCCCCGACGGCCAGGCCCCGCACGATCGTCGTGACGGTCTGCGACCCCGAATTGCCGCCGGTGCCGATCAAGAGCGGGATGAAGAACGAGAGTGCCACGACCTTGGCGAGCTCTCCTTCGAAGTGACGCAGCACGGTGCCCGTGAAGGTCTCGGCGACGAAGAGGAGGAGAAGCCAGTTGAAACGCAGCCGCACGTTTCGGAACGGCTTCGTGGCGAAGTAGCCCTGCTCGACGGTCTCCTCGGTGGCCGAAACGCCGCCCAGGTGCAGGACGTCCTCGGTCTGCTCCTCGATGAGGATGTCGATGACGTCGTCCACGGTCACGATTCCGAGCAACCGGTTCTCCTCGTCCACGACGGGGATGGCGTGAACGTCGTACTTGGAAACCAGCCGCGCGACCTCCTCCTGTGAGGCGTCCGCTCGGACCGTCAGGAGCCTTCGCTCCATCACGTCGGCGATCTTCCGGAGGGGCGGCGCGGGAAAGAGCCGGCGCAGCGAGACGTAGCCGACGAGATGGCCCGAATCGTCCAGGGCATAGAGGCTCTGCACCGTCTCGACTTCGGGGTCGATCTTCTTCAAGTGGTCGAGCGTCTCGGCCACGGTCCACTCGGGGCGGATCCGGGCGAACTTCTCCGACATGAGGCGGCCGGCGGTTCGCGGCGGATAGCGCAGAAGTCGTTTGGCCCCGTCGGCGTCCCGCGGCGACATCTTTTCGAGAATCGCCTCCCGCTGGCGCTGGGTGAGGTGCTCGAGGAGAAAGGTGACCTCGTCGGCCGGCAGGCGATCGAGCTCGGCTCCGAGCTTCTGGGGCGAAGCCCGGTGCAGAATGAGGCGCAGGGTCTCGCCCTTGAGCTCCGAGAGCACCGCGGCGCCTTGCTCGGTGGGCAGGACCTCGAACAGAACGATGCGGTCCTCGCGCGGCAGCTCGTCGAGCAACTCGGCGATGTCGGCGGGATGCAGGTCCTTGACCGCCGCCGCCAGTTCCTGGGGGCTCTCGCGGATCAGTTCCTGGACGTCGGGAGCGATGATTTTCGCGACGGACATCGCCGGCCATTCTGACATCGGCTGGAGTGAAACGGAGAAGGGGGACGGAAACTTGCGCGGAGAGACGGAAAGTCGATCGGCTAGCGGTGGACGCCGGAGGCCCGCGTGGGATCGACCCACTCGGAAGTTCCGTCGGCGTAGAACTCCTTCTTCCAGATGGGAACCGTCGTCTTCAGTCGGTCGATCGCCTCGCGGCAGGCGGCGAAGGCCTCGCCGCGGTGGGGTGCGGTCGCCAGGATCGCCACGGCCGCTTCGCCGGGGGAGAGGCTGCCTAGCCGATGTCGGATCCAGAGGCGCGTCTGCGGCCACGTCTGCGCGATCGATCGCAGCATCTTCTCGATCTCGGCCTCGGCCATTGCGGCGTAGGCTTCGTACTCGATTCGGGTCGTCTCCCGGCCCTCGCTCTCCTTTCGGACGACGCCGACGAACAGGCAGATTCCTCCATCCGAGGGGCGCGCCTGGCCGAGCAGCGAGGGCAGATCGATGGGATCGCTCGACAGATACACGTTGCCCCCGAAGTCCTGGGCTAGCCCCCGGCCACGGGCGGCAGAAACGCCACTTCGTCCCCCTCTCGGAGGACCGTATCGCTCTCGGCATAGTCGCCGTTGACGGCGACCGGCGGCATGGAAGGAAACACCGCAAAATGTGGGACTTCCCGGGCGAGCCTGCGCCAGAGCTGCCCGGCGCTCGTGCCGTCGGGAACCTGGCGCGTTTGGGCGTCGCTCCCGACGTGCTCGCGGAAGGAGGCGAAGTACAGAAGTCTCACCGTCATCGGAGGCAGTCTAACGCCCGGCTCGGCTCCTTGACATTTGACCGACCAGTCAGTCAATAATATCGCATGGCACGCACTGCCGAGTTGGCCGCCGCAGAGCGCCGGCTCTCGCTGCTCAAGGCCGCCTTCCGAGAGGTCGCCGAGAAGGGGTTCTCGGATGTCACCCTGGACGACATCGCGCGGCGTGCCGGCGTGTCCAAGGGGGTGACGCTCTACTACTTCGCGTCGAAGGAGGACCTGTTCCGGGAGGTCTTTCGCTGGCTGATCGACTCGATCCAGCAGCGCATGCGCGAGGCCGTCGCGGCGGTCTCGGACCCCGTCGAGAAGGTCCGGGCCCTCGTCGCGCTCATCTTCCCGTCGCCCTCGAAGAACCGCGCCTTCTTCCGGGCCTACGTCGATTTCTGCGGCCTCGCCTCCCGCCATGAGGCTTTCCGGGAGGTGGGGGAGAGCTTCTACGCCGGCTGTCGGGCGATCGATGGCGGAATCGTCGAGGAGGGCATGCGGCGGGGGGTCTTTCGGGTGCGCGATCCCGGCGAGGCGGCCTCCACGATGCGGGCGATTTTCGACGGCCTGATGATGCAGTGGCTCACCGAGAAAGATCCCGAGGGTCGGTTCGAGGAATACCGCGGCCGGTGCGAGCGCGAGCTCCTTCAGTACTTGGGGGGGCCCGGACCGGCCGAGCAAAGGGGGAAACGCAGATGAGGAACGAACGCGAGAAGGTTCGAGAGGATCCATCGGCTCCGCGCAAGTGCGCCAACGAGGGCTGCGACCGCCCGGCCGTGGCGAACCTCTGCGAGGCCTGCTCTCTCGAGTGGTCGCTGTATCACCGGGAGGAGCGCGTCGCCCAGCCGCCGTCTCGGGCCGGCTCGCGCTGAAGGAGGGCCTCGCCGACTGCGGCAGCGGCATACGGGACGGGAGCACCGAAAGATAGAATCGGCGCGCTCATTGCCCCATGACGACCGCTGACCCGGACGAGACCTCGCCCCACCGGCGCAAGACCGACGGCGCCCGGCCCGTCGCCCGCCGCCTGTCGGAGAAAGTGGCGTGCATCACCGGCGCTTCGCGCGGGATCGGAGAGGCGATTGCGCGCCGCTTCGCCGCCGAGGGGGCTCGTGTCGCCCTCCTCGCGAGGGACGAGGCTGCCTGCCAGAGAATCGCGCTCGAGATCGCGCAGGCCGGGGGCGAGGCGATGGCGGTGGGATGTGACGTCACGCTGCCGGTTTCCATTTCGGGCGCCGTGGCCGCCATCGCCGCGCGTTGGGGGCACATCGACATCCTCGTCAACAATGCGGGCCTGGGAGGCCCTACCCCCCTCGAGGACCCGGACGACGGGCCCTGGCAGGCGATCATCGCGACCAATCTGACGGCGGTTTTCCGAATGACGCGCGAGGTGGCCCTCTTCATTCCGAAGGGCGGCCGCATCCTGAATCTCTCTTCCGTTCTCGGGCGGTTCGCGGTCGCCGGTTTCTCCGCCTATTGCGCTTCCAAGCACGGGGTCATCGGCTTGACTCGCGCCCACGCCCTGGAGCTCGCTCCTCGCCGAATCACCGTCAACGCGCTGTGCCCCGGGTGGGTGGAGACGGAAATGGCGCGCGAGGGATTCGACCGAATCGGTCGTTCGAAGGGCGCCGGAGTCGAGGCCGGGCGCGACGCGGCGGCCAAGATGGCGCCGCTCGGCCGGGTGCTCGATCCGAAGGAGATTGCTTCGCTGGCCGCCTACCTCGCCTCCGATGAGGCGAAAAACATCACCGGGCAAGCCTTCGTGATCGACGGGGGGCAGGTGATGCCTTGAGACGCGAGTGCTTGTAGACTGGGCCCCAAGAAATGGGTGAGAGAGGGAGGATCGCCATGACACCGACCGAATTTCTGGGAGCGCTCGACTCGCTCATTGCCGAAAAGCATCTGCTTCAGCACCCCTTCTACCTCCTTTGGAACGAAGGGAAGCTGACTCGAGAAGATCTGCGGCAATACGCGATCGCCTACTACCCGCAGGTCGCCAACTTCCCGAGGTACGTTTCGGGCGTGCACGCGGCATGCGAGGACGCGGCGTTGAGACAAGAGCTGTTGGAGAACCTGATCGAGGAGGAGCGCGGCCCCGAGAATCATCCGGCCCTCTGGCGAAGGTTTGCGGCGTCGCTCGGGGCCACCGAGTCGGATCTGGGGGTCACGGCCCGCCTTCCGGAGGTTGCGTCCACGGTCGAGGAGTTCCTGAAGACGACCCGGTCGGGGTCGGTGGCGGAAGGACTCGCGGCTCTCTACGCCTACGAATCGCAGATTCCGGAAATCGCGAAAACCAAGCGCGAGGGACTCGCGGCCTTCTACGGGATCGTGGACTCGGAAGCGACGCGGTTCTTCACCGTCCACGAGGAGGCCGATCGCTGGCATCGCCAGGTCGAGCGGGCGGCCCTCGAGCGCGTCGCGGCAACGCCGGAGGACCGGGAACGAGCCCTGGCAGCGGCGAATCGCTGCCTCGAGGCTCTCCGGCGCGCGCTGGACGGGGTGTTGCGGGAGCTCGGACGAATCTAGGGTCGATCCGCGCCGTTCTTTTCGACGCCGGCGCGACGCTGCTTCATCCGGACCCTCCCGTGGAAGAGGTGTACGCGCGGGAGCTGGCCGCCGACGGGGCGAGTATTTCCCCCGACGAGTTGGCCGGCGCCCTGGCGAACGCCTGGGTGCAGGTGCGCGAGAGCGGCGCTGCGGACCGCTACGGCGGCGTGCGGGGCGAGCCGGAGTTCTGGCGGGCCTTCTTGAATCGTGTGCGCGGCGAGCTCGACGGGGGTGTCGTCTCGGAGTCGGCGTTTGGCCGGCTGGCGAGTCACTTTCGGAACCCGAGCTCGTGGGCGGTGTATCCGGATGTTGGGCCGACCCTCCGGCGGCTCGAGCAGGCCGGCCTGCGGCTGGCGGTCGTCTCGAACTGGGACTCGCACCTGCCGGCGCTGCTCTCTGCTCTGGAGCTTGCGCCGCGCTTCGAGGCGGTCCTGGTCTCCGCGATCGAGGAAACCGGGAAGCCCGACCCGGAGATCTTCCGCCGCGCTTGCCGGCGGCTCGCCGTCGCGTCGGTCGAGGCGCTCCACGTCGGGGATTCTTTGCGCGAGGACTACGAGGGCGCGCGCGCCGCCGGGCTCGCGGCCCTGCTGCTCGATCGTGAAGGCCGGCACGGATCGCTTCCGGATCGAATCGAGACGCTCACGGAAGTCGCGGCTCGGCTCGGAATCTAACCGACTCCGCCGACTCTGCTATTCTGCCTGGCGTTTGAGCGCCAACCGGCTCTTCCGGACCAAGTCGCTCGATGCGATTCTGGTCGACGCCGAAAGGAAGGAGCACCAGCTCAAGAGAGTGCTGGGCCCGTGGCAGCTCATCTCACTGGGCGTGGGCGCGGTCGTGGGGGCCGGGATCTTCGCGGTCATCGGAACCGCGGCGGCGGGCGGAGCCAATCATCCGGGGGCCGGCCCCGCGCTCGTCATCTCGATCCTGATCACGGCGGTCGGATGCGGCTTCTGCGCCCTCTGTTATGCGGAGTTTGCCGCGCTCGTGCCGATCGCCGGCAGCGCCTACACCTACTCGGCGGCGACGCTGGGCGAGCTGGTCGCCTGGATCATCGGCTGGGACCTGATCATCGAATACGCCATGGGCAACGTGGCCGTGGCCGTGTCCTGGTCGGGGTATTTTTGCGAGTTGCTGAAGGGATTCGGGATTGACGTGCCGGCCTGGCTGCAGACCGATCTTCGCACGGCGCTCCGGACTCCCGGCTTCATGGATTCGGCGCCGCACCTGGCTGGCATCCCGATCGTGTTCAACCTGCCGGCCCTTCTCATCGTGGCGTTGGTCACCTGGGTGCTCGTGATCGGCGTCAAGGAGTCCTCGCGCTTCAACGACACGATGGTGGCCGTCAAGATCAGCATCCTGATCTTCTTCATCATCGTGGGCGCCTTCTACGTCAAGCCCGCCAACTGGCACCCGTTTTCCCCGAGCGGCTGGGCGGGCATCGGCTCGGGCGCCGCCCTGATCTTCTTTGCCTACATCGGCTTCGATGCCGTCTCGACGGCCGCGGAGGAATGCCGAAATCCGCAGAAGGACATGCCGATCGGCATGCTCGGCTCGCTCGGCATCTGCTCGGTGCTCTACATCGCGACCTCGCTCGTGTTGACCGGCCTGGTTCCGCTCTCGCAAATCCAGGGCTCGAGCGAGCCGCTCGCGCGAGCCTTCTCCCTGCTCGGGATGAACTGGGCGGCCGGCGTGGTGGCGTTCGGAGCGGTCGTGGCGACGACAGCCGTGCTCCTGGTCTTCCAGTACGGGCAGCCCCGCATCTTCTTCTCGATGGCCCGCGACGGGTTGCTCCCGCCCTCGTTCGCCCGGATTCACCCGAAGTACCGGACACCCCACATCACCACGATCTGGACGGGGATCGTCGTCGGAGTTCTCGCGGCCGTCGCCAACCTCGACGTCTTCGTGGAGCTGACCAACATCGGAACTCTCTTCGCTTTCGTCCTCGTCTGCGCCGGCGTGATGATCCTGCGCTACCGGGACCCGAATCGCCCGAGGCCCTTTCGGACTCCGCTGGTGCCCTTCGTGCCGTTGGCCGGGATCGCGATCTGCATCTACTTGATGAAGAACCTTCCGATGGCGACCTGGATACGGTTCGGAGTTTGGCTCGCGATCGGTCTGGTTCTTTACTTCTTCTACGGCTATCGTCACAGCCGTTTCGGCCCTCAAGGCGGGACGGGCAGAGCCGACGCGCTCCGGGAGGGCTGAGGTCGGAGTCGGCAATGGAAGGAATGTCCGCTCTCCGATGTTCGAGGGCGGCGAGGAGGTGGTTGGCATGATTCATCGAAAGGCGGTTCTCTTCTTGCTCGCGGCGGCAGCGGCATCGACGGCGGGCGCGGACCAGGTCACCAAGAAGTTCGAGTGGCAACCGGTTGCCGGCGCGCAGGACATTCAGATGGAGGTGCAGCGGATCCACGTGAATCAGATCACCTTCGATCTGGGCTCGACGCTGAAGGGCACGCCGGTCCGCAAGTCGAGCGCCAAGGCGACCCTACGGGTGGACAACAATGGCTTCATCGACGCCGAGGTCGGTATCGCCGTCGTCGTCTTCGATGAGGAGGGCAACGTCGTCGCGACCGGCTCGGGCGGGACACAGTGGGGCTTTCTGAACAAGGGAGATCGCGCCTACTACAAGGTGGACTTCCCGTACGTCTACCGGTACTTCGACCGCGCCAAGACCTTTCAGATCACCGTCGAGACGCGAGAGAAGGGACGGGAGAAGGAGAAGTCGAAGGCCGCCCCGACGCCGACGCCCTAGGGTTCCTCGACCCGGTTCGTCGCGGGGAACCCCGGCACGTCGCGTCCGGCGTAGCCCGTCAGCTCGGCGTAGGCGCGTCCCGTGACGGCACGGCCGGCGCGCGAGCCGGCGACGCGGCAGGCTCCCTCCCAGTAGGTCACGCCGGTCGATTTTTCGGTGATGAGCTCCTGGTCGGAGAGTAGCGGAGCAATCGCGAGGCGCAGATCGAGGGAGGGGACGGCGATCTCCCACCCCGCCGGGTAGCGTGCCCGGGTGTGTGGCGAGACCCAGGTCTTCGTTTCGGAGAAGCGCACGTCGCTCCAGCGAATCGGAACCGGCGGGCCCTTCTCCGGGACCAAGGTGCCCGCCGAGAACGGGGTCGCGCGCCCGTCGGTCCCGCGAAGACGGTAGAGCATCAGGTCCGAGCCGTCGGACAGCTGCACGCCGAACCAGTCCCAGCCCTGCGCTCCGGCCGGGAGCGCTCCGGGTCCCCACTCGTGGTCGAACCAGGCCGTGCCCGTGAGCTCACGGCGCCGGTCCGGCTGACGCAGTTGCGCCACAGCCTCCAGCCGCGTGATCGAGACGTAGTGCGAGTACTCGTCTTCCCCGGAGCCCTTCCGGGAAATTCCCTCGGAGCCGTGAAGGACGGGCGGTTTGGCCGGGCGAAGGGTGAGGCGAAGCTCCCAGTTCCGCCGGCCGGCCCGAAGACGGTGCACGCCGCCGGTTTCCTCGGCGGACCAGTCTTCGTTGGAGACGGCGAGCCGGCCGACCTGCGCCGACGCGATCCCCGGAAGGCCCAGGTGCGCCTTCTCCTCGTAGAAGAACGTTCCCGCCGACGAATCGGTCCAGGCCAGGTGGGCCAGGTGAAGCTCCCCCACGCGAAAGAATGTGAGCTGAAATCCGCAGACGTTCTCGGCGGCGTCGGTCAGGTGGCCCGTGTAGTACCACCATTCCACGGCGGCGTCGGGGTGGGAGCCGTGGTCGCGCGGAAAGGAAACGGAAGGCGGAGCCGTCGGCGCTCCGATCGCGGTCGACTCGCGAGGGGAAGAGGAGACGAGCGCGATCGATGCGATCGCGGCGGACCCGGCCCAACGGACGGCGTTCCGCATCACTCCTCGGCCAGCGCCGCTGCCGGGTCGACTCCGGCGGCCAGGCGTCCGGGATAGAGGCCCGCGAGCAGAGAGGCGGCGAGAACGAGCGCAACCGTCAGTGCCAGGCGGCCGGGCGGCACGTGGGAGACCACGGTCCAGCCAAAGGACTGGGGGTTGATGACCAAGAGCAGCAGACCCGCGAAGGCGGCTCCCGCGGGAAGCGCCAAGAGGGAGGCGGTCAGGCCGGTCAACGCCGCCTCCACGAGCACCGAGACCCGGATCTGTCGGGAAGAAGCCCCGAACGACCGCAACAGACCGAAGGAGCGGCGCCGCTCGATTGCCGAAGCCACGAGGGCATTGGCAATCCCGAGGACGGCCACCGCGACCGCGATCGCCTCGAGCGCGTGCGTCACGGCGAAGGTCCGGTCGAAGATGCGCAGCGCTTCCCGTCGCAGCTCGCGATTGGTCGAGATCGACAGCGCGTATCGTCCCTTCGCCGCTTCGAAGATGAGCCGGCGCAGGTCGGCCGCGTCTACGCCCGCGGCCGCGAGGACCGCCACACTGGTCACCCGCCGGTCGCCGAAGAGCGAGAGATAGAGCTCGCGGTCGATCACGATCGTGCCCCGGTCGTTCGAATAGTCGCGATACACCCCCGCGACACGGAGCCGCCGCTCCCCGCGTGGCGTCGGGATTGCCAGCGTGTCGCCGCGCCGGACGCCGAATCGTCTCGCGTACGGCTCGGAAATCATGGCTTCGCCGCGCCGCCGCGCGTCCTGCGCCGCCGCGCGGGCATCCAAGCCGTCGAGCAGGGGCAGTCCCCCGATTCGAGCGACCACTCGGAAGTCACCCGAGGCGAGGGTGTAGGGGCGGCCGAGGGGGTCAACCTGGTCGCGCGCGCGAAACGGGTCGACGGCTTCCACGCCGGGGATCCCCTGCAGGAAGTCCACGATTTCTTCGGGCAGGTCGCCGATGATGCCGGAGCTTCTTCCGGCCGGCGACTTGACCCATAGATCGGAGGCGAGTGTCGTCTCCACCCAGACCCGAACCGTCTCGCGGATCGACGAGACGGTGATGATCATGGCGAGCGTCATTCCGAGCGCCATGGCGAGGGCGGTGACGGAGATCCCGTTTCGCGCGAGCGAGCCGCCGAAGAGCCGGCTGCCGATTCGGCCCGGCGCCCCGAATCGCCGAGCCAGAAGATCGGCCAACACGCGATCCGCCGCCCGCACGCACAGAGGCGCGACCAATGCGAGCGCGGCGACGACGAGGACGACGGCGATGAAGCCGAAGAGAGGGAATCCGTCGACCGGCGGCGCCAGGGAAGCCACCGCCGCCAGGGCGAGCAGCGCTCCGGCGGCGAGGCCCCGGGCGCCGAGGCGCCGCCGCCGCACGCCCTCGACCGAGCCCGGCCGTATCGCCGGAGCAGGCTCGACGCGGGTCGCTTCGGCGGCGGGCAAGGCCGCCGCAGCGAGCGCCGACAGCATGCCCACCAACGCCGCCAGCAGCGCCGCCCCGCCGGGGCCCGCGTCAGTGATCTTTGCGGCCGGCAGGTAGACGCTGGTGACGGTTCCCGAGACCGCCCGCAGAGCCATTCTCGACAGCAAGACCCCGCCGAACTCGCCCAGAGCCGTGCCCGCAGCGCCGATCAAGAGCCCCTCCAACAGGAATACGGCAAAGATCAAGACCCGAGAGGTTCCTACCGAGCGCAACGTCGCGATCTCCGGCCGTCGGCGAAGAACCGAGATTGAGACCGCATTGGCGATCAGGAAGACGCCGACGAGAAGCGTCAGGGACGCGAGGGCATTCAGGTTGAACCGGAAGGCGCGGACCATTCGATCCGCGGTAACGGCGGATCGGCCCGGCGGCTCGATCGAAAGGCCGGCCGGAAGCCGTTCGAGGATCTCGCGGCGCACCGCCTCACGCGATACTGCCCGATCGATCACGACGTCCACGCGATCGACCAGACCGACCTTTCCGAGAACTCGCTGCGCGGTGAACAAGTCCGTGATCAGCAGGTCCCCGGCCGCGGCGCGCGCCACCCCGGTCGGCGCCAGGAGTCCCGCCACGGCGAGCCGATGTCGCCTGCCGCCGGCCAAGAGCCAGAGATCTCTTCCGACCGAAAGCCCGCGCCGCCGGGCGAACCCGGCGGTCAGGAAGACGGCGTTGCCCTTGAGAGAAACCGCCCGGGAGGCGGCGGGATCAGACACCAGGGAGACGTCGCGCACCGCGGAATCGCCCGCAAGGTCCAAACCGAGCACCTCGACGAGCTCGCCCGAGCCGTCGTCCAACACGGCCCATCCGGTCACCGCCGGGGCGAAAGCCCCTTCCCTCCAGAGGAACGCGAGCCGCGACAGGGCGTCGATCGGGACGCCGTTGACGCCGGTGATGACGAAGTCGCTCCGTCCTGAGAGAGAGGCCGCCGCCTCCCGGAAGGAGTCGGTCACGCTCGTGTTGGCGCGCTGGATGGCGGAGACGGCAGCGACACCGACCGCGACGCCCAGGGCCGGCAGCGCCAAGCGCAGCGGGTGCCGCCGTGCGGGGCCGAGGACGAGTGCGCGAAAGACGGGACGAAGCCCGAAGAGATCGGCCATCCGACCCGCCACGATACCGGAGAGCCGGGCTCGTCTTTTGACCTTCTGCCTGCCTGGTCGCAATCCCGGTCGTCATGACCCCGTGCAGAGCGATCCGACCGAGGTGGGCGCTACGCTCCGAAGATTCGACCGTCCCGGATCTCGACACGCCGGTCCGCGCGGCGGGCGGTGGCGGGAGAGTGGGTTGCGAGGATGACTGTCAGGCCGCGCTCGCGGCGGATTCCATCGATCAGGTCGAGCACTTGCTCGCCGTTTCGGCTGTCGAGACTTCCCGTCGGCTCGTCGGCGAGCAGGAGCCGGGCGCCGGTGACCAGCGCGCGCGCCATCGCTACCCGTTGCATCTCGCCGCCGGAGAGTTCGTACGGATGGGCCTCCGCGCGATGTGCGAGCCCGACCCGATCGAGCAGCTCGCGCGCGCGCTCTCGAGCGTCCGCCTTGCCATCCAGTAGGCGCGGCAGCTCGACGTTCTCCTCGACGTCCAGGTGCGGCAGGAGGTTGAAGAACTGGAACACCATCCCGACCTGGCGCCGGCGGTAGAGCGTGCGCTCGCCCTCGGGGAGGCGGCCGATGTCGCGATCGGCGACTCGAAGTTCGCCGGCGGTCGGCCGGTCGATGCCCCCGAGTAAGTGCAGCAGGGTAGATTTTCCGCCGCCCGAGGGTCCCATGACGGCCAGAAACTCGCCGGGGTCCACCGCCAGGTCGACCCGATCGAGGGCCACGACCGGCTCTGCACCGGCGTAGACCTTGCGCACGCCCCGGCAAAGGACCGCGGGAGCGCTGCCCGCGGAAGAGGGAAGAGGGCGCGCCGCCACGATGGGAGAATACCGCGGCCCCTCGCCCGGGCGGGGGGCGCGTGAATCGTCATGTTTGCACCGATCAAACGCACCGTTCGCCAGCGCGCTCTGGTCTCCGCGCTGACGCGACGCGAGCTGTCCGCGCGCTACCGCGGCGGGCTGCTCGGCTTCTTCTGGTCGTTGGTCAACCCCTTGTTGCTGCTCGCCGTCTACGCCGTGGTCTTCCGATTCGTCTTCGCGCCGAGGGCCGAGGTCCGGCCGTACGCCCTCTTTCTCTTCGCCGGAGTCCTCGTGTGGGGGTTCGTCTCTTCCGCCCTTCTCGACGCGGCGGAGACGTTCCGCCACAACGGGCCGTTGCTCCGCAAGACGACGGTGGCGCCCGAAGTCTTTCCCGCGGTGGCGGTGGCGGCGCGCTTGGCGCATCTCCTCCTCGCGCTGCCGGTACTGGCCGGCGCGACGCTTTACGCCTGGGGCCGCGGGAGCGTGGCGCCGGGCCCGGCCATTCTGGAGCTGCCGCTCGTGCTCTTGCTGCTGGTTGTCGCCGTCTTCGGCCTGGCGCTCGCCGTCTCTGCCTTGGCCGTGCATTTTGGCGACGTGCGGGACCTCGTCGCCAACCTGCTGACACTCGCCTTCTTCCTCACGCCCGTTCTCTATCCGGTGGAGGCGGTACCGGAGCGCTTCCGCCCGTGGCTGCGCGCCAACCCCTTCGCGGCGTTTCTGACCGCGATTCACGACACCGTGTTCTTCTTCCGTTCCGTCTCCGTTGCCGACTGGCTCGTGATGGGCGGCACCGCCGCGATTTGCCTGGCGGCGGGTGGAGCAGTATTCGAGCGCCTGCGCGAATCCATTGCGGAGGAGGCGTAGTGGTCGCCTCGGGCCGCGAGGACGGGCCGACGGTCGAGGGCGAAGGGACCATTGCGGTCCGGGCCGAGAGGCTAACGAAGCTCTATCGCCGCTACCAGCGCCAGCGATCGTTCGGCTCCCTGAAGTCGGCGCTGCTCTCGGGGGAGGGCTTCCGGGGCGCGTCCCCCGAGGGCTCGGTGAAGGCCCTGACGGAGGTCTCCTTCACGGTCGCCGCGGGAGAGACGGTGGGGGTCGTCGGGGCGAATGGCTCCGGCAAGTCGACGCTCTTGAAGCTGCTCGCGGGAATCGTTCGCCCGACGTCGGGACGAGTCGAAGTCGCCGGGCGCTTGGCGGCGTTGCTGGAGCTGGGCGCGGGGTTTCACCCAGAGATCTCGGGTCGCGACAACATCGAGATCAGCGGCTTGCTCCTGGGAATGTCGAAGCGGGAAATCGCCGCCCGGTTCGGGGAGATCGTTCGGTTTGCCGGGATCGAGGACTTCTTGGACGCCCCGGTCAAGACCTACTCCTCCGGGATGGCCGTGCGCCTGGGGTTCTCCATCGCGGCGCACAGCGATCCCGACGTTCTTCTCGTCGACGAAGTGCTGGCGGTCGGCGACGAGTCCTTCGCGCATCGGTGCCTCGAGAAGTTCTCGGAGTTCGAGCGGGCCGGCAAGACTCTGGTCTTCGTCTCGCACGACCTTTCCCTCGTTTCCGCCCGGTGCCGCCGAGCGATCTGGCTCGATCGGGGCCGCCTGGCGGCCGACGGGCCGTCGGCCGATACGGTCGCGCTCTATCGAGAGCGGGTCGCCAGCGAGGAGAGCGAGGCTCGTCTCGCGGTGGCACCCTCGAGAGACGCGGCCACGCGTATCGGCTCCGGCCAGGCGGTTGTCGAGAGGGTCGTGCTGCGCGACGCGCAGGGTCGCGAGACCCGTCGGCTGCGGGCGGGGGAGCCGGCCTCCGTCGAGCTCACGGCCCGCGCGCGCGAGCCGCTCACGGACTTCGTTTTCGGCGTTGGCATCTCGACGATCGCCGGCAGCCCGGTGCTGGGGGTCAACACCGAGGCGGACGGTCTCCGGCCGGAGGAATTCTCGGGGCAAGCCCGCGTCGTGCTCGAGATCCCCGCGCTCGAACTCGCGGGCGGGCTCTACAGCCTGGACGCCGCCGTCCACGCGCGAGACGGCGCGCCGTACGACTACCGTCGCGATCTGCTCCGCTTCGAGGTGACCTCCGAGCGGCCGTCGCTGGGAGTCTGGAGCCCCGCGCGCCGCTGGCGCGGCGAGGGGCAGGTGCGGTGGAAGAAGTGACCGGGACTGCCGCCGCGGGGGGGCCCGAGCCTCCGGCCGGGCGGTAGACTCCCTGCCCGCGATGAGAGCGACCTTCCTTCCCTTCGCGCGTCCGTGGATCGGCGAAGAGGAGATCGCGGAGCTGCTCGATACCCTGCGCTCCGGCTGGATTACGACGGGCCCCAAGGTCGAGCGGTTCGCCGCGGCCTTCGCCGAGTACGTCGAGGGCCGTTATGCCGTGCCGGTCTCCTCGGCGACGGCCGGGTTGCACGTGGCCCTCCTCGCTTTGGGCGTCGGGCCGGGGGACGAGGTGATCACGACGCCGATGACCTTCGTCGCGACGCTGAACACCATCGTCCACTGCGGCGCCCGGCCGGTCCTGGCCGACATCGACGCCGCGACCCGGAACATCCGCGTCGAGGAAATTGCGCGCTTGCTGTCCCCGAGGACGAAGGCGATCGTGCCCGTTCACTACGTCGGGCAGCCGGCCGACCTCGATCCCATCCTGGAGCTCGCGTCCTCCCGGGGCGTGGCCGTCCTCGAGGATGCGGCCCACGCCGTCGGCGCGGAATACAAGGGGCGCCGGATCGGGTCGTTCCCCACGACATCGGTCTTCTCCTTCCACCCGAACAAGAACATGACGACGGGGGAGGGCGGGATGGTCGTGACGGAGGACGAATCCGTATTCGAGAAGGCGTCCCTGTTGAAGTTCCACGGCATGGACCGTGAGGCCTGGAAGCGCTTCGCCAAGGCCGGGAGCCCGCGGTACGACGTGGCCGTCCCCGGCTTCAAGTACAACATGATGGACATCCAGGCCGCCCTGGGCCTCCATCAGTTGAAGCGGCTGGAGGGGTTTCTGCGCGACCGGGAGCGGCTGGCCGCCCGATACAACGAGAGGTTCGCGGGGGTGTCCGGATTGATCCTGCCCCAGCGGGTTTCCTATCCCGTCCGGCACGCCTGGCACCTGTACACGCCGCTCCTGGACCTGGAGCGGCTGACGATCGACCGGGATCGTTTCCTGGCGGAGCTGAAGAAGCGCAATATCGGGGCGGGTCTCCACTACACTGCCGCACACGAATTCTCGTACTATGCATCCGAGTTCGGCTGGCGCCCGGAGGACTTTCCCGAGGCGCATTTCGTCTCGGAGCGAATCCTCTCTTTGCCGCTCTTTCCGGGGCTCACGGAGGAGGATCAGGACGACGTGATTGAAGCCGTGACGGAGGTGCTGGGGGAGTTCCGAAGATGAAGGTTTCCGTCGTCGTGCCCGTCTACAACGAGGAAGGCAACCTGCCGGAGCTGCTCCCGCGGCTCTTGAAGGTCTTGGACGCCTCGGGCAACGCCTACGAAATCCTCTTCGTGGACGACGGCAGCCGGGATCGTTCTCTGGGCGTGCTGAAGGAGTGGGCGCGGCGCCATCCCGACCGGATTCGCGTCCTCGAGCTCTCCCACAACTTCGGTCAGCATCAGGCGATTCTGGCGGCGTTTCACGACGTGACAGGCGACGTCGTCGTCACGCTTGATGCCGACCTCCAGAACCCCCCGGAGGAGATTCCGAAGCTGCTGGCCAAGGTGGGCGAAGGTTACGACGTGGTCGGCGGAGTTCGCCGAGGCCGCCAAGATTCCGCCTTCCGGCGCCTGGCTTCGGCGGTCGTCAATCGGGTAACGGTCGCCATCACCCGAATGAGGTTGACCGACTTCGGCTGCATGCTGCGAGCCTACGCGCGGCCAGTCGTCGACGAGATCAACGACTGCGACGAGGCCTCGACCTTCATTCCCGCGCTTGCTCAGAGCTTTGCCCGCCGGCCCACCGAGATCGACGTGGAGCACGCGCCGCGTCAGGCCGGCCGGTCCGCGTATTCCCTCTACCGGCTGATCCGCTTGAACTTCGACCTGATGACGGGCTTCTCGCTCGTACCGTTGCAGGCCTTTGGTCTCTTCGGGTCGCTGGTGGCCCTCGGAGGGATCGCGTTCGGCCTCTTCCTGCTCGTGCGCCGGCTCATCGTGGGGGCGGAGGTAGAGGGGGTGTTCACCCTCTTCGCGATCCTCTTCACGCTGCTCGGCGTCGCGATGGCGGGGCTCGGGATCGTGGGCGAGTACGTGGGTCGGATCTATCAGCAGGTGCGGGGTCGGCCGCGATTCCGCGTTCGCCGGGTCTATGGCCTGCGCGCCGAGACGCCGCGGCCTGAACCGGCTCGTCCGGTCGAAGTTTCCTCCCGATGAGCGCCTTCGGCCCCGAGCGGCTCCTCCCATGACTCGTATCGCCGTCTTCGCCTATTCCGAGACCGGGTACGAGTGCCTGAAGTTCCTCCTCGGGCGCGGCGAGAACGTGGTGTTGGTCGTGACGCACGCGGACGTGCCCGGCGAAGACGTCTGGTTTCCGAGCGTCGCCGAGCTCGCGCGCTCGCATGCGATCCCAACGGTCATCGCGGAGGCGCCCGACGCGGCTCTTCCCGCCCGGCTCCGGGAGGCGGCGCCCGATCTCCTGTTCTCCTTCTACTTCCGATACCCTCTTTCCGAGGAGATCCTCAAGCTGGCCCGACGGGGCGCCTACAATCTCCACGGCTCGCTCCTGCCGAAGTACCGGGGGCGTGCGCCGGTCAACTGGGCGGTCGCACACGGGGAGACGCAGTCGGGAGCGACCCTCCACGCGATGACCCAGAGGATCGATGCGGGGGACATCGTGGATCAGGAGGCCGTGCCGATCGGACCGGACGACACCGCCTTCGAGGTGCAAAAGAGGGTCACCCAGGCGGGGGTCAAGATTCTCGAGCGCCGGCTCTCGCAGCTGAAGGCCGGCACCGCCCCGGCGCGGCCGCAGGACGAGGCCGCCGCCACGACGTTTCCCCGGCGCAAGCCCGAGGATGGCCGAATCGACTGGACGCGGCCGGCCGAGCAGGTGCACAACCTGGTCCGCGCGGTCGCGCATCCCTATCCCGGCGCCTTCACGGACATCTTCGGCGGCAAGACCACGATCTGGAGGACCCGGCTGCCCCATCTCGGGGCGCACGACAACTTCCCGGGCCAGGTCCGGGCCGAACAGGGAAGGCTCTACGTCGCCTGCGGCGACGACCGGTATGTCGAGATCCTGCGCATCCAGCGCGAGGGCCAAAACGAGATCGACGCGCGGCACTTCCTCTCGGAAGCGGTGTCCTCTTGAGGGTGCTGATTCTCGGCGTCAACGGCTTCATCGGGAACGCCTTGACGGAGAGGATCCTGAACACGACGGACTGGCTCGTTTCGGGTCTCGACATCGCGAGCGACAAGATCGCCCCGTTTCTGGGGCACCCGCGCTTCACGTACCTGGAAGGCGACATCGCGATCAACAAGGAATGGATCGAGTATCAAATCAAGAAGTGCGACGTGGTCCTGCCGCTGGTCGCGATCGCTACCCCCACCGCCTATGTCCGGCAGCCGCTGGCCGTTTTCGAGCTCGACTTCGAGGAGAATCTGCGAATCGTCAAGCAGGCCGTGCGCTACAGGAAGCGGGTCGTCTTCCCCTCCACCTCGGAGGTCTACGGGATGTGCCCGGACGCGGAGTTCGACGAGGAGGTGTCCCCGCTCGTCTATGGTCCGATCCGTAAGCAACGCTGGATCTACTCCTGCTCCAAGCAACTGCTGGACCGCGTCATCTGGGCCTACGGCGAGGCGGAGGGACTGCGGTTCACCCTCTTCCGCCCCTTCAACTGGATCGGCCCGCACTTAGACGACATCGACTCGCCAAAGGAAGGCTCCAGCCGGGTCCTGACACAGTTCCTCCACAACGTCCTGTACGGTGAGCCGATCAAGCTCGTGGACGGGGGCTCCCAGCGGCGCTCCTTCACTTACATCTCCGACGGCATCGATTGCCTGATGAAGATTCTCGAGAATCGTGACGGGGCGGCTGACGGAGGCATCTTCAACGTCGGCAACCCGGCCAACGATCTGTCGGTCCGCGAGCTCGCCCGGCGACTGGTCGAAACCGTCGCGGTGCATCCGGCCTTCGGCCCGCGGGCGCGGCAGACCCCGATCGTGGAAGTGGATTCCGGGGACTACTACGGCCCGGGATACCAGGACATCCTCACGCGCGTCCCTTCGATCCACCGCGCCCGAACCCTTCTCGGCTGGGAGCCGAGGGTGGGGTTGGAAGAGGCCTTGCGGCTCACGGTGGACTTCTACTTGTCGAAGCGGCAGGCGCCTTCCTAGCGGGCGTGGGCGCTCCCGAGCTGCGCGTCGCCCTGAAGGTCGACTGCGACACCGACATCGGGACGCGCGACGGCGTGCCGCGCCTGGTGGACCTTCTCGGCCGGCGAAGCCTCCGGGCCACCTTCTTCTTCACCTTCGGCCCCGATCGGTCGGGCGTGGCGATTCGGAGGATCTTCACCCAGCCCGGCTTCGCGAAAAAAATGCTGCGAAGCCGCGCGGCCTCCCTCTACGGCTTCCGTACGGCGCTCTACGGCACGCTGTTGCCGGCGCCGCGAATCGGCGAGAGGCACGCCGCGGAGATGCGCGCCGCGGCGCAAGCGGGTCACGAGACGGGCGTTCACGCTTGGGACCACGTCGGCTGGCACGACGGGCTGGACCGGATGACCCTCGAGCGAATCCGCGAGGAGACGGGCCGCGCCCACGAGGCGTACCGGCAAGTCTTCGGTGTGTCGGCCCGCTCTGCCGCGGCCGCGGGCTGGACCGTCAACGCGCGGTCGCTCGAGATCGAAGCCGAGCGCGGTCTTCTCTTCACTTCCAACACCCGCGGGGGGGAGCCCTTCTTCCCGAAGGCGGGCGGGCATGCGTTCTCGACCCTGGAGATTCCTTCGACCCTTCCGACCCTGGACGAGACGCTGGCCTGGCCCGAGCTCGAAACCGACGCGGACCAGCGGAGCTTCTTCCGGCGGGCCGTGCGGGGCACCGAGGTGCACACCATCCATGCCGAGGTGGAAGGGCGCTCGAAGGCGCCGCTGTTCGAGGCCATCCTGGACGACTGGCTCGAGGCCGGAGCGAGATTCCCGCTGCTCTCGGAGTTGGCCGAGGAGCGCCTCGCGCGGCGTGCAGAAATCCCCACCCGCGAGATCACGCGCACGACACTTCCGGGCCGCGGCGGCACCGTCGCCACGGGATGGCCGCCGCAGGACGGCCCGTGAACTCCGGCTGGTCTCGGCGGGATCTGGCGGTCCTGGCAGCCGGCTTCCTGGTCGCGCTGTCGCTGCGGGTCCTCTTCCTCGCGGCTCTTTCCGACCGCTACGACCTCGAATCCTTCCGAATCGTCGCCGGGATCGTGCAGCGGGGCGGCGACGTGTTTCGGGAGACGGGACGGTACAACTACTCGCCGGTCTGGGCCTACGTCCTCGGGGGCCTGGGCAGGGTCGCGCGCGCCCTTGGCACCTCGCTCGACCGTGTCGTGACGTCTCTGCTGCTGGCGGCCGACGCGGCCACCGCGCTTCTGATCGTTCGGATCGTTCGTGGCCGCGGAGAGACGCCGGCACGCGCTCTCTTCGCCGCGCTCTTGTTCTTCGCCAACCCGGTGTCGGTCTTGACGTCGAGCCGGCTGGCGATGTTCGACAACGTTTCGATCCTGTTCCTGCTCGCGTCGGTGGCTTCCCTGAGTCGGGACCCGGCGCGCAAGAAGAGGGCCGTCGCGGCAATGACGGCGTCGCTCTTGGTCAAGCACGTCACCTGGTTTCATCCGCTCTTGCTGCCGCGGCGGCGTGAGCCGCGGGTCTCGCTGCCGGCGGCGTTGGTGCCCTACGCCGTGTTCGCTGCCTCCTTTATCCCCTTCTGGCGCTCGTGGGAGAGGATTCGAACGCAAGTCTTCGCTTATCAGAGTCTGGGGGAGCCCTACGGGACCGAGGCGCTGCGCTTTCTGCCCTTCATGCCGCAATGGGGAACCACCGCGCTCTGCGCCGCGGCCGGTCTCGGGGCCGCTGCCTGGATCTGGGTTCGGGAGGTCGAGTTCGGGAGGGCGTGCCTGCTGCTCTTCCTCGTGGTGCTGATCTTCGTTCCGGGCATCGCCGTTTACTATTTCGTGTGGCCGATCGCGCTGGGCGCGCTGTACCCCGGGATCGGTTACGCGGTGTACACGGCGGTGGTGACCCTGTTTCTGATCCATTCGCCGGACGCGCTCGGCCTCGAGCTGTCGCACCTTCCCGGCTGGTCGGGCCCGTGGTGGGCGGCGGTCTTCTGGCTACTCTGGGAGATTCGCAGCGGGTCTCGACGGGTTTCCGAAGCCGGGGCTTCCCGCGGATTGGTCGCGACTCACTGAGCGCCCCTCAAGCGCCGCGAACGTCGCCAGACCCGCGAGCGACAGCAGGGACAAGCCGATGCCCGCGGCGAGCGGCGTCGGGCGGTAAGTGCGTTCGAGCTCGTGCAGGCCCGCGGGCAGGAAGACGGCGGAAAAGGCCGAGTTCGCGTGCCGGATCGGGGCGGGCCGGCCGTCGACCCGCACTTGCCATCCTGCCGTCCAGGGCTCCGCGAAGACGACGTATCCGTCGCAGGGTGCTTCGACGCGGAATCGTTCCTCCGTGCGGCGGCGCTCCTGGAGCCTCGCCTCTGTCGAGGCGCAGGGCGCCGTTGGGGGCGCCGGGGGAGCCTCGATCACGGCCTGCTGTCGAGGATCGAAGCCCGGGCGAAGCATCGCGCGAACGGCGTCGGCTTCGGAGCGGACGGATTCCCAGCGCGAGACGAAGACAGCCCGCGGCGCCGCACCGGTGTTTCGATACACGAAGAACGTCACGTTGCTCGGGTTGGGAATCGTTCCGAGCGTGTCGAGGCCCCGTAGGGTCAGACGCTGCGGCGTGACGATCAGGGTGACGGCGCCGGCGCTCAGGATGGGGAGCCGTCGCTCCCAGGGAAGGCGGCGCAGCACCCGGGCCAGGTTCGCCAAACGAAGCCCCTCCAGGTCGTCGAAGTCGTCGTCGAAGATGACGGGAAGGTTGAATGCGGTTCCGGTGTGGGAGAACAGTGTCTCCCGATTCCATCGGTACTGCCACACGATGTCGTTGGAGGGCGCCGTCAGGACAATCCCCGGCGGGTTGGCGTCTCGGAAGAGCCGGCCCGGACCGATCTCGCGCCTGGCGTCGAGCGCCGCGGACGGGACATCGGTCAGCAGCGCGGCCGGGGCCACCGGGTTGACACGCCAGCCCGCCGTCGCGAGGTCGAGAGAGATCAGGCCCGCCGCGACCGGGAGCGCCCGTCCCGAGGCTCCCTTTTGCCGGATCCAGGCGAGCAGCGCGAGAAGGGCGGCGAAGACCCCCGAGTGGCGTAGGCCCGACGCGACACCTTCGTGGATCCGTTTGTCGGGCTCGCAACGGAAGAAGAATTGTTCGAAGGATCTCGCGACAGCCTCGGACCCGGCGAAGGCGAGCCACGCGGCAATCAGCACCGCTGCCAGCGCGATCGACAGAATTCGAAAAGAGGAGCTCCTTTGCGGGCCCGATCCGAACGAAGCCTCCGCCCCGTGGGCGGCAAGCAGCGCGAGCGGCAGGGTCGCCGCCTGCAGCAGCTTGACGGGATATCGAACGAGGCCGAGCAGCGGCGCGCCGGCCCGGTAGATCAGGGGCAGCAACGGCAGAAAGCGGCCGAGGGCGAGCAGCAAGGCGGCGGCCGCGGACAGGGCGAGAAATCGCCGGAAGGCGGCTGGAAGCGGCCCCGGTGACCGCGATGCGGCTGCCCACCCCGCTAGCGCCAGGACATTGGCTCCGGTGTAGATGCTCAGGAAGAGCGGGAAGCCTTCGTCCTCGACGCGGCGCCCCCAAAAGTCCGCCGGGTCGAGGGTATCGGTGCGTCCGAGAAACCCGGGCACGACCAGCTCGGGAAGCCGGGCGGGAGCGAGCGACCACGTCGAGAAGGACGCGAAGGAGCGCTCCCTGGCCCGGGCGGAGCCGAGAACCAGCGACAGAGTCGGCGCGACCTGTACCGCTGCGAGGCCTGCCACGGCCGGCAACAAGAGAAGCCACGCGGCGAAGCGGCGTGTCCGACTCCCCGCCGCCGGATCGGGGTGGGCGGCGCCCCAGGCCGCTGCCAGAAGCAGGGAGAAGAGCAGCTGTTCCGGTGCTCCCGCCAGCAGCTGCAGCGCTCCCGCCGCGGCCGCTGCGGCAAACCAGCGTCGGCGCCGTCGCTGCACGTAGAGATGCCAGAAGAGCAGGAGCAAGGGGAGCCAGGGCAGCGCGAGCGTGCGGTTGAGGAAGTTGCCCAGCGACAGCGTGACGCCGGCGAAGACAAAGACGAACCCGGCGAGAACGCTCGCGGCGCGGCCGATCCCGAGCGTGCGGGCGAGCTGGTAGGCCGCCGCCGCGGCGAACAGGAAATGGAGCACGATCTCGAGGTTGAACGCGGCAACCGAAGGCAGGACGAGCGAGAGCAACGCGGTCGGGTAGAGCGCGACGTTGTTCACGTTGCCGAGAAACGGTTGCCCGCCGTGCGTGAAGGGATCCCAGAGCGGCAGCCCGCCGGCGGCCACGAGCTCCACCAGGCGCTGCCGCTGAGGGAAGAACCAGAGGTAAAGATCGCGCAGGAAGAGCGTTTGGCCGAAGAACAGAGTGCGGGCGAAGAAGAGCAGAACCACGCCGAGCAGAATCCACAACTCCCGTTCCCGAGCGGCGAAGGGTCGAGGCGGAGCCGGTTCGGCCGGCCGGGTCATTCCGATGCCCGGAGGCGGCGCCCAGCCGCGGCCAGGCCGAGCAGCCCGACGAGCGCCAGTGCCTGACACGTCACGCCGAGCCGGAAGGGAGCTCCATCCCATTCGAACTCGACTCGGTGGGAGCCGGCCGGGACGGCGACGGCGAGCTCCCGAGCGTTGGCGACGAGGACGCGGGCGTCCTGGCCGTCCACGCGGGCCTTCCAGGCGGGGAAGTACGTTCGCGAGAAGATCGCGTAGCCGGGCCCCTCGGCCTCGACGAGCGCGGTCGCGCGCGCCGGCGCGAGGCTCTCCGGCTGAAGGCGAGCCTTCGAGCCGGCCGAGCCATCGCGATCGGAAGCGCCGGGCAGCACGACCTCGGTCTCCGGGTCGAAGCCGTCGGAGCGGAGCAGCGAGATGGCGCCCGAAAGAGAACTCCGATGCCGCGCGCGTCCGGCCCACCGGAGCTCCGCCGCGGGCCGTTCGAGCTCGAGCAGAACCAGACGCCGACCGGCCACCGTCAGGCCCGTGACCGGCCGGGCCATCGGGTACGGTTCGCCCTCCTCCGCCAGGATCCATCGGCCTCCGAAGAGGCGAAGCAACCGGCTGCGCTCGGCCGGCGCGGAAGCGCTGAGCGCCTCGTGGAGGAGCCGGTTGTAGTAGCCGTAAGAGCCGTCCGGATCGGCGTCGAAGAGGTACTGGACTCCGAAGGGTTCGCCCGTGCCGGGGATCAGCTCTTCCAACTGGACCCGGGCGAGCTTCGAGACACGCGGCTCCATCTGCGGGTGCGCGGTACCCGTCGCGAGGACATTGAACTCGGGCAGGCGCGGTGAAACGAAGAGCCGCCCCGGCCCTGACATCGCCGAGAGGACGGCGGGCGGACGCCGAAGGTCCTTCTCGGGCGCCGAGACGAAGAGGGGTAGTCCCCAGGGGAGCGCGAAGAGCAGGGCGGTGAAGCCGAGGACGTAGCCGGTGGCAGGGGCCCTGGGGCGGACGGCGAGGATGATCGCGACGGCGGCGGTGCAGGAAAGCCCGAGCAGCGCGTCCTCGGCGAAGGTTCGCCGAATCGCGGGCAGAAGGATGGCCGGCGCCGCCGCGAGACCTTCGAGGAGCGGTCGGACCGTGCGTTCGACCCATCCTCCTTCCCCGGCGGCCGTGAAGGAGAGCAAGAAGAAAAGCGCCAGCGCCCCGAGTGCGAGCCGTTCTCGGCGGCGCAACCGCCGGGCGGCGAGATGGTCTGCGCCGAAGCCCGCCAAGAGCGCCACACAGAGGGTCGTCAACAGATAGAACTTGATCGGATACCGGAGGCGGCGCAGCACCCCGATCGCCCCGAAGGCCCGATAGAACGGGAGCGAGGAGCCGAAGGCAAAGAGCAGCGCGAGAAATCCTCCTCCGGCGAGCCATGGCGCGGGGCCGCGCCAGTAGCCTCGGGACAAGGCGGAGAGCGCCACGAGAAGGAGCGGGATCACGCCGAGTGTGGCGCACCACACGTAGACGAGGTCGCCGCGATGCAGCGCATACTGCCAATGCGCTCCGGCGCCCATCGCTCCCGGGTCGCCCGAGAGACGGGGGAACAGCCACTCCAGGATCCGCCACAGGGAAAACGGCGCGGCACCGAACGCGCGCTCGGAGTAGAGATGCTGGCCTCGGTACGTGAGGGGGAAGACCTGCGCCAGCGGCAGCAACAGCGGCGCCGCGAACGCCGTTGCGCCGGCGCCCGCCGCCGCCGCGCACGCCAGGAATCGCGCCGTGCGCGCGCCGCGCCCCGGGGTTTCGCCGAGGGTTTCCACAAGGCCGATCCCTCCACAGAAGAGCACCGTCAAGAGCGAGATCGCGGGCTCTCCCGCCAGCAGCTGCAGGCCCAGGGAAAGGGCCAGCGCGGGCACCCGCGCCGCGGAGTCGCGCCATCCCGCCGACCGCGCGACCCCGAGGGCGGCGGCCGCGCACCAGGGGAGCCAGGCCGCCGCGGCGGAAGAATTGGCGAAGCCGGAGGCGAAGGAGAGAAGGATTCCCGAGAACGCGTAGGCGACCCCGGACAGAAATGCCGCCCCTTCCGACTGGCGCAGAGTGCGCGCGAGGACGCGGGCGCCGAAGAATGCCCAGAGCACCTGCACGAGGTAGTGAAGGTTGAAGGCGGAAGCGGCCGGAAGAATCTTCTCGAGCAGCAACGTCGGGTAGAGAAGAACCGCGTTCGGGTTGGCGAGCAGCGGCTGCGCGCCGGAGGCGCCCGCGTTGACGAGCGGGATCTGTCCCGAGGCGAGGGTCTCGACGGCCACGCGACGCCAGGGCCAGTGGGTGATGTGGGCGTCGCGGAAAACCAGTCGGCGCACGCCGGCAAGCTCCGGCAGCAGGGGAAGAGCGAAGAAGACGGTCAGCGCCAGGCTGGACAGGATCGCGCGGCCGCGGGGAGACATCGAGGAAGTCTAAGGTCTAAATTCTGAGGCGCCGAGCGGAAACTTGCCGCAAAGACGGCAGCGGACCTTAGACTTGAAGCTCTGAACTCTCGACTCGCCAATCGCGTCGTCGTCGCCGCGTTCGCCTTCACGACTCTCTTCTTCAGCGGCGTCTTTCCGCCCTTCGCCAATCCCAACGAGCTTTCCCGCCTGGAAACCGTCTACGCCGCGGTGGAGCTGTCGACCTTCCGTATCGAGGGCGCGATTCCCGTGCTGGGAGACCACGAGGACAAATCGGTCTCGGAGGGGCGCTTCTACTCCAACAAGGCCCCCGGTCTGGCCTTGGCGGCGATCCCCGTTTACCGGCTTCTTCGGCTTTTCTTCCCGGCGCCGCACTCGGCCTCCGACGCCATCTTCGTCTGGCTTCGGATTCTGACGGTCTCCTCCGTCTGCGCGCTCGGGCTCGCGCGCCTGGTCGCGCGGCTCGTCCCCGCCCCTTCGGCCGCGCTGACGGGGTTCGCGGTCGCCTTCGGCACGCCGTTTCTCTTCTACGCGCGCTCCTTCTTCGCTCACGCCTGGGTGGCCTCGCTGCTCTTCCTGTCCTGGGACCTGATGTGTCTCGCCCGGGAACGCGAGGGGCATCGCCGCGTCACGGCGCTCCTCTGCGCCGCGGGATTTCTCGCGGGTTGGGCCGCGATCTCCGAGTACACGGTGTCTCCACTCGCGCTGCTGCTCGGACTCTCGACCCGCGCCCGCAGGCGCCTGGTCCCCTTCGCGGCCGGCGCGGCGGCGCCGCTGGCCGTTCTG
>DATKAE010000077.1:0-27688 GCA_035498405.1 Thermoanaerobaculia bacterium | reverse complement strand
AGGGTCGATTCAGCCTGAATTTGCTGCCGCCGGGCGGCTACACGGTGACGGCGCAGCTCCAGGGATTCGGTGCCCGGACCCAGACCTTGAAGCTCGGCCTGGCGCAGGACTTGAGCATCCGGTTCGAACTGACTCCGGCCGTCACCGAGAAGGTATCGGTGACCGCGGAGGCCTCCGTGATCCAGTCGGAGTCCACCACGATCGGCCGCAATCTCGACTCGAAGGTATTCGAAGCCCTTCCGACCGGCCGCAACTATGCGTCGGTGGCGCAGCTGGACGCTGGCGTCGGCACCGACGGCTCGGACACCCGCAACAAGTCGATCACGGTGTACGGATCGACGGGTCTCGAGAACAACTATCTCGTGGACGGCGCCAACACGACGGGCGTCGAGTTCGGGAGCCAAGGTAAGACGCTCAACTTCGAGTTCGTGCAGGAGATCGAGTTCAAGTCGGGCGGCTACGAGGCCGAGTACGCCGGCTCGACAGGCGGGACCCTGAACGTCGTCACCAAGTCCGGCGGCAACGAGTTCCACGGCGACGGCTTCGGCTACTTCAACAATGCCAGCCTGCAAGCCAACACCAAGCACATCGAATCGGTGACGCCCGACGGCATCCCGACCGGGTTTTCGAACTACGACTACGGTGCCGACATCGGCGGCTTTTTCGTCAAGGACCGTCTCTGGTTCTTCGGCGCCTACGACCGGGTCGACAACAGCCTCGACCGGCAGGTCACGATCGGCGAAACGGCCGGAACGTCCGCCAACGTGAAGACGACCAGCAATCTCTATTCCGGGAAGCTCACCTGGCACGTCACCGACTCGAACACGATCATCGGGACGGTCTTCGGGGACCCCACGGAAGACACGGGCGCCGTTACACAGCTCATCGGCCCTCCTTCCACCTACGACGGCAACGTCAAGGTGGGTGGCACGGACTGGGGCGTTCGCTACGAAGGGATCTACGGGGCGAATTGGCTCCTGACGGCTGCGGGCGGCATTCACACCGAGAACACGGATCGGCTTCCCGGTCCGGATGGGAATCAACCGGCCGTCCAGGACACGACCGGGGACTTCGTCACCGCGACCGGCGGATTCATCGGCGTCAGCAACAACGGTCAGTGGGATTCGAAGACGTTCAAGCGAGATGCGGCCGGGCTGGCAGGCTCCTATCTGCTGGCCAGCCACGACATCAAGGCGGGGTTCGATTGGGAGAGGGTGACCGCAGACGTGGTACGGAATTTCTCGGGAGCGACCGCGGCGTGCCCTTCGTGCGGGCAGCTCGTCCAGATCCTGAGCCCCCTCGCGGACGACCCGGCGCAGCGGCCGGTCTACTCGCACATCTTCTTCGCGTCGATCAACTCGACCGTGGATAACCCGGTCTCCGCGCCCCTCATCGCGAATCCGGAACAGGACATTTATTCGGCGTTCGTGCAGGACAGCTGGAAGGTCCTTCCGAACCTGACCTTGAACGCCGGGGTGCGCTGGACACGACAGCTCATCAAGGGGGAGCAATACCTGGGCGAGCCCGGCTCGCTCACCCCGAATGGGCTGACGACGTACATCAACATCGATCACTGGTCGCCGCGGGTCGGCGTCACCTGGGACTTCTTAAACGACGGAAAGACCAAGGCGTTCGCCTCCTACGGCGAGTTCGTCGAGCCCATCCCGATGGACATGAACATCCGGTCGTTGAACGGCGAACGGGACGCGACGACCTTCAATTTCGATCCGGTGTCCGTCGTTCCCAGCCAGGAGCTGATCGACGCCGACTATCCGACGGCCTTGAAAGGTGCCGCCGTCAACGAGATCGATCCGCTCATCAGCACCGAGTACATGCAGGAGATCCTCTTCGGAGTCGAGCGTCAGGTTGGAAATGACTGGACGATCGGGGTGACTGGGATCTTCCGCGCCATGCGCAGTGTGCTCGAGGACACGTGCGTTCCGGTGGATGTCTGCGACAACTACGCCTTCTTCAACCCCGGCAACAGCACCGTCACCCCGTGCCCTCCGGACTTCGCCTTCCCCTGCTACAACGGGCAGGCCTTCCCCAACGCCCGCCGCTATTTCCGCGGCGTCCAGCTGGCGGTCCAGAAGCGACTCTCGGACCACTGGATGCTCTATGCGAGCTATCTCTATTCGAGTCTGGAAGGCAACTTCGACGGCAGCTTCCGGGCGATCGGCGGATTCAACGCCAAGGACCCGAACATCACCGACGACTTCGATTATCCCGAGTTCGTCGTCAACTCGACCGGCAACCTGACTCTCGACCGGCAAAGTCAGGCGAAGCTCCAGGCCGCATACGTCTTTCCTTTCAATCTCACGCTCGCGATGTCGGCCTACTACCTGAGCGGCACACCGCTCTCGCGAGTCGGGTGGTGGGACGGCTACGGCGGACCGGAGACCTTCATCTTGCCGCGCGGATCCGAAGGACACTCGCCGAACATCTACGAGATCGACATGCATCTCGACTACGGGCTCGCCCTGGGTCCGGTCGTCGTCCACTTCCTGGCGGACGCCTTCAATCTGCTCAACCGCCAGGCCGCGCTCACGATCGACCAGGTCTGGGCGACCCAGCAGGTCAACAACGATTTGCCCACACCGACGAACGCTCACTACGGGCAGCCGAATACGTACCAGCAGGCGCGCACGCTGCGCCTGGGAGTCCGCGTCAGCTTCTAGCGTCCTCGCGAGGCGGAGCGGGCGGGTCGGCGCCTCCGCAGCGTGGAGGCCGTGCTCGGAACATTCGCTGCGATAGGATTCCGCGTCCGAGCGAAAGGAGCCCTTCGGCCATGAAGAGCTACAAGAATTTCGTCAACGGCAAGATGGTGGATGCCGTCGACAGTCAGGACGAGCCCATCCTCAATCCTTCGAGCGAGGAGGCGATCGCGCGCGTGCCGAGGGGTTCGGAGCGCGACGTCGACCGCGCGGTCGAGGCCGCGGCCGGAGCCTTCGAGAAGTGGATGGACTCGACCCCGGGCGAGCGCAGCCTGATGCTGTTGAAGCTCGCGGACCGGATCGAGCAGCACGCCGAGGAGCTGGCGCAACTGGAGTCCGAGAACGTCGGAAAGCCCATCGGGCTCGCTCGGTCGGAGATCCCCTTTCTCGTCGACAACCTGCGGTTCTTCGCCGGCGCTTGCCGCTGCCTGGAGGGGCGGGCCGCGGGCGAGTACCTGGCCGGCTACACGAGCATCATCCGCCGGGAGCCCGTCGGAGTCGTGGGCTCGATCGCTCCCTGGAACTACCCGCTCATGATGGCGGTCTGGAAGATCGGCCCGGCGCTTGCGGCGGGAAACACGGTCGTCTTGAAGCCCTCCGAGCAAACGCCCCTGACCTCTCTGAGGCTCGCCGAGCTCGCGGCGGACGTCTTTCCGCCGGGAGTCTTCAACGTGATCACGGGACACGGCGAGCCGGTGGGCGCCGGCCTGGTGCGCCACCCGAAGGTCAACATGGTGTCCCTGACCGGGGACGTCGCAACGGGAAGGGAAGTGGCGAAGGCCGCGGCCTCGACGCTCAAGAAGGTTCACCTGGAGCTCGGCGGCAAGGCTCCGGTCGTGATCTTCGACGACGCCGACATGGATCTGGTGATCCCCGGCATCAAGATGGCGGGCTTTGCCAATAGCGGACAGGACTGCACGGCGGCGTGCCGTCTTTATGCGAGCCAGCGCATCTACGACAAGTTGCTGTCGGATCTGGTGCCGGCCGTCCAATCGCTACAGGTTGGCGACATCAAGGATGAGGCGACCAACATGGGACCGGTCATCTCGGCCGAGCACCGGAAACGGGTCTCCGGCTTCCTGGACCGCGCGAAGGCAACGGGGCACGTCCGAGTTCTGACCGGTGCCGGCGCGAGGGCGGGGAAGGGCTACTGGCTGCAGCCGACGATCGTCGCCGACGCCGAGCAGGGCGACGAGATCGTCAAGAAGGAGGTCTTCGGTCCCGTCATCAGCGTGACGCGGTTTCGCGACGACGAGGAGGCCTTGCGCTGGGCCAACGACGTGGACTATGGCCTCTCGGCCTCCGTCTGGACCTCCAACGTCAACCGCGCCTTGAACGCCGCGCGCCGCCTACGCTTCGGCACCGTCTGGATCAACGATCATCTGCCGCTCGTTTCCGAGATGCCGCACGGCGGCTACAAGCAGTCCGGATACGGCAAGGACATGTCGATGTACGCCCTGGAGGATTACTCGCAGGTCAAGCACGTCATGGCCCGCATCGCGCAGACGGTCGGGGCGAGCTTTCTGCCGAGCTGACCGTCGGAACGGGGGCGGCGAGACGACGAAGACTGGCGCAAATAGCGCGTCGTCAACCGGCGAGGTAGCGCTCCCGAAGGATCCTCCGGTGATGGAGCTCGTGCCCGGCCACGTGAAAGGCGAGGCCGCGGACGGTGGCGGGGTACCCGTTGACGGTTCCGCTGCGGGCCCAGGCCTCGTCCGGCAGGCCGCGCAGAAACGCCAGTGTCGCCGCCCGCACCGCCGAGAGCTCATCGAGCAGCTCGGAAAAGGGACGGTCGTTGAAGCCGGCGCGACGCATGTAGGCCTTCTCGTCGAACCCGCGCAGCACGCGCCGGTCGCCGCGCGCCAGGCACAGCATCCGGTAAACGAAGATCCGCTCGTCGTCGGAGAGATGCCCCACGATCTGCTTGATGGTCCACTTTCGCGGCGCATAGCGGAAGCGCGTGGCGCGGCGCTCGTCCACGGAGGAGAGCAGCGCCAGGGTCTCGGGAAGCTGGGCCGCCAGAGCGCCGCCGGCATCCTCGCCCTGCACGAGCGCGACGTCATCCTGCGCGTAGGGCGCATACTCGCCCGGCTGCGGCCGGCCCGACGGGCGATTCATGCCACCCACACCGTCTTGACGTTGACGAACTCCCGGATGCCGTGCTCCGAGAGCTCCCGGCCGAAGCCGGACTTCTTCACGCCGCCGAAGGGGAGGCGCGGATCGCTCTTGACCATGCCGTTGATGAAGACGGCGCCGGCCTCGATGCCCGAGATCAGCCGATTCTGCTCGGCGCTGTCCTGGGTCCAGGCCGAGGCTCCGAGGCCGAACCGGGTCCGGTTGGCGAGCGCGATTCCTTCTTCGAGGCTATCGAATCGGAAGAGGCTCGCCACGGGGCCGAAGATCTCCTCGTCGGCGCCCGGGCTGCCCCCCGGAACGTCGGCGAGGACGGTCGGGGCGTAAAAGTTCCCGGGCCGGTCGAGGGGCCGGCCGCCGAGAAGCAGCTTGGCGCCGGCCCCGATGGTCTTCTGAACCAGAGCGTCGACTTCCGCGCGGATTGCCGGCGTCGCCAGGGGACCGATCTCCGTCGCCGGGTCCATGGGATCGCCGATCTTCAGCGCCGCCGCCTTCTCGACGAAGCGATGCGTGAACTCCGCGGCGATGTCGCGGTGGATCAGAAAACGCTTGGCGGCGATGCAGGACTGGCCGTTGTTGAGCGTTCGGGCCTTGACCGCGGTCGAGGCGGCGGCCTCGAGGTTGGCTGAAGGCATCACGAGAAAGGGATCGCTGCCCCCGAGCTCGAGAACGACTTTCTTGATCTCGCCGCCGGCGGCCCGCCCCACCGCCATCCCGGCCGCCTCGCTTCCGGTGAGCGTGACCGCCTGGATCCTCGGATCGGCGATGAGGGCTCCGACGCGCGAGGAGCCGATCAAGAGGGTCTGGAACACGCCCTCGGGAAAGCCGGCGCGCTCGAAGATCTCTTGGATCGCGATCGCGCATTGCGGCACGTTGGAGGCGTGCTTGAGCAGGCCGACGTTGCCCGCCATGAGGGCCGGCGCGGCGAACCGGAAGACCTGCCAGAAAGGAAAGTTCCAAGGCATGACCGCCAGGACGGTTCCGAGCGGCTGATATCGGACGAAGCTCTGAGAGGCGTCGGTTTCGACCTTCTCGTCGGCGAGGAACTGCTCGGCGTTCTCGGCGTAGTACCGGCAGACCCACGCGCACTTTTCGGCCTCGGCGACCGCCGCGCCGATGGGCTTGCCCATCTCGAGAGTCATCAACTCTCCATGGCGCGCCTTCTCCGACTCCAACAGCTCCCCGGCCCGCTTCATCAGCGCCGACCGCTCGGCAAACGGGGTTTCCCGCCATTTTCGAAAAGTCTCGCTGGCGGCGACCACACGGCGAGCCAGCTCGCCTGCGGGGAGGGGCTCGAAGCGGCGCAAGAGCGCGCCCGTGGAGGGGTTGATCGATTCGATGCTCAAGGTGTTCTCCTCACTACTGGCTCCTCGAATCCGGCTCGAACCTCGCGCGCATGCCCCGGCGCTCGAGCTCGCCGAAAAAGGAGGAGTTCGGCAGAACCGTTTCGGGACAGAGCACGCCGGACGGGGCGATCTCTCGGCGCGCGAGCATCTGTCCCACGATCGAGAGAGGCACACCGGTGTCGAGCGCGCCTGCGCCGACCCTCCAGTCGGGGTGCGGATGAACCGTCAGTTCGGCGCGGGCCCGGGTCGCGCGCCCCTGGCTTGTCCCGGAGACGTCCACGCGGAGGACGTCGCAGTCGTCGGGCTCGGCAGCTGGCCGGGGCAGCTTCGCGGCCAACGCGAGAAGCGCGTCTCGCGGTGAGCCGCCGCCTGCGAGGGGTTCCCGGGAGGCGAAGCCCAGCTCGACCAGGAACCGCATCTTGACGGTGAATTCGGGGTCGAAGGCGACCTTGAAGCTCGACTCTCGGAGATCCGGAAAGGACCGCGGAAACATGGCGACCTCGGAGTGCAGCGTGTAGAAGGCGCGGACTTGGCCGATGGGCTGCGGGAACACGATCGTCTCTTCTCCGCTCATCGGAGCGACCGCCTCCGGCCGGCCGTCGCGAAAGACCATCGGCTCGAGCGAGAACTCGTCGAGAATCGTGTCGAGCGCGTACGGCACCGGAAGCGGGCCGGCGGCTTTTCGGTCGATGCATCCGACTCGGACGTGGATTGCCTCGACCGTATCGAGCCCCTGGGCGAGCTCCCCGGCCATGGCGTTGGTGATCCCCGGGGTCGAGCCCATGCCGAGCACCGCCGGCACGCCGGCGCGTCGGAACTCTTCGTCCAGGGCGAACTGCTCGAGGGTGCCGTGGTACAGGCCTCCCAGGTCGGCATAGGGAACGCCCGCCGAGAGTGCCGCGCGCATGACCGGCATGTTGAAGTAATAGGTGACGCAGTTCAAGACGACGTCGTGACCCTCGAGCAGGCGGGCCGTTGCCGCCTCGTCGCGAACGTCTGCTGCGACCCAACGGACCCGTGGATCCGTGGCGACGACGGGCCGCCGGTCCGCGAGCGTGACCGAGACATCCGGCGCGAACTCGAGCAGGTCCTTGAGGACCACCGACGCCATGGCTCCGCCGGCCCCGAGAAGAGCGACACGCATCCGTCTACTCGTCGCTGTCGGGCGTGATGTCCGGAGTCGTCTGGTCCACCTCCTTGAGCGTCTCCTCCAGGGCATCGAGAACCTTGTCGATGAGCGGGTCGGGGATGTTCAGCGCCGGTTCGATCCGGACGACCTTCGAATTGGTGAGAGTGCCCGCGACGAGCACGCCTCGTTTGAAGAGACCGGAGACCACCTTGTACCCGATCACCGTGTTGGCGAACTCGAGGCCGAGGAGCAGGCCCTTTCCCCGAGCCTTGCGGATGATGCGATCGTAGGTGAGCTGCAGCGCGATGAGCTGGCCGAGAAAGTACTTGCCCTTGCGGGCCGCCTGCGCGGGCAGATCCTCCTCGAGCGTCACGTTCACGGCGGCGATCCCGGCCGCGCAGGCGAGGGGGTTTCCGCCAAACGTCGAAGTGTGAATGAACGGGTTCGTCTCCAGAACGTTCCAGATCTTGGGAGTCGAAATGAACGCCGACAGGGGCATCACGCCGCCGCCGAGCGCCTTGCCCAAGCACATGATGTCGGGCACGGTCTTCCAATGCTCCACCCCGAACATCTTGCCCGTGCGGCCGAGACCCGTCTGAACCTCGTCGGCGATCAGCAGCGCACCGTACTCGTCGCAGGCCTTGCGGATCCGGGGCCAGAAGTCGTCCGGGGGGACGATGGCTCCCGCTTCTCCCTGCACCGGCTCCATGATCACGGCGGCGACACCCTTGCTCGTCGCGTCCGACTTGTAGAGCTCGTCGATCACCGCATCGGCGTCGCCGAATTCGACGAATTGAATTCCGGGCAGGAGCGGCAGGAACGGCTCCCGGTACTCCCACTTGCCGAGCAGCGAGAGCGAGCCGCAGCTCTTCCCGTGGAAGCCCCGCAGGGAGGAGATGAAGTTCGATTTCCCCGTGAAGAGGCGCGCGAGCTTGATGGCGCCCTCGATGGCGTCGGTGCCGTTGTTGATGAAGAAGGAGTACTGAAGGTCGCCCGGCGCAATTTCGCCCAAGAGCTCCGCCAACGCCCCGCGGAGGGGGTCGAGCAGCTCCTGACTGGAAAGGGGCATTCGGGCGAGTTGGTCGGCGACCGCCTTCACGATCTTGGGGTGGCGGATGCCCGCGCTATAGATTCCGTAGCCCCCCAGGCAGTCGATGAACTCGCGGCCCATGATGTCGCGGAACATCGAGCCCTGGCCCTCCCACTCGAGGGCCGGGCTGTCGCGCATCTCGATGACCGACTTGCGGTAGTCGAGATAGCCGCGGTTGTAATAGAAGGAAAAGTTGTCGACGGTGTCCGCGACGATCTTCGCCTTCTGCTCCTCCGAGAAGTCCGGCGTCGAGATGATGTCCAGCCAGCGCTGAGACTCTTTCAGGATTTCTTTGGTATCCATGGTGACCCCACTTCCCGTCTCTTGAGAGATCCTTTGTCGGGCGAGTCGGGTCCGCCTAAGAGTCTGCGACCGAGAAGAAGAACCGTCGCCGCCTATGCGAGCGCATGCTCCAGGACCTCCAGCCCCTCCTGGAGCTGCTCATCGGTGATCACCAGTGGCATCAGTGTCCGGATGACGTTGCCGTGGGTGCCGGCCGAGATCAGGATCAGACCGTTCTCGTAGGCCTTCCGGACGACCCGGTTCGTGCGCTCCTTGTCGGGCTCCTTGCTCTCGCGGTCGACGACGAGCTCCAGGGCGCGCATGGCCCCCAGGCCTCGCGCGTCGCCGATGAAGGCGAACCGGTCGTAGAGGCAGCGGAAGCGCTCTTCGACCCTCCGGCCGATCTCGGCGGCGCGTTCCGGCAGGCGCCTCTTCTCCATGAACTCCAGCGCCGCGAGGGCGGCCGCGCAGGCCACGGGGTTGCCGGCGTAGGTGCCGCCCAGCCCCCCGACGGGCGCGTGGTCCATGACTTCCGCCCGGCCGGTGACGGCGGAAATCGGCAGGCCGCCGCCCAACGACTTGGCCATCGTCAAAAGATCCGGCTCGACTCCGTAGTGCTCGCACGCGAACATCCGGCCCGTGCGGCCGAATCCCGTCTGGACCTCGTCCACGACGAGGAGAATGCCGCGGGCCTTGCAGAGCCGGGCGAGGAAGGACACGGCCTCGGGAGGCGCGACGGCGAAGCCCCCTTCTCCGAGGACGAGCTCGAGTACCAGACAAGCCACCTTCTCGGCCGCGACCTGGGTGAAGAAGAACTCCTCGACCGCCGCCTCGTAAGCGGCGGCGTCGGGGAATGGGCCGCGATAGGCATAGGGATACGGCAGCCGGTAGACCTCGGGCGCGAAGGGACCGAAGCCGAACTTGTAGGGGCGCACTTTGCTCGTCATGCTCATCGTCAGCAGAGTGCGGCCGTGAAAGGCATGATCGAAGACGACGACGGCCTCGCGCCCGGTGAAGCTGCGGGCGATCTTGACGGCGTTCTCCACCGCCTCGGCGCCGCTGTTGGCGAGCATCGTTTTCTTGGGGAAGGCGCCGGGCGCCATTTGGTTGAGCTTCTCCGCCACGGCCACGTAACCCTCGTACGGAGCCACGCTGAAGCAGGCATGGGTCAGCTTCTGGAGTTGCTCGGAGGCGGCGCGCACGACGTCAGGATTGGCATGGCCGACGTTCAACGTTCCGATGCCTCCCGCAAAGTCGATGAAGGTGTTGCCGTCCACATCCGTGACGAGGGCCCCCTCCGCTCTCTCGGCGAAGACGGGCGTCGAATGGGCGATGCCCCGGGGGACGGCATTCTGGCGGCGGGCGGCAAGCGCGACCGAGCGGGGGCCGGGGACGGCGGTCTTCAAGACGATCGAGCGGGACATGGCGAGTGGCCTAAGGGCTGAGAAGTTGAGTCCGAATGGACTCAGACAGAGCCTATCACGGGGCGCGGCCGGAGCCGCCAGGACCGGGTAACGTGCTGATCCCGTGCGGTTTCTTCCGATCCCAGGGTGGTAGGATTCGCCCGGCTTCGAGGATCCGGGAAGCGTCTTCGAGGGGGTGACCATGGCCGCGGCGGCGACGCCAACGGGGGAAGGATCCGGGCCGTCCGGCCATCCGGCCGTCGAGGTTCAAGGGCTGACGCGCCGCTTCGGGGAGCAAGTGGCCTTGGACGACGTTTCGCTCGCCGTCCGGCAGGGGGAGTTCTTCTCGCTTCTCGGGCCCTCGGGATGCGGGAAGACCACGCTGCTGCGGATCCTCGCGGGCCTCGACTTGCCCGACCAGGGGAGCGTGCGCATCGAGGGTGTCGACGCAAACCGACTCGCGGCGCACCGGCGCCCCGTCAACACCGTCTTCCAGTCCTACGCGCTCTTTCCCCATATGACCGTCCGCGACAACGTCGCCTTCGGTCTGCGAATGAAGAAGGTCTCTCCCACCGAGACTGCCGAGCGCGTCGACCGGATGATGGATCTGGTACAGATCCGCTCCTTTGCCGATCGCAAGCCGGCGCAGCTCTCGGGCGGGCAGAAGCAGCGGGTCGCGCTCGCCCGCGCGCTCGTCAACGAGCCTCGGGTTCTGCTCTTGGACGAACCGCTGGGGGCCCTGGACCTGAAGCTCCGCAAGGAGCTTCAGGTCGAGCTTTCGAGCCTCCAGAGGCGACTCCAGATCACGTTCGTCTATGTCACCCACGACCAGGAGGAGGCCCTGGTCATGAGCGACCGGATTGCCGTCATGAGGGCCGGCAGGATCGAGCAGGTCGACGAGTCGCACCGCCTCTACGAGAGGCCGCGCACCCGCTTCGTTGGCCAGTTCCTGGGCTCTTGCAATCTGCTCGACGCCGCCGTGCGCGAGAGGCGAGGGGAGAGTGTCACGGTCGACACGGCAGTGGGCCCGCTGCGGCTGGAGCCGGGGGCTCTCGGGACGCTCGACCGCCGTTGCTTCAGCCTCGCGATCCGGCCGGAGAAGGTCCTCGTGCTGTCGCCTTCGGAGGCGACGGGGGAGAACCGCGCTACGGCCAAAGTGTCGCAAATCATCTACATCGGCTCGGAAACGCATTACATTCTCGAGGCCGGTTCGGCCCGGCTGACGGCCTACGCCTTGAACGCCGGCGCCGGCGCTCCGACCTATTCCGTTGGCGATTCCTGCGTCGCGGCGCTCCCTTCTTCCTCGCTCGTCGTGCTCGAGGACTGACGGCCCGATGGCTCTCGGCTCAAGGGAGGAGGTCCGATTCGGCGAGCGTCTGACGCGCGCCGGCCAGTTTCTGCGCTCGCTCTCGACGAGCGGGCCAGGCATCTTCTGGGTCAGCCTCTTCCTTCTGGCTCCGCTGCTCGCCGTCGCCGTGATCGCCTTCCTGACGCGCGGCCCTTACGGCGACTTCGGTGGGCCGTTCACCCTGCAAAACTACCGGCGGTTGGCCGGGTTCGGCGTCCTGGGATTCGAGCCGCTGTATCCGCTGATCATCGCGCGGAGCCTCGTGCTCGCCGCCGGTACGACGGCTGCCTGTGTCATCGCGGCCTTTCCTCTCGCGTTCTTCATCGCGGCCCTCTCCCCGCGCTTCAAGAACGTCGCCCTGACACTCGTCATCGTCCCCTTCTGGACGAACTTGCTCATCCGTACCTACGCCTGGCAGATCCTCTTCGGCGCCGAGGGCCCGCTGGCCCGGCTGGCGGCGGCGCTTCGCCTCATTCCCGACGGGTCGGCCCTCTATCCGGGTACGTTCGCCGTCACCGTGGGGATGCTCTGCGCCTATGTGCCATTCCTCGTCCTGCCGCTCTATACGGCGGTCGAGAAACTCGACTGGTCGATTGCGGAGGCGGCGATGGATCTGGGGGCCGATGGACCTCGCGTCTTCCGGCACGCGATCCTGCCGCAAGTCATGCCGGGCCTGGTTGCGGGGATCATCCTCGTCTTCATACCGGCGACGGGCCAGTTCGTGATACCGGATCTCCTGGGCGGCGCCAAGACGGCGCTGCTCGGCAATGCGATCCAGCAGCAGTTCGGGCCGAGTCGGGACTGGCCGTTCGGATCGGCCCTGGCGTTCGTCGGAATGGCGGTGGTCATGGGCGGCCTGTGGCTCTATGCCCGCGTGGCGGGGGAGCGGGGGCAGGAGCTCTTGTGAGGCGGCTGTCCGTTCCTCTCTGGTTCTCCGCCGCCGTCACCTACCTCTTTCTGTACGCGCCGATTGCCGTGGTGACCGTCTACTCCTTCAACGCGCGCCGCTACGGCATGGTCTGGAGCGGCTTCACGACGCGTTGGTATCGGGAACTGTTCCAGAGCTCGGAGAAGATTCTGGCGGCGGAAAACACGGTGGTGCTTGCCCTCGCGAGCACTCTCGTGTCGACTCTGCTCGGCACGTTGCTCGGCTACGGACTCGCCCGCTACCGGTTCGCGGGCCAGAGGATCTTCTCGTGGCTGATGTACATCCCGGTCGTGATCCCCGACATCGTCATGGCCGTGGCGATGCTCCTCTTCTTCGCCTTGCTGCGGCGGTGGACCGGGCTCTTCGAGCTGGGCCTTCCGACGATGATCCTGGCCCACATCACCTTCCAGATTCCGTTCGTCGCGATCGTCGTGCGGTCGCGCCTCTCGGGCATGGATCCGTCGATCGAGGAGGCGGCGCGGGACCTCGGGGCCGACGGATGGCAAACCTTTCGCCACGTCACGCTGCCTTTGATTGCGCCGGGGATCGTGGCCGGAGCCCTGCTCGCGTTCACTTTGTCTCTGGACGATTTCGTCGTCAGTTTCTTCACGGCCGGGCCGGGCTCGACGACCTTGCCGATTCTGATCTATTCGTCGGTCAAACGGGGCATTACGCCCGACATCAACGCCCTGTCGACGCTGATCGTGCTGGCCTCGGTGGCCGGGACCCTCCTCATGTCGCTGCCTCCGCGGCTGCGCGTGCGTTCCTTCCAGGTGGTCCTGGTCCTCGTCGGGGCGGCGTTTCTCTTCGGCCGCGCGGCTGCTCCGAAGAATCGGCTGAACCTCTTGATGTGGAGCGAGTACATCGACCCGCAGGTCATTCGGGACTTCGAGAAGCGCTACGACTGCAAGGTCACGCTCGACGTGTTCGAGGATCTCGAGAGCATGATGGCCAAGCTTCAGCAGGGCGGTTCCTCGCTCTACGACGTGATCACCCCCACCAATTACGTCGTGCCGGCGCTGTTGCGCTTGAAGCTCGTCCAGGAGATCCGGCATGAAAACGTGCCCAACCTCGCCAACATCGAGCCGCGCTTCGCGAGCCCGTTCTTCGATCCCGGCAACCGCTATACGGCGCCGTACCAGTGGGGCACCAACGGGATCTATCTTCGGAAGAAGCCGGGGCAGACGCTCGAGCGCACCTGGGGCCTGTTCTTCGATCCGGCCAAGCAGCCCGGTTCATTCATGCTCATCGACGGGATCCGGGAGACGATCGGGGCGGCCCTCAAGTTCCGTGGCCACTCCTTGAACAGCACGAGCCCGCGGGAGCTGCTCGAGGCGCGCGACACGCTGCTCGAGACCAAGCGCCGCTGCGCCGGCTTCGAAGGGGGAGTCGGTGGGAAGAACCGGGTGCTCTCCCGCGGTGTCGTCGCGGCGATGGCCTACAACGGCGACGCCGTGCGGGGGATGCGGGAGGATCCCGAGACCGAGTATTTCGTTCCGGAGGAGGGGAGCGAGATCTGGATGGACAACATGGCGATCCCGGCCCAGGCTCCGAACCGGACGATGGCGGAGAAGTTCATCAACTTCGTGCTCGAGCCGGAGACCGGAGCGCGGATCTCGAACTTCACTCAGTACGCGACACCGAACCGCGCCGCCCTGCCCTTCATCGAACCGAAGGACCGCGCGAATCCGGCGATCTATCCCCCTCCGGCGATCATGGAGAAGCTCGAGTTCCTCCGGGACATCGGTCCGGCCTTGAAGCTATATGATGAGGTCTGGACCCAGGTGAAATCGAAGTAGTTCTCCTTTCCAGGAGCCGATTCCATGCCCCAGGACTTGAAGGCCGCCCGCGAGAAATCTGCCTACGTGCTCGGCCTGATCGGCAAGAAGAGCCTCACGGCGGCCGAGCGCGAGCGCGTGATCGCCGACTCGGTCCGCTATTGGTCCGAGCACGTCAACGCCGGGTTTCTGCAGTATCGCAAGTCGGTCTCGACGGACTACACCGCGGTCGAGTGGGACGACGCCGGAGCCGTCTTCCGCGACGTCAACGGGAAGGAGTTCCTCGACTTCCTCGGGGGCTTCGGTATCTACGTCGTCGGCCACCGTCACCCGAAGGTCGTCGGAGCGGTGCGCGAGCAACTCGACCGGCAGGCCATCCACTCCCAGGAGCTCATCGATCCGCTCCGCACGTACCTGGCGCACCTGGTCTCGTTGATCACGCCCGGAGATCTGCAGTTCGCGTTCCTGACCAACTCGGGCACCGAGTCGGTCGAGGCGTGCCTCAAGATGGCCATCCTGACGACGGGGCGTCATCACTTCGTCGGAGCGATCGGCGCCTTCCACGGCAAGTCCTTGGGATCGCTCGGCGGGACCTCCAAGGCGATGTTTCGCGAGCCCTTCCTGCCCCTGCAGCACTGGACGCACGTGCCGTTCGGAGATGTCGCGGCGTTGCGCTCGGTGGTCGAGAGCGCGGATTTCACCGGCGAGAAGGTCGCGGCGGTCGTGCTCGAGCCGATTCAGGGGGAAGGGGGTATCAACGTGGCGCCCCCCGGCTATCTGCCGGCGGCGCGGGAGATCTGCGACCGATTCGGCGCGATGCTCATCTTGGACGAGGTCCAGAGCGGCATGGGACGCAGCGGGCGGATGTTTTCCTGCGAGTGGGACGGCGTCGTCCCGGATCTGATGGCCCTCGGCAAGGGCTTCGGAGGAGGCGTGCTGCCGATCGGCGCCTGCGTAGGCACCCCGCGCACCTGGGAGAAATACATCGAGAACCCTTTCCTCCACACGACCACCTTCGGCGGGAACCCCGTGTGCTGCGCCGCGTCGATCGCGACGATCAACGTGCTGCTCGAAGAGGATCTGCCCCGGCAGGCAGGGGAGAAGGGCGACTACCTGTTGCCGCGCTTGAACAGTCTGGCGGCGAAGTACCCGAAGGTGATGGAGGGAGCGCGGGGGCGAGGCCTCATGCTGGGAATGGAATTTGCGAGCCACGATCTGGGCTACGCGGTAGCCAAGTGCCTCTTCGCCCGCCAGATCCTGATTTCGGGCACCTACATCAATGCCCGAGTGCTTCGGATCGAGCCTCCGCTCGTGGTCGAGTACGCGCAGCTCGACAAGTTCCTGGCAGCCTTGGAAGACTCTCTCGCCGAGGTCTATCGGGAGAATCGACTGTAGCGGCCGATTCCATGCCCGCGACGGGTCGTCCGTGACCTCTTCTTCCGCCCCGCCACCCATCGAATCGGCTTGCTACTGGCTGGCAACCCGTCCTCGACGGGCGGCGGAGCCGCTCTCCGGCGACCACGTCGCCGACGTCACCATCGTCGGGGCCGGGTTCACGGGTCTCTGGACCGGCCTCTTCCTGAAGGATCTCGAGCCCTCGCTCGGGATCGCGATCCTCGAGCAAGGGATGGCGGGCGACGGCGCCTCCGGACGCAACGCCGGCATCGTCGGGGAGACGCTCGACCATTCCCATGAGCTTGCCGCTTCGCACTTCGGCATGGACGAGGCGCGAGAGCTGGCGCGGCTCGGCCGGGAGAACCTGGACGAACTCGCCCGCTTTCTGTCGCTCTCGGGCATCGATGCGGAGTTCGAGAGGCCTGGGCAGTTGATCATGGCCTTGACACCCGCTCACGTCGGGCAGCTTCGGGAATCGGTCGCTTTCGCGCACCGGCTGGGCCTTTCCGATTGGCGATTCCTCGAGGCATCGGAAGCGCAATCCGAGCTGTCGAGCCCCCTCTACCTCGGCGCGGCGCTCGCTCCGAAGAGCGGCACGCTCCATCCGATGAAGCTTCTCGAGGGACTTCGCCGGGAGGCGTTGCGGCGGGGAATCGCGGTCTTCGAAGAAACCTCGGTCCAGAGGCTTTCCCGCTCGGCAGGGCGCGTCGTGGCGCAATCGAGATCAGGATCCATGTCCTCCGATCGGGTGGTGCTCGCGGCCAACGCGTACAGTCACCGGCTTCGGCCGCGCCTGCTCCGCCGGTTCCTGCCCCTCTACGACTACATCCTCGTCAGCGAGCCACTGACGGAGGCGCAGCGGGAGGCGATTGGCTGGCGCGGGCGGCAGGGCGTCACGGATGCCCGGACCTTCTTCAACTACTATCGTTTGACATCCGACGGCCGCATTCTCTTCGGGACGAGCGAAGCCGTCTACTACCCGGGCAACCGCGTCGATCCCGGTTGCGACCATTCGCCCGCGCACTACGAGAGCCTGCGAGCCAGTTTTCGCCGTCACTTCCCGCCTCTTTCGGACCTGCGCTTCCCGTACGCCTGGGGAGGGCCGATTTGTTCGACCACCCGGCTCACGCCCTTTTTTGGCGAGGCGCTGGGCGGCCGACTCCTCTACGGGCTCGGCTACACCGGCCACGGGCTCGGGAGCACCCGCTTGGCAGGGAGAATCCTCGCCCACTTGGCCCTCGCCCGAAAAAGCCCGTTGCTCGAACTCTCCATGGTGCGGCGTCCCCCGTTCCCCTTTCCGCCGGAGCCGGTTCGCCGTGCCGCCGTGCGCGCCGTGACGCGCGCGTTGCGCCGCGTGGATGGCGGGCAGCGCCCGGGGTTGCTCCTGAGGATTCTCGAGTCGTTGGGAATCAATTTCTCGAGCTAGGGAGCCAGTGTCCGGCAAGGCCCCTCGCGTCAAAATGCACACGAAAGTGTGCAGGATGCGCAATTTTTGGGTCCTTTTCGCCAGAATTAGCTTGAATTCTGCAACTCCGTCACTAAAATCACGCACATCCTGCAAAAAACGGAGGTCAGAATGGCAAAGGCGAAGGTCCTGAAATTCGATGCGGCCGGGCCGGGTCTCTCCAAGACCGAGATCCTGAAGGTTTGCGACGCCGAGAACGTGCGATTCCTGCGGCTTCAATTCACCGACATCCTCGGGGTCATCAAGAACGTGGAGGTCCCGCGCTCGCAGTTCGAAAAGGCTCTGGACGGCGAGATCCAGTTCGACGGCTCCTCGATCGAAGGCTTCACGAGAATCGAAGAGTCGGACATGAATCTGGTTCCGGATCTGGCGTCCTTCGGGATCTATCCCTGGGCGCATCAGGGCGGAGAGAAGGTCGGCCGCCTGATCTGCGACGTTTACAACCCCGACGGCAGCCCGTTTTCCGGCTGCCCGCGCATGACGTTGAAGAGACAAATGGACAAGGCGGCGGCCCTGGGTTACACGCTCGTGACGGGGCCCGAAGCCGAGTTCTTCCTCTTCCGACGTGACGCCAATGGCGATCCGATCGTCGATACGCACGATGAGGGGGCATATTTCGATCTGACGCCCGTCGACCGGGGCGAAGAAGCCAGACGCGACATCGTCCTCGCGCTCGAGCAGATGGGCTTCGAGGTCGAGGCCGCTCACCACGAAGTCGCCCCGGGACAGCACGAGATCGACTTCAAATATGCCGATGCGGTCACGACGGCCGATCGCGTGTCCACGTTCCGTTTCGTCGTCAAGAAAGTGGCGATGGATCATGGTCTCCACGCGACGTTCATGCCCAAGCCGATCTTCGGCGTCAACGGGTCGGGCATGCACACCCATCAATCGTTTCTCGACAAGCGGGGAAACAACGTTTTCTACGACGCGAAGGCGAAGTACCAGCTCTCGAAGACGGCCATCTATTACACGGGCGGCATCCTTCGCCACGCCAAGGCCTTCGTCGCCGTGACCAACCCGCTCGTGAATTCGTACAAACGTTTGGTTCCCGGGTACGAGGCGCCGGTCAACGTGGCCTGGTCGATGCGAAACCGCTCGCCTCTCGTGCGAGTGCCCGCACGGCGGGGGATGGGAACACGCATCGAGGTCCGGATGCCCGATCCGGCCTGCAACCCCTACCTGGCGTTCGGCGTGATGCTGGCGTCGGGTCTGGATGGGGTCAAGAATCGAATGGACCCGGGAGATCCGGTCGACCGAAACGTTTTCAAGATGAGCGAGCGCGAGAAGCGGCGCCTCCGGATCGAGCAGTTGCCGGCCAACCTCTCCGAGGCGCTCGACAACCTGGAGAAAGACGACGTGGTGACCGACGCGCTGGGCGAGCACATCCTGACTCATTTTCTGGAGGCCAAGCGCGGGGAGTGGGCCGAGTACATCTCCCGCGTGCAGCCATGGGAGACCGAGAAGTATTTAGAAGTGTACTAGTTCTAGGCGTGAATAGCCTAATTTCATTAGGCCGGATTTCTATCCGGCCTTATTTTTTTGTATGAAGAGCCCACCGCTGCGGGAGCGGCTGTCGGGACCGTCTCCCCTCCTGCTCGACGCCGCCATGGGAACGGAGCTCGAGCGGAGGGGAGCCCGGTCTTCGCTGCCGCTCTGGAGCGCCTGGGCCCTGATCGAGGCGCCGTCGCTGGTGCTCGAGATCCACCGCGACGAGGCGGAGGCCGGCGCCGACATCCTCACGGCGAACACCTTCCGCACGCACCGCCGCACGCTGCAGAAGGGCCGCAAGGCGCGGCGCTCCGAGGAGCTCACGCGAAAGGCGGTGGCTCTCGCGCGCCGGGTCGCCGGCGAGTCGCCGAGGCCGATCCTCGTAGCCGGGTCCCTTTCGCCGCTCGAGGATTGCTATCGCCCGGACCTGGTGCCCGATGACGAGGCCCTCGCGCGGGAGCATGGCGAGCAGGCCGCCATCCTGGCCTTCGCCGGAGCCGACCTGATCTTGGTCGAGACACAGAACACGATCCGCGAACTGGTCGCCGCGGTTCGCGCCGCCAAGCAGACCGGGTTGGCCCTTGTCGCTTCGGTCGTCACGGACGGGGAGGGACAGCTGCTGTCCGGCGAGCCGGTCGAGGAGGCGGCGCGGGCGATCGAGCCGCTTCGCCCCGAGGTGCTCTCGATCAATTGCGTTCCGGCCCGCCGCGTTCTCGCCGATCTGCGTCTTCTCGCGGAGGCGGTCCCGGGCGCGCCTCTGGCGGCCTACGGAAACCTCGGACCGCCTTCGGGCTCGGAGCAGACGCTCTTTTCCGAGAGGATCGAGCCGGAGGAATATGCGCTCCTGGCGCGAGAATGGCTTGCGATCGGAGCCCGCATCATCGGGGGCTGCTGCGGAACCTCCGCCGCGCACACGGCGGCGATGCGCCGGATGATCGATGCCCTGTCCATTCCCCGGTCGGCGGTCGGATAGCTCGGAGTCACCGAACGAGCATGGCGTCACCGTAGGAATAGAACAGGTATCCCTCGCGGATCGCTTCGCCGTAGGCTGCCAGCACGTTTTCCCGACCCGCGAACGCGCAAACGAGCATCAGCAGAGTGGAGCGGGGAAGATGGAAGTTCGTCAGCAAGGTATTGACGACGCGAAACTCGAATCCCGGCGTGATGAAGAGATCCGTCGCAAAGCGCAGGGTGCCGCTTGCGGGGATGCCTTGGAGCCGATCGGCGGCTTCGAGAGCGCGCACTACCGTCGTTCCCACGGCGACGACGCGCCGGGATGTGACCCGGGCCTCCCGGATCAGCGCCCACGTCGGTTCCGGGAGGAAGACCTCCTCGGGATCGAGCGTGTGCTCTTTCGTGTCCTTCGCCGTCACGGGCTTGAAGGTCCCGGCCCCGACGGCGAGCGTCAGGTCGGCGATCCGGCACCCCCGTTCGGCAATTCGGGACAGGATCTCCGGCGTGAAGTGAAGTCCGGCCGTCGGCGCGGCCACCGCGATCGGGTCGCGGGCGAAGACGGTCTGGTAGGCCTCGCGGTCCTCGGGCCGGTCGGGTCGGCCGGGTTCCCGGCGTATGTAAGGCGGAAGGGGCACGTTTCCGATGCGCTCGAGGAGCGAGTCGTCGATCGCCCGGTCGAAGACGACTTCGCGCCGGCCATCGTCTCGGACGTCCGCGACCAGGGCGCTCAAGCCCTCCGGGAACCGGATGGAGCGCCCCTTCTTGGCCCGGCGGCCCGGCCGGGCGAGCGCCGCCCACCGGACGCGTTCGGGCCCGAGCGCCGAGAGAAGCAGGAGTTCGACCAACCGGCCTTCCGGATCCCGGCCGTAGAGACGGGCCCGGCGCACGCGCACGTCGTTGCGGACCAGGAGATCCCCCGGCCCGAGCATCTCCGGCAGGTCCGCGAAAGCGCGGTGCGCAACGAACCCGGTCGAGCGATCCAGGACGAGCAGCCGGCTCCGCCCGCGGGGGCGCGCTTCCTGCGCGATGAGCTCTCCCGGCAACTCGTAGTCGAAAAGGTCGACGCGCACCGCTCCTAGAGTAGTCTGATCGGGGCGCCTCCCTCGGGGTGGGATTGGCGCGGGGAGCCACACTCACCGATGTCTGGCGACTATCCGGAAGGAAGAGGCCGCGTGCGTCTCTCCGCGGCGGGAATCGAGATCGAAGGAGTGTCGATCGCCGGACACGAGTCTTTCTACAAGCTTCCCGGATTCCATTGCCTACTCGACTTCGGCCGCGCGCCCGAGGACGTCGTTTCCTACCCCACGGTCTGCCTCACGCACGGACACCTCGACCACGCGGCGGGCCTCGCCCACCATGCCTCGCGGCGGCGCTTGGCGGGTCTCGAGTCTGCCCGGGTCTTTGCTCCGGCGGCGGCGGTCGGCGATCTGGAAGCCTGGATCTCCGCCTCCGAGAGACTCGAGCGCGTGAGCTACGGTGTGCGGCTGGTGGCCAGCCATCCGGGCGACCGCGTCTTGCTGCGCCGCGATCTGGAGCTGCGCGTCCTGGCCGGGCGCCATCGGGTGCCGACCGTCGGCTATCTGTTTTCCGAAGTCCGGCACAAGCTCCGCGAGCAATTTACCGGACTTTCGGGACGGGAGATCGCGGACCTGAGGGCCCGGGGTGTAGAAGTCACGCGACTGGAGGAGATTCCGCTGCTCGCCTATCCGGGGGATTGCGGGGCCGGGATCTTCGATGCGGCGCCCGAGCTCTTCCGGGCGCGCGTCCTCTTGATCGAGTGCTCTTTCCTTCGGTCGGACGACGTCGATCGGGCTCGCCTTTACGAGCACCTGCACCTGCAGGACTTCATCGAGCGAGCGGATCTCTTTGAAAACGAGGCGATCGTCTTGACACACTTCTCGCAACGGTATTCGAATGAGGAGATCCTGCAAGCGCTCCGCGGCCTGCCGGCGTCTTTGGCCGAACGTGCGATGCCGTTCCTGCCGGCTTCGGCTCCGCGATGCGGCGACCGGAGCGGAGCGGAAGGCATCGGCGATTGACTGGCTGTGGGGGGTGGAATCGAACCCTCATTTTTCTCCTGAAGCCTTAGGAAAATCGACCACTCTTTCCGTTTCGCGACGCCGACTTTCCGCGAGCCGCTCCTCGAGGTACGCGTCCCGCTTTAACACGCTCGCCCGGTGCCGATCCGCCGACTTGATCACGTAGCGGTCGAACATCGACGGCGTCTTGTGCCCCGTGAAGTGCATCGCCTCCCGCTCCGATAGCCCAGCGTCGATCAGCAGGCCGGCCGCCGTCTTCTTCGTGTCGTAGAGGGTGAAACCCTTCTGCCCCGGCGGCAACCCGCAGGCTTCCAGCGCCGCGTAGAACTCGCGGCGCGTCCGGTTCCCGTGCATCGGTCGGCCGGCGTGGTGGAAGATGAATCCGCAGCCGAGCCGGCGCGCGGCGAGCCGCCGCTCGAAGATCCGCCGCAGCGACCCCTCGATCGCGAACACCCGCGCTTTGCCCTTCTTCTCGGGCGGTACCGTCAAAGTCCAGGTCTTGCCGTCGAACCATTCCCATTGAAGCTCCCGAGCCCCGTGCGGCCGCATCCCCGTCAGCAACAGCCACTCGACGAAGTCCTTCACGTCCGGGCACGCGATCGCCGCCAGGATCGCCGGGAACTTCTCGAGCGGGATCTCCTGCATCCGAGTATTCTCGATGGTCGGGAGCTCGATATGCGGCGCGTAGTGGAGGACCTTCTGCTCCACTGCATATGTGAAGGCTCGATGGAGCACCTCGAGCGCCCGCCGCACCGTCGTGTCACTCACGACCCGCTTCTTCTTCGCGCCCTCGCCCCCGCGCCGCCGCTCCTTGAACCGATCGACGTGCTCTGGCCTGAAGTCCACCGCGCGAACGCCCCCGAGCAGGTTCTTCAACACCTCCGTCGAGCTCTTCACCTTTCGCAGGCTCTTCAGCTTTTTCTCCTCTGCCCGTCGAAGGTTTGCGTCGAGCAGGTCGCCGACGGTCACCCGCTCTGTCTTGGGCACCTTCAACGTGTCGAGCCCCTCGTTGGCATTCTCTCGGTTCCGCGTCAGCCGCTTCAAGTCCCGCTTCGCGTCACCGAGGTCCGTTGTCCGCGTCGAGACGGTGTGCTCGCGCCCGGCCGCGCGATAGAACAGGTACAGGTTCGGGGACACTTTCTTGCCGGTCTCCGCGTCCACGAAATAGAAGATCGTCCCGTCGCCTCGGTCCGCTTTCCAAACCACCTGCCGCTTGCGCTTCATCGCTACACCCCCTTCTTCTTCGCGGCCTTCGCCAACCTCAACTCCAACCCCTCGATCACCAGCCGCCGGAGGTCCGTCCGCTCGCGTAGCGCGAGCATCTTCGCCCGCTCCCACAAGTCCTCCGGCAACTCGACCGAGTACTTCACTCCCCGCTCCGTCGTCTTCGGCATCCGTCGCCTCTTCCGGACGGCATTATAGCCGTAAACCCGGAAAAGCGCCGAAACGGTAAACCATAGTGAGTGCCAGGGCCCTGGCGGCGGGTCTCACGTCCAAGCCGGCACCTTCCGAGGCGCTGGATGGAAGGGGTAATCTACGCCGCGCTCGCGGCCGGGCTGGCACTGGCAGGTTGTCGCGCTGGACCAGCGCGGGCACTGGCACTCCGACTACCGCGAAGCCTTCGACCTTGGTCTTATGTCCGTCGCGTTCCGGCACCTGGCTTACGAGACGACGCGGACCACAGTGAAAGTGATGTCGTCGTCCTGTAGCCGCGTGCCACGGAAGGCGGCCGTCGCGGCGACGAGACGGTCGACGACCTCATAGGCGCTGCCGGACTTGGCAACCTCGCGAAACGTTGCCGCAGCGGCCGTGTAACCCAGCTGAGCTCCCTCGGGGCCGAGCAGTTCCGCGAATCCATCGCTCGCGAAAAGAAGTGTGTCTCCCAGGTCGAGGCTGGCCCGCCGCTCCTCGTAGACGGCCGGAAGCCGGCTCCCTAGAGGCAGGCCTCCGGCGCCCAGCTCCTCGACCACGTTTGTCTGCGCGCGGTGGATAAGGACGGGAGGCATCCCGGCCGAGACGACCATGGCTTCGCGCGGTGAAATCCGGGCGATGGCCAGACACATTTGGAAACCTGGAAGGCGCATTCCGCGGAGCACCCGGTCGCACTCGGCAAGCAGGCCCGGGAGCGGACCGTTTGTCGGAAGCGACGTGAAAAGCACTTTGGCTGCTGTAACGACGACGCCTGAAGCCATGCCGTGTCCCGTCGCGTCGCCAAAGGCCACTAGGAGGCTGCCATTGTCGCCCGGGCGGGCGTCATAGTAGTCGCCGCCGACCTCCGCTGCCGTTTGCGTAGCTGCGGCGACATCGAGCCCGGCGACCTGCGGTAGCTCGCGCGGAAGCATCGAAAGCTGGAGCTCCCGCGCCTGCGCCAGTTCCAGCGTCTTCCGGGCATCCTCGGCTTCGAGGACGCGCGACTGGCCGAGCGCGTGCGCGAGATAGAGCGACATGCCCACGGCCGATGCCAGTACCCCGAAGATGTAGACCGCGCGGACGCCGGCGACCGATTGAAGCAAGCCGTTGTTGACGAGGATCTGAAGAACGATCGTGAGGCCAAAAACAGCGAAACTGGTAAGGAAGAATCGGGCCCCTTGCCGTCGCACCGTTCGACGGCTTCGTTCCAAACGCACGACCTCGACGACGACGGCGAAAAAGAAGACATCCAGCACGATTTCACGAGCATTCGGGCCAAGGTATTCCACAGGAAATAGCAAAAGGCCGGCACCGACGAAAGCTCTCCAGGTGCGGGGAAATGGATCCGTTCGAACCGCGTAGTACGTAAGGAGACCAAAGACGATCGCGATTACCGGTGCTCCCAGCGAAAGGCGGTCGAGAAGCTGGCGTTGCGCCTCCGTCGCGAGAAGATTGTCGTGATATTCCTGGAGCAGGATCAAGGTGAATGCTGCCATCTCGATGGCGTAGAAGAGGTTCTCTCGAGCGCGCGGATAAAAGGCGAAGAGCGTGAAGTGCAGGAGCGCCAGGAAGAGAGGCAGCGCGGCTAGGGCCCCCTCCATCCCAGCGATCCAGAGACCTCGGGTCGCTGCCCCCCGAGCGAGAGCCGGATTTGCTAGGGAGAGCCGAAAACCGATCCCTGGATAGAAGGGTGGCGCTCCCTTCGGGTAGACGTAACGCAACGCGAGGACGTGGCGAAAGCCTTCGAACGTAACCAGGCATGACCCGCGGCGCTCCGACGGTATCTCGGGTGGTGCGCCGCCGCCATCGCCCAGGCTCAGCACGAGTTGGCCGTCGAGGTAGACGTCCGCGGCGCCTGGTGCCACCAGCCGAAGCGCAATGGTCGTCCGCTGCAACGAGGACTCGACGATGAGGTGCCGCCGGAACCAGCCGACCCCAGTCCAACCCCCCGGGGGCAGCTCCCCTGGGGTCATCAGGGGCCTGACCGGGTACCAGTCCCGGTCGTCATAGTCGGATGCATTTCGGCCGGGTGCTCCACCCGTAGCGAAGCGCCAGGCAAAATCCAAAGCGACGCCATCGGGATCCTTGAGGTACGAACCCACGAGCCGAAGCGGCAGGGGTTCCTGGGCACAAATCGGAAGGGCTGTCAGCGCAACGAGCAGCGCCGAGGCTCGCAGCACTCGCCGATCGCGCACCTTGCGATCATATCGCCCGCCCTGTCTCGCGGGCGACGCGCGCATTGCGACGCGCGGAATGTGGCGCCGAGATCATGCACGAACGTTCGAGTCGTCGATTTTCGCTTCGTGTAGGCGCCAGATCGCCACACTTACGCCCGACCGATGAGGAGTCGCGCAGCGAGGCGGCGTCCCGCGCCTGAAGCCCGAAGGGCCCGAGCCGGGCACCCAGCCCCGCTCGAGCCCTCTTAGAAGACGAACCTCTACAACCCGGCTAGCGCCGCCGCGGCCGCGAGCAGAAGCCCCCCTTCGAGGATCAGCTGCTCCCGGTGCCCGTTGGAGGCCCCGTTGAGCACGTCCTTCATCCGCGCGGCGAGCGCGTCGCGTTTCGCCGTCAGCGCCTGGATCTTCTGTTCCATGGCGAGGTACGTGGCGTCGTCCGCTTTGATGCCTTTCGTCGAAGCGACAATGAGCCAGTGGTTGAACTGTCCGTACGGAGCGTTCAGCTGCTTGTAGACGTCGCCGAGCAAGGTGAAGGACACGCCGTTGCCACCCCTCGCCTCCGACGGCGCCAGCACCTGCGTGATGACGCGGCCGTCCGGTACGTAGTCCGTCGTCAAGTCGAGCAGCGACATCATCGTCGGCACGATGTCGGTGTGGTCGGTCCACGTGTACTTGTCGATTCCGCCGCGGCGAATGCCGGGCCCGACCATGCCGAGCCAGGTCTTCCCGATGTCCGGAGCATAGTCGCCGTGGATCCATGCGAAGCCGTCATTCAAACAACCCTGGCCGACCGGGCAGGGGCTGAACGTCTCGAAGAAGTAGTCCGGTTCGGAAAACATCGTGAACGACATCGTCCGTTGCGGGTCGGCGTTGATCATGTGCAGCGCCTTCAATGTCGGAGCGTCCACGAGGTATTTCGCGACCGGCGTCAGCTGCGTCGCGTCGATGTACGGATCGAAGGCCTCGAGAGCCGCGGCCTTCTGCTCGAAGGCCCGCAGTGTCGGGTTCAGCGCGATGTCCCCGCTCGCGTCCACCGCCTGCGGCTGTCCGTTGATATAGAAGCTCGGGGCGGAGTCGAACGAGATGTCGTAGCCGGTGCCAGCCACGGTCGAGCCGAGGAGCCACTTCAAGTTGTACCCGACCTCGCCGACGAGCGGCCCGTTTTGCGCCGCGGGCGGCCAGATCGCCGGTCCGCTCCACATGGATGGGTCGGTTGCCGTCGTCGCGCCGTTCGTGACGTCGAAGATCCCGTGCTGGGGATTGCCGGCGGCCATGTTGTAGACGCACGGCGTGTTGACGCCGTCGCAGTTCTGAGCCTGCTGGCCCGCGAAGTGATCGTTTTCGTCGGCCGTGACGACGAAGAGCGTGTTGCTCTTATTGATCCCGTCGGCTGCCAGCCGGTTGAAGAACGCCGCAAACGCGCTGTCGTAGCTCTTCAGCGCCGCAACATAGCCGGCCTCACCGGGCCCGTAGGCGCCGCCTCCCGCGTGGTTGTCGTGAACGTCCGAGATGTAGGCGAACGTGACCGGGATGCCGGCCTCCTGCATCTGCGCGACGTAGCCAAGCGTGGTCGCTGCCGACATGCTGTCGAAGCCCGGGAACCCCGGCTGCCCGAACGGGTCGGTGACGGGGTTGCCGTTGATGTCGTTCACCGCGAATGCCCCGCCGACGATAGCCGGGTTGACGTATTTCGCCCCGAACAGCGCCTGGAATCCGTTGTAGCCGCCCGGCTCGTCCGGCAGCGAATCCATCCTCGCGTTGAGGTTGCCTCGGCAGACGCTGCCAGCCGAGTTTCCGCAGTGCACCGCGATGCCGACGAAGTCCGTCTGGGCGAGAGCCCGTGCGGAAGTGCCGGAGGGAGAGGTCTGTGACCCCTTGCCCTCGTTCCACTCGGGCGAGCCTTCGCCGAAGATGGTGGTCATGTCGCCACTCGGGTCGGTCGTGGTCGGCCCGTAGACCGTTGCACCGACCGGATGCGCCTTCGTGAGGGGAGCGGTGAGCGTCAGCCCCGTTCCGCCCACCCCAGCGGTTCCCTGTATGGAGATTGTCGCCGATTCAGCGTTCGCGCCGGAGTCGATCGTGATCGTCTTACCGACCGTGAGGCCCGAGACGCTGCCGACCTTGATGTTCATGCTCCCGGCAGCACTCGCTGCCGCGAGGGGCGTCGGACCGCCGCTGACGAAGACGGCGTTGTTGTTCTCGAGAACGGTGTTCGCCACCGAAACATTTCCGACGTCACATCCGGCGCGTGTGAAGGAGACCCACGGCGCGGGCGTCATCTTCGGCGTGCCGGAGTCGCCATTCACCATGTTCGGCAGCGTGTCGACGGGCGCCGAGACGGGAGCAATCCAGTACTTGAAGGCCGACGTGAAGGTGGGGACGCCGGTCGCGGTGTTGTAGAAGTCGTAGGAATTGGAGACGGTCGTCCCCATCCGGTCCGGATAAAGGCCGGTGAGCGAGCTCAAGATGCCGCCGGCCGTGTGCGAGATCAGCACGGTGTAGTGCTTGTCGAGGACCGAGCCGTTGTTCTTCAGGAAGTTGAGCAGGTGCGGCATCTGCTCCAAGTCCGACGGCACGTTCGGGTTGTCCCGCGTCAGGTGCGTGTT
>DATKAE010000076.1:0-9591 GCA_035498405.1 Thermoanaerobaculia bacterium | reverse complement strand
CCCGGCTTCAGGACCGTCGAAAAGAGCAGGTTCTCGGCCACCCGACCCTGGTGGGTCGGGATGACGTGCGGAAACCCGAAGATCTCGCGCACCGTCCGCTCGAAGAAATAGAAATTGCGGCCGCCGGCATACGACTCGTCCCCGCGCATCAGGCCGGCCCATTGCGCGTCCGACATCGCCGCGGTGCCGGAGTCGGTCAACAGATCGATGTAGATGTCCTCCGACGCGATGCCGAAGAGGTTGAATCCGGCGCGCCGCAGGCGCTCCTCCCTCTCGGGCCGCGAGATCCGCCGGATCGGCTCGACGACCTTGACGCGCCAAGGCTCCGGATCGCGCGCTGACATTCGCGCGAGTCTAACCGCAGTCGACGCCCGGGAGTATTCTGGCCGCGATGACCGACGCGACGGTCCGCCGCCGGGTCTGGCGCCTGCTTCTGCTTCTCTTCACGGTCTCCGGGGCCTGCGGCCTCGTTTACGAGATCGTCTGGATGCGGCGCCTCGCGTTCGTGTTCGGCAGCACGACGCTCGCTGTCTCGACCGTGCTCGCCGCCTTCATGGGAGGGCTCGCCTTCGGGAGCCTCTGGTTCGGCCGTTACGCGGACCGGAACCCGGAATGCGCACTCTCTCTCTACGGTCGCCTCGAGATAGCCATCGGCGCCCTCGCGGCGCTCGTTCCGCTCCTGCTCGGCGGAGCGGCCTTCGTCTACCTGCGGCTGGAACCGGTCCTGGAGGGCACGCCCTTCCTCTTCTTCGCGGCACAGTTTCTCCTCGCCGCCGCCGTCCTGATGCTGCCGACGGCGCTGATGGGAGGAACCTTGCCGTTGCTCGCCCGATTCGCGGTGCTGTCGGCGGGGGAGATCGGCGGCCGCGTGGGAGCGCTCTATGCCGCCAATACCCTCGGCGCCGCCGGAGGCGTGGCTCTCGCCACGTACGTACTGCTCCCGCACTTGGGCCTCAACGCCGCCGAGCGCTTGACTGCGGCAGCCAACGTCGGCGTCGGGGTCGCGGCGCTCTGGCTCCGACGCTCTCGACCCGCAATCGACGGCGCAACGCCCTCTCCGGCGCCGAGACGCACGGACCCGGGTCGCGCACCGCTCCCCCGGGCGGCGCAAGCGTTGCTCTGGGGGACCGCTCTCTCCGGATTCTCCGCCATGGTCTACGAGGTCGCCTGGTCGCGGACGCTGGCGATGGTCCTCGGCAGTTCGGTTTACGCGTTCGGCATGATGCTTCTGGTCTTTCTGGCCGGCCTCTCGCTCGGAAGCGCTCTCTTCGCGCGAAGCCGAGCCAGTCCCTCCGGCGTCTTCGCCGCCGCGCAGACGGGGATCGCGGCGGCCGGCCTGGCCGGCGTGTTCCTGACGGGACAGCTGCCGGCGGCGTTCCTGGCGCTCTTCCCGCTCGCCCGCAGCTCTTTTCTGGGCCTCGAGCTGGTGCAGCTCGCCGTGACGGCCGTGCTGGTGCTCCCCGCCGCGACGCTCTTCGGAATGGCCTTCCCCGCCGTCATCGCCGCGACGACGGCATCGCTCGAGGCCGTGGGGGTCGGAATCGGCCGGGCGACTCTCTGGAACACCGCGGGGACGGTCTCGGGCGCCTTCCTCGGGGGCTTCGTTCTCGTCCCGCATCTGGGCTTGCGGGCGGCCATGCTGGGCGCCACGGCGGCCTCCGCGGGGGCCGCGCTCGCGACCGCCGTCGGCTCTCCGATGCCCAGGAGACGTTTGATCGCCCTGGCCGCGGGGGCCCTGGCGGCCATGGCGCTCGTGGCGCCCGCGTGGCCGCGGGCCGCGCTTGCGAGCGGCGTCGGGTTCTTCGCCGGCAACTTCGCGACCACCGAGGACTGGCGCGCCAGCGCGCGCCGAATGGAACTGCTCTTCTACCGGGACGGCGTTTCGACCACACTTTCCGTGGACCGCGAGAACGGCCAGCGCATCTATCGATCCAACGGCAAGACCGACGCCTCGACGGCTCCCTCCGACATGGCGGTCCAGGTCCTGATCGGGCAGCTCGGTCTGCTCCTCCATCCCGACCCGAAGGACGTCTTCGTGCTCGGCCTGGGGACGGGGGTCTCCGCCGCGGCGGTTGCCCGCCACCCGGTGCGCTCGATCGACATCGTGGACATCGAGCCGGCAGGCGTCGACGCGGCGCGCTTCTTCGAGCCGGAGAATCGGAGGGTGCTTTCGGACCCGCGGGTTCGCTATCTGGCGGCCGATGGGCGAAACGCCCTTCTCGCGCGGCCGAAGAGCTACGACGTGGTCATCTCCGACCCCTCGGACATCTGGGTCGCGGGCGTCGGGAACCTTTTCACTCGGGAGTTCTACACGATCGCGCGGTCGCGCCTGAACGCCGGCGGAGTGATGGTGCAGTGGTGGCACACCCATGCGCTCGATCCGGCGCACCTGAAACTGATCGTGGCCACGTTTCGCAGTGTCTTCCCGCACGCCTCTTACTGGAGGCCGAACATGGGGGACGTGATCCTGGTCGGAAGCGTCGATGCGGTCGACTGGGATCTCCTGCGGCTGCGGCGGAAGTTCGAGATGGTCCCGGGACTGGCCGAGGACCTCCGGTCCATCGGCATCTGGAGCCCCATCGCGCTCTTCGGCGCCTTCGCGCTGGCGGACCAGGACCTGGACCGACTGCTCGAGGGAACTTCGAGTCTTCACACCGACGACCGCCCGGTGATCGAGTTCTACGCTCCCCGGTTCCTGTACGCCGATACCACCCCGGGCAACGATCACCTGATCGAAGGGGCCCAGACCCGGCTCTTTCCGGACGTGGACAATTTCGATCCCGAGCGAGACCTCGATGCCCACGAGACCTATCTGCTCGGCTTCGCGCGCGCTTCGATGAACCGCTTCGATTCGGCGATTCGCCTGATGGAAGAAAGCGTTCGGCGCGATCCGACGGATCCGAAGACCTGGATCGGCCTGGGCAACCAGTATCGCGGCCAGGCGCAGCCCGAAAAGGCGGCCGCCGCCTACCGGAGCGCCCTCGCCGTCCGGCCGGGGGAGCCGGAGGCCTCGGTCGAACTGGCCGCGTTGCTGCGCGCACAGTCGGACACGCCGGCGGCGGAGAAGTTGCTGCGAGCCGCGCTGCGCGACGCGCCGGGGGATCCCTCCGCCAGCGCTGCCTTGGCCGAGATCTGTCTCGACACGGGCCGAGCGCGCGAGGCCTCGATGGAGCTCGAGCGATCCCTCACCGCGAATCCGTCGAACGGCTCGCTGCACCTGCTCCGGGCGCGCGCGATGATGAAGACGGGCCGGCGAGAGGAGGCGCGCGCCTCCTATTTACGCGCCATGTCCCTGCTCGCGAGCGATCCCGCGGCGCTTCTCTCCGTGGGAGAGGGCCTGCTCGAGGCCGGCGCTCCCGAGGACGCCGCCCGATCGTTTCAGATGGCGGTCTCCGTGGACCCCGGCAGCGTCGAGGCGCTCATCGGCCTGGCCCGCGCCCATCGGGACCGCGGCGACCTGGCCGCTTATCGCGAGGCGAGCGACCGCGCCCGGCGGCTCGATCCGAACAATCCGGCGCTGGCGTCCCTGGCGGCCCGCTAACCGGCCGATTTCACGCTCCGGGTCGCGGCGTCGGCGTCCGGGCGGCCGCCACCCGGCGGCGGAACACGAGAGTCGACTGTTGGCGCTTCCCCTTCTGGATCGAAACACTCTGTCGAACCCAGGACCGTCGGTCCGCCGAAAGCGTCCACTCGCTTCGCTGAACGACTTCTCTCGGGTTCTCTTCCGGTCCCGCCGTGACCTCGAGCCAGAGGGACTTGCGGTCCTTCCCCCATGCCGCCGTAAGGATGCCTTTCCCCTTGTTGCCGAGCGTCTTCACGTAAGGGCGCCCGTCCACGACGATCGACTCGGCGAGCAACTGGCTCTTGGAGGGATCCATCGGGGCGATCCAGATCTCGTTTCCGGTCTGCCGCACGTTCAGAACGGCATCCCGCATCGGCGGAGAGACGTTCCGGCTGGCCTTCTCGTCCAGCACCCAGACCCCCGTGAAATCGAGCGGCGGCTTCGCCGAGCCCCCGTGGGGCTTGGCCGGCATGGGAGAGGCCGGAGGCGGCGCCTGGAGTCCGGGAGCGGCCGAAACGAAGGCCAGGAGCAGAGAACCGAGAAGGAAGCGGCTCACGCCCGAACCCGACGTCGCTCGTCGCCGAAGACTCGCCGCAGGAAGGCCCCCGTGTGAGATCCGCGGGTCTGCGCCACCTCCTCGGGTGTACCCTCCGCGACGATCCGTCCGCCGCCGTCTCCCCCTTCGGGGCCGAGGTCGACGATCCAGTCCGCCGTCCGAATCACATCCAGGTTGTGCTCGATCACGATGACCGTATTCCCTTTCTCGGTCAAGGATCGCAGCACGCCGAGCAATTTCTTGATGTCGTCGAAGTGGAGGCCGGTCGTCGGTTCATCGAGCAGGTAGAGCGTCCTTCCCGTGGAGCGCCGCGCGAGCTCCCGCGCCAGCTTGACGCGCTGCGCCTCTCCGCCCGAGAGGGTCGTCGAGGATTGGCCGAGCTGGATGTAGCCCAGCCCGACCTCGACCAGGGTGCGGCAGATCGTCGCGATCGAAGGCACGTTCTCGAACAGCTCCAGCGCCTGCTCCGCGGTCAGCCCCAGAATCTCCGCGATGGATTTGCCCTTGTAGTGAATCTGGAGCGTCTCGCGGTTGTAGCGCTTCCCGCCGCACACGTCGCAGGTCACGTAGATGTCCGGCAGGAAGTGCATCTCGATCTTGATTTGCCCGTCCCCGCCGCACGCCTCGCAGCGCCCGCCCTTGACGTTGAAGGAAAAGCGGCCCGGCGCGTAGCCGCGGGCGCGGGCCTCCGGGGTGCGCGACATCAGCTCCCGGATCGGGTTGAACACGTTGGTGTAGGTCGCCGGGTTCGAGCGCGGCGTGCGCCCGATCGGCGACTGGTCGATGTTGATCACCTTGTCGAGCTCGAAGAGGCCCTCGATGCGGTCGTGCCGGCCCGGGCGCTCGCTGGCGCCGTGGAGCGCCCGCGCCAGGGCGCGAAACAGGATGTCGTTGACGAGCGTCGATTTGCCGGAGCCCGACACGCCGGTGACCGCGGTCATCACCCCGAGGGGGAATCGGACGTCGATCCCCTGCAGGTTATGCTCGCGGGCGTTCCGCACGGTGACGGACTTGCCGGAGCCCGGGCGCCGCGCGGGGGGCGTCGGGATCTCGAGCTCGCCCGTCAAGTACTTGGCGGTCAGGGATTCCGGGAACGACGCCAGGTCCTCGGGTTTCCCGTGCGCCACCAGCTGGCCGCCGTGCATGCCCGCTCCCGGACCCAGGTCCAGAACCCAGTCGGCCGAGCGGATCGTCTCCTCGTCGTGCTCGACGACGATGACGGTGTTGCCGAGGTCGCGCATCGAAAGGAGCGTGTCGATCAACTTCCGGTTGTCGCGCTGGTGCAGGCCGATCGAGGGCTCGTCCAACACGTAGAGCACGCCCATCAGCTTCGATCCGATCTGTGTCGCGAGGCGGATGCGCTGCGACTCGCCGCCCGAGAGGGAGGCCGCCGCCCGCGCGAGAGAGAGATACCCGATGCCGACGTTGGCGAGGAACCCCAGCCGGTCGCTCAACTCCCGCAGGATCTTTCCGGCGATCTCGCGCTCGCGCGCCGTGACCCGCAGGCTCTCGAAGAAGTCGATCGACTCACCGATCGTGTCGGAGGCCACCTCGTCGATCGACCTCCCGCCGACCTTCACCGCCAGGGCCTCGGGCTTCAGGCGCCGGCCGCCGCAGGACGGACACGGCTCGGCCGACATGTAGGCCTCCAGCTCCGCTCGGTGCTCCGGATTCTCCGTCTCGCGGTACCGCCGTTCGAGCATCGGCACGAGCCCTTCGAAGGAAGAACGCCAGTGGTATTCCCCCTTTTCGGCCACGTAGGAGAATCGAATCTCGTCGTCGCCCGAGCCATACAGGATGACTTTCTGCGCCCGCTTGGGCAGCTTCGAAAAGGGCTGGTCGAGCCGGAAACCATAATGCTTGGCGAGGGTGGCCATCTGCCGCGCACGCCAGTTGGTGGAGCCGGGCTTCAAGATCGAGATCGCCCCGTCCGCGATCGACTTCTCGGGCGCGGCGACGAGACGGTCCGGATCCGCTTTCAGGATCGTGCCGAGGCCGGAGCAAGCGGAGCAGGCGCCGTAGGGGGAGTTGAACGAAAACAGGCGCGGCGTGATCTCGGTCAGGGACGTGCCGCAGTCGGGGCAGGCATAGTTTGCCGAAAGCACCTCTTCCGGCCCATCGGCCACTGCGATCGTCACGAGGCCTCCCGAAACCCGTGTCGCCGTCTCGATCGAGTCGGCGAGGCGCTTGCGGTAGTCCTCGTCCGCGGCCGGCTTGGCGACGAGTCGATCCACTACCAGCTCGATCGTGTGCTTCTTCTGTTTGTCGAGCTCCGGCGGGTTGTCCAGGTCGATCAGCTCGCCGTCGATGCGCGCGCGGAGGAATCCCTCCTTCAGCATCTCGGCCATCTGCTTCTTGTACTCGCCCTTCTTGCCGGAGACGTACGGGGCCAGAACCGTGAAGCGGCTGCCCTCGGGAAGGCGCAGCGCGCGGTCGACCATTTCCTGCACGGTCTGCGCCTGGATCGGCCTGCCGCACTTGGGACAGTGCGGCTGTCCGATCGAGGCGTAGAGCAAACGCAGGTAGTCGTAGATCTCCGTGACGGTTCCGACCGTCGAACGCGGGTTCTTCGAGGTCGTTCGCTGCTCGATCGAGATCGCGGGAGAGAGACCCTCGATCGAGTCGACGTCCGGCTTTTCCATCTGCTCGAGAAACTGGCGGGCATAGGCCGAGAGGGACTCGACGTAGCGGCGCTGGCCCTCGGCGAAGATCGTGTCGAAGGCGAGGGACGACTTGCCCGACCCGGAGACGCCCGTGATGACGACGAGGCGGTTGCGCGGAATGTCGACCGAGAGGTTCCGAAGGTTGTGTTGCCGGGCGCCGCGGATCCGGAGCAAGTCCATGGGAGAGGGATTCTAGCGGTTCGACCCCGCCCGCCTCGACTCGCGTTTCACCGACGAGATCGGCCGGACGGTTTCGTCCGCCCGGGAGACCAAGCCGGTCGCGGGAGATATGATCCGCCGAGCCCCGTGATGACGATTCCGTCTTCCTCCCGGACCCCGACCACGAGGCCGGGATCGGACTGAATGTTCTCCTCGCCGGCCGGTCAATTCGCGCTCCTGGCGTTCTCCTCGCTCTTCTCCGTGATCAACCCCATCGAGGCGGCCCCCCTCTTCGTTTCCCTCACGGCCGATCACGTCGGAGACCGGCGCCGCATGGCCCTGAAGGCGTGCGCCGCGGCGGCGGTGATTCTGGCCGTCTTCGCCGCCACGGGCGGCGCGATCTTCGCCTTCTTCGGGATCACGCTGCCCGCGTTTCAGATTGCCGGCGGAATCCTCTTCACCATCATGGGAATGAGCACGCTCCAGAACGAGGATCGCGAAGAGCGGACCGGCGGCGCGCGGCGCGGGGATCCCTCGGTCGTGCCGATCGGGATGCCGCTGATCGCCGGACCCGGCGCGATCTCGACCGTCATGGTGCTGGTTGGCCAGGCCCGCGACGGGACACACCGCGTGGCGCTCGCCGCGGCGATCACCGCCAACATCGTCCTGACCCTCCTCATCTTGCTCGCCGCTCCCTGGCTCGTCGCGCGGATCGGCGAAACCGGGCAGCGAATTGCTTCGAAGATCATGGGCCTGATCACCGCGGTCATCGGCGTGCAGTTCGTCTTGAACGGTGTGGAAGCCGTTGCCGTCGCGATCCTGCGGGCTCCCCGGAGCTGAAGGCGACCCCCCCTCTTGCGGCGGCCTAGCGTTCCATCTCGAACGCGTCCTTCCCGTCGCCGTAGTAGCTCGAAAGGCGGCGCCGCTTTCGGAACCCGAAGGAATGGTAGAAGGCGATCGCGGGCGCGTTGCGCACGTCCACTTCCAGGCGGACGCCCGCGGCGCCCGCTCGCTCGAGGCGAGCGAGAAGCTCGGCGAAGAGCGCCCGGCCGAGCCCGCGCCGGCGCTGGCCGGGATCCACGTCGAGGGTCAGGACTCCGCCGAGGCCCGGCCGCCGGAGGTAGCCGATTGCAAAACCGGCCAGCCGGCCCTCCACATCAGCCGCGACGCCCTCGAGGCTTTCCCAGTCGAAGAGCGCCGCCATCTGCGCGCGCGTGAACGCGATCCCCGGCTCGAAGCACCGCTGGTCGAGCCGGTACATCGCCTCCAGGTCCTGGCGGCGCAGGTCACGCAGTTTGGCGGCCTGATTCTTCTCCGTCACCGCCGACGTCCGGACGCGGCGATGCGCGGATCGCCACGCCCTCCTTCTCGTTCTGAAACGCCCTATCGACTCCGCATAGCCCGATCCGCTTCACGCCGCAATTCCCGGTCGCGGATCGAGTCCCGCTTATCGTGCAGTTTCTTCCCCTTCACCAGAGCGATCTCCGCCTTGGCCCGCGAGCCCTTGAAATAGAGGGAAAGCGGGACACAGGAAACCCCGCGCGTCGCCACGGCCCCGGCCCACCGATCGAGCTCGCGCCGGTGGAGGAGGAGCTTTCGCTCCCTCTCCGGCAGATGGTTCGTCCACGATCCCGCGCCATATGGGGAGATGTGCGCGCCGACCAGGTACGCCTCTCCCCCGCGGAACTGAACGTAGGAGTCCTTCAGCTGAGCCCGGCCAGCCCGAAGCGACTTGACCTCGGTGCCCGTGAGAACGAGCCCGGCTTCGGCGCGATCCTCGATGAAGTAGTCGTGGTAGGCCTTCCGATTGCTCGCAACCGCCTTGATCCCCGAGCTTTCCTTTCGAGTCCTCTCCGGCTTGGAACGGTTCACGCGAGCAGTCTACCGGCTGGCCCTCCAGCGTGGCAGACAGGCCACGCAAATGTCCCAATTCTGATACACTCGCCCGCCAGGCACCCTTCCCTCGAGCTGTTAGGTTCAACGAGTAAGCGGCTAAGAACCAATCGGTTAGGAGAAATCTTGGGATGTCTCATTGGTCTGGCACCGATGCTGCGAACACGAGAGGCGCCAAGCCTATGAGCAGAGCGCAAACCACCCTCCGAACTGGGGTTTCCATCGAGGGCGTCGGGCTCCACTCTGGTCAGCCGGCCAAGGCGCATTTCCTGCCGGCCCCCCCGGGAACCGGTCTCCTTTTCATCCGGGTCGACCGAGACCATACCTGGATCCCGGCTCGTCTCGCTTCGGCGAGCACGTTCGATTACGCCACGACGCTGGCCGCCGGGGGAGTCTCCATCGGGACCGTCGAGCACCTGCTCTCCGCCGCCGCGGGAGAAGGGCTGGACAACTGCATCATCGAAATCGACGGCCCCGAAGTCCCCATCCTGGACGGTTCGGCGCTCCCCTTCGTCCGCCTTTTTCACGCCGCGGGCTTCGAACGTCAGGACGCTCCCGTGCGTCCCTTCGCACCGGCGCAGGAGATCACCGTCGAGCGAGGCGATCGCTCGATCCGCTTCACCCCGGACGGCGGGGGTTCCCTCACCATCACGTACGAGATCGACTTCCCCCATCCTGCCGTCGGCAAGCAACAGCTGACTTGGGTCGCGACCTCCGAGGACTACGCGGCGCGAATCGCGCCCGCCCGGACCTTCGGC
>DATKAE010000075.1:0-1234 GCA_035498405.1 Thermoanaerobaculia bacterium | reverse complement strand
GCGGCGGCTACGGGCCCATATGGAAAGTGCCTCAGACCGGCGGCACCGCGACGGCGGTGACCGAGGTCGACGTTTCGGGCGGCGAGATCTACCACACCTGGCCCACGTTCTTGCCCGACGGCTCGCACTTTCTGTACTTCCGCTCCGGTCCGCCGGAAACGCAGGGCATGTACGTCGGCTCCCTCGACGACGCGCCCGGGAAACAAACGCGTCGACGCGTATTACCCGGAGCGGTTCCGGCGGTCTATGCGAGCGGCCATGTCTTTTTCATACGCGCCAATACGCTGCTGGCGCAGCCGTTCGACGCTCGAGGCCTGCAACTCCTGGACGCGCCGGTGCCCGTGGCAGAGGGCATCGAGGTCAGTTGGGTCCCGGACGGAGCGTTTGCGGTTTCCGAGGGCGGGCCTCTCGCTTATCTCGCCGCAGCGCCGACAGGACCGCTGCAGCTCACTTGGATCGATCGGCAAGGACGGGCGCTCGGCACGGTCGGGCCGCCCGGCACCGACACGAGCGTCGTGCTGTCGCCCGATGGAAAGCGTGCGGTCGTGAAGGATTCTCCGTACGGCGTGCCCGGTGACCTCTGGACGATCGATTTGGCGAGCGGTCGGCGAGCGCGCCTGACGTTCCAAAAAAACGTCTACTCGGCCGGTGCGTGGTCTCCGGACGGCGCGCGCATCGCCTACGCGGCCGGCCGTCTCGGCGACACCCTATTGGTCAAAGCGGCCTCCGGTCTCGGCGACGAGCAGGAGCTCTTGAAGGAGCCGGGCCTGCGGCACTGGCCCCGCAGTTGGTCGCGCGACGGTCGGTTTCTGCTCTATCACACGGAGGGCTCTCCAGGCACCGGGGCCGACCAATGGGTCTTGCGCTTGGAGGACCGCAAGCCGACTCGGTTGCTCGGAGAGTCGTACAACGAGTGGGCCGGCGTCTTCTCGCCGGACATGCGCTGGATTGCCTACACTGCCATGGAAACCGGCATCGGCGACGTCTACGTCAGGCCATTCCGTGTTTCGGAGCCCTCCGGCGAGCCCGGACTCGGGGAAGGCAAGTGGCAGATTTCGAAGGGGTGGGGGAACTGGCCGCTGTGGCGCGACAAGGAGATCTTTATCGCCGGCTTCCCGTTGCGGGGGACTTTCTTCTCCGCGCCGGTCGAGCCGAGCGATGCCGCTTTCGAGAGCGGTGCTCCACAACCGCTGGCGCTGCCTCCCGTCAGTATCGATAGCAACAGCATGGACTC
>DATKAE010000074.1:0-49259 GCA_035498405.1 Thermoanaerobaculia bacterium | reverse complement strand
TGGACGCCGAAGCGGTCGGTCAGGTGCGTGTGGAGATCGATCAAGCCCGGCAGGAGCGTCGCTCCGCCCAGGTCGATGATCCGAGCCCCGGCGGGGACCGGAAGACTCGTCCCCACCTCGACGATGCGGTCGTCCTCGATGCGGACCATCGCCGGACCGACCGCCCCGCCGCCGCGGCCGTCGATCAACCGCGCGGCCCGAACGACCGTCACCGAAGGCGCGGGACCGGCGGCCGCCAGGCCGCCCGCGGCGAGTACGGCAGCGATCGAAAACAGTGCGCGCCACTTCATCGAAAGACCTCTCGAATCATTGCCGCAGACCCTCCTTCACGAAGTCTTCCCCGAGCACCCGGTCGTAGGCGGCAACGACGCGCTCGGCGTCGGCCTCCGAAAAGACCATCGGGGGCTTCATCTTGATGACGTTGTGCAGCGGACCGTCGGTCGACAACAAGATCCCGTGCTCCTTCATCCGCTCGACGACGTAGGCTGCCTCCGCAGCTGCCGGCTCGAGCGTGGCGCGGTCGCGGACGAACTCGATCCCGAGGAAGAGGCCGAGCCCGCGAACGTCGCCGACGACCGCATGGCGTTGCGCGAGCTTCCCGAGTCCATACAGGAAGCGCTCGCCGACCCGCAGAGCGTGCTCCTGCAGGCGCTCATGCTGGACGACGTCGAGAACGGCCAGTCCAATCTCGCAGGAAACGGGGTTGCCGCCGAAGGTGTTGAAGTACTCCATGCCGTTGGCGAAGGAGGCGGCGATCTCAGGCGTGGTCACGACCGCCGCCAGCGGATGACCGTTGCCGATCGGCTTGCCCATCGTGACGATATCCGGAACCACACCCTGGGTCTGGAATCCCCAGAAGTGCGTGCCGACGCGGCCGAAGCCCACCTGGACCTCGTCGGCAATGCAAGCCGCGCCTGCGCCCCGCGCGCGCCGGTACGCCGCCGACAGATACCCCGGCGGCAGGACGATCTGCCCGGCGCAGGAGAGCAGGCTCTCGCAGAGAAACGCGGCGGGCTTGCCTCCCCGCGCTCGCGCGGCTTCGAGGGCGGCATCGAGATGCCGAGCGAATCTCTCGCCGCGCTCCGGATCGCCTCGACGGTAGAGCCCGCGGTAGTCGTCGGGCATCGGGAGCTTGTGCACATGCGGGGGCGCGCCCTCTCCCCCCGGGCCGTCGAACTTGTACGGAGAGACCTCGACCAAGGCCGCGGTGTTTCCGTGATAGGCGCCGTCGACGACGATCATGTCGCGTCCCCTCGTGTGCGCCCGCGCCATCCGAAGGGCGAGCTCGTTGGCCTCGCTCCCGGAGCAGACGAAGAAGCAGACGCGCAAGGGCTCCGGCAACGTCTCCGTGAGCCGCTCGGCATACCGCACGATCGCCTCGTGCAGATATCGGGTGTTGGTGTTCAAGACGGCCATCTGGCGCTGCCCGGCCCGGACGACGCGCGGGTGGCAGTGGCCGACGTGCGCGACGTTGTTGACCACGTCCAGGTAGGCCCGTCCCGTGTCGTCGTAGAGCAAAGCGCCGTGGCCGCGCACGATCTCGAGCGGCCGTTTGTAGGCGAGCGAGAGCGACGGTCCGAGACGCCGGCGCCGCTCGACGAGCAGCGCCTTCGGCCCGGCGTCCGTGCGCCGAACGGAGACCCCCAAGAGGAGACTGGGATCGGGCGAGAGCGACAACCACACGGCCCGCCGGCTGGCCGGGGCGACTCCCGGGAAATCACCCTCTCGATCGAGCAGATCCGTCACGATCTGGAAATGGAGGTGCGGAGGCCAGTCGCCGTTGCCGGGAGGCTCCCCGATCCGGCCGATGGTCTGTCCCTGAGCAACCCGCATTCCGGGCGAGAGCCCTTCGAGGGAATCCCGGGTCAGGTGCCCGTAGAGGGTGAAGAACGGCGGGCAGTCTTCGGGGGCGTGCTCCAGAATCAGCGTCGGCCCGTAGTCGAGCCGCGCGGAATTGTCGCGGAAACTCTGCACCCGCCCCGACAGCGGGGCGAAGACCGGCGAGCCCGGAGGAAGAAAGAGGTCGACGGCCAGGTGCACCGTTCGCCATTCGGGATGCTCGCCGGCGGGCCCGCGGAAGGCATCGCTTTGATAGACGAGCCGCGCCTCGTCGTAGCGTCCGATGCCGGCCTGGGCGCCGGCTTCTCGCATGCGACCGAAGATCGCATCGGTCAGCGCCGCGGTATCGGCCGCCGCCGCGGGGCTCTCGAGCTCGGAACTTCCGACGGAGAAGTCGAACACCAGTGACTTGCGGAGATCCGCCGCAACCACGGGACCGAACCTGCCGCGATTCTCCGCGAGCCAGGAGACGACCCGCGCGCTCGGCGGGCAGGGCTCGAGGCCGCAGGCGCCTCGCATTTCGTACTCGGCGAGGCGAGGCGGAACCTCGCGCAGCCGCTCGAGGGCCTCCCAGGCCGGCGCCTCGCTGATCGTGAGGTATTCGTTCCCGGGCTCTAGGGCGCGGCGATGGGCCGAGAGGCACACGCTCACACACAGGCGGACCGCCGCGAGCGGAAAGAGGACGGAGAGCTCCTGCTCGGTCAGGGGGTTGGTCTCGTTATAGCCCGCCGCGACGCACGCCGCTGCCGCGAGCGGGTCGGCCTTCCCGAGCATCGCGTACGCGATGGCGACCGCCGGCTCACAGACCGTCCAGGCCTCGAGCATGTCGCCGAAGTCGACCAAACCCGCGATGGCGCGCTCTCCGGGATCCTGGGTTGGATCGCCGATCAAGACGTTCCAGTCGTTTCCGTCGTTGTGGATGACCTGGCGGCGCAGCGCGCCCGCCCGAGGCGCGACCCGGTCCGCCCAGAGTCGGACGAAATGGCCGACGAGCTCGCGCCGGCGGGAATCCGGAATCGCGCCTTCATGATCCGCGATCACCGAAAGTGCGCGGTCCGCAGTCCAAGGCAGCCCGCGGGCGACGGCGCCGGGATGGGAAAACCCTTCCAGCGCCCGGTCGAGTCGCCCGAGGAATCGGCCCACACCGCGAAGCAGGCCCGGCGCGTGCGGGGACACCTGCGCTAGCGCGCGCCCCGGAAGATACGTGAGCATCCGGGCGAGACGACCCGCACCGTCGGGTCCTGCGACCGGCGCTGTCGAGAGGCCGGCGGAGGTTCGGCAAAGCCGCGGCACCGGGAGATCCGGCGACCGCCGCGCGAGAAAGTCGAGGGCGGCGTCCTGAAGGTCCAAGGCCTCCTTCTGCTCGTCCGGCCCGTACAGCTTCAGGACGCGCTGGCCGTCGCTCGCGGTCAGCTGGAAGTTCTGGTCGCGCTCGCTCGGAAGCTCCCGCGCGTCAGATTCGACGCCCCAGAATTCGCGGGCGATCGAGACCGCGTCCGGCTCGCGGAAACGCAGGCGCGGCGAGACGGTGGTGGACAATCCGCTGCCTCCCGCGCCCGGAGGTGACGCCCTAGTCGCCGCGCGGGCGACGAACGAGATTCACCATGATCACGACCGCCGCGCCGAAGCACGCGCCGGAGGCGAGCAGACGAAGCATGTCCACCGGCCGATACCTCTCGTAGGCGGTCGCCCCCATTCCCCAAACACCAACCAGGCCGACGAACAGCAGAGCGATCACCGCTGCCATCTGCCTGGTCCGTTTGCGCTCTTTCAACGCATGTCCCCCGATTCGCATCGCCAACGAGACTGATGCCGGCCTTGGGAATCGCCGCGGTCTTGCCGGGTTTCGGTTTTCTCAACGGATCATATCGCGCCACCTTCGAGGGTCGGCAGGAGACGGGCCAACGGGGAGCCGCCAAGAGAACAACGAAGCCGACGGGCGTCTTGCGGAAAGGTCTCGGGAAGCGCGACAGGCGGAGTCAGTCGATCTGAACCCGCCCCGGTCCGGCGCCGCTCTCAAAGAAACGGCTCGCGTCGGCCGCGGCGGGAAACCGTCCGCGGTAGTCGGCCTCCCAGGCGTCGCGGAAAGCCGGCGCGTCGGACACCCTCACGAGCGCCCAGACGCTGCCGCCAAAGCCGCCGCCGAAGGCCGAGGCGGCGAAGGCCCCCAGGTTCCGCGCCGAGCGCGCCAGGGTGATCGTTTCCGGAATCTGGTTGCCCAGGAGGTGCTCGGCCCGTTCCTGCGAGCGATCCACGATCCCCGCGAGTGCCGACGCATCCGCCCTGGCGAAGGCCTCGGCGGCGGCGGGCACGAGCCGTTCGCTTTCCTCGAAAAACTGGTCGAAGCGCTTCGCGAGCGTCTCCGGCGGGAAGCGCGGATGCCGGCGATAGCGCAGGACGTCCCGGATCCGATCGGGCGCGTCGGACGCGAGCCGGACGGCGGCCGCGAGGGTGGAGTCGGAGCGCCCGGTCGCCTCGTTCCATAGCTCCAGGACGGCAGCGGCCGAGAGCGAGGCCAGGTTGTAGCGCTCCTTGGCGTCGCCCGTCTTGTCCGACGGGACGCCGCTGACGGCGAGCACAAAGGTCCAGTCTCGCGAGAGCGCGATCGTCCCCTCGGCGCGAACGGGACAAAAAGAAAAACGGGAAAGATGCCCGGCGCGGCTGCAGAGGATCGCCGTGTGATCCTCGCTGCCGCCGAAGGTGCCCACTCCCTCATCGCCCGAAAGCGTTCCGAAGGCGTAGCCGTTCTCGACACAGCCCAGGTAACCGGCGAGGTCCTCGAGAGAGCGGATGGCTCCGCCGTACTCCGGCCGCTCCTCGAGCCGGTTCACCGCGGCGAGCGCCGTGAAGATCGAGACGACGAGCGCGCTCGAGCTCGACATCCCTGAGGCGCGCGGGAGATCCGAGGCGAGCGCGATGTCCGCCCCGACAAGAGGCCCCGCGAAGTTGCGAACGATCCGCCGCAGAACGGCCGCGGCATACACGGTCCAGCCCGATGGCGTGTCGCCCGGATCCGGAGAGAGCCGGAGCGTCGCCTCGAGCCCGCGGACGGCATCGGCCATTCGGACGGCCCGGTCGGCGCGGCCTCGGGCCACCACGCAAAAACCCCGCTCGACGCCGCACAGCAGGCTCCGTCCTCCGGCGTAGTCGGTGTGCTTGCCGAGCACCTCGATGCGACCGGGGACGAACCAACGGAAGGGTTCCCCGCGCGATCCGGAGTCGGAGGCCGCCAGGGCGCGCTCGGCCGCCACGAAGAGCTCGGCCTTCGGCGCTGCGGCGGCGGGGCTCATGCCCGCCGCGGCCAGGCGAGAGACGAGGCCCTCCCTCATGGCGACGCTTCCACGCCGCGCAACCGCGCCGCCACCGATGCGACATCGGCGCGTCGGGAGAGGTCGAGCACTCCGCCTGGGGCTCGGATGACGCGAAGCCTCAGGCCCTGATGGGTGATCGCATCGTGGACCGCGCGCGGCAGCTCCCTTTCGCCTCGCGGGGAAAGCGGTGTCGAGCGGCATGGCCCGAAGATCGAAGGGCTGAACCGCCAGCAGTTCATGCTGATCAAGGGATCCGCACCCGCGGCAGTGAGCGCCGCCTCGTCCGGCTTCTCCAGGATTCCGGTCAAGTACCCGTCGGGCCCGACCGTGCACACCGCATAGGACGCAATCCGCTCCGGCTCGATGTTGCTCTCAGCCAGCAACGCACCGCGGCGAAACAGCGCCGTCGCGGGCTCGGACAGCAGGCGCAACTCCCGCAGCACGCCCACCGGATAGTAGTTGTCGGAGTTGATGACGAGGAAATTCTCCCCGGCGGCGAAGGGTTCGGCGGAAGCCACGGCGTCGGCCGTTCCCTGCGGCCTCTCCTGGATCGCGAAGGCGATACGGATGCGCCGCGGAGGGCTCTGGCCGGTGTAGTAGTCGCGTACGGCCCCGTGCTCCGGCCCGATCACCAAACAGGCTTCCTCATACCCGGCATCGGCCAGAGCGGAGAGGACGTAGTCCAGGAACGGCCGGCCGATCGGGATCATCGCCTTGACCCCCGTCTCGGCGACCGAAGACTGCGCTCGATCGAGCGCGGTACCGTCCTCCCGCCGCATCCGCTTCCCGAGGCCCCGGGCGAGCACGACCGCCTTGCGCGCCGCGGTCATGCCGAGCGCTCTCGGGTGATCGTGGTCCGACCTCGCGGCATCCGAAGCATCCTGGACCTCCTCGGCGCGTTTTTCGGTCCGCCCTCGCCCGATTTCCGATGCGCGGAGAAGCGAAAGGACGGGAGCCCCCGCGGGCCCGCGCACTATAAGCGATTCCGTCCGTCGGCCGGGCCGCGGGCTCCGTGCTACGATCCCGCGGCCGCGATGAGAGCCTTCCGAGGCGTCTTTTCCGTCCTCCCGACCCCCTTCACGCCGGGGGACGAGGTGGACCACGAAAGCCTCCGTCGCGTCATCGATCTTTACCTCGCCGCGGGCGTCGACGGGGTTACCGCACTGGGAGTTACGAGCGAGGCCGCGCGCCTCTCGGAGCGGGAGCGCGCCGACATTCTCGCAACCGTCCTTTCGCAGGTCGCCGGGCGTGTGCCCGTCGTGGTCGGGGCGACGGCCGAAGGAACCAAGCTGTGTCTCGAGCGGTCGCGGGCGGCCCGCGCCGCCGGCGCCGCCGCGGTCATGGTCAGTCCGCCCCGGATGCCGAAGCTCAACTCCGAGGGGGTCGCGCGTCACTTCGCGGCCCTCGCCGAAGCCGTGGACATCCCGATCGTGGTTCAAGATTACCCACCCGTCTCCGGCTACGCGATGGAGCCGACGCTGCTGGTGCGAATCGCCCGCGAGATTCCCACGGCGCGCACGATCAAGCTCGAGGACGCCCCGACGCCCTACAAGACCGCGCGGATCCGGGAGCGGGCCGAGGGGCTGGACCTTGCGATCTTCGGCGGGCTCGGCGGAATGTATCTTCTCGAGGAGCTGCTCGCGGGCGCCAACGGCGCGATGACCGGCTTCGCCTACCCCGAGATCCTCGTCCGGATCGTGCGTCACTTTCACGACGGCAACCCGGAGGAGGCGGCGCGCGTCTTCTACGCCAACGTGGCGCTGATGCGCTTCGAGTTTCAGGAGGGGATTGGCATGGCGATCCGCAAGGAGATGCTGCGGCGGCGCGGAGCGATCGCGCACGCCGGGGTGCGCCAGCCCGCCGCCCCGCTCGACGCCTCGACACGCGACGCCCTCGACCGGGTCCTGGCCTGGGCGGAGGAGACCAAGGAGCGATCATGGACCTCGGCCTGAAGGGAAAAGTCGCCATGGTCGCCGGGGCCAGCCGCGGCCTCGGCTACGCCGTCGCCCGGGCGCTCGCGGCCGAAGGCGTCATCGTCTCGATGAGCTCGCGGGAGGCGGGGGCCATCGAGACGGCGGCCGGCAAGATTCACGCGGAGACGGACGCGGAGATCCTTGCCACCGCCGCGGACGTGCGTGACGCCCGAGCCCTCGGGGCGTGGCGAGACGAAACTCTTCGGCGTTTCGGGCGTCTCGACCTCCTCTTCACCAATTCGGGCGGGCCGCCCGCCGGAAAGTTCGCCGACCTCGACGACGGGGCATGGCAGAGCGGCTTCGAGCTGCTCGTTCTCTCGGTGATTCGAATGGCCCGACTCGCGATCCCGCCGATGCGAAAGCAGGGAGGCGGCGCGATCCTGCTCGCGACGTCTTCGTCGGTCAAGGAACCGATCCCCAACCTGACCCTCTCCAACGTCCTGCGGGCGTCGGTCGCGGCGCTCGCCAAGACCCTCTCCGCGGAGCTCGCACCCGACCGGATCCGCGTCAACCACTTGATCCCCGGGCGGATCGCGACCGACCGCGTCCGCGAGCTCGACGAGATCAACGCCAAGAAGGCCGGCATCCCGGTCGAAGAGCAGCAGAAGCGCGCCGCGGCGGCCGTCCCCCTCGGGCGGTACGGCGATCCCGCGGAGTTCGGACGGGCGGCGGCCTTCTTGCTCTCCGACGCCGCGTCCTACGTGACCGGCGCGACATTGCAAGTCGACGGCGGCACGATCAAGAGCGTCCTGTAGGCGAGGAGGAGGAGTCCGACCGTGAGCGTGATGAGAAGCGTGTTGCTCGCCGCCTCGGAGAGTCGTTTCCTTCGCGAGCGCGCGACCCGGCTCGGCTTCGTGCGCTCCGCCGTCAAGCGGTTCATGCCGGGTGAAGACGTCCAATCGGCGCTCGACGCGGCGCGGGCCCTGGGTGTTCCCGCCGTTTTGACCCATCTCGGCGAGAACCTCCAGGATGCCAAGGCCGCCGAGGAGGTCACGAAGCACTATCTGGACGTGCTCGAGCGCGTGAAGAAGTCGGGCCTCGACGTCGAGATCTCCGTCAAACTCACGCAGCTCGGGCTCGACTTCTCCAAGGAGGAGTGCGCCCGACACGTCCAGACGCTCGTCGAGCGCGCGAAGGCCCTGAACAACTGGGTGTGGATCGACATCGAGTCGACGGCCTACACGGACGTCACTCTCGAGATCTACAAGGGCGTGCGGCAGAGGTTCGCGAACACCGGCCTCTGCGTCCAGTCGTACCTCTACCGGACGGAGGAGGACTTGAAGCCCCTGATCGCGATGGGCGCCGGCCTGCGCCTGGTCAAGGGCGCCTACAAGGAACCTCCCGACAAGGCCTTCCCGAAGAAGCAGGACGTCGACGAGAACTACTACAAGCTGGCGACTCAGCTTCTCTCCTTCGAAGCGCGGACCAAGGGCGTGCGCGCCATCTTCGGCACGCACGACCCGGTCCTGATCCGACGCATCGAGGACTTCGGGCGCATGGAGAAGCTCCCGCCCGATGCGCTCGAGTTCCAGATGCTCTACGGGATTCGCCGCGAAGAGCAGGAGCGGATCGCCAAGGCGGGGTACAAGTTCCGGGTGCTGATTTCCTACGGTGACGCCTGGTGGGCCTGGTACATGCGCCGGCTGGCCGAGCGGCCCGCCAACGTGCTCTTCGTCGTCAAGACAATGTTCGCGCGGTAGCGGTCGCGACGCCCGCGTCTCAGGGACGGATCAGCGCGGGCCAGTTCACGACCACGGTGATGGCGTCCGCGTCGGGCGCCGGAAGGTTCGCGACGGCGAGGAACCGCTCGCCGCCTGCGGTCACGTCGTATTCCCGCCATCCCGACGGGTCGACTCGAAAGAGGGACCGGGGTGCGCCGAGGCGGACGTCCGGGTCGAGGTGGACAGGCATCGCCATCAGCTGATTTTCGGCGGAAACGTAGTAGAGCTCCCGGCCGTCGCGGCGCCATCTCGGGAGCAGGCCGCCATTGGCCGAGACGCGAATCCGCTCGCCCGGCTTCGGAAAGGAAATCAGATAGATCTCGGAGCGGCCGCCCTCGATCAGACACAGAGCGATCCAGCGGCCGTCCGGAGAAAACTGGGCCTGCGCCTCGGCCAGACCGATGTTTCCCCCAACGAGAAGACGGAACTTCCGCTCGCCTTCGAGATCGATGACCCCATGCCCCGTGCCTGACCCGGAGAGGTCCCCGACGAGGATGTAGCGGCCGTCCGGGGACCAGTCCTCCACCAGTAGAACCTCACCGGTCGGCCGGATGATCGGCTCCGGAGATCCCGCGCCCCGGAGGGAAATCCAATAGGGGGTTGGCGGGTGGCGCCTCGATCCCACGCTGAAGGTCAGGCGGGCGCCGTCGGGAGACCAGTGCGGCCTTCCGTTGTCGTTCGGCCCGAGATCGAGGCGGGTCAGCACCTGTCGCGCCAGATCGCCGACCAGAATGTCGTCGAGCCCGGTTCGCGGATCGACTCGGGACGCCGCGACCTGCCGATCGTCGGGCGAGAGTCGAACACCGTCGAACACGCCTGGCGACTCGAGAGAACCGATCTCCTTGCCGGCGCGGTCGTACCAGACCAAGCGCGAGAGGCCCGACTGGCCCCGCGCGGCAAGTACGCCCGTGCTCGAAGCCGAGAAGGGCCCGCTGCCGATCAAGACGTGCTGCCAGATGTCCTGGCCGACGGGGACGGGATTCCCTGCCGGGCGCCCCCGACTCTCGAAGGGCTGCGCGAACAACGCTCCGTCACGGGCGAAGAGCAGGTAGCCGGTCCGGCCGGGTGGAACGCCCGGCGCGTATTCGGCCCGTGAGGAATTCGAGAGGAGCGGCACCGATTCCCCGCCGTCGAGAGAGGCCATCCGCACGCCGGCCTGCTTTTCGGCCGCACTCCGAGCCACGTAGAGAAAGTGGCGTCCGTCCGGCAGAAAACTCGGATAGGAGACGCCCACCTCCTGCCGCGCGGGATCGAGGCGAACCGCCGGTCGCGGCGAGCCTCCGCCTTCCGCGACGACCTCCACGGCGTCGCTCGTCAGCGCGGAAAAGAGAATCGCGTGCTGGCTTCCCCAGGACCCGGAGGGATAACCAGGCGGCGCGTCGCAGAGGGTCACCGAAGGCCCGCCCTCGGCGTCGATCCTCTTGAGCTTTCCGTCGGCGAAGAAGGCGATCGACCGGCTGTCCGGCGACCAGAAAGGCGCCGCTGCTCCTTCGGTACCGCCGAGGGCGACGGCCGACAACTGGGAAAGAGCGCGCACCCAGAGGTTGTCCCGGGCGTTCTCGCTGCGCGCGACGAAGACGATGCGCTGGCCGTCGGGCGAGACCGCGAAGAGGCTCTGCGTCCGCACCCACGGGAAATGAGTTCCCTGCGGCGCCCGAATGGAGAAGCGAATCGGTGGCGCCGTCGCGGCGGCCGGACGGCGTGCAGCGTAAAGCACCGCGAGCGCCGCGACGAGCACGGCCGCGACCGTCAGCCCGATCGGCCATCGCAAACGGGGAACGACCCGGGGTTCCGCCTCAACTCTCTCTGCCCCGCCCCGGGCGATCCAATCGAGCTCGAGCCCGACGTCGGCCGCACTCTGCCAGCGCCGCTCCGGATCCTTCGCGAGGCACCTGCCGATGACTCGGTCGAGCACGGCCGGGGACGTCGGCTCGATCTGCGAAGCCGGCCTCGGGTCGTCGCGCAGGATCGAGGAGATCAGGGAAGCGCGGCTCGAGCCCGAAAACGCCTTGTGCCCCGACACCATCTCGTACAGGGTGGCGCCCAGGGCGAAGATGTCCGTCCGCGCGTCGGCCTCCTTGCCCTCGAGCTGCTCGGGCGCCATGTAGGGAAGGGTCCCGAGAAGCGTCCCTTCCTGCGTCAGCGCCGAAGGGGCGGCGGCCGTCGGATTGGACGTCAGTTCCGAAGGCGACACTTCCGGACCGATCACCTTGGCGAGCCCGAAGTCGAGGAGCTTTACTCCGGATTTGGTCAGCATCACGTTGCCCGGCTTCAGATCCCGATGCACGATCCCCCGCCGGTGCGCCTTGTCGAGTGCGTCGGCGATCTGCTGACCGTAGCGAAGAGTTTGCTCGAGCGACAGCGCCCCTTTCGCCAGCCGCTCGGCCAGCGTCTCCCCTTCGAGGTACTCCATGACCAGGTACTCGATTTCGCCTTCGCGCCCGACGTCGTGCAGCGCGCAGATGTGAGGGTGAGAGAGCTTCGAGATCGTTCGCGCTTCCCGCTCGAAGCGCTGGCGTGCCTCGGGAGTCGAAGAGACGCCGGAGGGAAGGACCTTGACGGCGACCGTACGCTCGAGGCGAGTGTCCCGCGCCTTGTAGACCTCCCCCATCCCGCCCGCGCCGAGCGGCGCAACAACCTCGTACGGACCAAGCTTGGTCCCGATGGGAAGCGTCATCGTCGTTCGCGGCGCGAACAAGTTTCGCGAAGCCCCGGTTTTGAAACCCTCCTCCCACCCGTGGCGTAGCACCTCAGGCCCGTCACTTCGCGATCCCGGCGTTCCAGTTCAGCGCGACCGTGATCGGCGCGCTCGTCGTCCGCGGCATGATGATCGCGAGGAAGCGCTGGCCGTCTGCGGACACGGCAAACTGACGGAGCGCGGTGGGGCTCTCCTGGCCGCTGAGGCGGGCGCTGAATAGCGGCGTCGAGGAGAGAACGCGGAACGCCGGACCCTCAACCGCGATCCCGGCCGCCACGATCCGCCGGTCGCCCGAGAGGTAGAAGAGCTCCTTCCCGTCGGCGCGCCAGTGCGGCTCGAATCCCCCTTCCCGGGAGATCTGCCATTTCCCCTCCCCGGTCGGGAAGGGCCGGACGTACGTCTCGAAGTTGCCGGATTCGTTGGAGGCATATGCCATCCAGCGTCCGTCGGGAGAGATCTCTCCGCCGATCTCGTCGTACTCCGTCTGTGCGAACGGGAAGGGCCTCCGCTCCCCCGACATCGGCAAGGCCCAGATGTCCCACTTCGTCTTCGGGTCTGTGACCGAGTACGCGAGAAATCGGCCGTCCCGGGACCAGCTCAGCGGCAGATTGGGCTGGCTCGAGCGCAGGAGAAGCTCGTCGGCGCCTACGCCGCTCGCGAGCTTCTGATAGAGGTTCGGCGGGGAATCCCGCATCGCAGAGAAAACGATCCGCTTCCCGTCCGGCGACCAGAGCGGATAGAAACTGGTCGTCGCGTCGAACGTGAATCGGGTTGACACCCCGTTCGCCGCGTCCATCGTCCAGATGTTGAGGTCGCCGTCGGGGGACGCGAGATCGAGCACGACCCTGGAATCGTCGGCGGACAGCGAGATGGTGTTGTAGCTGCCGGGCGGCCCGAGCACGCCGGTCTCCTGCCCGTTCCGGGCGAACCAGGTCAATCGCATGCGCGCCGCTCCGGAAGACAGGTAGGCCAGAGTCCCGTCGTTGGACGTCGAGATGAGCGTGTAGAGAGTGACCGTGTTGAAGCCCACCTCCGGGACGACGATCACCGGGTCGCCCTGAAGCTCCATCCGGGAAAGGTCGAGTTTCTGAGCCATCAGGGCCGCTCCGCGCCGGAAAAGCAGGTATCCCGGCGGTGCGTAGGTCGCCGTGGTTCGCGCCTTGACGAGGCACCGCGATTCCTTCGAGTCCAGGGAACCGACGCAGATCTGGCTCTCCCGCGGGTCGCGGGTGAACGAGAGATAGAGATAGTGGCGGCCGTCGGGCAGGAACGAAGGGGACCGCCGAAACGGAGGCTTTCCGACGCTATCGGCCAGAGTCGTGAGCGGCTTCGCCTCGCCGCCCGCCGCCGGGATCGAATAGATCGGTTCTGGAGGGCTCGGCACGAAAAGGATCGTGCCCTGCGCGTTCCACGTTCCCCCCCTCGGGATTGCGGCGTCGGCGAGCGTCGTACTCGGTCCGCCGGCGGCGTCGATCTTCTTCAGCTTGCCCTTCGCGAAGAATCCGAGGGCGCGCCCATCGGGCGACCAGAAGGGCATCGAGGCGCCATCCGTATCGGCGAGCGGAGACGCCTCGAGGGCATCCAGGCGCCGGACGTACAGAAGGTTCCTGCCGGACGGATCCACGGCGACGAACGCCAGCTGCCGCCCGTCCGGCGAGAGAGCCGGCGCCTCGTGAACGATCAGGGTCACATTCTCCGGAGGAACGACCGAGAGTCTCCGCACCGGACCGGGACTCGCCGACGGGCGCAGCGAGCGGAAGGCGAGCCAGGCGAGCGCGGCGAGCACAATCGCGGCGGCGATCGCCCACGAACGACTCTTTCGCGAGCTCTCCACCGCAGGACGCGCGGCGTCGCCTTCCGTGGCGATCCACACGAGCTCGAGACGGAAGTCCGCAGCGCACTGCCAGCGCGCGTCGGGGTCCTTTGCGAGGCACATAGCGATCACGCGGTCGAGGCGGGACGGAGCGAGCGGCGTCGCTTCCGAGATCGGCCGCGGCGTGTCCCGCAGGATCGCAGAAGCGATCGACGCGTGGCTCGATCCCGAGAACGCCTTACGGCCGGTGACCATTTCATACAGCGTCGCGCCCAGCGCGAAGATGTCCGTGCGAGTGTCGGCCTCCTTACCCTCGAGCTGCTCCGGAGCCATGTAGGAAAGGGTCCCCAGCAGCGTGCCCTCCCGGGTCAGGTCCGCGCGGGCGGGCACTGTCGGATTCGACGTCAGGTCCGACGCTGGCGTTTCCGGCGCCATCACCTTGGCGAGCCCGAAGTCGAGGAGCTTGACTCCGGACTTCGTCAGCATCACGTTGCCTGGCTTCAGATCCCGATGCACGATCCCGTGTCGGTGCGCCTTGTCCAGAGCGTCGGCGATTTGTTGCCCGTATCGAAAAGCCTGCTCGAGCGGGAGGGGCCCTCTCGCGAGACGATCCGACAGCGTCTCGCCCTCGAGGTATTCCATGACGAGGTATTCGGTCTCGCCCTCGCGCCCGACGTCGTGAACGGCGCAGATGTGCGGATGCGAGAGCCGCGAGATCGCCCGCGCCTCCCGCTCGAAACGCTGGCGCTGCTCCGGAGTCGAGGACACGCCGGAGGGAAGAACCTTGACGGCGACCGTGCGTTCGAGCCGCGTGTCGCGCGCCCGATACACCTCTCCCATGCCCCCGGCCCCCAGAGGAGACAGGATCTCGTAAGGACCGAGCCTCGTTCCGACAGAGAGCGTCATGGTCGTTCGCGGCGCGACCAAGATTCGCGAGGTAACCGAGCGAAACAACTCGCGCCGCGGGAGCCGGAGCGCCGCAAGAAGATCAGGGCCGCGGTCGAGTCGGCATCCGGACGAGCCGCGGCCCGGCGCCCGAAGGGCGGATCTTCGAGCAAGCGAAGGCGACGGTACACCTCCCCCATCCCTCCCGCGCCGATCGCGGAGAGGACCTCGTAAGGGCCGAGGCGAGCGCCCGCGCTCAGACCGGCCGTTCTCGCACCCTCCAGTAGACCGCGTAGCGTTCGCCGAAGAGACGATCCAGGGGGACGAGATCGAGGTTCCGGGCCTGTCCCTTCGTGCGGAAGGCCAAGCCGCGACTGGATACCGCCTCGACCCAGCTCGCGGCGTTCTTGGGGTCGGCGGTGATCTCCGGCGCGTGGATGGGGTCGCCCTTCAGCTCACAGTCGTATTCGCCATACGTCATGGTCCGCGTCAATCCCTCCCGACCCAAACGTCCGGCCAGGACGAGCGGCCCGTACATCACGGCTTGCACACTGGAATCGTCCGGTGTCGGATCGACCGCGAGGCTCATCGGAAGCTCGAGCTCGACGCGGTCCCCCGCCTTCCAGGTGCGCGTCAGCGTCAGGTAGCTCGACGGGCTCGCGAAGACCGGAAGGGCCGCTCCGTTCAACTTGACGGTTCCGCCCCGCGTCGCCCACCAGGGCACGCGCAGGCGCAGCGTCATCTCGACCGGACGCTCCGCCTCGATCCGCAGCGTCGTCCTGACCTCGTCGGGAAATCTCGTTTCCTGGACGAGGCGCAGCCCCTTCTCCGCCCAGCGGACCTCGGACGGGATGAACAGGTTGACGAAGATTCCGGCGTCGTCGTGGAAGTAGATCGAGTCCCCCGCCTTGGCGAACTCCTCGGCGCCCGTTCCCGTGCAGCACCAGAACGCCGACAGCGGCGACCCGTAGAACTTCCAGTACCCGGAGGCGAGCGGGTAGTAGTACATCAGCGTCCCGTCCTCCGGGTTTTGCGTGCCCAGGCGGTGATTCCAGTAGGTTCGCTCGAAGTAGTCCGCTGCACGTGGGTCGGCCGTCCACGCAAAGAGGTGACGGGTCAGCTTCAGCATGTTGTAGGCGCAGCAGCACTCGGCGGAGGAGGAGGACAGCGCCGTCGAGAGGACTCCGGGCGGCGTCTCCCAGCGCTCGCCGTTGCTCGTCCCGCCCGTCGCATAGCACCGCAAGCCAGTCACCTCGCGCCAGAAATACTCCGCAATGTCCCGGTAGCGCTGCTCACCGGTGAGCTCGTAGCGCCGCGCGGCGCCGATGACCTTCGGAAACTGCGTGTTGGCGTGGAGGCCGGTTAGCTCATCCCGCCTGGCGGCCAACGGATCGAAGAAGGCCTTTTGGTCGAACCGATGGGCGAGGTCCCGATACTCCTCCTTGCCCGTGACGTCCGAGAGGTCGTAGAGCACGGCGTTCATACCGCCATACTCGACCGTCAGGATGCGGTCCATGTGGGCGTCGGAGAGCCCCTTGGTGTAGTTGCGAACCCAGGCGGCCATGGCCTCGGCCGTCGCGAGCGCCTGCGCGTTGCCGCAGTACAGATAGACGTCGAGATGTCCTCTAAGGATCTTGTCGTACGTGTAGAACGGCGCCCAGACCTTGACGCCGTTGCGGAGCCGATCGAAAAGCTCCTCCGGGAATGCCGAGAGATACCCGCTGCCGAGCGCCTTCTGGCACTTCGCAAGTTCCTCGACCATCGCGTTTGCTTTCGATCGGAAGGCCTCGTCGCCGGTCGCGGCGTAGGTCAGCGCGCAGGCCGACAGGTAGTGCCCGCCGACGAAATGTCCCCGCAGCTCGCAGTCCGGCTTCTCCCAACCGCCGAGCGGCTCCGCCGAGGAGGGCAGTCCCGCGTTGACGCGAAAGGTGTGCAGGAGACGGTCCTGAGGAAGCGACCGGAGGTATTCGGAATTTCTCTCCCGCGCCTCTCGAAACGGACCCGGACCCAGGCGAACCTGGGCCAAAGGGAACGGCCGAACGAGGCCTGAGATCAAGCCGGTGTCGGTTTGAGACGGAGTCGGCGAGGCCGCCGAGGCTCGCGCCGGCCAGACGCCGACCGAGACGGCCGCCCCGGCGGAAGCCGCCGCCGACAGGAATCCCCGACGCGTCCACGCTCCTCGTCTCGCCATGCGGCTCACGCTACGACCTTCCCCAGCCGTGGTCAAGGAATCCGAATCGGTCCGGGCGGCGTAATGCAGTCGGAGGTCTCATGATCCAAGTCCGCCAAGCCGGCGAGCGCGGTCACTTCGACCACGGCTGGCTCGACACGTACCACACCTTTTCCTTCGCCGACTATCACGACCCCCGCTTCATGGGTTTTCGCTCGTTGCGCGTCTTGAACGAGGACCGCGTCGCGCCGGGCCAGGGCTTCGGCACACACGGACACCGGGACATGGAGATCGTCTCTTACGTTCTCGAGGGAGAGCTCGCGCACAAAGACAGCATGGGCAACGGCTCGGTCATCGTCCCGGGGGACGTCCAGTACATGAGCGCCGGAACCGGCGTGCGGCACAGCGAGTTTAACGCCTCGCAAACGGAGGTCACCCACTTCGTCCAGATCTGGATCTTGCCGGACAAGAACGGCTATGCACCTCGCTACGGCCAGATCCGGGTCGAGAACTCCGACAAGCTCGGCCGCCTGCGACTCGTCGCGTCGCCCGATGGCGCCGACGGCTCCATCGCCATCCGTCAGGATGCGCGGCTCTACGCCTCGCTCCTCGCGCCGGAACAGTCGGTAAGTTTAGACTTACCAAGCGATCGCCATGCCTGGCTGCAGGTTCTCCGCGGAAGGCTCTCAGCGAACGGCCAGGACCTCGCGCCCGGAGACGGCCTCGCAGCCTCCTCTGAGCCGCGGATCGAGATTTCCTCCGACGGCGAAAAGAGCGAGTTTCTCCTCTTCGACCTCGCCTGAGGAACCTCTACTTCGAAAGGGTCATCAGCCAGAGGGCCGAGCCGCCGTTCTCGCGGCAGTAGTAGAGGTACCGGCCGTCGGGCGAGAGCGACGGCTCCTCCAGGAAGAGCCCTCCCTCAGGAAACCGCGTCACCTGCTCGAGAGTGCCTCCCTCGGCACGAACGCGGTAGATGTTGCGGTGGGAAGGTTGGATGTAGATCCACCTTCCGTCGGGTGAGAAGAAGGGATGGCGCATCCGCTCGAATCCGGTCGTCAGCTGCTGCATCGCACCGCCCGAGGCAGGCGTCCGGAAGAGCTGCAGGACGCCGTCTCTTGCAGCCGTGACGGCGATCCAGCGGCCGTCCGGCGACCACACGGCGTCGAACTTGTCCCCGGGAGAATCCGTCAGGACGGTTTTCGTCCTCGAGGCGAGGTCGTACCGGACCAGCTGCTGCACACCGGAGATGATCATTCCGCCCATCATCACAGAGCGTCCGTCCGGGGAGGGCTGCAGCGTGACGGCGCCGAGGACCGTTCCGCGAAGAAGTTCTTCCGCCCGGCTTCCATCCACCGCCGCGATCCAGGCGGCGGTTTCGCCTCCGGGCATGAAGCGAACCGCCACGACCTGCCTTCCCCCGGGCATCCAGGCCGGCTCGCCCTGTGCAAGATCCTCACCCGGAAGTTGCAGGCGCTCCCGCCGGCGGGCCTCCAGGTCCAGGATCCACACCTCCCGCCGCCCCAGGATGTCGCTGACATAGGCGAGGAACCGCCCGTCGGGGGAGACGGACGGGTAACCATCGATCACACGTCCGCCCGAGAGGGGCTCCTCCGGGCCGGCCGGTGCATCGCCCCCCGGCGCGAGCGGAAGACGGGTGAGGTTTCGGGAAGTGTCCTCCTCCGATACGACGAGACTCCGCCCGTCGCGAGAGACCGCGAGATCGCGCAAATAGGCGGTCGAGAGACTGATTGTCCGGGCCCGGCCCGCTTTCCCGCCGTCCAACTCGGTGCATTGGACGCGTGTCCCCCCCTCCGGATCATGAACCAGGGTCCAGAGACGCCGCGACGTCGAGTCCCAGGAATGGCTGAACCCCGGGCAGACGCGCTCGGGCTTCCCTCCTCCGGCCGGCATCAGGAACACCTCATCGAGCTGCGACTCGAAGCTGATCCAGCGCCCGTCGGGCGAGCAGCCGATCGACATGACCTCCCAGGTCGACCGTTCGCTCGGCAGAACCGCCCGGGAAGGCCCGCCGCCTGTCGGCACTTCCATGATCGCGCGGCGATTCTCGGTGCCCGTGACGAAGAGGACGGCCCGCCCGTCGGGGCGCCAGACCGGATAGTTCGCGTCTTCTGCCAGCCGCCGCGCCGCACCTCCGAGTGACGGAATCACCCAGAGATCGCCGCCGAAGGTTCGGCTGTTTCGGGAAAGTGTTCCACCGATCTTGATGAGGCCAGTCTTCGCGTTTCGCGTCGAGACGAACGCGATCGAGTTTCCATCCGGCGAGAATGCCGGCTGAATGTCCTGCCCCGGGTCGTTCGTGACTTTGACGTCCTGACCGCCCTCGCCGCGCCGTACGTAGATTTCGTAGTTGCCGCTGCGGTTCGACGCGTAGGCGAGAAAATTGCCGTCAGGCGACCAGCTCGGCCATTCCGAGCGGGCCGTCGGAGGCGTGATCCGCACGAGCCGCGCGATCTGCTGCGGCGCCGGGGCGACGGCAGCGCGCGTCAAGAGCCAAGTCGAGATCGTCGCGATCGCCGCCGATACGAGGGCGATCGCGATCAAGCCAGATGCGCGGGCGGTTCGGCGGGAAGGGCCCATCCCGGGAGCCGGCGCGGGGCCTGTCGCCGGCTCGGTCGCGGCTTCCTCGATCTCGATGCGCGCGTCGGCAACGTCATGGAGACGTTTCTCGGGGTCCTTGCGGAGGCACCGACGCAGCAGGTCGCGGATCTTGGCCGGCACCGATTCGGGCAGCGCCGCCCAGTCGGGCTCTCGCGTGAGCACCGACGCCATGACGTCGGAGACCGTCTCTCCTTCAAAGGCCTTTCTCCCGGAGAGCGCTTCGTACATCACGCAGCCGAAGGACCAGATGTCGGTGCGGCGGTCGACGGCCTTTCCGCGCGCCTGCTCGGGGCTCATGTAGGCCGCCGTTCCGAGAATGACTCCCTTCTGGGTACCCCCGGACGTGACCGTGGGCGAATGCGAGAGATCGCCGCTCCGCGCCGCCTCCCCACCGAAGGCCTTGGCGAGCCCGAAGTCGAGGACCTTGACCTTGCCCGCCGGCGTGACCTTGATGTTGGCCGGTTTCAGGTCGCGGTGGATGATCGCCTTTTCGTGCGCCGCTTCGAGCGCCTCGGCGATCTGACGAGACAGCGCGAGAGCCTCGTCCGTCGGCAGCGGGCCCGACGCGAGTTTCTCGGAGAGCGTCTCGCCCGACACGAGCTCGAGCACGAGGAATCGCGTTCCACTCGACTCCTCGAGCCCGTAGATCGCGCCGATGTTCGCGTGATTCAACGCGGCAAGAACCTTCGCTTCCCGCTCGAACCGCGCCAGCCGCTCGGCGTCCCGCGTGAACTCTTCCGGCAGCGTCTTCACCGCCACTTCGCGCCCGAGCTTGCTGTCCCGCGCCCGGTAGACCTCGCCCATCCCACCGGCGCCGAGAGGAGCGAGGATCTCGTAGGGGCCGAGCTTCGTGCCGGGGGCGAGCGTCATTCAGTTCTTCGGCAGAAGCGCCGTCCAGTTGACGACGACTTCGAGAGGCGGTGAGCCCTGGTCGGCGGGAAGGCTGTTGACGAGGAAGCGTCGTCCATCGGCCGAGACGTCGTAGACCGTGCGGAAGCCGGATGGATGCACGGGGAAGAGCACGGCGGGCTTGCCGGCCTGGAGGGTCGAGCCTCCCGAGATGGGGACGGCGGCGATCTTGTTGTCGAGCGTCAGGTAGAAGAGCTCCTTCCCGTCGCGCCTCCAGGTCGGGAACCCGCCGCCGTTCGAAGAGACCTGCCACTTCCCTCCCGGGCCCGGGAAAGCACGCACGTAGACCTCGTACCTGTCCGATTCGTCCGAGCCGTAAGCGAGCCAGCGCCCGTCGGGTGAGAAGCGGCTGGCACCCTGCTCGGACCCCTCCGTCTCGAAAGGGAAGACCTTCCGCGCGGCGACGTCGAGGACCCAGAGCTCGGTGTTCCGCCTGCCCTGGGCCGGAATGGCGTTGAACGAGACATAGCGGCCGTCCGGGGACCAGTCTTCTGGAAAGCGATCGTCGTCTGAATCCGCGAGGATCTCTTCCTTTCCGCCGTCCACACGCTTCACCCAGAGGTCGTCGCGGGCTCCCCTGGCCTTCCGGTCTGACGCAAAGGCAATGCGCGATCCGTCCGGAGACCAGACGGGAACGCCGTCGAAGGTCTGGCTGAAGATGAACTTGGTTCTGGCGCCGGTCGAAGCGTCGTAGAGGTAGATCTCCGAACTATCGCGTCCAGGGTTGTTTGCCTGCACCGCGATGCGGCGGCCATCGGGAGACAGCCGAGGATTCCCGATCAGCCCCTGCTCTCCGACCTGACCGATCTCCTTGCCCGAGCGGTCGAACCAGAGGAGTCGCGTCGGCGACAAGAAGACCGGCGCCGCGACGACCAGACCCGTCTCGGAAACGGAAAACGGAAAGAAGAATTGCCAGCCGTACTGGCCGAGTTTCTGGGCGATCGGCGTCGGTTCCCCTTTCGCCTCCAGTTTGGAAGGATCGAATTCCTGCGCTAACAGAGTCCCGTCCTTGACGTACAGAAGGCGGCCGGAGGCGTAGTGCGCCGCGGACGCGAAGTGGACCACCGCCTTGTCGGTCTTCCCGTCGAGCGAGCCGACGCGGATCGAGTTGGCTGGGTCGCCTGGGGGCGCGGTCAGGTTCGCGGCCAAGTAGAGGAAGTGACGGCCGTCCGGAAAAAAGCTCGGATAGCGGTGGGCCGTTTCGTGACGCGAGGCGTCGAGCTTCGTCAGCGGCACCACGGCCCCTCCGGCCGCTGAAACCCGCGAAAGCCCCGCGGTCGGCTCCGGCGCGAAGACGATCGTCCCATCGCGATTCCACGTCCCTCCGGCGCCCCGGGGGGCGTCACAGATCGCCAAGACGGCTCCGCCGGAGGGGTCGACTCGCCTCAGCTTCCCATCCGAAAAGAAGGCGACGAAGCGGCTGTCAGGCGACCAAAAGGGGAAAGACGCGTTGTCCGCGCCCGCCAGCCGCTGCGCCGATGAACCGTCGAGGGGTCGGATGAAGAGCGACGGCTGTCCCCCGGACGGGCTGGCGGTGAACGCGAGCCGCGTTCCATCGGGCGACACGGCAAGCTCGCCCAAGATCAATTGCTCGGGCAGTGCCAGCGTCGACCTCACCGCGGGAAGAGGCCGCGGGGCCCGGCGAAGGTATGCCGTGGCGAATAGCGCCGCAAGGATCGTCGTCAGGCCGGCGAGGGCCCAGGCCAGGCGCTCGCGACTCTTGCGCCGCGTGGCGACTCGGGTCGGAACTCCCGCCTGCGACCCCTCGGCAATCCACTTGAGTTCGCCACCGACGTCGTGCGCTGACTGCCACCGATCCTCGGGATCCTTGGCGAGACAGGTCCGAACGACCCGATCGAGCGCCGGCGGCGTCATCGGCTGGATCGTCGAAATCGGGGCCGGATCCTCCTTCATGATCGACGAAATCAAAGACGCTTGGCTCGTGCCGGCAAAAGCCTTCCGCCCCGTCGCCATCTCGTAGAGCACCGCGCCCAGTGCAAAGATGTCCGTCCGCCCGTCGGCCTCCTTGCCCTCGAGCTGCTCGGGCGCCATGTACTGGAACGTCCCCAGGATCGTCCCTTCCTGGGTGAGGTTGCCGCCGCCCGCCATCGTCGGCAGCGCCGTCAGGCTCGACTGCGAAACGACAGGCGCCATCGCCTTGGCGAGACCGAAGTCCAGCAGCTTCACCCCCGCCTTCGTGATCATCACGTTGCCGGGCTTCAGGTCCCGGTGCACGATCCCTTGTCGGTGCGCCTTGTCCAGGGCATCCGCGATCTCGACCCCAAAGCGCAGCGTCTGCTCGAGCGGCAGTGCCCCTTTGGCAAGACGCTCCGTCAGCGTCTCACCCTCCAGGTACTCCATGACGAGATACTCGGTCTCCCCTTCCCGCCCGACGTCGTACAGCGCGCAGATGTGCGGGTGCGAGAGCTGCGAGATCGTCTTTGCCTCCCGTTCAAATCGCTGGCGGACCTCGGCGGAGGAGGAGAGATGCTCCGGCAAGACCTTCACCGCCACCGTGCGCTCGAGCCGCGTGTCCCGTGCCCTGTAGACCTCCCCCATTCCGCCGGCTCCCAGCGGGGAAAGAACTTCGTACGGACCCAGTCGGCTACCGGACGCGAGCGTCATCGCAAATCACTTCAGTGTTGCCAACCAGATGTCGGACTCGAGCTGGTCGTCGATGAGGTAGATCGACCGGTTGTCCTTTGTCAGGACGAAGTCGGTAATGTGGAGGCCCTCCGCTCCGGCGACCGGGCGGCTCTGTCGTGTCGCGAGATCGAAGATCGAAAGGCGCCGACGGGGAGCGAGGTACAGGATCCGCTTCCCGTCCTGGAGAAAGACGGGAAGGGCGCCCAGTGTGCCGACGACGCTGACTTCGCCCGGGTCGGCAGGACCCAGGTCGTCGTACTTTTTCGTCTCGAGCGAGTAGATAAGGAGGTTCCGGTCGGGTCCGCCCTGGCGCTGGCCGACGAGGCGCCGCGCATCGGGAGACCAGCCGTACACCTGCATCCAGCCACCACCGGGCGGAAGGGGCAGCTCCTCGATCGTTCCCTCGCCGGGTGAGTCGCCCTGACGGAAGACATAGCTGTTGGTTCCGTCGGGAAACGCGATGCGGCTTCCGTCGGGGGACCAGTTCGGGAACCAAGGGGTGTGCGCCGCCCCCTTCGTGATCGGTGTCAGGCCGCTGCCGTCGAGATTGATCGACCAGATGTCGTACCGACCGCTTCGGTTCGAGTAGAAGGCGAGTCGCTTCCCGTCCGGCGAGAACTTGGGGCCCCGGTCGCGAAACACGTCGTCCGTCATGTGACGCAGACCGCTTCCGTCCGAACGCCCCAGAAAGATGTCCTCCTGGCCGAAACCGGGGCGAAAGGCGATCCACTGCGCGTCCGGCGAGACATCCAGGTTCAAGATGACCATCGAGGTCTGCAGGACCCTGGCCGGGAGCGAGGCGAGCTTCTCCGCCCCGGGGTCGAACGCGACGCGGAAGAGGTTTCCCGTCGCCTCCTGCGTCCGATAGGCGAGATGGCGGCCATCGCGCGCGAAGCTGAAGTGGCCCACGTACGTCGCGGGCAGGAGCTCGAGCTCCGGCGGCCCGAGTGTGCGGCCCGTCTGCTCGTCGATCGGCACGCGCCAGAGGTTCAGCGTGCCGCCCCGGTCGCTCCCGAAGTAGAGAAAGCGGCCGTCGGGCGACCAGACGGGATTCCAGTCGGTCGCGACGTCGTTTGTGACCTCGACCGGCTTGCCGCCGCCGGCGGGGATCGTCCAGATGTCGCGCCACCCGCTGTCCCCCCGGATCCCCCAGTATGCGATCCGATTTCCGTGGGGAGACCAGCTCGCCTGGCTCGCGTCGCCGCCTCCACGCTCGGAGCGCTCCCGGCCGGAGACGACGAGACGCTTTTGTCCGGACGCGGCGTCGACGGCCCACAAGTCGGCATAGGAGATTCGCGCGAAGGGATGACTGACGGTTTCGGAGCTGGCCGCGATCTGCTTGCCGTCGGGCGACCAGGCGGGGTTGAAGCCGAAGTCCGTCAGACGCCGGACGTTCTCCCCCGTAGCCCCCATGATGAAGATGCCGCCGCCATCTCTCTCGGATCGGAAGGCGATGAGATCTCCGGAAGGAGAGAATGCCGGCTGCGTGTCCGCCACCGGAGAGTCCTTGGTCAGGTTGATCGGATTCTGGCCTCCCACGCGCTGAAGATAGATGTCCGCGTTCCCCGCGGCCGAGCCGACGTAGAGAAAGCTTCCGCCGTCGGGCGAAAGAACCGGGAAATCCTCCTGTCCGGGTTGAAACGTGAGCTGGCGGAACTCGACCGGCCGAAGACTGCTGGCGGCGGCGGCAGGCGCCGGGCTCGTCGCACGCCGTCCCAGCCAGAAGGCGAAGACAGCGAGTGGAAGCGCCAGCCACGCGGCCGAGCGCGCCGCGAACACCCGCCACGGTGTGCCCGCCGCGGGGCGGGGCCCGCTCGTCAGAGGTGTCTGCAGGAGCGCCTCGAGATCGAAGGCGATGTCCCGGGCCGACTGAAAGCGTCCCTCGGGCGACTTCTCGAGGCAGTGATCGACGATGCGCTCCAGTCCTTCGGGGATCTTCCGGTTGGTCTCCGAGAGATCCGGCGGGTCCTTCGTCAGAATCGCGCTGATCGTGTCGGCGGCCGTTTCGCCGCGGAACGCGCGCCGCCCCGACAACATCTCGTACAGGATCGCCCCGAAGGCGAAGATGTCGCTCCGAGAATCCGACGGCTTACCACGCACCTGCTCCGGCGACATGTAGCCGAGCGTTCCGAGCACCATGCCAGGCTCGGTACCAAGCGTCTCCGTGGGGAGGTTCGTCTGGGTCGGATCACCTCCCTCCGGCTGCGTCAGCTTCGCCAGGCCGAAGTCGAGGATCTTCACCCTCCCGTCGCCGGTCACGAAGACGTTCTCGGGCTTCAAGTCGCGGTGCACGATCCCCTTCTCATGCGCGGCTGCGAGACCCTGAGCGATCTGGAGCGCATGCCCGATCGCGCGGCGCGGCGAGAAGGCTCCGCCCGCCAGCTGCTCGCGAAGCGTCTCTCCCTCGAGAAGCTCGGAGACCACATAGGGAGCTCCGTCGTGGGTGCCGATGTCGTAGATCGCGAGAATGTTGGGATGATTGAGGGATCCGGCCGCCTGCGCCTCCTGCTCGAAACGCCGGAGCCGATCGACGTCACGGGCGAAGGAGGGGGGAAGAACCTTGACCGCGACCTCGCGCTTCAGCCGCGCGTCCCGCGCCCGGTACACCTCCCCCATCCCACCGGCGCCGAGAGGCGACACGATCTCGTAGGGACCGAGGCGAGAACCGGCCGAGAGCGTCATCCCGTTCGGCGAATTCTATCCGCGCCCAGCCGGCCCGATCGCGACTAGGATCCGCGCATGTCGAAGCGCAGCCTCGCCACCGCGGCCTTCCTCCTCCTCGCATGGGGCCGCGTCTTCGCTGCGGACGCGCACACGCTGTGGCAGCGTCGCGTCGAGAAGGCGATCCGTGCGTTCCCCGGCGTCATGGGCATCGCCGCCAGGAACCTGGATACGGGCGAAACCGTCTCGGTCAACGGGGATGTCCGGTTCCCGACGGCGAGCTTGATCAAGGTCGCCGTCATGGTCGAGGTCTACCACCAGATCGCGGAGGGGAAGCTGCGGCGCGACTCCACGGTGACGCTGACCGAAGCGGACAAGGCGGGAGACGAGACCATCCCCTTGAACGTGATGCACGCCGGAGCAGTCCTAACCGTCGCCGACTTGCTGCGCTTCATGATCGCCTGGAGCGACAACACGGCCACGAACCTTCTCATCCGGATGGTCGGCACGGCCGCGGTCGACCGGCGGATGGAGTCCCACGGCTTGAGGGACACGAAGCTCTTCCGCCCGACTTTCCGCGACGGCAAGGCCGATGTCTATCCCGAGCTCGAGCGGGAGTACGGCCTCGGCATGACGACGCCCAACGACACCGCTCGCCTCTTCGAATTGATCGCGCAGGGCAAGATCGTCAGCCGCGAGGCGTGCGACGAGATGATTACGATCCTCGCTCTGCAGCAGGACCGCGCCATGATTCCTCGCCTTCTCCCTCTCGAGAACGAGAAGATCCTCGTCGCCAACAAGACCGGATGGGACGAGGAGAAGCTCGCCGATCCGAAGGGATTCCGGGGCGACGTCCGGAACGACGCGGCGTACGTCAAGACTCCGAAGGCCCGCTACGTGATCGCGATCTGCGCGCGGAAGATCCGGGACAAGCGCTCGAGCATCGACAACGAGACGCTCGTCACGGGAGCCAGCCTCTCACGCCTGATCTACGACGCCTTCAGCGGGGCGCCTCTTCCTCCGCGAACCGCGCCGCCTCCTTGACGAATGGGAGTTTCTAAGGGGTCTCGCGCGTCTTCTTCCGGAGAGCCGCCGGCCAGTTCGCGATGAGCGTGAGAGGCGGCGAACTCAGGTCTTCGGGAAGGCTGTTGACCAGGAAGCGCTGGCCATCGCCCGTGACCTCGAAAACGTCCGCGTTCGGGTTTCCGTGCACGGCGAAGAGCGGGACCGGCGAGGCCGCGTGGAAAACGGAGTCCGCCGTCACGGAGACCGAGTGGATTCGATTGTCCGTCGATAAGAAAAAGAGCTCGCGGCCGTCGCGGCGCCAGCGAGGGTAGGCCCCTCCCGCCGCGGAGATCTGCCACCTGCCGCTTCCGCTCGGGAACGGGACGACGTAGACCTCGCTTCTGCCCGATTCGTCCGAAACGAACGCGAGCCAGCGCCCGTCGGGAGAAGTCCGGCTGTCGAACTGGTAGAGGGCGTTGGCCTGGAAGGGGGTCGCCTTCCGCGCGGCGCCGAGCTCGGCGAGCCAGATCTGAATGTTCCGCTTCCCGATGGCCTGCATGGAGTTGAAAGAGAGGTAGCGTCCGTCGCGCGACCAGTCCTCCGGCGTCCGGGAGTCGGGCGACTCGAAGAGCAGCTCTTCCGTTCCCCCGTTGATCGACTTGACCCAGATGTCGGCGTTCCCGCCTTTGGTCCTGCGATCGGAGTCGAAAGCGATGCGGTCACCGTCGGGGGACCAGATCGGATCCGAGTTCTGCGCGTCACCGGCGACGAGCTTCGTCCGGGCACCGCTCGCGAAATCCACGAGCCAGATCTCCGACCGCGACCGGCGCGGATCGACGATTCCCACCGCGAGCTTCCCGCCGTCGGGCGAGAGCCGCATGTTCCCGTAGATGTCCGCCTCTCCCACGGCACCGAGCTCCTTGCCCCCCCGGTCGAACCAGAGCAGGCGGGACGCGATCGCCACGTCCGGCTGGAAGACGAGGAGACCTCCCTCCGTCACGCCAATCGGCGTGAAGTTCAGGAAATTCGGAAATCCGGCGACCTTCTGAGCGACCGGGACGGCCTCGCCCTGGGGCGAAAGACGCTTGGCATCGAAGGGCTGCGCGAAGAGAGTCCCTTCGCGACCGTAGAAGAGCTGCCCGCCGGAATAGCAGACGTTCCTCAGGCCGGGCACGATGACGCGGTTCTCGCCACCGTCGAGCGACCAGAGCCGAATCGCGTTGGCAGGATCGTCACCGGTGCCGGCAAGGTTGGCGGCCGCGTAAAGGAAGTGCCGACCGTCGGGGAGAAAATGGGGATAACGGTGCGTCGTTTCGTGCCGCTTCTCGTCGAACTTCGTCGCGGCAATGGGTTTGCCTCCGGAGGACGGGACGCGGAAGAGCGGAGAGCTCGGGGTTGCCGCAAAGAGAATCGTTCCGTCGGCCGCCCACGTCCCGCCCACGCCGCGCTCGGCCTCGCAAATCGTGATGACCGGCCCACCCGAGAGATCTACCTTCTTCAACTTCTTGTCCGCGAAAAACGCGAGGGACTGCCCGTCGGGCGACCAGAAGGGAAACGATGCTTCCTCCGTGCCGGCAATGGGTTCGGCCAGGGAGCCGTCCAGGCGGCGCACCCAGAGAATCGGCTGGGCGCCTACGGAATTTGCGGCAAAGACGAGGCGCGTCCCGTCCGGCGAAAGGGCGAGGAAACTCACGAACTGCTTGGCGGGTGTCACGAGCGAGGACCGGATCAACGGCGCAGGCTTCGGGGCGCGCGCGAGGAAGCCGGCGACCGAAGCGGCGGCCAGCACGGACAGCGCCGCCACGAGACCCCACGCGAGGCGTTCGCGATTCTTCCTCTTCGCGACGACCGGGGCCGGCACGCCCGCCTGGGAGCCGACGTCGGCGATCCACTTCAACTCCGCCTTCAGGTCGTGCGCCGTCTGCCAGCGATCCTCCGGGTCCTTGGCGAGGCAGGTCTTGACGACGCGGTCCAGGGCCGGCGGCGCCAACGGAGAGACCGAGGAGATCGAAGGCGGCTCGTGCTCGAGGATCGATGCGATCAGCGATGCCTGGCTCTTGCCTTCGAACGCCTTGCGGCCCGTCGCCATCTCGTAGAGCACCGCCCCGAAGGCGAAGATGTCGCTCCGCGCGTCGGCTTCCTTTCCCTCCAGCTGCTCCGGCGCCATGTACTGAAAGGTGCCGAGGATCGTGCCCGCCTCCGTCAGGTTCTGCGCCGCGCCTCCCATGGTCGGAAGCGCCGTGAGCACCGACTGGGCCTGCACGGGTGCCACCGCCTTGGCAAGACCGAAGTCGAGAAGCTTGACTCCGGACTTCGTGAGCATCACGTTGCCGGGCTTCAAGTCCCGGTGCACGATCCCCTGGCGGTGCGCCTTATCGAGCGCGTCGGCGATCTCCATGCCGAAACGCAGCACCTGCTCGGTCGGCAGCGCGCCTCTCCCCAGCCGATCGGTCAGCGTGTCGCCCTCGAGGTACTCCATGACGAGGTACTCGGTCTCGCCTTCCCGCCCGACGTCGTAGAGGGCGCAGATGTGGGAATGCGAGAGCTGCGAGATGGTCTTCGCCTCGCGCTCGAATCGCTGGCGGACTTCAGCCGAGGAAGAGAGGTGCGCGGGCAGCACCTTGACCGCCACCGTCCGCTCGAGTCGCGTGTCCCGCGCCTTGTAGACCTCTCTCATGCCCCCGGCGCCCAGAGGAGCGAGAATCTCGTACGGTCCGAGGCGAGCTCCAGATGAAAGAGGCATGAAACGGGACGATTCTATCCGCGCCGGGGTCAACGCTGCGTCGCTGCATGGGAGCGCAGGACGGACCCCCTCCTGCAGCGATTCCGCGTCGACCCGGACGCCCCTCAGTGCAAGACGTCTCGGGCTTCAAGGGCGACGTCCGCGACGACGGATACGTCAAGAGCCCGAAGGCGCGCTACGTCATCGCAATCTGCGCCCGCCGTATCCGCGACAAGCGCGACAGCGTTGACAATGAGGCACTCAGGACCGGCGGCTCGTTGTCCCGGATGGTCTACGACCTCTACAAGGCCGACGCCACGGCCGAGCGGCTCGAGCGGCAGCCTCCGGATTGATTCGTTTATATCATGTAGCGGCGGCGTTTCTTTCCGACACTGACGCCGATTCCGGAGGAGAGGTCTCCGGGAGACAGAAAAGGGACTTCATGGCGAGAAACGACCTGACGATCGCGATGGTGGGCTCCGGGGGAGACGGTGTCGTGACGATGGGAAACCTCGTGGCGCAGGCCGCCGCACGGGAAGGCCTCCACGTCATCGAGACGGAAGCCTATGGACCGCAGATCCGCGGAGGCGAGACGTCCTGCACGGTTCGCGTCGCTTCCCGAGAGATCTATGCCCAGGGAGACACGGTGGATGTCCTGGTGGTCTTCGGCTGGGAGAGCTTCGGCCGTTTCCGGGGAGAGATCTCGGCCGCCGCCGACGCCGTGATTCTCTACGAGGCGGCCGACGAGACGCAGTTCGAGAAGCTCGACCTGCCCCTCGGGGAGCATGCCCGCTGGCTCCCGATCCCCTTTCAGCAGCTCGCCAAGGACGCCTCGGCCGCCGGGGCCAAGAACATCGTGACGCTCGGGATCCTCGCGGAGCTCTTCGGGCTTCCCTCCGACGCCCTCCGCCGGGCGATCGAGAAGCGCTTCTCCAAGAAGAAGGCGAGCGTCGCCGAGGCGAATCTCAAGGCGTTCGACGCCGGCCGGGACTTCGCGAGGAGCGTGACGCAGGAGGTCGGCCACAAGGAGCTCGCCTACGAGCCCGCGGAGCCGCGCTTGCTTCTTTCCGGAAACGAGGCCGCGGCCATCGGCGCGCTCCATGCCGGATGCCGCTTCTTCGCCGGCTACCCGATCACGCCCTCATCGGAGATCCTCCATTTCCTGTCGGAATGGATGCCCCGGTTCGGCGGCGCCTTCGTTCAGACGGAAGACGAGCTTGCGGCGATCGGGGCCGTGATCGGCGCCTCGTTTGCGGGCGTCAAGGCGATGACCGCGACCTCCGGACCCGGGCTTTCGCTGATGATCGAAATGCTCGGCCTCGCCTCGATGGCCGAGATCCCCACGGTCGTCATCGACGTGCAGCGGGGCGGCCCTTCGACCGGCAACCCGACCAAGAGCGAGCAGTCGGACTTGCTCCAGGCTCTCTATGGCACCCACGGCGACGCGCCGAAGGTCGTTCTCGCGTGCTCGGACGTCGAGGACTGCTTTCACGCGACGGTGGAGGCCTTCAACATCGCCGAGGAGTTTCAGTTGCCGGTCCTGGTCCTCTCCGATCAGTCGGTGGGGCAGCGGCGGGAGACCCTCTCGGCCTCCGCGCTCGTCCACGAGGTCCGCGACCGTGTCAAGCCCGCGCCCTCCGATCTGACCGGCTACGAGCGCTACCGGGAAACCGACGATGGGGTCTCGCCGATGGCAGTGCCCGGCATGCGAGGGGGCATGTACCAGACCAACGGTCTCGAGCACGACGAGGCGGGCCGTCCGACTTCCCTTCACCTGACGCACGAGAAGATGAATGCCAAGCGCTACCGGAAGCTCCTGCCGATCCGGGAACGCCACGCCTTCTTCCGCCGGTACGGCCCGGCGCGGGCGGATGTCGGAATCGTCTGCTGGGGCTCCTCCAAGGCCGCCGTGAAGGAAGCCGTTCTCGAAGCCAACGCCCGCGGTGAGAGGGTGGCCGCGTTCGTGCCGCAGACGATCTATCCGTTTCCCAAGCACCAGTTCCAGGAGTTCTTGTCGGGTATCGAAGACCTGCTCGTCGTGGAGCTGTCCTACACCGCGCAGTTCTACAAGTATCTGCGGACCTTCCTCACCCTTCCCGAAGGGCGCACGCACGTCTTCAAGCGCTCGGGAGGCAAGGAGCTGACGGTCGCCGAGGTCGCCCAGGAGATCGACAAGGTCCGCGGTGTGTCCGCCTCCCGGCGAGAGAGTGTGGTCGCATGAGCGCCGAACTTCCGGTCTTTCAGCCCGCCGACTACAAGTCGGATTTGAAGCCGGTCTGGTGCGCCGGCTGCGGCGACTACGGCGCCCTGGCGGCTCTGCACCGCGCGATGGCGAAGCTGCAGCTGCTGCCCTGGAACACGGTGGTCGTGTCGGGAATCGGATGCTCCTCTCGCCTGCCCGGGTACGTCTCGACCTTCGGCTTCAATGGAGTCCACGGACGCGCGTTGACGCTGGCGACCGGGATCAAGGTGGCGCGGCCGGAGCTTTCGGTGATCGCCGTGGGCGGCGACGGGGACGGGATCGCGATCGGCGGAAATCACTTCCTTCACTCGGCCCGGAGGAATCTCGATGTCGCCTACCTGCTCATGGACAACGAAATCTACGGGCTGACCAAGGGACAGGTGGCACCGACGACACCCGCCGGCGACAAGACCAAGTCGACGACGTGGGGAAACCCGGAGGCGGCCGTGGATCCCTGCGAGCTCGCCATCAGCTTCGGGGCGACCTGGGTCGGACGCGGGTTCTCGGGAGATCCCAAAACCCTGGTCGACCTGATGGTCGCCGCCATCGAGCACCACGGTTTCTCTTTCTTGAACGTGATGTCTCCCTGCGTCACGTTCCGAGGCGACGAACAGTTCAAGACTCTCCGAGCGAAGTTGCGTTCTCTTCCTGAGGATCACGACCGGACGAGCCGGCAAGCGGCCCTGCGCTACACGCGCGAGAAGGACTCTCTGACGACCGGCGTCCTTTACGAGGTGACGGAGCCGTCGCTGCTGGACCGGATGGCCGACGTCCGGCAAAAGGCGCAGAAGGCCGGTCCGGTCAAGGGCACCGCGGACGTGCTGGCCACCTTCGCCCCGGCCTTCTGACTCCGCGCCGACGCTAATCCGCGAGCAGCCGGCCTTCGCGGATCAAGGTCTTCCCGCCCGCCTCGAGGGTCGCATCGCCGAGGAAGAGCCACCAGTTGCGATCTCCGGTCGTCCGGTTGGATCCGCCCGATTCCCAGTTGTCGCCGAGCGAGACGCGGACCGCCCCGGCGCCGTAGCCGAAGTAGGGCAGCTCGCCCGACGGGACGCTGACCGCAAGAAGCGGATTGGTGCCGAGCACGATCTCTCCGATGCGGTCCACGTCACCGCCGATCTCGTTCCACTGCTTCCGAACCGCATCTTCGCCCCTCGCCGCGCTCGAGATCTTCGCCTTCCCTGCCCGGAATTCGAATCGAACGCCTTCGGCCTCCTCGGCATGCATCGGGACGCGACGCACGACCAGTATTCCTTCGACCGACGCGGCGTCGGGAATGAACCGCAGCGCCCCCGCCGGCAGCTCCATCTCGCGATCGCGCGCCGAGCGCGCCGTCTTTGCCCGGGCCTTCGACATGTCGCCGTCGTTCTTGTGCAACCAGGCCTCGGCGGAGACGAGCATCCGAAGATCCGTCCCGTCAGGCGAGGTCAGATGCAGGTTCTTGCCGCGTAGAAGGGCGATCAGGCGGTCCTGGGAACGGGAGAGGGCCGCGTAGTCCGTTTCGAGGATGGTCCGCTCATAAAGCCTCGAGAGAAGCGCGATTTCCTCGGCGCCGTGACCTTCGAAGTCGAGAATCCAGTGGAAGTGAATACCGCGCACCGTCGAGCCGTCGACGAGATGTTCCAGGCGCGTGTCCGGATACAGAGCGCGCGCGGGAAGCCACAGGAAAAGATCCGCCTTCGCGAAGACCGGAGAAAGCCATGCGACGAAGTCGCCCTGGCGCCTTGCGGCGCCGGGCTTCGCTTGCACCGCTTCGACCACTTGCGGCGGATCGAACGTCAGACCGAGCAGGGGCTCGACACCCGAGGCCGCTAGCTACCGCTCGATCGCCGCCGCCAGATCCGGATAGTAGCCCGGGTCGAAGACGAGGATCGCGCGCTCGCCGGCGCTCGGCGCGAGCGTGCGCACGACGCGTTGCGCGAGCCTTTCGGCATCGATCGGCGGGAGCGCCGATTCCGGCCGACTCGAGCCCGCCGAGCCCGGTGCCCGGCCGGCCGCCGGCCGAGGAATCAGGAACGGCGCCCCCCCGGCGATCGCGAAGAGTCCCCGGCGCGAGAGCTTCGAACGCATCTGCCCCTCCCCCGATCGCAACGATAATCCGCGATCGTGCTCCTCGAGAGTCCGGACTTCGTCGCCGTGGACAAACCGGCGGGGGTCTCCCTGGCGACTTCCCGAGCCGGCTCGGCGGAGGAAGCCGTGCGTCGATTGCTCGAGGCCTGCGGAGAACCGCCCGATCCCTCGCTCCGCCTGGTGCACCGGCTCGATGTCGGAACTTCCGGAGTGGTCCTGCTCGCGCGAACCGCCCAAGCGCACCGGACCCTGACGCTCGCCTTTCAGAACCGGCGCGTCCAGAAGACGTACCGCGCGCTCGTCTGGGGCCGCCCCTCTCCGCGACAGGGAACCTACCGCGATCCCCTGGGGCGCGACCCCAAGGACGGACGGCGAATGCGGGTTCAGCGCGACGGCAAGCCGGCCGTCACCCGCTACCGCACCGTGGCCCGACTGCCCTCCGTGACCGATCTCGAGCTCTCCCCCGAGACCGGCCGAACGCACCAGATCCGCGTCCACCTCTCCGCGCACGGTCATCCGATCGTCGGCGACGACTTGTACGGCGGGGCGACGCGCTGGCGCGGTGTGCGCGAACCCTTTCCGCGCCGGGCTCTCGCGCGAGTCGAGCGGCCCCTCCTTCACGCCGAACGGATCGAGGTGCCGGAGCTCGAAATCGACGTCCATGCACCCTTGCCGGCGGATTACAAAGGGGTGCTCGCCTCCCTGAATATGTAACTAAATGGTTACAGACTGCTCCCGGGAGGTGAACCGCGAGCAATCGAAATCCTCCCGAATCCGGCCCGAGGGAGTTCGCCGGGCGCCTAAGGGGCCACCGTGGGAAGTCCCGCCGTCGACCAGGCGGACATTCCTCCGACGACGTTCGTCAGCCGCCGAAGCCCCCGTTGCTCGAGCAGACTCGTGGCGATCGAGGAGCGATAGCCGCCGGCGCAGACGACCGCCACCGGATCGTCCGGCGAAAGCTCGGCGGCACGTCTCGGCAAGTCGTTCAAGGGCAGATGCCTCGCCTGCGCAATGTGCCCGGATTGCCACTCCATCGGCCGGCGCACGTCCACGATCTCGAGACTCTCCCCCTCGGCCAGGCGACGCTCGAGCTCGTCGACCGCGATCTGCTCGATCGAGGCGAGCGGCCGCCCCGACGCCTCCCAAGCCTCGATCCCTCCCTCGAGGGCGCCCGCCACGTCCTCCAGGCCCACGCGCGCCAGGCGCAGCCGCGCCTCGCGCACCTGCTCCGGCTCCTCGGCGACGAGCACGATCGGCGCCTCCGCCGGAATGAGCGCCCCGGCCCAGGAGGCAAACTGCCCCCCGAGCCCGATGTGAAGCGACCCGGGCACGTGCGCCGTTCCGTATTGCGCCGCGGGGCGCGTGTCGAGAACGACGGCCCCCTCTTTCTGCATCCGCGCGACCGCGTCAGGAGGGAGATCCGCCGGCTCGGGCAAAGCGTCGAGCTCGCCTGCCCCGCCGCGATTGATCGCCACGTCCCGCGAGAAGTACGCAGGGGCCTCCGGGAGATCCGTCGTCGTCATCCGGATGAAATCCTCGCGGCTCATCGGCTGCAGCGCATAGTTGAACCGGCGCTGCTCGCCGATCGACGACGAGGTCTCGCTCGAAATGTTCCTCCCGCAGAGAGACCCGGCCCCGTGCGCCGGGTAGACGCGTGTCGCGTCCGGCAGTTTCAAGAGCTTGCCGTGCAACGAGTCGTAGAGCAAAGCCGCCAGCTCCTGCGCGCTCATCCGAGACCCCAAGAGATCCGGCCGACCCACGTCGCCGATGAACAGGGTGTCGCCGGTCAGCACCGCCTCGGGCTCCTCCGATTTGGCGCGATCGATCACGACGACCGAGATCGATTCGGGAGTGTGCCCCGGCGTCTCCAGGAAACGCAGGAGCACCCGTCCCAGGCGAAGCTCGTCGCCTTCGCGGACGGCCACGTGCTCGAACTGCGCGCCCGCCTTCGCTCCGAAGTAGATCTTGGCGCCCGTCCGGGCGGCAAGCTCCCGGTGCCCCGACACGAAGTCCGCGTGCAGGTGTGTCTCGATGACGTGGCGGATCGTGAGACCCTGCCGCCGCGCTTCTTCGAGGTACTCCTCCACGTCGCGGCGCGGGTCCACGACCGCGGCCTCGCCGGCGTCGCCAATCAAGTAGGAAGCCTGCGCGAGGCAACCCAGGTAGAACTGTTTGAAGAACATCGGGTCCTCCTGCCGCCGTCACGCCGCAAGGGAAGCAGAGTCTCGGTCCCGGCGACGGATTCTCTCAGGTCTCACGCGCCTCCGGCAGCGCGGCGTGCCGACGAAGGAAATCCTCGGCGCCGGTCAGCGTGACGCCAAACCGGCCCGCGACCTCCCGCGAATCCCAAGCCGTGTCGACCTCCGCGACGACCCCAGACATGGCCATGAGGTTGGCGGCCGCCTCGGAGAAGGGCTGCAAGACGGCCGACAGAGTCCAGTACACGGCCGCGGGCGTGTGGACGGACCGGACGCTCCGGCCGAGCACGCGCGCGAAGAGCGCGACGACCTCCTCCCACGACAGGACCTGCGGCCCGCCGATCGAGTAGGTCCCGCCTGCCGCGGGCGCCAGCGCCGCCGCGCAAAGAAAGTCGGCTACGTCGTCCAAGGCGATGAAAGCGTGACGCGCGCGGCCGGTGCCGGGCACGAGAGCGATTCCGCGCCGCTCGATCGAGTGGCCGACGGCGGCAAGAAACGCCCGGGAGAACCAGAACGGCCTCCGGAGGGTATGGGCCTCGGCACCCCGCAGGGGGATGGAGCTGCCGATGAGCGCGAACCAGTCGTCCATGAAGAGCGAGCCGCGAAAGATCGCGGCCTCGAGCCCGCTCGTCGCGAGCGCCGCCTCGATCCGGCGTTTGAGCGCAAAGGTCGGGATGCGATCGTCCTGCGGGGTCACCGGCACCGACATGAAAACGAAGCGGCGGACTCCTTGCTGGCGGCAGGCCTCGATCAGGTTCGCGTAGCCGTGTTCCTCGGCCTCGCGGAAGGTCGACCCGCCGCGCGGCACGACGGCGTTGGCCGTGGCGACCACGGTCTGGACACCACGGCACGCGGCCTGAAGGCTCGCCGAATCCCGCAGGTCGCCGAAGGCGAGCTCGGCGCCGGTTTCACCAAGGTGCCCGTAGGCCGAGACCGGACGCACGAGCGCGCGGATGGCCGTTCCCCTGCGAAACAGCCGGCGCACGACGGCCGTTCCGAGCTGGCCGGTCGCGCCCACGACGAGGACGGTTCCCTCCGCCACGGCCTATCCCTCGATCTCCACCGCGAAATCCGGCGTGAGTTTGAGGCGCAAGTGCGCGAGCCGGCAGGGCCATCCCTCTCGGCGGATCCGATTGCCGACGCGCTGCCAGATCCATGCCGCGAGATTCTCCGCCGTTGGGGGCTGTCCCTCGAATTCCGGAATGTCGCGGTTGAGATTGCGGTGGTCGAGCGGCCGGTCGACTTCTTCCTTCAGAATCCGATCGAGGTCAGTCAGGTTGACGATCATGGCCGTTTCTGCGTCGATTTCGCCCTCGACGGCCACCTCGAGCTCGTAGTTGTGCCCGTAGCCATGCGGGCTCTCATCGCCATAGATGGCCCGGTTCTTCTCGACCGGCCAGTCGGAGCGCCAAAGGCTTCGTCCGGCATTGAAATGGATCGTTCGGGCCAGGCGAATCATGAGGCAGGGGTGAGGGGCGAGGGATGAGGGGCGAGCGGACGCATGACGGGAACCTACCACCTTCGTGCTCCATCGAGCACTCGGCTAGAATCCCGGCCCGTCGGAGTCACACTCATGGAGCTTTTTCGAAATGTCGCGGACCTCACCGCGAACTTGAACACCTGCGAGGCCGTTGGCCCCACGGATCCGCTGACGGTCAAGGACCCGGCGAAGTTCCGCGCGGATCTGCTCGACAGCCTCGTCTGGACCGCCGTCTTCGGCAACGCCGAGGTGCGCGACACCTGCCGCCGCAAGATCCGCGAGGCCGCGGCGTCCCTGGGCATCCTGCCGGCTTCGATCCTTCCGCTCTACGAGGCGCGGGGGCGCGGCGAGGTCTCGGGATTCACCGTGCCCGCGATCAACGTGCGCATGCTTTCCTACGACACGGCCCGCGCCGCCTGCCGCGCGGCAAAGGCGCTGGACGCCGGGACGGTCGTCTTCGAGATCGCCCGCAGCGAGATCGGCTACACGGAGCAGCGTCCGGCCGAATACGCGGCCGTGATGCTCGGGGCCGCCATGCGTGAGCAATGGGAAGGCCCCTTCTTCCTCCAGGGAGACCACTTCCAGACCAACCCCAAGAAGATGAAGGACAATCCCGACAAGGAGATCGCAGCGATCGAAGCGCTCATCGACGAGGCGATCTCGGCCGGCTTCTTTCAGATCGACATCGACACGTCCACCCTCGTCGACCTGTCCCGGCCGACACTCGAGGCGCAGCAGGAAGTCAACGCGACGCTTTGCTCCCGATTCACGAAGTTCATCCGGGGGAGGCAACCCGCGGGAATCTCGATTTCCGTCGGCGGGGAGATCGGGGAAGTCGGCAAGGAGAACTCCACGCCGGAAGAGTTTCGCGCCTACATGGACGTCTATCGCAAAGCGCTCGGTCCCGAGAAGGGAATCGCCAAGGTCTCGATCCAGACCGGCTCCTCCCACGGGGGCGTGGTCGGCCCCGACGGCACGGTCCAGCGCGTGGCGATCGACTTCGACGTCATCAAGCGGATCTCGAAGGTGGCGCGGGAAGAGTACGGCCTGGCCGGCGCGGTGCAGCATGGCGCCTCGACGCTGCCGCCCGAATACTTCGGCCACTTCCCCGATCACGATTGCGCCGAGATCCACCTCGCGACGGATTTCCAGAACACCGTCTACGACCATCCCGCCTTTCCCTATCCCTTGAAGCGCGACATCGAACGCTTTCTCGACGCCAACGCCGCCGACGAGCGAAGGAAGGGAGAGACGCAGAGCCAATTCCTCTACAAGAGCCGCAAGAAGGCGATCGGTCCTTACAAGGAGAGCGTCTGGAACCTGCCCGAAGGCACGCGGCAGGCGATCCGGGAGACCCTGGAAGCGAAATTCCGTTTCCTCTTCACGAAACTCCGTGTGGGCGGCACGCGCGAGCTCGTGCATCGACACATCAAGCCCGTGGCAGCCGAGGCCGCGGCGGTCGGAGCCGGCGCACGCTCCGGGTACGTCCGCGACGATGAGGCGGGGGACTGAAAAGAGTGCAGCGGAAGTCGAAGGGACGAAACCGAGCCTCCGGCGGCCGCAATCCTTCTCGCATCCCGGATCTCGCATCGCGAATCCCTCGGACCATGACCGCGGTCGTCAAGACCAAGGCGGCCCCGGGGCCCGACGCCACGGAGGTTCGCGAGGTCGCCATCCCCGCGCCCGGACAAGCCGAGGTCCTGATCCGAGTGCTCGCGACCGCCGTCTGCGGCTCCGACAAGCACATCTATCAGTGGGACGCCTCGATGGCCGGCATGGTGGAAATCCCCCGTATCTACGGCCACGAGTTCTGCGGCGAGATCGTCGCCTTCGGCCCCGGAGGCAAGCGCCCGCACCTCTTCGAAGGAGAGTACGTCTCCGCCGAGATGCACGTGACCTGCGGCCACTGTCGCCCGTGCCGCACCGGCCAGCGTCACATCTGCGAGAACACGCGGATTCTCGGTGTCCACGGCGACGGGTGCTTCGCCCAGTACGTCGTCGTGCCGGCCTTCAATGTCGTGCCGCTCGAGCGAGAGGTCGTGCCCGTGCGCGTGGGGGCGTTTCTCGACGCCCTCGGCAACGCGGTGCACACGACCCAGGTCGCCGACCTCTCGGGAAAATCCGTCGCGGTTCTGGGCTACGGCCCGATCGGCGCCATGTGCGCGGAGATCGCCCGCATCTCGGGGGCGGCGCGCATCGCGATCACCGAGGTCAACTCCCACGCCGCGGCTCACGCGCGCCGCTGGGCCGCCTCGCGCAACCTGTCGAACGTCTCGGTTCTGAACCTCTCCCGAACCAAGGACCCCGTGGGGAGCCTTCGGCAGGCCCTGGGCGGCGGCGCCGACGTCGTTCTGGAGCTCTCGGGAGCCGAGCCCTCGATCAACCTGGGCCTGGCCGCCGCGCGGCGCGGCGCCATGATCTCGCTGCTCGGCCTGCCGCGCGGCAAGGCCGTCTCCATCCATGACTACACCAACGACTTCATCTTCAAGGGGCTCACGCTCCACGCGGTCATCGGCCGCCGCGTCTTCGACACCTGGATCAAGATGCTGGATCTGTTGCGCGCGGGCCTGCGGGTCGAGGACCTCGTGACCAACGAGTTCGACGGGCTCGATCACTTCCACGAGGCGATGGAGCTGCTCGAGAACCGCCACGCGATGAAAGTGGTGTTCTACCCGAACGGCAGACCCAGGCGGAGCGAAAACCAGTAGACTTCGGCCATGCCGACCAACAAGCCCGAGCCCATCCCGAAGCATCCGATGACGGAGCGCCGCATCGCGGAGTTCGCGCTGGAGGAGTCGCGGCTCTCGAACCTCGCCTACCGATTCAAGCTCGTGCCGCGAGAGCGCGTCTGGAAGGATTGGGACCGCACTCAGTTCGAGCAGAACCAGTACCGGGTGGCGGGGCTCGCGGGCGTGTGCCTGACGCGCGAGGAGCAGGAGAAGGCGCACCGAACCGCGGCCCGGGCCCTGGAGGACCTGGATCACATCCTCTCCTACGTGGGGCAGCCGGCGCAGGCGGTGATCGTGCGGGGCAACCAGGGGACCTCGGAGATCATCAACCGTCCCACTCTTTGCGTCGAGGTCATTGCGCGAGATTCCGCCGACTTCGAACGCGCCATCGCCGCCCTCGACGCCGCCTTTCCCGGCGGCCGGGTGGCGGGCAAGATCGTTTCCGAAGAATAGTGGTCTTTCGGATGCGGCGCTCGCTGCGCGAGCGGCAGCCGAGAGCTTTCAGGACGAAGGCCGGACGCCGGAGAAGAGGATGAACCTCATCGACCACCTCGCCGCGGAGATGGGAAAGCTGCGGCAGGCCGGAACCTTCAAGGAAGAGCTGGTCCTCGAGTCCCCGCAGGACGCCCGCGTGCGCGTTGGCGGACGCGAGGTCGTCATGCTGACTTCGAACAACTACCTGGGGTTCGCCAACCACCCCAGGATCCGCGAGGCCCAGAAAAAGGCGGTCGACCGTTGGGGGGCGGGACTCGCCTCGGTCCGTTTCATCTGCGGCACGCAGGCCCTCCACAAGGAGCTCGAGGCCGAGATCGCCTCTTTCTTCGGCACGCAGGACACGATCTTGTACATGTCCTGCTGGAACGCGAACGAGGGCCTCTTCGCGGCGATTCTGGACGAGCCCGACGGCCTCTACTCGGACGAGCTCAACCACGCTTCGATCATCGACGGGGTGCGGCTCTGCAAGGCCAAGCGCTTCCTCGTGCCGCACGGCGACACGAAGGCCCTCGAAAAGCTGCTCGTCGAGGATCGAAGCTCGCGCTTCCGCTTGATGATCACCGACGGCGTGTTCTCGATGGAAGGGGAAGAGGCGGATCTGCGGGAGCTCGTGCGCATCTGCGGCGCGTACGACGCGCTGCTGGCGGTGGACGACTCTCACGCCACGGGAGTTCTCGGCCCGACCGGCCGGGGGACGGCGGAGGAGCAGGGAGTGATGGACAAGATCTCCGTCACAACGGGAACCCTCGGCAAGGCGATGGGTTCCGCGGCCGGGGGTTTCGTGACGGGTCCGAAGGCCATCGTCGAGGCCCTTCGCCAGCGCAGCCGCACCTATCTCTTCTCCAACTCGCTGCCGCCCGCGGTCGCCGCCGGATCGCTCGAGGCGTTCCGGATGCTCAAGGCCGACCCCTCTCCCGTCGCCAAGCTGCGCGAGAACGCGATTTACTTCCGCAAAGCGATCGGCGAGGCCGGATTTCGCATCCCGCACGGCACGCACCCGATCGTGCCCGTCATCGTCGGGGACACGGCCAAGGCGCTCGCCATGGGAAGGGCCCTTTTCGAAGAGGGCGTCTACGTCTCGGGCTTCGGCTACCCCGTCGTCCCTCAGGGACAGGCCCGCCTGCGCTGTCAGGTCTCGGCGGCGCACGAGCGGCGCGATCTCGACCGCGCGGTCGAGGCCTTCCGCAAGGTCGGCAAGAGCTTCGGCGTCGTCGCGGCGTAGACGGCCCGCGCGATTCTGGGCGGCGCCGCGACAGCTCGGAGCCAGGGCGCAATGGCTCTTTCGTGCCCGCGGGGAGAGGGCTGCGCTAAAATAGGAACCCTCGTATCGACGAATCATGAGAAACGTCTTCCCGCGGGCGCGCTTTGCGGTCCTGCTCGCATTGCTCTCGTCTGTCGCGCTCTTGTACAGCGCGCCGGCGAATGCTCTCGATCCGCGCAAAGCGATCACCCAGTACAGCCGCCAGGTCTGGCAGGCGCGGGAGGGACTGCCGCAGAACTCCATCCACGCGATGATCCAGACCAAAGACGGGTACCTCTGGCTCGGCACGCAGGAAGGACTCGTCCGCTTCGACGGCGTGCAGTTCGCGGTGTTCGATCGGTCCAACACGTCCTGGATGCGAAGCAACTACGTCCAGGCACTGCTCGAGGATCGCGACGGCGGACTCTGGGTCGGAACCAACGGAGGCGGGGTCGCGCGATGGCAGGGCGAGGCCGTCTTGACCGCCACCTCGCGGGAGGGCCTCGGCGGCGATCAGGTCAACTGTCTCTACCAGGATTCCCACGGCGCCGTGTGGATCGGCGCCACCGGTGGTCTCACGCGATACGAGAAGGGACGCTTCACGTCGGAAGGGATCCCCGCCGTCCTGCGGCGGAAGGAGATCCGGGCGGTGGGCGAGGACCGTGACAGCGAACTCTGGGTCGGAACCGCCGAAGGAGACCTCCTGCGCCTGCACACGGACCGCTGGACGACCGAGAACATCGCCGGGTTGGGCAAGAGCCCGATTCGGGCCCTGACGCTCGATCGGAACGGGAGTCTCTGGATCGGAACTGAGGGAGGCGGCCTGGCAAGCTGGAAGGACGGGGTCGTCGCCGTCTACTCCGTTTCCAGTGGCTTGTCCGGCAGCAAGATCCTTTCCATCCTGCAGGATCGGGAAGATAGCCTCTGGATCGGCACCGACGGTGCCGGCCTCTCGCGTCTCGCCGACGGGAAGTGGACGTCCTACTCGACGGCGCAGGGACTCTCCAACGGCCACGTCGCGTCCCTGTGCGAGGATCAGGAAGGAAACCTCTGGGTCGGAACGCACGGCGGAGGCCTGAATCGCCTCTCGGACGGGAGCTTCACCCGGTACGCCTCTCCGGAGGGACTTACCTACGACGATATCTCGACGTTCCTGGAGACCGGCGACGGTTCCCTCTGGATTGGCACGTGGGGCGGCGGGTTGAACCAGTTGAAAGAAGGCCGGGTCACTGCCTTCTCCTCCAAGGACGGGCTTTCCTACGACGAAGTCTCCTCTCTCGCACAGGATCAGGACGGAAGCATCTGGGTCGGCACCTGGGGCGGCGGGCTGAACCGTCTGACGGGGAAGCGCTTTCAGACGGTCGCCGGAGATGGACTCCGGGGCCAGAAGGTGACCTGCCTCCACACCGACCGTTCCGGAGCACTATGGGTTGGCACTCTCGGCGCCGGAGCGAGCCGCCTGGCAGAAGGTCAGTGGACGGCCTTCACGACCAAGCAGGGTCTTCCCAACAACAACGTTCGCTCGATCGTCGAGGCCCCCGATGGCGCCCTCTGGATCGCCACGGACGGCGGCCTCGCGCGATACTCCGGGAGCGTCTTCCGGCGCTATGGCATGGCCGACGGTTTGGTCAATGACGCGATCTACTCGCTGCTGATCGATCGGGACGGCGTGCTCTGGGTCTCGACCTTGGGGGGCGGCCTACACCGCTTCCAGAACGGCCGCTTCGCCGCGTTCACGACGCAGCAGGGCCTCTTCGACAGCGTCATCTTCCAGATCTTGGACGATGACTCGGGACACCTCTGGATGAGCTCGAACCGCGGCGTCTACCGCGTGGCCAAGAGCGACCTGGAGGCCGTCGCGCGGCACGCCGCCCGCACGATCCCGTGGCGGCTCTTCGGAACCGCCGACGGAATGGAGTCGAGCGAGTGCAACGGCGGCAACCAACCGGCCGGAATCCGGACCCGCGACGGGCGGCTGTGGTTTGCCACCTTGAAGGGCGCGGTCGCGGTCGATCCCGATCGAATCTCCACGAACACCGTTCCGCCGCCGGTACAACTGGAAGAGGTCATCATCGACAAGACGAGGCTCGTCGACACGAGCCGCGAAGTCCGCCTGCCTCCCGGCCCCGGCACCGTCGAGTTCCACTACGCCGGCCTCTCCTTTCTCGCTCCCCAGCGAGTCCGGTTCCGCTACCGCCTCGAGGGGTTCGACAAGGAGTGGGTGGACGCCGGGACACGCCGGGCCGCCTACTACACGAACACGCCGCCCGGGCACTATCGCTTCCGGGTCATCGCGTGCAACAACGACGGTGTGTGGAACGAGAAGGGCGCGAGCTTCACGTTCACTCTGGCCCCCCACATCTATCAGACGCGATGGTTTCTCGCGCTGGCGGTCGGGTCGCTGGTGATCGCGGCGACGGGCATCTACCGCATGCGCGTGCGAGGCCTGACCCACCGCAAGGCGGAGCTCGTGCGGCTCGTCGGTGAACGCACGCGGCAGCTCGAGGAGGCCAATCAGCGGCTCGAGCAGGCCAATCGGGCCCTGCGACGCCTCTCCTCCCAGGACGGTTTGACGGGAATCGCCAACCGGCGCCAGTTCGACGAGGTCTTCGACCTCGAGTGGCGCCGAGCCCACCGTGCGGAATCGCCGCTTTCGCTTCTCATGATCGACATCGACCACTTCAAGACGTTCAACGACGCGCACGGACACCAGCGCGGTGACGACTATCTCAAGGCGGTCGCGGGGGCCCTGCGAGACGCGCTCAATCGGCCCGGGGATCTGGTGGCCCGCTACGGCGGCGAGGAGTTCGTCGTGCTGCTGCCGGGCACCGACGAGGCGGGAGCGAGCGCCTGCTCCGAGCGGCTGAGGGAAAGCGTCGCCTCGATCGAAATTCCGCACGACCGGCCGGGCGCGCTGCTCTCGACGACCGTCAGCATCGGCGTGGCGACCGTGTACCCGCGGGAAGGCTCTTCCTCCGCGACGCTCATCGCGGCCGCGGACGAGGCACTTTACCGCGCCAAGGCCGAAGGCCGTAATCGCGTGCGGATCGCCCACACCGTCGCCGTCTAGGGAGTCCTCGGTCGCCGGCGCGTCGCCTCCGTGCCCTCTCGGCTGGATCGATCAAGCTCGGCGGGAGAGAATGCGCCAGATGCGTTCTCGCCTTCTTGCCACCCGTCCCGCCGGCGGCCGGGCAATCCCGTGTCTCGTCGCCGCTCTTGCCTTGCTGCTGCTCGCGCCTGCTGGTGCCGCGACGGCCCAGAGTTCCTCCAGCGACACGGCGGGCCCGTGGCGGGCCGGCGTCTTCGGGGGCTGGTATTCCGGGGCCCACCCCTACGTCTTCCGTGGGGACTTCTCGAGCGATGTCAATCTCGAGCCGAGCGGCTTCTTCGGTCTTCGCCTGGGGTACGACCTCGGCCCGGTGTGGCGCCTGGAATGGAGCTGGTGGCAGGCGCGATCGGAAGAGACAATCACGAATGCCACTCCCGCCAAGATTCGCGACGTTCGGCTGGACACGTACCTGTTCAACGCCCTGGCGCGCTTTGGCCGCGGGCCCGTGCGGGGCTTCGTGACCTTCGGGTTGGGCGGTGCGAGCACCGGCTCGTCCTTCGGCGGGGTCAACCTCACCGCCAACCTCGGGCTGGGCGCCGAGCTCTCTCTCGATCGGCACCTGGCGATTCGGCTCGAGGGTGACTTCTACGACACCTACGGCAACATCGGAAAAGCGGGTGAACCGGCCTTCTGCGATGCCGCCGGCTGCTACTACTACAAGCATGCCTGGTACCCGAGCGGCAGCGTGTCCGCCGGCGTCTCCTACGCCTTTTGAGACGATACCGCCTCGGAGGTACCCGACGCTTCTACGCTTCGAGCTTCTTGCGCGCGTTTCGGTAGAGAAGCAGGCAGAGAACGGCGAACACAGCGCCGCAGAGAACGTCGCCCGCGACTCCGGCCTTGAACTCAGGGTAAAACGTCGAACCCAGATCGAGCTTCTCCAGGATCGTCGGATGCTCCATCTTGAGGAAGAAGTCCCCGACGAACGCCACGAGGGCGATCAGCACGCCGCCCAGCGATCCTCCCGCGACCAGCCCAGTCGAGAAGAGCATTCCTGACGAGAGCTCGCTCTCTTCCTTCTGCTTGGAGACGCGATCGACCAGGCCCTTGATCATTCCGCCGATGAAGATCGGAAAGGTGGTCGAGAGAGGCAAGTAAGCGCCGACAGCCCAGGACAGCGCATGCGCTCCGGCCATCTGCGCCATGAAGGCGAGAAAGACGCCGACCAGCACCGGCGCCCAAGGCAGATTTTGCGCCAGCAGGCCCTTGATGATCGTGGCCATCAGCGTCGCCTGCGGCGCAGCGAGCTGCGCCCCGCCGATGCCGTGCGCCATTCCTGCTTCGCGATAGGTCCTATCGAGAAGGAAGAGCGTGCCTCCGATCACGAGCGCCGAAGTTGCCACACCGATGATGAACCCGATCTGCTGCCGGCGCGGAGTCGCCCCGACCAGATAGCCGGTCTTCAGGTCCTGAGACGTCGCGCCGGCGTTGGCCGCCGCCACGCAGACGAGGGCGCCCACGCAGAGAGCTACCGATTGGTACACGTCCCCCGTGCGTCCCATCGCAACGAACACAACGCACGTCGCCATGACCGTGGCGATCGTCATCCCCGATATGGGATTCGACGAGGTGCCGATGATGCCAACGATGCGCGAGGAGACCGTCACGAAGAAGAACCCGAACAGAACGACGAGAAGCCCCATGATGAGTGAGCCCGGGAATGGCCCGTGCGGGAAACGAGGCAGCACGGTGATGATCAGGGCGAGGGCGAGCGAGCCCGCGACGACGATGCCCATGCCGAGGTCGCGCTCGGTTCGACGCGTGCCCGCCGCCTCCGCCGCGCCGCCGAAGGACTTGACCGACTCACGGAAGGCCGAAACGATCGTCGGCAGGGTCTTGATCAGCGTCATCACGCCGGCGCAAGCGACCGCGCCGGCTCCGATGTAGCGGACGTACGCTCGATAAATCCACTCGGCGTGCGAGTGGCCCGCCATCCAGGCGTCGGTGAAGCCGAGGTTCTTCAGATCCTGGACGATGCGGCCGTCCGAAACGAAGATCGAGATCAGCGGGATCAGGGCGAGCCAGGACAGGACGCCGCCCGAGGCGAGCTCCCCGGCGATGCGCGGTCCGATGATGTAGCCCAGGCCCAGGTACTCCGGCGTGACGTCGGAGGAGAGCGTCGCGTCGGGGATCCTTCCGTTCTTGTCCGTGCGAAACCAGGTTGCGGTCTCGCGCCACAAGCCAATGATCCCGTAGAGAAACTTGTAGAGCATCGCGACGCCGACGCCCTTGAACACCATCCGCGCAAGGTCGCCTCCCCGCTCTCCGGCGATCAGCACGTCGGCGCACGCCACGCCTTCGGGGTATCTGAGGTTGCCGTGCTCCTTCACGATCAGCGCCCGCCGTAGGGGGATCATGAAGAGCACGCCGAGAGTGCCGCCGACGACCGACAAGACGAAGATGGTCGGGTAACGAAAGAAGGCGTCTCCGCCCGCGAGAAACAGGAGCGCCGGCATCGTGAAGACGACGCCCGCGGCGACCGACTCGCCGGCCGAGCCGATCGTCTGGACCATGTTGTTCTCGAGGATCGTGGACTTCCCGAACCGCTTGAAGAAGGCGATCGAGAGAACGGCGATGGGAACCGAAGCCGAGACGGTGAGGCCCGCGCGCAGGGCAAGGTAGACCGTCGCGGCACCGAAGAAGATGCCGAAGAAGATGCCGAGGACGATCGCCTTCAGCGTGAACTCAGGCGGGGACTGATCCGGGGAGATGTAGGGTTGGAACCCGGCGGCGGAACCCGAATGGCTCGACATGCCTTGGCCTCCTCGGAGTTACGGGTTTCTAGCATGGGCCGGGGGTGGGAGAAAGGACTTTCTCGGCACCGATGCGTCTTCCGCGGCATCTCTCCGCGTCTTCGCGGATCGCGGGAAAGGAACGCCCGACGGGCGCCCCTACACGCCTCAGGTCCCTCCGAAGCCGATGGTCACCTTTCCGTTCTCGACGATGACCGGGACCCGACGCTCCCCGGTGAGCTCCACCATCCGCTCGAGCCCCGCGCTGTCCTGTTTGACGTTGACGTAAGTGAACGGGATCTTCCGTTTCGCGTAGTCCTCACGGGCCGCGATCGTGTAGGGTCAAGTGTCCTTGCCGAAGATCTCGACGACTCGTTTTTGCATGACGCCCTCCCCGAGACTCATGTTACCCGCTCCTATCTCCTGCCGATGCTATGATTTTCGCCTCCCCCGATGAGCACGCAGCTGCTGACTCTCATCCTGCTGCTCGCCGCTCCGGACGCCCCTCTCCCGAGCGGCAGCGTCTCGGGCACCGTCGCTCTGGTGTCCCAGGGCACCGCTCGGCCCGACTCCTCGAACGTCGTTGTGTGGCTCGAGGGCGCGCACCGACCGAGCGACGACGCCCGCACTCCGCGCGGCCAGATGAAGAGCGACCGAAAGAAGTTCGCTCCCCGCGTGCTGGTCGTGCCCAAGAGCGCGAAAGTCGAATTCCCGAACGTGGATCCGATCTACCACAACGTCTTTTCCGTGTCGGGCGCCAACCGCTTCGACCTCGGGCTCTATCGAAGCGGGGTATCCCGCACGAAACAGTTCGACGACGTCGGGCTCGTGCGCGTCTACTGCAACATCCATCCACAGATGGTCGGCTTCGTGATGGTCGTGGACTCCGACTTCGCCGTCGTGACGGGCTCCGACGGCAAATTTCGATTCGAGAACGTTCCGGCCGGCGCCCACACGCTCAAGGTCTGGCATGAGGAGGCCGCCGCCGAAAAGGACATCCCCTTGACGGTCCGGCCCGGATCCAACACGGCCGAGCCGGTTTCCCTGGACGTCTCCGGCTACAAGGTCGAACCCCACAAGAACAAGTACGGCAAGGAATACCCGCCGCAGCCGGCCTCCGAGGATGAGCGGTACTGACAAGCCCTCCCTGGGGGTCACGGCGGTCGGGCCGCCGATCCGGGTGGGGCTGAAGCTGCTGCCTCCGGAGCCTCCCCGGTTTTCCCTGACGCTGAAAATATTCCTGACGGCGGCGCTTCTGATCTTCATCGCCGTCGGCGGGGCGATCGCGGTATCGGCTTACCGGGCACGCCGGGTCGCGGACGCCAAGATCGCGGAGGACCTCAAGAAGTCAGGCCCCGCCTGGGAATCGTTCCAGCAAACCCGCTACGCCGCGCTGCAGCGCGCCCTCGGCGTGGTGGTGAACAATCCGGGAATCATCGCGTTGATGTCCACGGCGGACCCCGCGACCGGGCATGCCGACGCCGCGACGGTTTACGACACCTTGAAGCGCGAGCAGGCATCGAGCGCCCGCGCGGATTTCTTCGTCGCGCTCGACTCGCGAGGAGTCGGGATCGCGAGGACCGACCGGCCGCTCCCGTTCACGGCGGACCTTTCGAGGGTGCCCACCGTGGCCGGCACCCTCGAAGGCGCCCAGACGGAGGGAATCTGGCTCTCCGGCGGCCGGCTCTACCACGTCGTCGGCGCCCCGGTGCTCGAGGGCGGGACGCGGGTCGCGGGAGTCATCGTGGCGGCCTTCCAGATCAACGAGGAGGTCGCCCGGAGCCTGAAGACGCTGACCAACTCGGAGGCCGTCTTTCTGGCAGACGAGGCGAAGCCCGACCAGCCGCCGAAGCTGGCGCTCGCCGCCTCGACGATGACCGAGTCCGGCGCCGCCGTGCTGGAAGCCGTGCGGAGTCGCGAGGCGCTCACGGCCGCAGTCTTCCGTCGCGGCCAGATCGTGGGGCCACTCGCCCTCGACGTCGCCGGCGACAC
>DATKAE010000073.1:0-2552 GCA_035498405.1 Thermoanaerobaculia bacterium | reverse complement strand
GATCTTGTCCTGCATGAGCGTGTCGCGGAGCGACGGCAGCACGTTCAGGTTGTCGATGAAGAGGACCCGGAACTCGCCGATGTTGCGCTTGCGCAGCTCCTCGATCTTGGCCTCGGTGACCTCCTCGTTCACCTCGAGGAGCACCTCGCCGGTGCCGGCGTCGACCACGTCCTCGGCGGAGATCTTGGTGTAGACCTCCTCGGGCTCGACGGGCAGCGACTTCAGCTTCGCGGCCTGGAGCTTCTTGATCGCGCTCTCCGTGTACTTGCGGTTCTTCTTGACGATCACCTCGCTCGACTTCGGGTCCTTGATGTCGCGCGTGGCGCGCTGGCCCTTGAGGAGCTCGGGGTTGAGGTCCTTCTCGAACTTGCCCTTGCCCTCGATCCGGATCGTCTCGGTGTCGTAGTAGTACTTGAGGATCTCCTCGGCGGTGCCGGCGAACTCGACCGGGTCCTTCTTGGCGGTGTCGGGAACGGCGCCCAGCGCGCGCAGCAGCACGGTGGCCGGCAGCTTCCGGCGCCGGTCGATGCGCACGTAGAGGATGTCCTTGTGATCGAACTCGAAGTCGATCCACGAGCCGCGGTACGGGATGATCCGCGCGTTGAAGAGCAGCTTGCCCGAGGCGTGGCTCTTGCCCTTGTCGTGGTCGAAGAAGGCGCCCGGGCTGCGGTGCAGCTGGGAGACGACGACGCGCTCGGTCCCGTTGATGATGAAGGTGCCGTTGTCCGTCATCAGCGGGATCTCGCCGAAGTAGACCTCCTGCTCCTTCACGTCGCGGATGGACTGGGCGCCGGTCTCCTCGTCCTTGTCCCAGACGACCAGGCGGACGACGACCTTGATCGGCGCGGAGAAGGTCATGCCGCGCTGGTGGCACTCGTCCACGTCGTACTTGGGCTTCTCGAGGTGGTAGGAGACGAACTCGAGCGAGCTCGTCTCGTTGAAGTCCTTGATGGGGAAGACCGACTTGAAGACGCCCTGCAGGCCGGTGTCGTCCCGCTTCTCGGGCGGGACGTCGGCCTGAAGGAACTTGTCGTAGCTGTGCTTCTGGATGGCGATGAGGTTGGGGATCTCGGCGATCTTGTTGATCTTTCCGTAGTTGCGCCGGACTCGAAAGTTATTCTGGATCGTGGTCGCCATCGCGGTTCAGCCCTCGCGCCCTCTTCCGCCCTCGCGCACAAACGACTCGAGCCGGCCTCGACGGCCGGCTGCCCGACTTACGGCCTCTCGGCCGTGGTACGCGGATTGCTGGAAGGGATACGGGTTAGTAACGGCTTCGCCCTCGCCCGTCAAACATTGTTGGTGTGCGGACGGGCGGCTCCCGAGCCCGCCCGTCCGTGCACCGGTAACACCCCGACTACTTGATCTCGACCTTCGCGCCGGCGCCCTCGAGCTTCTTCTTGAGCTCGTCGGCCTCCGCCTTGGGAATGCCCGCCTTGACCTCCTTGGGGGCACCCTCGACGAGGTCCTTCGCCTCCTTGAGGCCGAGGCCCGTGATCGCACGGACCTCCTTGATGACGTTGATCTTGTTGGCGCCGGCGTCGGCGAGGACGACCGTGAACTCGGTCTTCTCCTCGGCCGGAGCCGCGGCGGCGGCGCCACCGGCGGCCGCGACCATGACGGGCGCGGCGGCGGCGGAGACGCCCCACTTCTCCTCGAGCTTCTTCACGAGCTCGGCAGCCTCCATGACGGAGAGGCTGGAGAGCGAGTCCACGATGGTGTTCAGATCGGCCATGACTTCTTCCTCTTTCTTCCCGGGCGCGCTCGGCGCCCGCAGCGTTGTCGTGCCCGCCGTCGCCGGCGGGCGGTTCACGTACCGTTAACCATTCTTCTCGAGCTGCTCGCGGCGTGCGCCGAGGACGCGCGCCAGCTGCTGGCCCGGGGTCCCGATCATGCGGACGAGCTTCGTGGCGGGGGCGCTGATCATGCCCAGGATCTGCGCGCGCAGCTCCTGGATGCCTGGCAACCTGGCGAGGGCCTGCACGCCCTTCGCGTCGATGATCTTGCCCTCCACGATCGCCGTGCGGATCGCGAAGTTCTCCCGGTCCTTCATGAACTCCGAGAGCAACTTCGCCGGGGCGACCACGTCGTCGTAGCTCATCACGATCGCGGTCGGACCCACGAACCTGTCCGCCACCGGCTCCACCGGCGTGCCCTTGGCGGCGCGCGCGGCGAGGGTGTTCTTGACGATGCGGTAGTCCACCTTCGCGTCGCGCAGCTTCTTGCGCAGCTCGGTGACCGTCGCGACGTCGAGACCCCTCGGCTCCGCGACGATGGCAGCCTTCGCCTTCGCCATCTTCGCGTGGAGCTCTCCGATGACCTCTTCCTTCTCCGTCCGGTTCAAGTCGAACTCACCACCTTTCTCGCCGGCCGCCGCGCGGTGCGCGGCGGGCTCGGCTTCGCTCTCGGGCTTCGACGGCCGGACGGCCGGTACGAAAACCCCCTGGCCAAGCAGGGGACGCTGCGAATCGCAGTGTTCCCGTCTCGGCGGGTCGGATCCGACGGGATCCGCTTGGCCGCTCGTCCACCCCTACGACCTCTCGCACTCGGGGTGG
>DATKAE010000072.1:0-8534 GCA_035498405.1 Thermoanaerobaculia bacterium | reverse complement strand
AGTTCCGGTGTGACCGATCGCCCTCTCAGGCCGGTTACCGATCGAAGCCTTGGTGAGCCGTTACCCCACCAACTAGCTAATCGGGCGCGGGCCCATCCGGTAGCGCGAGATCTTGCGACCCCGCTTTGATCGTCAGGACTTCCGTCTCGACGATGTTATGCGGTATTAGCTCGGGTTTCCCCGAGGTATTCCCCACTTCCGGGCAGGTTACCCACGTGTTACTCACCCGTCCGCCACTCGACTGGAGGGAGTTGCCCCCCTCCGCCTCGTTCGACTTGCATGTGTTAAGCACGCCGCCAGCGTTCATTCTGAGCCAGGATCAAACTCTCCACTTAAAAGTGTTCCGTCGCCGCCCACCGAAATGGGCGACGCAAGATGCGAGTCAATCCTGCTTTGTTCCCCGGCGCTCGGAAGACCGCGAGGTCTTCCACCTCCGGGGATCCAGGAAACCCTGATTTTCCAGGGGGCGGGGTCCAGGGGACCGCAAGGTCCCCTGCTCGGATCCACGGAACCGAAGGTTCCCTGCCCTCTCAAAACCAGGAAAAGACGTCTGGCACGCTCTACTCAGTTTTCAAGGAACCGGATCCCGGGGCCCACCCGCGGACGACGCCGTTCTTCCGGCGTCCACGCTTCGAAAATTCCGCCCGAAGGCGGAACTTCATAGTATCGCAAAACTCTAGCCCTCCGTCAACGATTTTTCCGCGAAACCGACCGTCATCGGGCACGGCTCGCGCTCGGAGGGCGTTTGAAAGAACCAGAAACCCTTGCAGGGAGGCGCAATATAGGCCGGCGCGCAATGCGTGTCAAGCCGTTTCGCGGAAACGCGAAAAAGCCAATGATGACGGGCCTTCTCGAAGTTCCGTAGTGCACACGGACTTGTGCAGGTCTAGGGTCCGCTCCTCTTCTCGAGCTCCGAAAGCACTCGCGCGATCGCCTCCGGGTAGGCTGCGTGTTCCTGCTCGAGGATCCTCGCGGAGAGCGTGTCGACGGTATCCTCGGATCGCACGGGAACGGTCTTCTGCAAGACGATCGGGCCGGTGTCGGTCCCCTCGTCGACGAAATGGACCGTGCAGCCGCTGACCTCCTCCCCCGCTTCGAGGGCGCGCCTCTGCGCATCGAGACCGGGGAACTTGGGCAGCAGGGCCGGGTGAATGTTCAAGATGCGGTCCCGATAGCGCTCGACGAAACCCGGCGACAGAAGCCTCATGTAACCGGCCAGACAGATCAGATCGGGCCGAGCCCGCTCCAGGATCTGCAGGATCTCGGCTTCCCGGTCGGCGCGGCTTCGCGGGCCTCCACGGTCCACGCTGAACGCCGGAAGCCCCCGCTGCTTCGCGCGAGAGAGACCCGGGGCTTCCGCCACGTCGGAAATGACTGCGACGATCTCGGCGTCCGGAATCGTCCCGTGATCGACCGCCGACGCGATGGCTTCGAAGTTCGAGCCGCGCCCGGACAGAAGGACGGCGAGGCGACGTCGCCGCGTGCCCGGCCGATCGGCTCGTCCCGTCTCCGCGCGACGCGACGTCATCCCGGGGGTCTCGCGCGCAACACGATCCCCGCTGGCCCCCTCGCAACGACCTCGTAGTTTCTCGCCAGCCACTCGGCCAGGCGGTTTCCGTAGCCCTCTCCGAACGGCTGCACGCCGAATTCCCACGTCGATCGATTGAAGAGGACGACCACTTCGGGCGGATCCCTTTCGAAGCGGTGTATTAACAGACTCTCGGCGCGAGAGTCCAGCCACCCCGGCAGATGGTAGAGATACGGAGAGGCGCTCCGGAGTCGGAACAGCGCCTCGACGCCGCGCGACTCCGGCAGGACCAGCGCCTTTTCGCCCGGCCGAAGACTCTTCGCGAGCGAGCCGTACAGAGGTCCCAGCTCCGCCCGCGTCCACACTCGGCCACGCGGAGTGTCGACCGACACGGCAGTCGCCGAGAATCGTCGGAGGCTTTCCACGCCCACCCAGGCCGAATACGCCGCGACGGGCAGCAAGATGGTGGCCCAGAGTCGGCGCGCCCAGCGAGCGGCCGAGTCTCCGCCGGGAAGGATTCGCGGGAGAACGCAGAAGAGAAACAGCGCCCAGCCAATAGCCATCGAGACGCCCGCCACTCCGGAGTAAGAAGACCAGCCCACACGGCACGCGAAGGCCGTTCGCGCAGCGACTAAACCGGCAAAGGCACCGAACGCCGCCAGGAACTCGCGGCCCGGCAGCTCGCGGTCGAAAACCGAGGCGACCGATATCGTAAACGCTATCAGCATCGATAGGCACAGCGGGTCCCCGCGCCGGCCCAGGAGGACGCCATCCAGAGCGCCGACGATCAGGATCACCCCGAGCACTGCCAGCAGAACGGGCCGACGCACGCGGGGGTCCCGGGCGATGAGCAGACCCAGCAAGCCGACCACGACGGCGTCGTAGACGAACGCGGCGGCCGCCCCGGCTAATCGCTCGGGCCAGCCACGGATCAGGAGGCCCGTGGCGATGCCGGACAAGTACTTCCACGACGCCGGGACCACTCCGATCGGCCAGAAATGATTCTCGAACCGAAGCGAGTCCCAGGAGGCGCTGCCGAAGGCCGCCGCGAGGCCCAGGCCGGCGACACCGGCAAAGCCTGCCACCGCCGGCAGAAGCCAGGACCGCGCCCGAGCCGGATGCATGAGGACGGGAAGGGCGAGAGCAACCAGGATCGCGACACCAATCTCTTGCTTGCAACAGAACGCGAGCCCCCCGAGAGCCCCGGCGATGAGCGGATCGGCCGGGCGGCCCGGAGCACGCTGAAGGAGAAGGAGCGCGATGACGGAGAAGATCAGGGCGTGCACCGCGGCCGGCGAGTACGGGAGGACGAGCCAGGCGGGACCCGGGGCGAAGATTCCAAGACCGAGCAGCAGCCCGACCACCCCCAGCCGCTCGAGCTCGTTCAGGTAAGGCCGACCCGCCCGAAGCAACAACAAACCGAGCAGGATCGCCGGAAGCCAGTTCAAGAGAAGAAAGCAGGTCGCTGAAGAGTGGAACGGGCGCGCGAGGAGAGCCAGCAGGTATGGCGAAAAGGGACCGTACTGGAGGAACACGTCCCGGTAGACGCGCTCCCCCTGGCCGACACGCTCGAGCAACGTCCACCAACCTCCCGGGTCGCCGGCGGGATCGAGCCACCGGCCGCCAAGCCAGACGCCGACAGCCGTCGTCGAGAGCACGAGGAGCCCTTCGGGAAGCCAACCCCGAAGCCGCGCCGGCCGCCGAATCGGCGCCGCCAAGCCGGGCGTCGAGGCCGAGGCCGGCGTCACGAGCCCGCGCGGCTCGGGCCGGCAACGGCGAGCAGGGAGCTGCCGAACGGCACCGGCACGCGGCGAAGCAGCCTCTGCTCGGCGCGGGACAAGCGGTACAGAAAATCGTTGACGGGGCGAGCCGGCACGCGCGGCGTCGCCGGCTCCTTCCGAGCGAAGGCCTCCCCGAAGTGGGCCGCGAGCTTGACTGGGGCCAGCCACTGAAAAAAGTAGCGGGAGTAGAGGAGGTCGGCCCCGCACGCCCGCGCCAGGGATGCCAGGGACGAGCGCGTGTAGCGGACGAAGTGTCGATTGAGAACGTCATGGCTCGTCCAGAGCAGGGGAAATGCCGGCACGGTGATCAGGATCGAGCCCGAGGGCTCGAGCAGCTCGACGGCGCGTCGCAGGTAGCTCCGGGGATCGGCCAAATGCTCGAGGACATCGAGCAGGAGCACGAGCGAATAGGGAGCGCTCGGTCGGAAGCCCTCGTCGAAGGCACGCCGGTGGATTCGACTCGCCCAGCGGCTCCCCGGAGTCACGGCCGCGGGGTCCGTCTCGATGCCCTCGACTTGCCCCAAGGCATCGAGTCTCTCAAACAGCAATCCGTCCCCGCAGCCCACGTCGAGGATCCGTCCCCAACCGCCGCCCGGGCGCAGCTGCTCGAGGGTCGCGAGAATGAGGTCTTCGCGCGCCCGCCACCACCAATGCTTCTCGTAGAGATCGCGATAACTGCGCGCGTAGCCCGGATCCATCGATACCGATCACCGCGCCGGGCGGCGGCCCGCCACGCGGCCGATGATGTAGCTGGGCCGGCCCTTCGTCTCTTCGTAGACCCTTCCGACGTACTCGCCGATGATCCCGAGCACGAGGAGCTGAACCCCGGAAAGAAGCGTCACACCGACGATCAGCGCGGTGAACCCGGTCGGTGTCTTGCCCGAGAAGAGCTTGACGTAGACCGCGTATGCGGCATACCCGAGGGACCCGACGATGGCGGCCAGGCCGAGCAGCGAAGCCGCCCGCAGCGGAGCCATCGAGAAGCCGAGCAGGCCGTCCAGGGCGAGCCGCAGAAGCCGGATCGGGCCGTACTTGGACTGACCGGCAAATCGCTCTGCCCGCTCCACCGGGACGCCGATCTGGCGAAACCCGACCCACGCGCGCAGGCCCCTCAAGTAACGGTGGTGCTCGGGAATCGCTCGAAGGCTCTCCACCACTCGACGCGTCAGCAGGGCGAAATCTCCCGCATCGAGCGGCAGCCGGATGTTGGAAACGGCGGCGATGAGGCGGTAGAAGAGGAAGTAGGCGAAGCGCAGCATCCAGGCCTCTTTGCGCCCGATCCGGCGCGCGTAAACGACGTCGAAGCCACCCCGCTGCGCCTCGAGCAGACGCGGGATGGCTTCCGGCGGATCCTGCAGGTCTCCGTCCATGACGACGACGAGATCTCCCGACACGTGGTCGAGGGCCGCCGACAGGGCCGCCTGGTGCCCGAAGTTTCGCGACAGGGAAATCGCCAGGATCCGAGAGTCCCGCGCGGCCGCTTCCGCGAGGATGTCGAAGGTTCGGTCCGAGCTCCCGTCATCGACGAAAACCATCTCGTGAGGCCCCCCGGGAACCGCCGAGAGCACCGCATCGAGCCTCCGGAGGAGCTCCGGGAGGATGGCCTCTTCGTTGTGGACGGGAACGGCGACGGAGAGACGCGGCGTCGAGCTCACGCCGGGCCGCGCCTCTGGCTGCAGGCTCGCTCGAAAGAAGGTGCGTTCAGATGTCCAACAGAATAAGGCCCGCCGATCCTCGGATCAACGGCCGTCAAGGCCCGCGCCCTTCACTCGGGCGAGGGCTCGACCTCGACCCGGCGGCTGCCGCCCCCGATGACGTTCCCGATCGCGTACCAGCGTTGGCCGGCCGCGGTCCAGAGCTCCGCCGCGCGCGGCAGATCCGAAGCAGAGACGAAAACGACCATCCCGATTCCCATGTTGAAGACGCGGTGCATCTCCTCGAAGGAGACGCGCCCCTCTCGCTCGATCAATTCGAAGATCGGCAGCACCGGCCAGGAGCCGGACTTGATCCGGACATCGAGCCTCTCCGGCAGAACCCTCGGGATGTTGTCGTAGAAGCCGCCCCCGGTCAGGTGCGCCATGCCGTGAACCAGGTCCTGGGCGAGCATCGGCTCAAGCGCCTTCCGGTAGGAGAGGTGCGGAGCGAGAAGCGCGTCGGCCACCGTGCCGGAGAGCTCCCGAAGGCGGTCCTCCGGCTTCTGGCCCATGTCTTCGAAGAGGACCTTCCGGGCGAGCGAGTAGCCGTTGGTGTGGAGGCCCGCCGATGGGAGTCCCAGCGCCACGTCCCCCGCGGCGATGCGCGAGCCGTCCAAGATCCTTTCCCGCTCGACCACGCCGACGATCGTGCCCGCCACGTCGTAATCGCCGGGCGCGTAGAAGCCCGGCATCTCCGCCGTCTCGCCGCCCAGGAGCGCCGTCTCGTTTTCGCGGCAGCCCCGCGCGATCCCCTCGATCACTCGCTCGAGGACCTGCGGCTCGACCCTGCCGGTGGCGATGTAGTCCAGGAAGAAGAGCGGCCGAGCGCCCTGCACCAGGATGTCGTTGACGCAGTGATTGACCAGATCCGCCCCACACGTGTCGTGCCGCCCCGTCTCGATCGCGACCTTGAGCTTCGTGCCCACGCCGTCGGTCGAGGCGACCAAGACCGGCTCGCGCAAGGTGGAGAAGTCGGGGCGGTAGAGCCCTCCGAAGCCGCCGATGTCTCCGATGACACCGGGAGTGAACGTCGATCGAATTGCCGCCCTCGCGCGCTCGAGCGCGGCCGCCTTCGCGTCGATGTCGACGCCGGCCTCGGCATAGCGGGAGTCGGTCAAGGGGAGCGATTATAGGCCGCGGCAGGGCGCCGGAGACCGATAAGGAGCCGCGAACCGGTTCGCGCAGCGATGCGATCTCCGGCGACCGATTGCAGGGCGTACCGCGCGCGGACCCACTCGCCGATGCGGCGGCCGTAGTCCTCGCCGAAGATGCCGGGGCCGTACTCGGAGGTCACCCGGAAGAAGATCGCGGCGGCAGAAGGATCGCCCCTTTCGAGCTCCGCAAGCACCGCCCCTTCGTTCTGCGCGGTGAGATACCCGGGAATGTAGAGTTTGTGCCGAATGGGATTCCGCCGGCCAGAGAGAAAATTGAGGATCTCGCCCTCGGGAAAGACAACCAGGCCGGAGCCGTCTGGCGTCCGGGTCCGCAAAAGCGCGGCAGCCTCGGTGATCCGCGCGACCGCTTCGGGCCGCGCGGACAGCATGCCTCCGGTGCCCGGAATCGGCACACGCTCGTCGGCCGCGTACTGTGCGAAACGCCCGGCGAACGCGACAACGGCCAGCGCGGCAGGCAGAATGACAAGAGCGCGCCGAAGGGGACGGCGGTGAGTCTGTGCCTTCTCCCGGGCGATCAGCAGGCGCAGTAACCCCGCCGCACTCACGAACACAAAGAGCAGCGGTGGACCCACGTAGGCGGCATCGCCGATGTGGAAGAGGCGTCGGTACGACAGCAGCACCCCCAGGCCACCGCTACCGGCCAGCACAGCCGCAGTGGAACCGCGCCGGCGCGAGAGACCGACGCCCAGGCCTGCGAGCGCAAGAAGCGGCGCCGCACTGAAGACCCCACTTCCCGACGCGCCTCCCGCGAGCACCGTGGCCACCAGCAGAAGCAAGCAGGCACCGAGCGCCGAGGCGAGGCGCCGCAAGCGCCGGGCGTCCCGCTTCCAGAAGACGACCGCCTGGATCAGCAGAACGAGGCCAACGCCGCTCGCCGCCGAATAGCCAAGCTCGAGGATCCCGTGGCGCCAGTTCTCCAGGCCCGAGTAGCGGAGCGCGAAGGTCCGCGTCTCCACAGGCAGCGAGGTCAGCAGGACATGACCATCTTGCAAAACGGCGCCCGCTCCTGCGACGCGCACGAAGCCCCCGAGCACAAGCGCGAAGAGAGCGGCGAAAGACAGCACAAGCACAATGGCGTCTCGCCCGAACTCCTCCCGGTCGCGTCGCCGCAGGAAGCCCGCCAACAGCGAGGCAACCAACGCGGCAATGCCCCACTCCGTACGGCAGAGCCCCGCGAGCGCAGCGCACGCGCCGCATCCGAGTGACACGAAGGCGCGGCGGTGCGAGGGGCCCGAAGCGAGTGCGACGGCGAGGAGCGCGAACGTCGCCGCGTGCCACATGCGATACCCCATGCCGAGGAGTGGCCCTCCGGCGTTCGGCATGAAGACCAGTACGGGAATCGCCAGCGCTGTCCAGATTCGAGCCTCCCGCGGGCCTGTGACACGGCGCAGCGCGAGGTGGAGCGCTGCCAAGGCCGCAACGGCGGCGAGGATCCCTGCGCCTGCCAGCGTGACAAAACTCGACCCGAAGATCCAGAAGAGTGCCGCGTGGAGGTAGGGCGTGAACGGCCCGAACCAATAGACGACGTCGCGATAGAGCAAGGCGCCCCGGGACAGCGCGTCGGGCACGATCCACTCCCGCCCCGAATCGATGATGGCGTCGGACCACTTTCCGCGCGAGATGACGAAGAGCAGAGCGGTCGCGGCCGCAAGGGCGGAGAATGCCGCGGCGCGCCGGCTCCTCACGTCACGACCGCCGGCTGCCCGAGAAACACGGTCGCAGCCGGGGATCCGCGCCGCTCGTCAACGTTCTGCCCGTGGCCGGCACTCGCCGCCCTTGCAGACCTCGACGATCCGGCGAACGTTCTTGACGTCTCGGACCGGATCATCGTCGAGGAGGAGAAAATCCGCGCGCTTGCCCGGCTCGAGCGTGCCGCGATCCGCTTCGATTCCGAGCGAGCGGGCGGAAGTCTCCGTCGCCGCGCGAATCGCCTCGAGCGCCGAGAACCCGGCCTGGACGTAGAGGTCCATCTCGATCGAAACACCGAGGCCCGGAAACGCCCACATGTCCGTGCCCAGGGCGATCGGCACGTCCGCCTCACGCAACCTCCGCAAGTTGTCGTAAAGCAGCGGCAAGTGATTGCGAACCGAATCGAAGTTGGGATAGCGCTCGCGGTACCGGTCGGAATAGCTGCGTGAACGATAGCGGGAGACCTTGTCGCCCCCGATCGACAACGCGGCCGGGTCCGCGAGGACCCGGTCCACGAAACCGCGCGTATCCGCCAGGAACTCGAAGATGTCCATCGTCGGGATGTAATAGACGGGCCGCCTCTTCATCTCCGCAATCGTCGCGGTGTCCAGCCGGTCGAGAACGCCGTGAGCGAGCGCGCTCGCGCCGTCGCCGATCGCCTCCTTCG
>DATKAE010000071.1:0-8662 GCA_035498405.1 Thermoanaerobaculia bacterium | reverse complement strand
GGCGACGGCCTGGTCAAGATCCTGGACTTTGGCCTCGCGAAGCTAGTGCGTCCGGAACAGGACAGCGGTGAGTCGACCGGGACGCTGACGGTCTCCCATGCGACACGGCCGGGGATCGCGATGGGCACGGTCTCGTACATGTCGCCGGAGCAGGCGAGCGGGCATCCGGTGGATTTCCGGTCGGACCAGTTTTCGTTTGGCTCGATGCTCTACGAGATGGCGACGGGAAAGCCGGCGTTCAAGCGCGGAACGGCGGCGCAGACGCTCGCGGCGATCATCGAGGACGAGCCCGAACCAATCGGAACTGCGGCGCCGAAGACGCCGGCGCCGCTGCGCTGGGTGATCGAACGGTGTCTCTCGAAGGAGGCGGCGGGGCGCTACACCGCGACCGATGACCTGGCGCGCGAGCTCTCCGACCTGCGCGACCACATCTCGGAGCTCTCAAGCGGAACGGGAATCACCGTCGAAGAGCCACGGCGACGTCCGAGGTGGCGGGCGATGGGAGTCACGCTGGCGAGTATCGGAGCGCTGGCGGGGATGTACGTCCTGGGACAACGTGTCCAGCTCGCCCAAACTTCCTCGCCTCGCTTCCGCCAGCTCACGTTCCGAGGTGCGGGCATCGGCACGGCTCGATTCGCCCCGGACGGCCAGACGATCGTTTTTTCGTCCCAGACGGAGGGACGACCTCCGGAGCTCTTTTCGATGCGGCTCGACAGCCCGGAGGTGCGCTCGCTGGGACTCCCGCCGGCGCAGGTTCTCTCCATTTCCAAGTCCGGCGAGATGGCGACCTTGCTTGCTCCTCCCTACGCTCTCGGTCCACGCATCGGACATCTGGCCTTCGAGCAGCTCTTCTTTCGCGATCCGTTTCTTCTCGACGGCACGCTCGCCGTCGCGTCGCTCGGGGGCGGGGCGCCGCACGAGCTGCTCGAGGACGTGATGTTTGCGGATTGGGCCACGAACGCCACGGACTTAGCGGTCGTCCATCGCTCCGGCAATCGGCAGCTTCTCGAGTTTCCGATCGGCAAGACGATCTACGACGCGGTAGATCTCATCATTCACTCTCGGACTTCGGGCGAAACGACCCGTGTTGCGTTCAACGAGATGGGGGACATCTTCCTGCGAGATCGCGCGAGGAACATCCGCATCGGCCCCCCCGGTGTCTCGCCAGCGTTCGAAATCGCCTGGTCGCAGAAGACAGCAGAGATCTGGTACAGCATGCCAGGGAGCGAGTCGTCCGAAATTCACGCCCTGACGCTCGGAGGGAAAGATCGCCGCGTGACGACGCTCGCGGCCGATTTTGTCTTGTACGATGTTGCTGCCGACGGCCGCGTACTGGTCGGCCGCAATGTCGAGAGCGCGGAGATGCTCGGCAGCTTTCCTGCGGAACCGCGAGAGCGAAACCTGTCCCACTTCGACGCTTCCTGCGGCATCGATCTATCGGCTGATGGGAACCTGCTTCTCTTCGGCGACGTCCTTTCACCCGTTTCGAGCGGACTCTATGCTCGGAAGACCGACGGGTCGCCTCCAAAGCGCTTAGAAGGAGGAGGGGCGGTCGCGCTGTCTCCGGATGGGAGATTCGCGCTTTGTCCGGAGGACCAACCGAGCAACGCCATGAATCTCCTGCCCATCGGGTCCGGAGCACCGCGAAGGCTATCGACGGGAGACGTCCTGGGCGCAACCTTGTTGGAAAATTGCCGCTCGGGCTTCTTTCCTGACGGGCAGAGGATCTTCTTCTTCGGGCGCAAGGCGGGTCGCCCTGGGCGAATCTGGGTCCAGGATCTCGAAGGAGGCAAGCCGCGAGCAGTCACTCCCGAGAATGTGAGCCGCCCGGTTCTTCTCGGAGACGGGCGCTTTTTCTGCGCGCGCGGGCCCGACTTCGAATGGCATCTCTATCCTGCCGACGGGAAGGGCGAACCGCGCAAGGTCTCCGGGATCCTGCCGGGTGAGGAGCCTTTCCGGTCGACACCCGAAGGGCTCCTCTACGTCCGCGGGGCCGATGAACTTCGCCCCGGTGAGTCTGTCATGACGACTCGTGTCTATCGAGTCGACCCCTGGACCGGCCGCCGCGAGCTGTGGAAGGAAATCTCGCCCAAGGATCCGCGGACCGGCGGCGCCATTTCGACGATCCTTTTCTCGGCGGACGGCAAAATCTGTGTCTGGACGCACCTGCGCTACTCGACCGAGCTCGTGCTCGTTGAGGGACTGAAGTAGCGCTGCCGGCGACGGACGATCTCTGTCGCGCGCGGGACGAGCCGCCGAAAAGGGACCGGCCCGGTCCCGAGGACCGGGCCAGTCACTGCGCCTGAGCGGTTTGGATCTCGCCTCGGCGCGGCGAGTTGATCGGCGGTTCAGTCGTTGCCGTGATGAATCCTTTTCCCGTCCACGGTGAGGATCAGCCCCGCGTCCGCGAAGATCGCGAGGAACTCGTTTGAGCTGTTGACCCATACGACATCGAGATGGGCGACGCGCGGGAATGGCGTGTTCGACACCGTGAGAACCGACGATCCCGTGCAGTCCGGATTGACGCTGATGGTCCCCGTGAGGACCTCGCCCTGGACGATCGTGCCGCCGATGCTCAAGGTCTGGGTTCCGGAGAGGTTCCCTCCGCGGTCGAAATGAACGGTCCCGACGCTGGCGGCCGGTCCAACAGGGAGACGCGTTCCGGTGACGGTGTATCCCCAATCTCCCGCGATGCTGCGTTGGGAGCATTGCTCGTCCGCCAAGAGCACGGGCGTAATGCCTGTCACGAACAGAGTGCCGACAGCCAGAACAAGGATTGTCGAGCGGGTCTTGCGTTTCATCGATCTCTCCTTTCTAGAGTTACCGTCACGGCGGGAGTGTTGCGAATCGGCCGGAGCCGAGTCTCCAGATCCAGTTCGGGATTCGTTCCGGATTAGTTCCGAGCGCGGGTGTGCTACGTGAGACCCGTCCGGGGGAAGGCGGTATCGGCCTCTATGACGTGCGTTGACTCGAGGCGGGGTCAGATGGGGAGGCCTCGAAGGAGCAGGAGGTGCGGCCGTGTCTCAACGCGACCTCAGTGCTCGCCGGGCCCGGCCTGCCTGGACGATCCCCGCTCTGCCGGTTGTGCCCCAGCGGGGCGGAGCCTCACTGCGGCTCGGCGAGGATCGTCAGGCGCCGCTTCGACTCCTATGGGTTCACCTTCTGGCCGTCGAGCGTGATGATCGTCCCCGCGCTGGTGAAAATCGCGTGGACGGCGTCGGAGTGGTTCACCCAGACGAAATCCAAGGTCGACGTCCGGTTGAACGTCGGAATGCTGCTGACGACATTGACCGTAACTTGCCCCGCACAGTCGGCATTCACGGTATAGGTTCCCGTGATCGTCTCGTCGGCGATCGTGCCATTGAAGCTGACCGTTTGACTGCCGCTGATGGAACCGTCGCGGCCCAAGGTCACGAGACCGACTCCAGCGACTGGCCCGACACCGATCCGTGTTCCGGTAGTCGTGTAGCCGTACGGCCCGGCGACACTCCAGTTGGAGCACCGTCCGTATGGGCCGTCATCGGCCAGGAGAGCCGGAGCGATACCGGCAACGAGCAGCGAGCCCAAGGCGATCCTGAGAGCTTTGAAAAGGGTCCTGGGTTCCATAGGTTCCTCCTTCTTTGAAAAGACCTCGAACAGTCCTAGGGGATGACGACGACGGATCCGGCAACGTGAAAGTGGCCCGCACCGGCGCAGTAGTATGGAAACGTGCCCGCTTCCGTGAACGTGTGCGAAAAGACGGTTGCGCCGAGGCGGACGCCCGAATCCCAGATCGAGGAAGGGTGGCCAGAAGTGCCCGAGGTCGTGGAGTGGCCGATTGCCCCACTCCAGGACCAAGTCACCGTTTCACCGACGTGGATCTGGACTGTCCTGGGTGAAAACGAGTAGATCGTGAACCCCAAACATGGATGCGGCTTAAAGCAAATTTGACCACTTCCACTCGCGACGGCTACGCTTGTTGCCGGAACGAGCGTCGGGCGGGGAGTGAAGAAGAGGATCTCGGGCGTCGGGGTGGGCGTGAACGACGGAGTCGGACTCGGGGTGAACGTCGGCGTCGGGCAGAAGGCGAACGCGCCGGTGTCCTGGATCGGGAGAAATGCGACTCCGAGCGGGCTGCCGTAGTTTCGTACCTCACCCGTGAACGTGTCGGTAATCTGGAGCTGCACGCCGACGTCGGTCATCCCCGCGGCGAAGAACCAGTTACCTTGTTCGATGTCACAGGCGTTGAGAGCCTTGACCATCAGCTCGACGTTCGAGGGCTCGAAAAACCAGAAGTAGCCGGACCCGGAACCGATCGGGACGACATGCGCCGGGCCCGAGGCGCCCGACGCGGTCTGCCACGTCGCCTCGACTTGGAACCGGCCGTGGAGGCAGAGAACGGTATCGCCGGGAACGCACCCTTCGGCCACACCCCGGCGCGAGGCGGCGGGGTGCGCCACAGGCACCGCCAGAGATCTCTCCGGCTGCGGCTCTTCCGGATGCCCGGCGAGCGACGCGCTCTCCGTGCAGTTGCCGAATGCCGCCGTATCGATGATCGGGGCGAAAGGGGTGTCCTGTGGGTTCGTGTAGGTCTTGGTCTCGCCCGTGGCCGAGTCGGTGACCGTGATGGTGACCTGGACGTTGGTCAGTCCGCCGGAGAAGAACCAGTAGTGATCGTTGACCGAGCAGCCGTTTAAGACCTTGACGATCAGTTCGGCGTTGTCAGGGTCGAAGAACCAGAAGTAGCCCGAGTCGGAAGTGATCGAGACCGGGTGGGCGGAGCCGGAGGCGCCGTCGGGTGTCGTCCAGGTGACTTCGACGACGAATCGGCCCTCTCCCAGGCAGAGCGCCGTCTCGGATGAGCAGTCGCCTGCGACTGTGGTCGATCGATCGCCTGATTGGTGCGGTGGGCTGAACCCTGTCGGGCTCGTCCCGCCCGTCACGAGAAGAGCCAGGATCGCCAACGCCGCTGCCGCCAGGAGCTTCCTTTGCGTTTCCGCGGGACTTGGAACCCTGACCCGCCGAATCCCTTCTTCCCGGCTTGCCATAACGCCTTCCGTTCGCCACTCCCCACCACTCGTGTGGAAGCGGCTCCTAGGATTAGAATTTCGCCGCGTTGAGTCCTTAGGTTGACCTCCGGATCGCTTCCGGCTTTCTTCGGGGCGGTGATGCGCGTCCAATTCGGCGACTGCACGCTCGACTCCGAAACGCGCGAGGTCTCGCGCGGAGGCAAGCCCGTGCGCCTGGAGCCGAAGGCCTACCGCCTGCTGGAATTGCTGCTGGAGGCGCGACCGAAGGCGCTGTCGAAGTCGGCACTCCAGGACGAGCTTTGGCCGAAGACTTTCGTGTCGGAGCTCGCCCTCTCGCGCCTGGTCAGCGTGCTGCGTTCCGGCTTACGCGATCGGGGCAAGAATCCGCGCTTCATCCGAACCGTGCACGGCTTCGGCTACGCCTTCTGCGGAGAGGCGACGGACGTCCCGCGGCCGGCGCGCCATCCGGCCGGCTCCGAGTGGCGCTGCCGGGTCGTCTACGGCGACCGGCAGATCGAGCTGTCAGAGGGTGAGAACGTGATCGGCAGGGATCCTGCCGCGGTAGTCTGGATCGACTTTGCCAGCGTTTCCCGCCGACACGCTCGCATCGTTGTCAACGCAGGAACGGCAACCGTGGAAGACCTCGGGAGCCGCAACGGCACGTCGCTGCGCGGGGAGCGCATCACCGCCCCGACGAAACTCTCGAGCGGCGACCGGATCCGGATCGGGACGACGACGCTCGTCTTTCGGTCTTCCCGCCGGCTGGGAACCACCGAGGCGGTCTCGTCACATCCCTCCGACCGGGTTCGGCGACCGAGCTAGGCATCTTGGCCGGGTCGCCGCCAGTCGGGCAGACGCCGTCAGCGTCGCCTAAGGCTTCGGCCTTTGTTTCGACTCCGCCGCGCGGCAGACAGCTCTCCCTCGAAGACGCGTCTCAGATCGTCCCGATCTAGAGCCCCCTCGAGAAGACGCAGCACGCGGCGGATGCGCGCAAGGTCGAGCTTCTCGCGACGAACCCTCAGGATCCCTCGGATGTCTTCGACGTCCTTTGGGCGCCCGGCGAGAACCTTCGTGACGATCAAATCCTCGGGACTGATCACGGGCAGGAGGATTCCACCGAGGTTCTTGCGCCGGGCGCGCTTGAGAAACTCGTCTTCCAGGCCGCTCGCAGCACTTGGGCAGCACCCGCGCAAGGGCCGCCAGCAGATCAGCGAGCGATTTTTCGGCCGGCACGCGCGAATGCCGCCGCAACCCGGGCATGAGTTGCGAGATCCTGCTCTCGGTCCCGATCGGTCGGCCAGCCCGGGTGGATCTTCCGCACTTGGAGTCGGAGCGCTTCGGCCACTCGCACGGCGTCGGTCGGACCATTCTGCCTGGTCCACCTGGCCCAATGACGCGTTTTCGATTCGGCGACCGCCTGCCACTCTCGGCCGGCGAAAGCTCGAAGGTGAGAGCGCTTCATCCCTGACGATTCTATCTCAAAGTCGTTCAATGACTTAACTCGAACTCGAAGGTTGTCGTAGATAGAATTAGGCAAGGCCCATGACTCTTCAGGTCGGCTCTCGTCTCGGTCCTTACGAGATTCTCTCTCGTCTCGGCTCGGGCGGCATGGGAGAGGTCTGGAAGGCGAGGGACACGCGCCTTGGCCGCGAGGTGGCCATCAAGATCCTGCCGGAAGACCTCGCCTCCGACGGCGGCCGACTGAAGCGTTTCGAGCGGGAGGCTCGAGCCGTCTCCGCGCTCTCCCATCCCAACATCGTCACCGTCTACGAGATCGAGCGGCTGGGCTCGACACCGGTCATCGTCATGGAACTGGTCGTCGGAGAGACCCTGCGGGACTTGCTCGAGGACGGGGCGCTGGCCATACGCAAGATTCTGCAGATCGCCCCGCAGATCGCCGACGGCCTCGCCCGGGCTCACTCGGCCGGCATCGTTCATCGGGATCTGAAGCCCGAGAACGTCATGGTGACGAAGGACGGCCTCGTCAAGATCCTCGACTTCGGCCTGGCCAAGCTGGCCCATCCGGAGCAGGACAGCGGGAGAGCGCCGGTCCGGTCCACCATCTCGGCGGCAACCACTCCCGGCATCGCGATGGGAACGGTCTCTTACATGTCCCCGGAGCAGGCGCTCGGACATGCGGTCGACTACCGATCGGACCAGTTTTCCTTCGGCTCCGTGCTCTACGAGCTGGCGGCGGGAAGGCAGGCCTTCCACCGCGGGAGTGTCCCTCAGACGCTGACGGCGATTATCGAGGAGGAGCCGGAGGCGATCGGGACTTTGGCGCCTCGGACTCCGCCGCCGCTGCGCTGGATCATCGAGCGGTGCCTCGCCAAGGAGCCCAAGGGGCGATATGCCTCGACCGAGGACCTCGCGGGCGACCTCGCCAAGCTGCGCGACCGGGTCTCGGAGCTCTCGAGCAGCGCGGGAGTGGCGATCGAAGAACCGACGAGACGGCCTCGATGGCGACTGGTCGGAGCTCTCGCCGCCCTGCTCGCCGTCGTCGGGGCGTCGTACTGGACGGGCCGCCGGGTGCAGCTGGCCAGCGCATCGAATCCCCGCTTCCGGCAGCTGACATTCCGCGGCGCCGGAATCGGGACAGCTCGGTTCGCACCGGACGGTCAGACGATCGTCTTCTCGACGCAGACGGAGGGCAAGCCGCCCGAGCTCCTCGCGATGCGCCTCGACGGCCCGGAGGCGCGGCCGCTCGGCCTTCCGTCGGCGCAGATCCTGTCCATCTCGTCGGCCGGCCAGATGGCACTTCTGCTCGCGCCGCCCCATAACCTCGGGCCGCGCGCCGGTCACATGGTCTTCGAGCAGGTGGTCGTTCGCGACATGGCCGCGCTCGGCGGCATGCTGGCCACGGCGCCCGTGGGCGGCGGCGCGCCCCGAGAGATTCTCGACGACGTACTCTTCGCCGATTGGGACTCGGACGGCAAGGAGCTGGCCGTGGTCCATAGGGCCGGCAACAGGAATCTGGTGGAGTTCCCGATCGGGACCCCGGTCTTCGACGAGGAGCAAGCGACACTCAATTGCGTGAGGGTGGCCCGGCGCAACGGTGAATTGGCGTTCAAGGACTGGGACGACCTATTTTTGAAACCGCAGGGCCGCACGGCCACGGCGATCCTCCGCCACGACGGCGCGATCGAGATCGCCTGGTCGGCCCGCACGAACGAGATCTGGTACACGGTTGGCCCGGGCGGAATAGACCCGGGAGAAACGGAGATCCGCGCCATCTCTCCGAACGGGCGCAAGCGCCTGGTCGCGACTCTTCCGGGTGATTACATCCTGTACGACATCGCGGACGATGGCCGGGTCCTCCTCGGCAGGCTAGCCGAGTCGTCGGAGGTCCTCGGAACGTTCCCGCGCGAGCCGAGGGAGCGAGACCTCTCCTACTTCGACCAGTCGGGCGTCGCGGGCCTCTCCGCCGACGGAGAGACGCTGCTGCTCGGGGAAGGCTTCACCGCTCGCGGGCAGAGCTACATTCGTCAGGCAAACGGATCCGCGCCGAAGAGCCTGAACCAGGACTGCGATGCGCTCTCTTCCGACGGGAAGCTCCTCCTCTGCAATGCGGTGAGCTCGTCGCCCATCATTGACAGGTTCTACATCGGCCCGACGGGGCCCGGACCGGTCCACAAGTTCGAGCCAGGGCATGT
>DATKAE010000070.1:0-41190 GCA_035498405.1 Thermoanaerobaculia bacterium | reverse complement strand
GTCGCCGACGCCCGTGGGATCAACCGCCTCCCCGTCGACCCGGGCAGCGGGAATCGCGAGGTGCCTCGCGGGGTCGCCCTCCCGCACGCAGATCGTCGATCCCTGCGCTCCGTGTGTCTCCACCAGGACGGGCACCATTGCTTCCAGCCCCTCCTTCGAGACGCCGGTCTTCTGCGACACGATGCCGAGCTCGTAATCGTTGACGATCAGCATCCCTGCGCCGCGGATTCCCTCGAGCAGGGCCTCGCCCGAGAGCCGCGCTACCTGCTGGCTCGGGTCGTAAAGGAACGGGATCGCCAGGCGCCGGCATTCCTCCGTATAGCGTTCCATCGCGGCCGGGTCGTTCGGGGACACGATCACCAGAGACGACGCCCCGTCGCCGGCGCCGGCAATCGAGAGCTCGCGGGCCCGGGCCATCGCGCCGGTGTAGAAAGAAGCGATCTGATTCTGATCGCGATCGGTCGAGACGAAGAAGGACGCGGTGAAGACATCGGTGTGGAGAATCAGGCCCGAAACGTCCACGCCCGCCTCCTCCAGATCTCGCCGGTAGGCCGCCGCGTCATGCCCCGCCGATGCGAGCAGCAGCGGCCGCTCGCCGAGCAGCGCGAGCCCATAGGCGATGTTGGGTCCGCACCCGCCAGGCACGCGGCGCATTTCGTCCACGAGGAAGGAGACGGAAAGCCTCTGCAGACGATCCGGGATCAGGTGCTCGACGAAGTGGCCGGGGAAGCGCATGAGGTAGTCGAAAGCCACCGACCCGGTGACGATCACCCGGCCCGAGGAGTTCACAGATACCTCCCCACGATCGGCTCGAGGCGCCGGCGCGCCTCCCGGGAGATGGCGTCGCGATCCGTCAGCACGGCGTCTCGCATGGCATCCCGACAGCGGCAGTCACGCTCCGGATTCATTCTCCCGACCGCCTCGCGCAGGGCGCGCCGCGCGGCGGCCGCGTTTTCCCGAAGGATCGCGAGGATCGTTTCGACCGTCACCGGCTCCGTCGCATCCCGCCAGGCGTCGTAGTCCGTGACGAGCCCGAGCGAGGCGTAGCAGATTTCGGCCTCCCGCGCGAGCTTCGCCTCCGTCAGATTCGTCATGCCGATCACGTCCGCTCCCCAGGAGCGATACAGCAGGGACTCCGCGCGCGTCGAGAAGGCGGGTCCCTCCATGCACAGGTAGGTTCCGCCCAGTCTCACCGCCAGACCGCTCGCGCGCGCCGCGGCATCGAGGGCCCCCGCCGCCGTCGGACAGACCGGGTGGGCGAAGCTCACGTGCCCCACCACTCCGTCTCCGAAGAACGTGTCCACCCTCTTGCGGGTCCGGTCGATGAACTGATCCGGGATCACGGCCTGGCGCGGCGCGTGCTCCTCTTTCAGGCTTCCCACGGCCGAGGCCGAGAGGAGCGCGTCGCAGCCCAGCATCTTGAAGCCGCAGACGTTGGCGCGGTAATTGATCTCGGACGGAGTGAGTCGATGCCCCTGACCGTGGCGTGACAGGAATGCCACCGGCACACCGTCCACCCTTCCGGTGACATAGGGGCCGGAGGGCTTGCCGAAGGGAGTATCGAGGACTTGCTCCCGAGGGTCCTCGAGGCCCGAGAGATCGTAGACGCCGCTGCCTCCGAGCAATCCAATTCGGCGCCGCTCCGTCAAACGGGGACCTCATGGACCGTCTGGCGGTGAGCCTCGATGGCCTCGAGCACTCGATCGGCCAGCGCGAGCGCCTGCCGGCCCGCCGTGCCCGGTACCCGGGGCTCCGACCGGTCGCGGACGCACCGAACGAAGTCCTCGAGCTCGTGTCGCAGCGGCTCCCCATTCCCGACCGGCAACGCCACGGGGACGACCCTCGGCGTGCCACCTTCCCGGGACAATTGATAGGCGGCGGCCGAGCACGCCAGCATGTCGATCGACACGTAGAGCGACGGCGCGAAGACGCGGAATCGCCGGATCTTCTCCGGCGAGACCCGAGACGCGGTGAGGCTCGCGACGCATCCCCCCTCGAACGCGATACGGGCGCTCGCGATGTCCAACCGTGGCGTCAGGACCGGCAGTCCGGCGGCCCGGATCTCCGTCACCGGTCGGCCGACGAGCTCGCCGACGATCTGAAGGTCGTGGATCATGAGGTCACGCACGACATCGACATCGAGGCTGCGGCCGGTGAATGCCCCAAGGCGATGCACCTCGACGAAGCGCGGGTCGGACAGATGCCGGAAGGCCGCGTCGACGGCGGGGTTGTAGCGCTCGACGTGGCCCACGGCGATCACGCATCCGCGCGACCGGGAAATCGCCAGCAGCTCGTCGGCTTCTCCCAGAGTGACCGTCATCGGCTTTTCGATCAGAACGTCTTGCCCCCGTCCGAGCAGGAAACGAGCGATCTCGGCGTGACTGACCGTCGGCGTCGCCACGACGACGGCATCCGCACGATTCGACACTGAGTCGAGATCGGGCAGGACCTCGACCCCGAACTCGCGCGCCACTTCCTCGGCCCGACCCGGGTGGTGATCGTGGACGCCGACCACACGCACCCCGGGCAGCGCCGAAGCGACCCGAACGTGCTCGCGACCCACGTGGCCGACCCCCACGACCGCGATCCGAGTCGGGCGGTCCGGGGCCGCCGAGGCGCGACTTCCGGAGCTCACTTGTGGAAACCCCGCTGGCTGGCTCGGATGAACGCCACCAGGTTCGCGACGTCGGGTTGTCCGGGAAGCTCCTCTCCGATTCGCTCCAGGGCCTGGCTGGTATTGAGCCTGGACCGAACGAGCAGGCGGTACGCCCTCTCGAGGGCCTGCACGCGCTCGGCCGAGAATCCTCGGCGTGTCAATCCGACGGTGTTGATTCCATAGGTCCTCGCGTCCCGTCCGTCCGTCTTGCAGAACGGCAGCACGTCTTGCCGGATCACCGTAAAGGCTCCGACATAGGCATGGCTCCCGATTCGAATGAACTGGTGGCACCCGACGTAGGCTCCGAGGAAGGCCCAATCCTCGACTTCGATGTGGCCGGCCAACCCCGCGTAGTTGGCGAGGATGGCATGAGAGCCAATACGGCAGTCATGCGCCACGTGACTGTAAGCCATGAAGAGGTTTTCGTCCCCGACGACGGTCTCGCCGCTTCCTCCGGAAGTACCGCGGTGAATGGTGCAGAACTCGCGAAAAATGTTCCGGTGGCCGACGACCAGCCGGCTCGCCTCGCCGCGGTACTTCAGGTCTTGCGGGTCGAACCCGACCACGGCGAAGGGAAAGATCCTGTTCTCCTCTCCAATCGTGGCGGGGCCCTGAATCTGCGCGTGAGCACCCACTGAGGTGCCACGACCCAAACACACCTCGGGTCCCACGACGGCATACGGTCCGATCGCGACATCGGCATCCAGCTCGGCATCGGGCGAGACGATCGCCGTCGGATGGACTTCGGTCGTCACGGACGATCGATGAGAACGGACATCAGCTCGGCCTCGGCGCACAGAGCGCCGTCCACGAGCGCTCTCGCCCGGCACTTGCACGTGCGCAGCCGCAACGAAACGATCTCCGCCTCCAGGCGCAGCTGGTCCCCGGGAATCACGGGTCGCCGGAACTTCGCACGGTCCACGCCCGCCATGTACAGCAGCTTCTTCGTCGGGTCAGGCACGGTCCCGAGCAAGCCGACCCCGGCCACCTGCGCCATCGCCTCGATGATGAGAACGCCGGGCATCACGGGGTTGCCCGGAAAGTGGCCCTGAAAGAACTCCTCGTTGAAGGTGACGTTCTTGATTCCGACCACACGCTTTCCGGCCTCGAGCTCCAGGATCCGATCCACGAGCAAGAAAGGGTAGCGATGAGGCAGAATCCTCAGGATCTCGCCGATTTCGAGCTCCACGCGCCCCCTCCTTTCGTGGTCTTCGCCAGCTTCCGTTCGAGCTCCTCGACCCGCCGCGCCAGCTCCGGGAGGCGCGCAATCCAAGCCGCCCGCTTCAGGAACTCCCGGTGTGGCGCGGCGGGCATGCCCGAGACCACCGCTCCGGGCTCCACCTTCCCTCCCGTCACGATGCCGGACTGTGCCGTGGCTACGGCGCCGTCCCCGATGGTGGCATGGTCCGCCACGCCGGCCTGGCCCGCGAGCGTGACTCGCCGGCCGATCCGAGTCGACCCGGCCACACCCGCTTGCCCGCACAGGAGCGAGTGCTCCCCAATGACGACGTTGTGCCCGACCTGAACCAGGTTGTCGATCTTCGACCCGCGTCCGATGATCGTCTCACCGAGTGTCGCGCGGTCGATGGCCGCATTGGCTCCGATCTCGACGTCGTCCTCGACGCGCACCGTACCGACCTGCGGGATCTTTCGGTGGGCCTCGCCGTCCCAGACATAGCCGAAGCCGTCCGAGCCCACCACCGCTCCCGCGTGAAGGATGCAACGCGCCCCCAGGCGGCATCCCGGGTAGATGACGGCGTTGGCGTGCAGGAATCCGTCCTCTCCGATCTCGGCGTCGGCGCCCACCCGGGCCCCCGGACCGATGACCGTCCGCGCTCCGATCAAGGCACGCGGTCCGATACTGGCGCCCTCGGCCACCGAGACGCCTCCTGCCAGGCGAGCGCTCGGATGCACGTGCGCGCTTCGAGCGATTCCCGGACGGGGCCTCTCGGGCGGGAAACAAGCGGCGAGCCAGACCGCGAGGGCCTGGAGGGGCGCGTCGACGATCACGGCGGGCCGGCCTCCGGCCGCTTCGACCGACGAAGCGAGGATGGCGCCGGCGCGGCTCGTGCGCGCTTGCTCGAGGTACCGCGCGTCGGCCAGGAAGGAGAGGTGCTCCGGACCCGCCTGGTCGAGGCCGCGGACCCCCGACAGGCGGAACCCCGGGTCCCCGTGCACCCGGCCACCGACCGCGCGCGCAACGTCTGCCAGAGTGAAGGATTGCCGGGAACCGCTCACCCGTACCCTCGCCCGGCCCGACCGTGTTCTCTTCGCCGCCTTCACCGGGCGCGATAGTACTAGAGCGCCGGGACGATCCACGGAGGGCCGCCGTCTCCGGTCCGTACCGGGCCGGCAGGCGGTTCCGGAGGCCCGGTCCGGAGGCAGACTATCGGCTGCCCGGCGTTGGCTTCTTGGGCGGAGGCTTGGGCTGCGAGGTCTGCGACGCTGCCGGCGCGGGGGCGCCGCCCGGAACGGCAACCATCGTGTTGAAGCGCTTGAGCACGTCGTCGGTGATGTCCACGCTCTCGTCGGCAAAAACCAGCCCCGACTGGAACTTGTTGAAGACCAGCGTGAAGCCTCGCTCCTTGCCGATTTGGGTGATGACCGGCATCACTCTCTTCTGGAGCTCCTCGAGCTCCTTCTTCTGGGCTTCCTCGAGGGCCCGCTGGGCGTCGTCCTGGAAACGCTTGAAGGCGATCGCCTTCTCTTGGTACTGCTTCTGCAGGGAGTCTTTCTTGTCGTCGGCCAAGGAGGCACCCTGGTCGGCGAGCTTCTGCTCCATCTCTCGCAATTCCTTGGTGAGCTTTTCGCCCTCCTCCTTCTTCTGATCCGCGATCTTCTTGACGCGGGCGAAGGCCTCCTTGCCGAGGGCGGAATCCGTAACCAGGCGGTCGACGTTGATGACGGCAAGCTTCACCGACCCGGACGGTGCCGCCGTCGCCGCGGTCTGTCCCAGCGCGGCGGCCGCCAGCCCAACCCCGGCGACGGAGAGCAGGATGCGCTTCATGATTCTGACTCCTTCTGTCTTGCGCGGTGTCTTGCCGCGGGCAAGAACGGCGAATACTAGCAGAATTCCACGACTGGACAACAGCCCGTGTCCCCGTTCGATTCCCCTGGGGGCGGCGGGTTCGATGAGACAGAGTCCCAGACGGCGCCAAGACCGGACTTGCGGACTCCTCGGCCGCCCGTCCTAGAAGGTCCGGCCGATCGAGAAGAGGAACCCCGACTTCTTCTCCGTCAAGCTCGAAATCGGAAATCCGAACTGGTCGAGAGGTTGCACGATGACGGGATTGAAGAAGTAGATGAAGCGCAGCGGCGCCTGGAAGATCGGCAAGAAAATCCGCGCCTCGGCCCCGACCGAGTACCGAAAAACAGACGGGTTGAAGGACTGCGTGTCGTAGTAGGTGTTGCCCAGGTCGCCAAAGACCAGCAGCTTTCCCGGGCCAATCTGGAGGAACGTGTACTCGAGGTTCAACACGAAGAACTTGTTGCCCCCGAGGATTCGACCGAGGCTGTCGGTGAAGACCTGATTGTTCGACTGCAGTGGCAGAATGGACCCGACCCGGTAACCCCGCAGGCTCTGTTCGCCGCCGAGCTGGAACCGCTCGAAGATCGGAATCGGCTGACCCTGGTATTCCGCCACCCAGCCGACGTCCAAATTGACGGCGATGTACGCGTGGCGCGGAATCCTCACGTTGAAGTAGATCGTGCCTCCCACGAGCGGCTTGATGAAGTAGTCGCTTCCCCCCAGCACTCCGCCCGCCAACTGAACGCTCGCAAAGAGCCGCCGGCCGGCGGTCGGATCGAACGGATCGTTCAGACTGTCGTAGCGGAAGGCGGGCGTAAACGACGACGTGCGTCCGGTCACCGCGGTGAACTTCGTCGGCGGAATCGGCTGTCCCGGGGGGACCGGCGCGCCCGTCACGGGAAAGTTCGCCTGGATGCCTTCGTACTGATAGAGCAGGTTCCACGAGTCGAAGATCCCGATGCCCTTGCCGTAGAACACGCTCGCCCCGCGGCGACTCTGGTCGATGTTCTGGTAGTTCTCGCTCCGGCGATAGATCGAGAAGCCGACCGACTGATTCTTGTCCATGAACCAAGGGACCGTGTACGACACGTCGTAGAAGCTCGAGTACTTCCCGAGCTGCGCCGAGGCCGACAGAATCTCACCGCGGCCCATGAAGTTTCGTGTCTGAAACGAGAACTGACCGAAGAACTTGTCGACCGCCGAGTACCCGGCGCCGAACTGGATCTCGTTGCGCGAGGTCTCCGTTCCCTTCAACGTCAGGTTGACCTTCTTCTGCTCCGGATCGACGGTGAATTCCGGCTCCTCGGCAATCTTGAAATACCCGAGTTGCTGCAGCTTCTGGAGGCTCTTCTTGACCGCCTCCATGTCCATCACCGCTCCCTCGTCCAGCGCAAACTCGCGGCGGATGACCTTGTCCCGGGTGATCGTGTTGCCCTTCACCTCGAATCGGCCGAGGTAGAACTTCTCGCCCTCGAAGAGCTTCACCTCGACGTCCACGCGACGGTTGCCGACCTCCTTGTAGACCGGATCGGCGAACCAATAGATGTAGCCGTTGGACTTGTACATCGTCTCGACGGACGACAGCGCCTCGACGAGGTAGTCCCGGTTGAGAACCGTTCCCGGGGCCAGCTCCCAGAACTTCGAGAGCAGGAGCTTCGGAGGAAAGACCGTGGGTGTCGGCGGCTCCATCGGCTGCCCCGATTGGTCGACGCGAACAATCCGGATTTCGTTGACGAAGTATTGGTCGCCCTCGACGAGGGGAATCGTGATTCGCACGGCCCTCTTGATCTTCTCGGGCTTGGCCTTCGGATTCGTGATGTAGATGTCGAGGGTCGCGTCCTTGACGACGACGTCCTTGTAGCCCTTGGAGTGGTAGAGGCCCTTGATGCTCTCGACGTCCGCCTCGTAGTTGGCCTGGCTATAAGTGGTGTTGTCCGAGAACACGCGCCAGAAGGTGGCGACCTTCGTCTTGCTCATCTCGTTGCGCAGGCGCCAAGCGGGAAACACCGTGTTCCCGGTGAACTGGATCGACGCGATCTTGATCTTGTCGCCCTCGTCGATCGTGAAGACGACCTTCTTCTCGGTCTTGGAGACGTCCTCGACGTGAAATTCCACGCTGACACTGCGGAACCCCTGCTCGAGGTAGTAGTCCGCGATCACGGATCGGACGCGCGCGATCTCGCGCAGCGACAAGGGCGAACCCGGGCGAATCTCGATCTTCTGTTCCTTCAGGCGGTCCTTGATCTGCGACGTCGTGACCTTCTTGTTCCCGACGAACTCGACGATCGTGATCGTCGGGCGCTCCTCCACGGTGACGACGAGCGTGACGCCCTGGGCCTCGTGCTCGGCCTCGATGGTCACGTTGTCGAGAAGCCCGACGTCCCACAGCGTGCGGAATCGGGCCCGAATCGCCTCGGGGTCGTAGGGGTCGCCGACCTTGATCCCCAGGTAGTGGGCGACGGTGTCGGGCGAAACCGTCTGGTATCCAACCACGCGGATTCCGACGATCTTTTCTCCCGTGAGATTTCCGGGGCTCGAGACGAGGCCCGCCGCCGGCGTCGGGACCGGCCCGGGCGGTGGGGAGGGGTTCTGGGCCTCGGCCACGGCCAGGGAAAGGAGGCCGGCCACGAGACCGCCGGCCAGGGCTGAGGAGAACCTCAACCCTCGTTCCTCCGGCCGCTGCACCTTGCGGAAAGAGTCGCTTGGGCGCTTCTCCTCATGATGCTCTGGTTCGAACGAACTCGTAGCCTAGCTTCTTCCCCCGGAACAATGAAAGGGCCTCGAGAGCTGGTCCGGAAGCGATTGCGACGCCTACCGCTCGACGCCGGCAGACGAAACCTCGCTCGCTGTCGGCGCCGGGACCCCGCCCTCCCGCGCCCTACGCCGCCAGCTCGGGAGACGGGTTGAGCGCAGGGACCTCAGAGCCCCTGGCCAATCGTCACACTTTCCCGGGCCAGAACCGTCAAGCCGTTCGGGCCGACCCGAACCTCGATCGCCTCGGGGCGCTCTTCGCGCGCCTGAATGAGAAGCTCGGAGACGGGGTCCTCGATGTGCTTCTGGATCGCTCGCCGCAGGGGGCGCGCACCCATGTTGGGGTCGTCCCCGCTCTGCTCGAGCAGCCAGTCGACGGCCGCCTCGTCCACGTCGAGGACGGCGCCCTTAGGCCCGAGCGTCGCGTTGACGTCGTCGATCAGAAGCCGGCAGATCTTGGCCAACTCCGGCCGCCCCAGGGGATGGAAGACGATGATGTCGTCGATCCGATTGATGAATTCGGGCGAGAAATCCTTGCGGAGTTCTTTGAGAACAAGATCCTCGATCTCCTGCGTGTCCTGAACCTGCCGCGCGGTGCCGAAACCCAGTCGACTCCGGCTGACCAGGTGCTTGGTCCCGATGTTGGAAGTCATGATGATCAAGGTGTTCTTGAAATCCACGAGGTTTCCATAGGAGTCCGTCAGGATTCCGTCCTCCAGGATCTGCAGGAGCAGGTTCGCGATGTCCGGGTGCGCCTTCTCGATTTCGTCGAACAGAATGACGCTGTACGGATTGCGCCGGATCCGTTCGGTCAGCTGCCCGCCGTCCTCGTGCCCCACGTAGCCCGGGGGCGACCCGATCAGCTTGGAGACGGCATGCTTCTCCATGTACTCGGACATGTCGAACCGCACGAGCGCCCGCTGGTTCTCGAAGAGGAACTCCGCGAGTCGCCGCGCGACCTCCGTCTTTCCGACCCCCGAGGGCCCCAGAAAGATGAAGGATCCCATGGGCCGATTCGGGTTGTTCACTCCCAGCCGGGATCGCCGAATCGCCTTGGACACGCCCACGATGGCCGCTTCTTGCCCGACGATTCGGCGCCGAAGGGCGTCCTCCATGTGGAGGAGCTTCTCGGCTTCCTCCATCTCGAGCGAGGCGACGGGGATGCCGGTCCAGGAGGAGATGATCTCCTCGATGTCTCGCCGCGTGACCTCCTGAGTCGCGTCGCTGCGCTCCGCCGTCTGCGCCTTGGCGCGCTCGATTTCCTCCTTGAGCTCGATTTCCCGCTCCCGCAGGAATACGGCCTTCTCGAAATCCTTGTCCGAGATGGCCTTCTTCATCTCCTTGACGATCTGCCTCGTCTCGAGCTCGAGCTTTCTCAGGTTCTGCGTGTCGGCCACGCGCTTCAGCTTCACCTTCGCGCCCGCCTCGTCCAGGATGTCGATCGCCTTGTCCGGGAAGAAGCGGTCCGTGATGTAGCGGTTGGATTGATACACCGCGGTCTTGATCGCCTCCGGCGAGTACCGCACCTTGTGAAACTGCTCGTACCGGTCCTTGACGCCCTCGAGGATCTCGAAGGTCTCGCTCTCGGAGGGGGCGGTCACGTTGATCGCCTGGAAGCGGCGCAGCAAGCTGCGGTCCTTTTCGATGTACTTGCGGTACTCCTTCAGCGTCGTCGCTCCGATGCAGGACACCTCGCCTCGCGAGAGCGCCGGCTTCAAGATGTTGGCCGCATCGAGCGAGCCCTCGGCCGAGCCCGCGCCGATCAAGGAATGGATCTCGTCGATGAAGATGATCAGGTCCGGGTTTTCGCGCAACTCGCGGATGATCCCCTTGAGGCGCTCCTCGAACTGGCCGCGGTACTTCGTGCCCGCCACGATCAGCGACAGATCGAGGGCGAGGATTTTCTTCTGGGCCAGGAACATCGGCACGGCCCCCTCGACGATGCGGGTCGCCAGTCCTTCCACGATCGCGGTCTTCCCGACACCGGGCTCGCCGAGCAGGATCGGGTTGTTCTTCGTCCGCCGCGACAGGATCTGGATGATCCGTTCGACCTCCTTCTCGCGCCCGATCAACGGATCGAACGTCCCGGCGGCCGCCAGCTGCGTGAGATCGCGGCTGTACTCGGACAGAAACGGGAGCTCCTTCTTCTGCTTCGAAACCTCGCGCTCCTTGATCAGCGCGATCGTCTCCTCGCGAACGCCGTAGAGGTTGAACCCCCGTCCCGTGAGCAAGCGGCCCGCCACACAGCCGTCGACCCGCAAGAGGCCGATCAGCAGATGCTCGGTCCCGACGTAGGGGTGCATCATCGACTCGGCCTCGTGAGAGGCGTAGGCGAGGATCTTCTTGGACTCCTCCGAGAGCGGGAGCTCGGCCGTCGAGGAGATCCGCTCCACGAAGATTCGGTCCCCTTCGATCTCGCGGCGCACCTCCTCCGGCTTCACGTTGAAGCGGGAGAAGATCTCCTTGATGATGTCCTCCCCCTCGCGGAGGATGCCGAGCAGCAGGTGCTCGGATTCGATCACCTTGGAGCCGAGCTTGGAAGCTTCGTACCGCGCGAAGAAGAGCGCGCGGCGCGCCTTCTCGTTGTATTTCTCAAACATGGCCGGCGGGCAGGAAGGCCAATGCCTCGGGGGTCCCTATCCCCGCTCCACGAAGCTCGATGCGGGCGAGATCCCTTCGCGTGACATCGTAAAAATCTTATCACAGCGCTTCGCCAATTCCGGGTTGTGAGTGACCAAAATCGTGCTCATCCCGCGCTCCCGGTGCAATTGCTCGAGCAGGTCGAACACCCGGGCCGCCGACTCCGCGTCGAGGTTCCCGGTCGGTTCGTCGGCGAGAAGCAGGCCGGGGTTGCGGGCCAGCGCGCGAGCGATGGCCACCCGCTGCTGTTCGCCGCCGGACAGGGCGCGCGCCCCGTGCGCCCCGCGGTCGGCGAGCCCGACGCGCTCGAGGAGCTCCCGTGCGAGCTGCCGCGCCGATGCGGACGAGAGACCCGCGATGCGGTGCGGAAAGGCGACGTTTTCCTCCGCCGTGAACTCGGGCAGGAGATGGTGAAACTGAAAGACGAACCCGATGCGCGCATTTCGAAAGCGGGCCCGCTCGGCCGGCGGCAGATCGGCCAGCGAGACGCCGAAGACCTCGACGCGCCCGGCGTCCGGACGGTCGATTCCGCCCAACAGGTGGAGCAGCGTCGACTTCCCCACTCCGGAGGGACCCATGATGGCCGCGAAGACCCCTACCGGCAGCTCGAAGGAGAGATTGCGGAAAACCGTAATCGGCGCCGCTTCGCCGGCGTACGTCTTCGACAGATTCTCGGCTCGGACGGCCAGCATCCTAGGCGCGGCAGGCATGAGGCGGTGCCGGGAGAAGCCGCCGCTTCATCGCGAGAGACCGACGGCCTCTCCCGGCGCGATGCGCGCGGCGGCGCGGGCGGGGAGGGTCGCCGCCGCGAGGGCGGTGCCGAAGGCGAACACGGCCACCAGAAACACCTCGCGCGGGTGAACGGCGAAGGGAACGTGGCTGAACACGTAGACATCCGGCGGGAGAGGAACCAGCCGGAAACGATCGAGCAACCAGGACGTTCCGACACCCAGAGTCAGGCCGGCGGCAGTCCCAATGGCTCCGATGGCCGTTCCGAGCACGAGATAGATGCCGGCGAGCGACCGGGGGCTTGCGCCCAATGTCGTGAACACACCCAGGTCTCGCTTCTTTTCGACCACGAGCAAGGCGACGTTGGAGAGGATGTTGAGCGCGGCCACCAGGATGACCAGCGCCACGGTTGCGAAGATGACGAGCTTCTCGAGGCGCAGCGCGAAGGAGAGCGAGGCGTTCCTCTCGCGCCACGTCTCCACCCGATAGTCTCTCCCGAGCTGCCGAGCCGCCTCGCTCGCCGCTCGATCGGCGGACGCCGGGTCCCTGAGCCGGGCCTCGTAGGCATGGGCGCCCGACAGCTGGCCGGAGAGAGTCCGGGCAACCGGCTCGGGCACCTCGACCTCCGGTGTCCTCTGGAGGCTGCCGCGGCGGCCGAGATCGGCCACGCGAAGCTGGAGGGAAACCGGCAGCGGCCCGATGGGAGAAAGCCTCACGCGCGAGGAGGTCAGGCGCACGGAGTCTCCCGAGCCCACCCCGATCCGGAATCCTATCGGCGCCGCGATCCGAATCGGCGGTTCTTCCGAATCCGGCACCGGCGGCAGCTCGCCCTCGGCCGCACTGCGATAGCGGACCGGTACGGCGGCGCCCCCGGAGGCGGCCGCGAGCCAGCCCCGCCCTTCCACCACGGGCTCGACGACGAGCACGCCCGGCAGATCCTGCAGAACCCGCCGCACCTTCTCCGGGTCGGACAGGGCCGCGCCGCGTTCGGGAGAAACCGAGAGGTGCGGGCTGCGCTCGGCCATTTGCGCGCGGATGCGGTCCTGGAACCCGGACAAGAGCGAGAGCGAGATGACCAGCGCCGCCACACCCAGGGTCAGCCCCACGATCGAAATCGTCGAGATCAGCGCCACATGCGCCGTCTTGCGCGACGCCGCGAGGTAGCGCAACGCCACGAAAGACTCGAAGCTCATCGGGTACCGGCAGCGGCCGCGCCGATGCGTACCGGCTCGGAGTTCAAGCGCCGTCTCCCGATTCCGGGCCTCGCGGCTTGAGCAGGGGAAACAGGATCACGTCCCGAATCGAATGCCGATCGGTGACCAGCATCGTCAACCGGTCGACGCCCAGCCCTTCCCCGGCGGTCGGCGGCAGGCCGTACTCGAGCGCTCTGACGTAGTCCTCGTCGTAGGGCGCGGCTTCCAGATCCCCCTCGGCACGTTCCTGCGCCTGTCGCTGGAAACGGGCCGCCTGCTCGCGGGGATCGTTTAACTCGGAGAACCCGTTGGCGATCTCCATGCCGCCGGCGTAGAGCTCGAAGCGATCCACCCATTCCGGGTTCGACGGGTCCTGCTTGGAGAGCGGGGAAATCTCCGTCGGAAACTCATGCAGGAACGTCGGCTGGACGAGACCGGCCTCGGCGATGGCCTCGAAAATCTCGGCCAACAACTTTCCCTTCTGTCCGGCAAACCGCTCCGGCTTCTCGACGCCGAAACGGCCGGCCGCGGCCAACAACGCCTGGGCAGACTCGAGATCCCTCTCGGCGAGCGCCCCGCGCGGGTCCTGGCGCGCCGCCTCGAGAATTGCCTGGCGCATGGTGACGCGCCGGTATGGCGGCGTCCAGTCGATCGCCTGCTCCGCCCAGGAGGTCTGCGCCCCGCCGGCCACCTCGCGCACGAGCCCCGAGAGCATCTCCTCGGTGAGCGCCATCAGGTCGGCCGCGCTCGCATAGGCTTGATAGAACTCGAGCATGGTGAATTCCGGGTTCCATCGCCAGCCGACGCCCTCGTTCCGGAAGTTGCGGTTCAGCTCGTACACCCTCGGCATGCCGCCGACGACGAGGCGCTTCAAGAAGAGCTCCGGCGCGACACGGAGATAGAGCTCGAGGTCGAGCGCGTTGTGGTGGGTCACGAAGGGACGCGCGAGAGCGCCTCCCGGTATCGCATGCATCATCGGCGTTTCGACCTCGATGTACTCCCGCTCATCGAGAAAGCGGCGCAGGTAGCGGATGATGGCCGAACGCGTTTCGAACACGGCACGGGACTCCGGGTTGACCGTCAGATCGAGGAACCGCTCACGATAGCGGCGCTCGACATCCTTCAGACCGTGCCACTTTTCCGGAAGCGGCCGGAGGCACTTGGCGAGAAACGCGATCTCCCGCGCCTTGATGGTCAGCTCGCCCGTCCGGGTCTTGAACACATCGCCCGAGGCGCCGATCCAGTCGCCGAGATCCAGCAGACCGTAGAGCTCCCACAACACGTCTCCGACGACGTCTTTCCGGACGTAGACCTGCAACCGCTCCTGGCCATCGGACAGGTCGAGGAAACCCGCCTTTCCCTGGGTGCGGCGGGCGAGGATCCGACCGGCGGTCGCGACGTGGATCGCCTCTCGTTCGAGTTCCGGGCCGGGCCTCCCCCGGTACGCGCGTGAAACCTGCGTGACGGTCGCGGTCAGGGGAAACCGGAAGGGATAGGGGTCGCCCACGATTCGCCGGATCTGCTCCAGGTTGCGCCGGCGATTCTCGATGAGCGTCTGCTCGGGCGGACCCTCCTCGGGGGCCTCTGACTTCACGCCGGGGAGTATACGGGGAAGGTCCTCTCCTCCCCGCGAGCCGCCCTCGGGCGAACGAGCCCGACTACTCTGTCGCCGATGGCCCTTCGCCGGGCCGGTCGACCTCCAGCCACAATGCCGCGCTCGAGGCGCGCAGCCGGTGCCGAGTGCGATTCCACCACCGCGATCGCTCCGAGGCGCGGCCTTCAACGGCCAGCTGCTCGAGCGCCACCTCCATCGGCTCGCATCGCGCCAGAGTCGCGCGGGCGGCCCGCACGAGTTCGGGGGCCCGGGCCGCGCCGGCGCGCCGGAGGGCCTCGGCCTGCTCTTCCGCCCTCACCCGGAGGGCCGCAGACCTCAAGACGATGCGGTCCTCCTCGGTCGGGGGAACCCCAGCCTCGGCCGTGCGCCTCGCCGCGGTAAGCTCCCAGGCCTCGAGCCTCAACGGCTTGACGTCCGCTCCCTTCTGGGAGACCGGCGAAAGAATCCGATCCAGGCAGGGTCTCCAGAAGCTCTCATCCTCGGAGCTCGCGTCGACCTCTTCGACCAATCCCAGCGCTTCGTCGATGTCCTCGGCTTCGAGCCCCGAGATATCGAACTTGTCGAGCACGTCGCCGATGGCGAGCTTCAACTCGATGATGTGATGAGCGCGCAGGTTGCGCTCCACGGCCATCTGGTCGAACCGGACTCTCGACTCTCGGAATCGGCGAAACTCCTGGGGCGGCGCCGCGTCTTCGCCTCCCCGCGTCAGCTCTCGCTCGAGGTCGGCGATGCGGCCCGACGCCTCGTCGAAGCGGCGCTCCTCCCTTTCGTACAGACGGTGGAACACCGATCGAGTCGTCAGGTTGCACCAGGCCGCCGCGGTCAAGATCGCCGGGTCCGCCAGTCCCGCCGCCACCCGACGCTTCATCGTGCGGGCATTGTTCAATAGGCGCTCGGTCAGGAGCTGCTCGAACTCGCGCGCTCGGGTGACGTCGCTCGCCAGCTCGTCGAAGGCCCGGACGATCGCCGACGTCATTCCCGTTTCGACCCGCGGCCAAACCGATCCCGCCGTCACGGACTCGAAGAGCTTTCGAATCGTGCTGCGAGGCCGGGAAGCCGTGGCGTCTGGCTCGGGCCGTCCCGTCGCGGAGACCGTCGCGAGAAAGTCGACCTTGTCGATCACATCCTCGTCGACGTCCGGCTGTCCGAAGTAGAACCGCAGAAGGTAGAAGGCGATCTTTTCGTCTTTCGGCCGGATCTTGTCGAAGAATCGACGAACCAGAGACGGGGAGATCCTCCGATCGGTCTCTCGCAGCTCGGCGGTCACTCGATCGAGGCGCGTCGAAAGCTCCTGGATCTGGCGCGAGACGGCCTCGGGCGCACCAGTCCCGAGTTCGCTGCCGACGGCCTTGACCTCCTCGTATAGCCCGTTGAAATCGGTCGAATACTCGGAGGGTTCCGAGGAGAAGGTCTTGCAAACGCCTCGAAGGAACTGATGAAACGTCCACAGGGCCTTGAACCGCTCCGTCAGCCGGATATAGTCTTCTTGGAGAAGCTGTTGCTCTTCGACGGACATCGCGGCTTTTGTTGCTTTGCCGTCCATTGTAGCGCCGCCGGGACGTTCCGGACCAGGTGGGCAAATGCGCCTCGGGAGGACCCTGATCGATGCCGCGGCCCTTCAGGAGGGGGTCGCTCGGCTGGCGGCGCGGATCGACCGGGATCAGGACGGCCGACCGCTCCTGCTGGTCGGGATCCTGAAGGGCTCGATTTTCTTCCTCTGTGACCTCGCCAAGCGGTTGAAGACGCCCGTCTCCGTGGATTTCCTGCAGGTTTCCTCCTATGGAACCGGAACGAAGTCCTCCGGGAACGTGCAGCTACAGCGAGACCTGACGTTGGACGTCGCCGGCCGGGAGATCCTGATCGTCGAGGACATCGTGGATTCCGGCCGCACGTTGGAGAAGATCGTCGAGATCCTGGGGACGCGTCATCCGAAATCGGTCAAGATCTGCGCGCTCTTGAAGAAGCGGATCGCGGGCAACACGGCCGTTCCGGTCGACTACCTGGGGTTCACGATCGACGACCATTTCGTCGTCGGCTATGGGCTCGATTACGGCGAGAGTTACCGGAACCTCCCGTACATCGCGATTCTCGAAGAAGAGGGCCGCCGCACCTGAGCCGGCCGGAGGGATCGAAGCAGATTTCTTCGCGGAGGACCGCGCGGTGAGCTTCCGACGATAGACTACGGCCGATGCAGTTCATTGCGACCGACGGTGCCCCCAAGGCGATCGGCCCGTACTCGCAGGCGGTTGCCGCCGGCGGCTTCCTGTTCGCCTCGGGTCAGATTCCTCTCGATCCCGCGACCGGCGAGCTCGTCTCGGGCGGCCTCGAGAAGTCATCGGAGCGGATTTTCGACAACCTCGAGGCCGTGCTCGCGAAGGCGGGCCTGACGTTTGCCGACGTCGTCAAGACGACGGTCTATTTGACGCGGGCCGAGGACTTCTCGGCCATGAACGCCGTCTACACACGGCGATTCGGCGACCACCGGCCAGCCCGCTCGACCGTCATCGTGGCGGCCCTTCCCAAGGGAGCACCCCTCGAGATCGACGTGATCGCCCGGATGACTCCGTAGCCCTCAGGGCCGCAGCGACAGCGCCACCGCCGCCGCGACCGCGCCCGCGAGCAGAATCCGGACGGACCGCCGATGCAGACGGTCGAACCTGTCTCTCCAGGGGTTGCCCGCCTCGGCATCGTCGAAGCTTCCGACCTTCATTCGGAAGTACTTGAGCCGCGGACGAAGGACCATGGCCAGGTAGACGTTGGAGGCCACGGCGAGAAAGATGGCGATTCCCGACCAGACGCCCCGTCTCTCGAGGCCGCCCTGCCCTTCGAGCTCGAAGAAGACGGCCACCACGAGAGCGAGCGAGAGAACGTGCTTGACCGCCTCGAAGCGCCGCAGAATCTCCCCGAAAAGATCACCCGCCTGATCGCGCGAGGCGAGACTGCGGAAGACGACCGGCGCCGTCAGGGCGACGAGCAGGGTTCCTCCGATCCAGAACGCGAGCGAGAAGCGGATAACCTGCTCGGGAAGCGCGGGCACGCGCGACACTCTACCGGCTCGGCACCGGCGTCACCAAAGCGGCGCGTGCGCTAGGATTCCTCGGGTGGATCCGGAGCTTTCGGCCGCTCTCGATGACCTGATCCTGGGCCGCGGCGTGGCCCGGGGGCGCCACAGCCTGCGCCACAAGGACCGCCCCGTGCGCGCGGAATTCGAAGAGCGGCTGCGGGCCGACGGCTTCCGCCCGATGACCGTCCGCGAGGCCGAAATCGAGGCGGGAGAGCGCATCCCTGCCTTCTACGTCCACGGCGACACGGCGGACTTCGGCTACATCCGCTGGGAGATCTTCACGCCCCGGAGCCGCCGCAAGTTGTTCCAGTCCGAGTATCGCCGGCCGGACAACCAGGAGTGGGCCGTCCAGCTGCCTCTCGCCTCGCGAGAGCGTATCTGGGCGTGCCCGGCGCTCAAGGAAACTCACGATGCCGAGACATCGGTGGCGGTCAATCCGTGAGCGGCGGACCTCTGATCGAGATCTTTCCGGTCGGGCCTCTTCAGTGCAACTGTTCCGTGCTCGTGGACGAAGCCACTCGGGAGGCCGTCGTCATCGACCCCGGCGACGAGCCCGAGCGCGTTCTCGAAGTCCTGGAGGCGGCGAAGGTGCGGCCGGTGGCGCTTCTGCACACGCACGCGCACTTCGATCACGTTGGCGCAACCCGGTCGATCGCGGAAGCAACCGGGGCGCCCGTTCGCCTGCACCCGGCCGACCGGCCGCTCTACGAAAGGCTGCCGCAGCAGGCGGCTTTCTTCGGTCTCTCGTTGGCGCCTCCCCGGGCGCTCGACGCACCGCTCAGCGACGGGGAGGTCATCCCCTTCGGTCGCTTCGCGCTTCGCGCGATCCACACGCCGGGTCACACGCCGGGTTCGACCTGCTTCGAGCTTCAAGGGGACACTCCCCTGCTCTTCTCCGGCGACACGCTCTTTCGGCGCTCGATCGGTCGGACGGACCTGTGGGGAGGCGACACCGACGCGATCCTCACTTCCATCCGGCAGAAGCTCTTCCGGCTGCCCGGCGACCTCCCCGTCGTCTGCGGACACGGCCCCGGAACGACGATCGACGAAGAGAAGCGCTCCAATCCCTTCGCCGCCCTGTGACGGCCGGGCTCCTGCTAAAATCCTGCGTTCGATGAGACTGTCGCTCACCGAAAAATCGACGCTCGTCTCCGCGTTTTGGAAGGACGCTCCACCGCTGTGCCCCCGGCACGACATCCCGATGCGCAGCTTCTTCGTCGAGCGCGTCTACAAGCCGCAGATCGTCATGGTGTGCCCGAAGGGAGAGATGCTCCGCTTCGACCAGAAGCCCAAGCAGATCGCGTTCTCTCGGCCGCACGTGAAGACCATGGTTCTCGACGCGCAGGAGCGCGAGGCGCCGGCCTGCCCGCAGGACTTCAATCCGCTGGTCGTCTACCGCTCGCCGGCGAAGTTCCTGCCCGTGGGATGGGACTACACGTTCATTTGCCCCAATTGCCTCTCCTACGGCCAATGGGTGGACACCGGGCGGCCGGAGGAGGAGGTCACGGCGGCCCCCAAACCGAAGAAGGAGGCCCCCGCCTTTCATGACGAGACGATTCCGCTTCCCAAACGCATGGAGATGGCCAAGGACGGCAACCTCACGCTGAAGCTCTACGCGGCCATGGCACAGACCGATTGCACGGCCTGCGGCTACGACTGCGAGGGATACGCCGCCGCTCTGGCCTCGGGCAAGGAGAAGGATCCCAACCTCTGCGTTCCCGGGAAGGAAGAGACGGCCCAGATCGTCAAGGATCTCCTGAAGGGGTCAGGCCTGCCGGCAGCCTCCGGCTGATATCTCCGCGAGTTCCCCGCTTTCCCCGAGCCGGTTGGCCCGGGGCCGGCCGTCACGCCTCTTCCAGAGAGTCGCCGCGCCCGAGCGCGGCTTCGACCGGAGCCGATTTCCGGAAGGGCCGGATCGGCAGAGCGAACGTGAAGCAACTTCCCTTCCCGACGGCGCTCTCGGCCCAGATGGCGCCGCCGTGCAACTCGACGAGTTCGCGCGCGAGCGAGAGGCCGATCCCCATTCCGGGGTGACGCCGGGTCGCCGAGCCGTCCACCTGACGGAAGCGCTCGAAGACGTGAGGCAGCTCGCTCTCGGCGATCCCCTCCCCATCGTCCTCGACGCTGACCAGGTAGCGCTCCGGCTCGCGCTCGACCCGCAAGATGATCCTCCCGTGGCGCCGAGTGAACTTGATCGCGTTGACCAACAGGTTCCAGAGCACCTGCTGGAGCCGCAGCGGGTCGGCTCGGATTGCCGGCATCTCCTCGGGCAACGGCGCCTGGAGCAGGGTCACTCCCCTCGCCTCCGCCATGAGACGCACGGTTTCGACCGTGCGCGCGACGATGTCCTCGAGCGCCACGGATTTCCATTCGAGAGTCAACGTTCCGCGATCCAGTCGCGCGAGGTCGAGCAGATCGTCGATCAAGGCGAGCAGAAGGCGCGAGGATTGCCGAATCTGCCGCAAGCCGCGCTGCAGCGTCTGCGGATCGATCGGATCGTCCTCGAAAAGATCCGTCCAGCCGACGATCGAGGTCAGGGGTGTGCGCAGCTCGTGATTCACATTTTGGAGGAAGTGGTCCTTCAAGCGACTCGCGCGTTGGAGCTCGGTGACGGTACCCGTGAGCGTCCCGTAGAGCCGGGCGTTCTGGATCAGCAGGGAAGAGGCGTCGGCGAACATGACGAGCGCGTCGGCCTCTTCCGAGCCGAATCCGCCCGACCGGTTGATCGCTGCCACGACTCCGAGAGTCTTCTCCTCGGTCTTCAACGGCGCGAAGATGGCGTTGGAGACCGAGTCCAACGGCTGCAACTCGCGGTTGAAGTAGGGGTCTCGTTGAAGATCGTTGGACACATGAATCTCGCCCGTCTTGTAAACCATGCTCGCGATGGAGGGCTGCTCGACCGAGACCGTCAGCCGCCGGGCCAGGTCCTGGGGCACGTTCCATCCCGGCCAGGCGGCCTCCAGACGATTCGTGTCCGGGTCGTGAAAGAAGAACCAGACCCTCTCGGCGCCCGTGAAAGCGGCGATCGCCTCGCAGGCCCGTGCCTGCACCTCCGCCAGGTCGGCGGTCGGGTGGGCGGCTCGGAGCAGCCCGTGAAGCCGATGCAGGGTTTCGACTCGCCGCTCGACCCGCCGCCCCATCCGGTCGATCGCCGCGGCGAGTCTTCCGAGCTCGTCTCGTCCCTCCTGGCCGCCAACCTCGACCTCGCGGCCGCGCCCCATCTCTTCGGCGGCGCGCATCAGGCTCAGGATGGGCGCCGAGATGCGGCGCGAGGCCCAGAGAACGGCGCCGAGGACGACCAGCAGGAGGAGCGTGAACAGGATCGCCGACTCGCGCCGAAGGCTCGAGACCTCGGTGCTGACGGTGGAGTCCGTGCCGACCGCCGCCTCCCCGAGCCGATCCTCCGATAGCCCTTCGAAGAACACCCACCCGGTCGCCTCGACGCGCGCGGACGCCAACCGATACTTCTTTCCGCGAAACTCGTACGGGGCGACCGAGGTCTCTCCCGAAAGGGCGCGGCGCGCCAGATCTTGCCGGCCCCGGTCGGCCGAGTCGCCGAGCGACTCGGAGGGTTCCCCGCGCCAACGGATCAGGTCCGCGGCTCGGGTGGGCATGACAATCGAGTGGCCTCGACCGTCGGTCGCGAACCAATAATCGCCCGGCAAGCCTCCCCTTTCGACGACTTCCGTCGCGTAGCGCCGCGGATCCACATCGAGCGCCACCGCGCCGAACAAGACGCCGTCTGGATCCCGAATGGGAACGAACAACGACACGAGCCGCGACTCCGGCGTCATGGCGGGACCCGCGAAGACGGGCATCCAGACGGCGTGGTCCCCTTCGGGCGGGCGGTGTTGCGGGAAGCGCGCCTGACGATTGAACACGAAGCTCTCGAGCGCCCCACCCGACTGCCGAATTGCCTCGTGCAGATCGATCCACGGCGCAAACCTCAGGGCCCCGGCGGCGGTCCAGAGCGAAACGCTGCGAACCGCGGAGTGCCGGTGGAGCAGCGCCGTCATCAGCGGCTCGAGCGCACGGCTACGAGCCAGGTCCCGGCGAGCGGCCGGATCATTCGAGCGCGGCAGAGCCAGGTAGGCGAGCGTCAGGGCTTCCGGTCGGTCGTTCCAGTAGTGGCCGTGCGAGTCCGCCGGCGGCAGGTCGGCGAGCGGGAGGCTCCCCCCCGGGGCGCTCAAGGCGGCCTCCGCCGATGCCGCGAGCGACCAGGCAGCCTCCTCGGCGGTCCGCGCCCGACGATCGACCGCCTGGGCCCGGGCCTCGGCGTCCTGCTGCAAGCGCATCGTCTCTTGAGCCAGCCGCGTCGACGCGACGCGCGCCTCCGAGGCCTCCTCCACGGCCGCGAGCCCTCGCTCGAGCAGCAAGACCAGTAGAGCTCCGGGTACGGCAAAGGCGAGGAACAACGCGAGCAACAAGCGCGCGGCGAGCCGCCGGCGCGGATCGAGGCGCCGCCACAAACGGGCCAGGAGTGTCATGGCGATTGCCCTCGATTGTAGCGCCGCCGCCGCCCCAAGCGACGCGTCGGGGCCGCGGGCTACTCGTACCGGAGGGCCTCGATCGGATCGAGGCGCGCCGCCTTCTGGGCCGGGTAGAAGCCGAAGAACACGCCGATCGCCGCGGAGAATCCGAACGCGAGCAGAACGGCGGCCGGGGACAAGAGGATCGGCCAATTCGCCTTCCAGGCGAGCAAGCGGGACGCCCCCATCCCGAGCGCGATGCCGATCGCGCCGCCGGCCACCGAAAGCGTCAGCGCTTCGATCAGGAACTGGGTGAGGATGTCGCGTCCCTTGGCCCCGATCGCCATGCGGATGCCGATCTCGCGCGTCCGCTCGGTGACCGACACCAACATGATGTTCATGATTCCGATTCCTCCGACGAGCAGCGAGATCGAGGCTGCCGAGGCGAGCAGCAACGAAAGGGTCTTGGACGTCTGATCGGCAGTCTGTGCGATCTCCTGCTGCGACCGGATCATGAAATCCGAATCCTGCCCGGTCACGAGCCGGTGCCGCTGGCGCAACAGCGCCTCGATCTGCTTCTGGGCCTCCCCCACCGCGTCGCGGGACACGGCCGAGGCCATGAACATGTCGATCTTCGTCGTCTTCTTCAACAGCCGCATCACGGTCGTGTAGGGCGCAATCACGGTATCGTCCTGATCCTGCCCCATCATGTTTCCGCCCTTTGTCTCGAGCACGCCGACGACCCGAAAGGGAAAGTTCTTGATTCTCACCGTCTGACCGACCGGGTCCTGACCCTCGAAGAGCGCGTTAGCCACCGTGGAGCCGATCACGCAGACCTTCGCCGCGGCTCGCACCTCGGACTCGCCGAAGAAGGCGCCCTTGTCCACGTTCCAGGAGCGCACGAACGGCCACTCGACCCCGACTCCTTGGACGCTCGTTCCCCAGTTGAGGTTAGCGGCCACGACCTGAGCTGCCGACCGGGACATGGGTGTCACGTAAGCGACCGCGGGACATTCGGCCGCGACCGCCTCGACGTCGTCTTCGGTGATGGTGGACTGTCCCGTGAAGATGCGCGCTCCCGACTGCGTGGCCACGCCGGGGAAGATCATCAAGAAGTTGCTGCCGAGCGAGGAGATCTGAGCCTGGATCGACGCCTGGGACCCCTGGCCCACGCCGATCATCGCAATGACGCAGGCGACCCCGATGATGATTCCCAGGGCCGTTAGGACCGAGCGCATCTTGTTGCGCCCGATGGCCTTCAGGCCGACCTTCAAAATGGTGAGGAACTTCTGCATGGCGGTCAGGCCTTTGCGACGGGCTCGGCGAGGCGCCGCGCCGTCACCGGCCGATCCTCGACCACGCGGCCGTCACGGAACATCACGACACGCTTCGCGTACTCGGAAATGTCGGTTTCATGCGTGATCAAGAGCACGGTGCGCCCCTCGTCGTTTAACCTCTGAAAGACCGCCATGACCTCATGCGAGGTCTTGGAATCCAGGTTGCCGGTGGGCTCGTCGGCGAGCATCAACTTCGGATCGTTGATGAGAGCGCGTGCGATGGCAACGCGCTGCTGCTGGCCGCCCGAGAGCTGGCTCGGCTGGTGATCTTCGCGCCCCGCCAGGCCGACGATCGCGAGGCAGCGACGCGCCTTTTCCTGCCGCTCGCGGGCCCCGAACCCGTTGGAGGAGTAGATCAGAGGCAGCTCGACATTCTCCAGCGCCGAGGTCCTCGCCAGCAGGTTGAAGGACTGAAAGACGAACCCGATCTTGCCGTTGCGGATCTCGGCGCGCTCGTCGCGGTCGAGGCTCGACACGTCAACGCCATCGAGCTCGTATCTCCCCGACGTCGGTCGGTCGAGGCAACCGACGATGTTCATGAAGGTGCTCTTGCCGGAACCGGACGGTCCCATGACCGCCAGGAACTCGCCGGCGGCAATCGAGAGCGTCACGCCGTCCAAGGCCCGGACCTCCACCTCCCCCATCTGGTAGATCTTGACGAGGTTCTCGATCCGGATGACCTCCAAGCTCAGAACCTCCGAGTGCCCGGGGAGCCGGGACCGCCGGGGCGAGACCCCGGCACCGTCGAGGCGTCGGCTCTTGCCGTGACCAGGCCGACGATGACCGCGTCCCCGGGCTTCAGATCCCCGGAGACGACCTGCGTGAAACGGCCATCGGTGATGCCGGGGCGAATCTCGACCGCCTTCGGTTGGCCGATACCGCCGGCGGAGAGCGTGTAGACGGTCTGGCCGGGCTTGCGCCCTTTGGACCCGGCCGCTCGGCCCATCTGGCTCGCGGCGCCGGGAAGCCCCTTCTCGCCTGCGCTCTGCGCTGCTCGCTCCTCTGTGGAGGCTCCCGCCGCCTCCTTCTCCTCCAGACGAAAACGCAGCGCGGAATTGGGAACTCGGAGCACATCGCGAGCTGTCGCCACATCGATGACGATGTTGGCCGTCATCGTCGGCTTCAAGTCGAGGTCGGGATTGGGAACCCAGATGATGACCGGGTAGGTCACGACGTTTTGATTGACCGTCGCGTTCAGCCGGATCTGCCCGATCGTTCCCCGGAAGACCCGGTCCGGGAACGCATCGACCGTGAAGCGGACGGGCTGTCCCACCTTGCACATGCCAATGTCCGACTCCGAGACATCGGCCGAGACCTGCATCTTCGTGAGGTCCTGGGCGATCTGAAAGATCATCGGTGCCTGAAACGACGCCGCCACGCTCTGACCCACGTCGTACTGCCGGTCCACGACGACGCCGTCGATCGGGGCGACGATCCTGCTGTTCTTCAGGTCCGTCTGGGCTTGCTCGAGACTGGCCTTGGCCTGCGCGACCGCGGCGACCGCCGAATCGTAGTTCGCCTGCGCCTGGTCGAGGTCGGCCTGGGGGGCGAGTTGCTGATCCCAGAGCGCCTTTTGGCGGCGCAGCCCGATCTCGGCGTTGCGCTCATCGACCTTGGCCTTCTCGAGCGCCGCCGCGCTCTGGGAGACCTTGGCCTGGAAGGGGACGGGATCGAGCTCGGCCAGCAAGTCGCCCTTCTTGACCTCCTTATTGAAATCCGCGTGGAGCGCGGTGATGAGACCCGACACGACGCTTCCGACCTTCACGGTGATGACGGCGGAGAGGCTCCCCGTCGCCGTGACAGTTTGGGTCACGTCTCCCTTGTCAACCGGGACGGTGCGGTACTTCGCCGCCGCCTCCTTACCTCGAAATCCCAACACCCAGATGAGGCCGCCGACCAGGAGCGCCGCGACGGCGACGATGGCAGTCTTCTTCATCCCTAATCAAAACCCTTTCCCGCGGCTCTATGTTTCCCAAAACAGGCTGCTGCAGGACCAGAACGAGGCTAAGTGTCCAATCGTTACGAGTGAGCCCCGGAACGAATGCCGCCTCAGAACGAGGTCGAACCTCCCACAATCGTGCCGTCCCATCGCCTCTCCAGTCAGTGACGTCCCCGTTCCCTTTCCTTGGCGGGCAGGATTTCGAGGCAGGTCGTCCACCACCCCGTGCGGATCGTCTCGATGAACTCCTCGGGCAAGCCCTCGCTCGCCATCTCGCTCGCCATGGCCTCGGAGTCGTACTCGACCGGCGCGAACTCGACGGCGACCTCGCGTCCGAAACTCAAGCGCGCGTACCACACGTTGCGGCTCCCGTCGTTGGCGGGCCGCCCGAGGGCGCCGCAGTTGACGACCAGCCGGCCCGAGGGCAGTCTCCGCCTCCAATGGAGGCCCGTGTGTGTGCAGACCAGGACGTCTGCCTCGTAATCAGCGAGGAGCTTCTCGAGAAACGGCACGGGAGAGGTCGACTCCCAGAGAAACTCGTTGATCTTCCGGGGTGAGCCATGAACCAGGAGCACGCGGCGGCCCTGAATCTCGAACCGGCGCGTCTTCGGAAGCGAGCCCATCCAGCGCTTCCACTCGGGCGCGGTCCGCTCCCGGGTGTAGTCGTAGGAAATCTGCGCGAAATGGTTGTCGCGGGGATCGGTGTAACCGCAGTGGCAGTCGGCGGCATCCGTCGAGAGAGACTCCTCGTAGTTGCCCTGGATGGCCTCGACACCGGCCTCGAGGAGGACCGGGAACACGCGATCCGGATGAGGCCCAAAGGCCCCGAAGTCGCCCAGCGCGTAAGTCGCGTCGGCCCCCCATCGGCGCGCGTCCCGGACCGCCGCAGAAAGCGACCGGGAGTTGCTGTAGACCCCCCCGAAGAACGCGAGGCGCGTCTCGGCCGTCACCGGTCGCCTCGGCGGAGTTCGCGCGCTCGATCGTCGGCTCTCAGGTGCGGCACGTGACTCCATTTTCGTGGCAGGTGAAGCAGGAGGGATAGCGCAGCTCGAACGGGCGGAGCGTCTCCGAGAGAGTCTCCCCCATCTTGGCGCCGGACTCCTCGATCAGGATCGGGCAGACGTAGACGCCGCGCGAGGTGACCATCCGGCAAGACGAGCACTGGAGCTTCTCGCTTTCCTCGGGAGTGAGGCGGCGCCCGAGCAGGGTTTCCGCGGCCGCATAACCGCGGCCGCGGTCCACCTCGGCACCGAGGCGGAAGAGCGAGAGGACCTTCAGACGCGGGCGCGCCAGACCGATGTCGCGCATCCATTGCAGAAACCGGAGGCGTCCCGCGATCCCGGCCGCCTCGGGGCAAGCCTCGGTGACCGTCACCACGGGGTTCAAGCCGGCTTGCGCGAGATTGCGGAGGGCTCGCAGGATCTTGTCGAACGTTCCGGCCCCCCGAATCGGATCGTTGACCTCGGGAGTGTAGCCGTCGATCGATATCCGAATGTCGAGCGAGTATTCGCTGCCGTCAGACAGCGCCCGAAGCTCGCGGCACCGCTCCGGAGTCAGCAGGAGCCCGTTGGTGAGCACGGTCGCCGGACCCTGTCGAAGCGTTTCCTCGAGGATTGCATTCATTTCGGGATTGAGAAACGGCTCGCCCCCGGTGAAGTAATACTCGCGTACTCCGAGGGCCGCCGCTTCCCGCAGGCGCGCGCGCACATCCTCGAGAGACAACATTCCATGGCTGTGATTGGTCGGAGAACAGGAAATGAAGCAGTGCGTGCACTTCAGGTTGCAAACGGTCCCCGCCACCTGAAGCCAAAGCGTATCGAGCGACACCGCCGGCACCCAGGGAAAACCGCCTGGCGAAAGCGGCTCCGGCGTCACGGAAATGCCCGGCTCCACCCTGACTCCTCCTCCACGAGAAACCGATCGCGAACCGACCCGAGACAGCGGCAGGCCGATCAGGCCGCCGCGGCCGGACGAAGACCGGAAGGGCTCAAGGCCGCGACTCCGAGCTCCCGGCGGGACCCGAAGGATCGTGCCGGCTCTCCTCCCGGGCGGGGTCGCGAGCCATCGGCTCGATCTTATGCCGGACAGGGCTCCCGATTCCCTCTAAAGCCCGTGTCGGCAGAACGGCGGAACGTCTCCACTAACGCAAAAAAGAGGGCCCGAGCCCCCTTTTCGCTACCGGCCTTCGCTTTCCCCGTTAGATGTTCCGGTCGATGAACCTCACAAACTCGCTGCGCGGGGCCGCTCCGAGCATTCGGTCGGCAACCTGGCCTCCCTTGAACAGGATGAACGTCGGAATCGAGGTCACTTGATACTTGATCGCCACCTCCGAGCACTCGTCCACGTTGATTTTGGCGACCTTGAGCTTGCCCTCGTAGTGATTGGCCAGGTCCTCGACGATGGGCGACACAGACCGGCAGGGTCCGCACCAGGGCGCCCAGAAGTCGACCAGAACGGGCTTGTCGCTCTTCAGGATGTCCCCCTCGAAGCTCGCGTCGGAGACCGCCTGAATGTTGTCATTCGGCATTCGGTTCATTCCTCCAGACTCAAAATATGCCGCTTTCCGGCCGGCGGATTCTAGCAGGCCGGCAGGCCGCCCCCCCCAGAGCCCTACCGGATGTGTGCGTGGACGCGGCCGCGAACGTGGGCGATCCCTTCCCGCAGGAACCAGGGAACCATCAGCAACGAGAGGGCCGGATCGACCCACCCCGGGGCGCCGAGCAGACCGCCGATCATCGCCAGCATCGTCAGCCCCGAGTCGATCGAGCAGGCGATCGACTCCTTGGCCTCGGCCGCCAGACCCTTGCTGCCCAGACGCCGGCTCGTCTTCCACTTGAGGTACCCCACGAAGGGCATTCCGAACGTCGCGAAGACGGTCAGGAGAAGCCCCAGCACGCTCTTGCCGGGCCGGGTTCCCGCGGACAGCTCGTAGATTCCGCGAGCGGACGTGTAGAGGGCCAGCAAAAGAAAGGAAACGCCGATCCAGCGCGCGAGGATGGTGTCGCGCCGCGCATGGTCCTCCTCTTCGTCCGCGAGGTGCCCGAGGTGACGGACGGCCAGGAAGGCCGCTCCCCCTTCAATGACGCTCTCGAGGCCGAACGCGAGCAGCGCGAGGCTGCCTGTGCGAATCGCCTCGAAGAGCGCAAGCCCCCCTTCGCCGAAGACATGCAGAAACGTGAGACCGAGCAGCCAGTACATCCGCCGGTGTGCGGCGGCTTCCCGATCGGGCGGGGGTTGGGCGGGGGCCTTCGGTCTGGGATTGGCCACGAGGCGGCATTGTAAGCACCGTTCACGGCAAACGCCTCGGCAGGCGGAATAGAATGCGCCGCGCATGCCTTTGGGAACACGATTGTTGCACCGCACGGGGTCAGCGCTTTCCCTGGTGCTTCGCCCCGAGTCAGTCTTCAGAACAGGGGCTTACCCGACAGTTCCTAGTTGTACCCCCGCCCTCGCCGCCAGCGCTCGCCGCCGCTACCTGGTCTCGCCGGCCGACAACGCCAGCAAGGAGTACGAGGCCGCGGCAGTTCCCGTGGGGCTAGCCACGACGAGTTGGGCCACGCCCGCGATCGGTCTGGACCCTATCTCCTCCCCGCCGTGTCCCGAGCTCTCGGGCAGCCCTTCCGCTCAAAGCTCGTAACGATCTTGAGAGGCATGACCGATGCCCGCTCGGGTGCCCGTCCGTAAAACCCAAAACCATTGGAGGAGAATTGAAGGCCCGATTTCGATTTTTCATCGTCGCCTCTTGGCTTCTCGCTGCGGCCGCGGGATTGGCACAAGAAGCACCGTCACCGACGCCGACGCCCGAGCCGGCGCCTCAGACGGCTCCGCCGCCCGAGCCCACGCCCCCTCCCCCGACGCCGGCCCCGGCGCCCGCTCCGGTCGTCAACCCTACTTTCTTCAATCCCGCGATCGCGGTCATCGGAAACTTTCTCGCTTCCGTCGGAAACAACCCGGTCCAGCCGAGCCCGGCGTTCCAGGTCGAGGAATCCGAGATCTCCTTCCAGGCGGTCGTCGATCCCTACGCGCGCGCGGACCTCTTCCTCTCCTTCACCAACGAAGGCGTCGAGGTCGAGGAAGGCTACGTCACGTTCCTGACGCTGCCGTGGGCAATGCAGGCCAAGGCCGGGAAGTTCCTCGTCCAGGTCGGGAAAGTGAACACCCTGCACCTGCACGTGCTGCCCTGGGTAGACGAGCCGCTGCCCCTGACCGACATCCTTCTCCAGTCGCAGTTTGAGACGTGGGGGGCCGAGGGCATCTCGGTCTCGAAGCTGATTCCGCTTCCCGGTGACACGTTTTCGGAGGCCTACTTCCAGGTCTTGAACGGCACGTCGGGGGGCGGGCTCTTCATCGCGCCCGCCAAGGGCGACCTGACCTACGACGGGCAGTATCGCGTCTTCCGCGAGTTCGGCGATGACAACAATCTCGAGGCTTCCTTCAGCTACGCATACGGCCACAACGGCACGTCGCCCACCAACACGACGAGCCTGCAAAACGCCACGCTCGTCTACCGCTGGAAGCCGCTCCAGGGAACGCCGTATCGCTCGTTCATCCTGCGCAGCGAGTACTTCTGGAGCCAGCGTGAGCAGCCCGACGGCGTTCAGAAGGCTCAGGGCTTCTATGTGGGAGCCGACTACCAGCTCGCTCGTCGCTGGTTCACCGGCGCGCGTTACGAGTTCTCCGACCGCGCCACGGACGCGACGAAGAGGGACAAAGGGTACGCCGCGACGCTGACGTTCTACCCGAGCGAGTTCTCGGTGCTGCGAGGGGAGTTTCGGCAGCGCGTGTATGCCGGGGGTATCAAGGCCAACGAGGGTTTCCTGCAGATCCAGTTCGCCATCGGCGCCCACGGGGCGCATCCCTTCTAGAAAGGTCACAACAACATGAAGAGAGTCTTTCTGCTTCTCGGAGCCCTGCTCGCGGCGACGCCCTCGTTCGCGGCCGTGAAAGTCGTCACGAGTCTTCAGGACTTCGCCTCGCTCGCCGACGCCGTTGGGGGAAGGCGCGTCGAGACCTTCGCGCTCGCCAAGGGATACCAGGATCCGCATTTCGTCGAGCCGAAGCCCTCCTTCGTGCTCAAGCTCTCGCGCGCGGACCTCCTGATCGTGGCGGGGCTCGAGCTCGAGATCGGATACCTCCCGCCCTTGGTCGACCAGAGCCGCAACGACAAGATCCGGCCCGGAGCGCCCGGATATCTCGACGCCTCCGCGGGCTGCGACATCCTCGAACGGCCGACCGGTGTCGTGACCCGCGCGATGGGAGACGTGCATCCCTTCGGGAATCCCCACTATTGGCTCGACCCCGACAATGGCCGCGTCATCGCCCGGGCGATCGCGGCGAAACTCTCCCAGCTCGATCCGGCGGGCGCCGCCGATTATCAAGCCAACCTCGCGACCTTCGAAGCGAAGCTGGCCGAAAGCGAAAAACGCTGGGACGCCGCGATGGCCCCGTACGCGGGAACGGAGGTTGTGACCTACCACAACTCCTGGCCCAACTTCCTCAAGCACTTCAAGCTCGTGGCCGCCGGCTACATCGAGCCGAAGCCCGGTATTCCGCCCTCGCCCTCTCACACGCTCGAGATCATCAACCTGATTCAGAACAAGAAGATCCCGGTCATCCTTATGGAACCCTACTTCGACAAGAAGACGCCCGATTCGATCGCCTCGAAGACCGGCGCTGTCGTTCTGACGTTCTACCCGTCGGTCGGAGGCATTCCCGCGATCAAGGACTACTTTTCCCTCTTCGACGTCGACATCGAAACCTTCGTCAATGCGATGAAAGGGACGAAATGACCGTCGTCCAGGTTCTGCTCCCGGCGTTTGTCGCGAGCCTCATCCTCACGGGCATCCACGCCTACCTCGGCGTCCACGTGGTCGAGCGCGGGGTCATCTTCGTCGACCTGTCGCTCGCCCAGATCGCGGCGCTCGGAACCACGGTGGCCTATCTCGCCGGTTTCGACCTCCACTCACGGACCGCGTACCTCTTCTCGCTCGGCTTCACCTTCGTCGGGGCGGCCATCTTCGCGATCTCCCGCACCCACCGGAAGACCCGAATTCCCCAGGAGGCGATCATCGGAATCGTCTACGCCGTTTCGGCGGCCGTCGCCATCCTCGTCATGTCGAAGGCGACGCAGGAGACCGAGCACCTGAAGGAGATGCTCGTCGGCAACATCCTCTCGGTTTCGTGGAGAGAGCTGGGCGTTACCGCCGTGCTCTACTCCCTTGTGGGCCTCTTTCACTTCGTCCTCCGCGAGCGCTTCCTCCTCATGTCGATGAACGAAGCCGAGGCGGAGCGCCGGGGCTGGAACCTGCGCTTCTGGGACTTCCTCTTTTACGTCTCTTTTGGCTTCGTCGTGACCTCATCGGTCGCGATCGCGGGCGTGCTCCTCGTCTTCTGCTTCCTGATCGTTCCCTCCGTCGCGGCCATGCTCTTCACCGAGCGGCTGGGGCTGCGCCTCGCGATTGGCTGGACGATGGGGGCCGCGGTATCGGCAGGAGGTGTCGCCCTCTCGTTCTTGTTGGACCTTCCGACGGGAGCCACGATCGTGGCCACCTTCGGTGCTGTACTTCTTCTACTGGCGGCCTATCGGGCCCTGTTCCGGCGCCCGGCTTCGGCCTGAGAACTCGGTACCTTTTGACTCCTCCCGGCCCATCCCGTACTCTGAGACCCGAAATGGCGAATCGACCGCTCTTTCAGCGCTGCGCGGCCTTGGCTCTGCTCGCGGTCCTGGCGGGCGCCGGCTCACTCCCGCACCGCCACTCTGCCCTGACAGACGAGTCGGATGCCGAGAACGGATCCGAGAGTGTCCAGACCAGGCACAACCCCCAATCGCATAGCTCGCACTGGCACTCCGTCCTGAGAACGATCCAGGAGGAGCCGTGCTGGGCTTGCCACTGGGGCCGATTCCTCGGCCTTGCCGCGACAGCCGCCCCGTCGCGGCCCTTCCTGCCGACAAGCGTTCTCTCGCTCCTGCCGCCCCGATCCGCCGCCTCGGTCGCCCGCTTTACCCGGCTTTCCCGCGCTCCACCGATCCTCCTCTGAGTCTCGACGAAAACGACAGCGAAATCGCCTCCCTCGGGGGGCAGCCGGCCCATTTCGGCCGGCCATTCGAGACATTCGAGGAGAGAGATCACCATGGGAAAGACCCCGCTCAGATCGTTCCTCTTCCGTCTTCTGCTCTCTTGCTTGGCGCTCGGCCTGCCGGTCGCAGCGGCGAACGGTGCCGGGACGGCCGGCTCGATCCGAGGCACCGTCAAGGGACCGGACGGAAAGCCTCTGGCCGCCGTGCTCGTGCAACTCCGCAACGACATCTCCGGATTCAAGGCGGACACGACGACCGGCCGCGAGGGAAATTTCCAGTTTTTCGGGATCCCGTTCAACCCCTACGAGCTGCATGTCGAGGTCCAGGGCTTCAAGCCGGTTCACCGGAGCCTCGACGTCCGAACCTCCATTCCCCAGGAAGTCGAGGTCACCCTCGAATTGGCGGCCGTCCAGGAGTCCGTCAGCGTCATGAGCGAGCCCACGGCCGCCCAGCTCGAGACGGACGTCACCACTTCGCACGTCGACATCGACAAGTCGTTCATTCAGCGTGTGCCCGCCGCCATCCCGATGCGGGCGATGGAGGAGATCGTGACGTCGACCCCCGGCTTCGCCCTGGACGAGAACGGCCGCTACCACTTTCAGGGCGCGCACAGCCAGAGCGAGTATGTGATCGACGGTCAGACCATCGCGGACCAGACCGGAGTGACGTTCTCGAACTCGATCGATCCGGGGATCGCCCAGTCGCTCGAGATCATCTACGGCAACGTCCCGGCCGAGTTCGGCGAAAAGGTCGGCGCCGTCGTCAACATGACGACCAAGTCCGGCCTCGGTGCCCCCTTCAAGGGCACCGTCATCGGCACCTACGGAACCTTCGATACCTATCAAGGAGGCTTCTCGGCGGGCGGCGGAACGGACCGATTCGGCGTCTTCGCTTCCTTCAACGCCGCCGGATCCGATCACTTCGCGGACGCGCCGAACCCGGATTACCTGCACGACAGCGGCGACACGCAGAGGGGGTTTCTCCGGCTCGACTCGGCCTCCCCCGGCTTCTCCAATGCCTTTCGCCTTTCGGCCCTGCTCGGCCGCACCGACCGCGAAGTTCCCAACCGATACACCCAGGAGGCTTCCGGCCAGGCGCAGTCGGTCCAGACCTACGATCAGAACTACAACTTCGGCTGGCAAAACGTGCTGTCGGCATCGACCGTCATCGACGTGACGGCTTTCGCACGGCTGGCGAGGTTCACGCTGTACCCCTCGGCCGGAGACACGCCGATCACCGCCTATTCGGACCGGTCGCTGAACAACTTTGGAATCACGCCCGTTTTCACGTGGACGGCGGGGATTCACGAGATCAAGGCGGGCGGCGTCTTCAAGGCCTATCCCATCCAAGAGAACTTTCGATTCGGAATCACGGATCCGACCTTCAACGATCCCTCCTCACCCGACTACAACCCGAACATCGCACCGTACGATCTGACGAGAGGCGGAACGGAGTTCGCCTTCGCCGATACGAGTACCGACAAGTACTACGCCGTCTTTCTCCAGGACACGATTCGGTGGAAGAACCTCACCGCGAGCCTCGGCGTGCGGTACGAGAACAACAACCTCCCGGTGACGACCGCCCAGTGGTCTCCGCGCCTGGGCGTTGCCTACTACATCCCACAGACCGGTTCGGTTCTGCGCGGAACCTACAGCCGGATCGTGTACACGCCGGAGTTCGAGAACGTCCTCCTGAGCTCTTCGGCCGAGGCTGCCGCCATCGTTCCTCCGGCCGTGCAGGACTCGCGCGCCCTCGGCGGAGGCGTCCTGCCGGTCCAATCCGAGAAGCAGAACGCGTACACGGTGGGGATTCAGCAGGCCCTCGGCTCTCGTCTCCGGCTGGATTTCGATTACTGGTGGCGTTACACCACAAACGCCGGCGACCAGGACCAGTTCCTGACGACCGGGATCGTTTTCCCGATCTCCTTCGCCAGCGGCCACTATCAGGGCTGGGACCTGCGCCTCGATCTGGCGCCCACCGCCGGATTTCGCGGTTACGTCTCGGCCGGCCACGTGCACGCCATCTACGTTCCGCCGCCCGCCGGCGGGCTCTTCCTCGACCAGGGATCCATCGACGCGATCACCGGCGGGCCGTTTCTGATCGACCACGACCAGAAGCTCCAGATCCAGGCGGGTCTGTACTACGACGTCCAGAAGACCGGTCTGTGGCTTGGGGCCAACGTTCGCTACGATTCCGGACTCGTCACCGACGCGAGTCCCGAGGATCTTGTTGGAGATCCGGACAATGCCTTCGCTATCCCTTACATCGTGGTCCACAGCGGGACGGATCTCGACCCGAATCGCATCAAGGCGCGAACCGTCTGCGATTTCCAGATCGGCTACGATCTCTCCCGGATCCACATTCCGGTCCAACTGCAGTTCATGATCCTCAACGCCTTCGACACCCAGGGCGTGTACAACATCCTTTCGGTCTTCGGAGGCACGCACGTCATCCCGCCACGCCGTTTCGTCGGCCAGGCGCTCGTGACGTTCTAGGACTCGGCCGATCCTGGCCGGCGTCCGGCGGGGACGCCGGCCGATTCTCGGCACGCGCATGCTCTTCGGCCCGGGTGGAGACGCAAGGGACGGGGGCTCGTCCCGTCACCCCTTCTGAGCGACCGAGCCCTCGGGTTGCCTCAATGGGCGGCGATGCCTCGCCTCGGGGTCGGCTGGGGGCGAGTTCCGGACGAAGAGAGTTTGTCCCGCCGCCACGCCCTCAGGCGCGCGAGCCGCCTCGCGCCGCGAAGTACTCCCGCGTCGCCTCGATGTCCCGCCCGATCTGCTCGGTCAGCGCCATGACCGAGGGGAAGGTTTGCTCCGCGCGCAGACGGTCGAAGAAGAAAAGACGCACTCGCTCGCCGTAGACGTTGGCGGTGAAATCGAGCACGTAGGTCTCGATCGTCGTCGCGAAGTCCTCGTAGACCGTCGGCCGCCGCCCGATGTTGGTGACCGAGTCGAAGAGCCGCCCGAAGGAGCGAATCTCGATGCGGGTCGTGTAGACGCCGTCCGCCGGAAAGAGCTCGTTTTCCGGCGCGAGGTTGATCGTGGGGTACCCGATCTTTCGCCCGACGCGCTCACCGCGGGCGACGATACCGTCGATCTGGTACTCCCGCCCGAGCAGGTTGCGGGCTCGCGCGACCTCGCCCCGCGCGAGGGCCTCGCGAATTCGGGTCGAGGAGACCGGTCGACCCTCCTCGAAGACTTCCTCGACCCCTTCTGCGGCGAACCCGCATTCGGGCCCGAGCTGCCGCAGCAGCGCCAAGTCTCCGCGCTTGCCGCGCCCGAAGGCGAAGTGGGCCCCGAGAACCACCTCCGAGACCGCGAGCCGCTCGGCGAGAAAGCCCCGCGTGAAATTCTCCGGCTCGGTCAGCGAGAAGTCGCGGGTGAAGGGAATGACGAGCAGCCACTCGATCCCGATTGCCTCGATCGCCTCCTCCTTCTGGCGCAGCGTTTGGAGGCGCGGGGGCGCCTGATCCGGACGCAGCACGGCCAGAGGATGCGGCTCGAAGGTGATCGCCAGCGACGGCCGTCCGGCCGACCGGGCCCGCTCGACGACCGTCTCGAGAATGCGACGGTGCCCGCGGTGGACCCCGTCGAAGTTGCCGATCGTGGCCACACTCCCGCGCGGCAGGTCCGCCACGGCCAGGGGGTCTCGGATGACGTGCATGGACCGCTGCGGCTCTAGGCGACGATCCGGCCCACCAGGTCGTAGTCGAACGTCTCGCCGATCTCGACCCTCACGATTTCTCCGGCGCGGACCGGCCGCCTGTCAATGTCGTTGATCAGCAGCCGGCCGTCGATCTCGGGAGCCTGCGACCGAAGCCTTCCTTCGAGCAGGTGCTCGGTCTCCTCGCAGGGACCCTCGATGATCGCCTCGACGGTTCGACCCACGAGGTTTCGGTTCTTCTTGCGCGCGATCGGACGCTGGAGGGAAAGAAGGAAGTCGCGGCGGCGTTGCTTCTCCGACGACGGCACCGGATCTCCCAGCGGCTCGGCGCCGGAACCGGGCTCCGGCGAGTAGGTGAACGCCCCGAGATTGTCGAACTCGACTCGACGCACGAACTCGCACAGCTCCCGAAACTCCTCTTCCCCCTCCCCCGGAAAGCCGACGATGAAGGTGGTTCGGATCGCAATCTCCGGAACCCGTTCGCGCATGCGATCGATCATCGCCCGGAACGACGCCGCGCCTCCTCCCCGGCGCATCCGCGCGAGGACCGGACGGGAGACGTGCTGGAGCGGGATGTCGACGTAGGGCAGGAACCTCGGCTCCCGCCGCATGAGATCCAAGACAGAGTCGTCGAGCGTCTTGGGGTAGGCGTAGAGGAACCGGATCCAGGGAAAGCCGGTTTCGGCAAGCAGCGTCTGGACGAGGCGCGCGAGCCCGCGGCGGCCAAGATCCAGGTCCTCGCCGTATCGCGTCGTGTCTTGCGAGATCAGCACCAGCTCGGAAATCCCCGTCGCCTGTAGAGACCGCGCTTCCGCGACCAGGGAGTCAATCGTGCGGCTCCGCTGCAAGCCGCGCATCTGAGGGATCGTGCAGAACGTGCACGGGTTGTTGCAGCCCTCGCCCACCTTGAGATACGCGTAACCGCGTCGTCTCGACAGCACCCGCGGCGCCGCTTCGTCGTAGAGCCGCGTCGCGAGCGGCTTCTCCTCGAAGCGCGGCAGCGTCGCCAGGCCGGTCGCCGCGGCGGGAGCCTTCTCGAGCTCATCCAAGCCGAGAAAGGTGTCGACCTCGGGGATCTCTGCCGCGAGCTCCCGGCCGTACTTCTGCACCATGCATCCGGCGACGACGACCCGATCGATCTCGCCTCGGTTCTTCCGTTCGACCTGCTCGAGGATGGCGTTGACCGACTCCTCCTTCGCCGCGTCGATGAACCCGCAAGTGTTCACCAGCACGACCCGCGCCTTCTCGTCCGGCACGATCGCGTGCCCGGCCCGGGCGAGGTACCCGAGCATCACCTCCGTATCGACGAGGTTCTTGGGGCAGCCCAGCGAAACGACCCCGACGGACGGAAGTGTTTTCGAGGGCACCGGATTCTTCACGGGTAAATGCGCTTGAGAGTCCGCGGGTAGGGAATCGCCTCCCGCAGGTGATGGATGCCGCAGATCCAGGTGACGACGCGCTCCAACCCCATCCCGAAGCCGGCGTGCGGGAAGGTTCCGTACCGGCGTACGTCGAGATACCACTCGTATGCCTCGCGCGGGAGCCTGTGAGCCGCGAGCCTCGCTTCCAAGAGGGCCAGGTCGTGGATGCGCTGGGAGCCGCCGATGATCTCCCCGTAACCCTCCGGCGCCAGCATGTCGAGCCCGAGGACCACGTCCGGGTCCTTCGGGTCCGGCTGCATGTAGAACGACTTGATGGCGGTCGGGAATCGCGACACGATCAGCGGCCGGTCCAGATCCTGGGCGAGAGCCGTCTCCTCGTCGGCACCCAGGTCGTCGCCGAACTTCACCGGAAACCCCTGACCGGCGAGCCTGGCGATCGCCTCGCGGTAGGTCGTGCGCGGGAACGGCGTCTTCACGGCTTCGAGCTTCCGGGTGTCGCGTTCCAGGCGCTTCAACTCCTCCTGGCACCGGTCGAGCGCGCGTTCCACGAGCGCGACGATGAAGTCTTCCGCGAGCTCGCAGAGACCCTCGAACTCGAGGAACGCCACCTCGGGCTCGACCATCCAGAATTCGGTCAGGTGCCGGCGGGTCTTCGACTTCTCCGCTCGGAAGGTCGGACCGAAGCAGTACACCTTCCCGAATGCCGCCGCCGCCGGCTCCAGGTACAGCTGCCCCGACTGCGAGAGGTAGGCCTTCTCGCCGAAATAGTCGGTCTCGAAGAGCGTCGAAGTTCCCTCGACGGAGGAACCCGTCAGGATCGGCGAGTCGATACGCACGTACTCCCGTTCGTAGAAGAAGTCGGCGATCGCCTGTTCGATCTCGGAGCGCACCCGCAGCACGGCGTGCTGCTGTGAGGAGCGCATCCAGAGGTGGCGCAGACCCATCAGGAAATCGACGCCGTGCTCCTTGGGGGTGATCGGGTAGCTCTCCGAGGGCCCCAGGATGGCGACGTCCGACGCGGTCATCTCGAAGCCGCCCGGCGCGCGCTTGTCCGCCCGGACCGCTCCCGTCACCGCGACCGAGCACTCCTGCGTTGCCCGCTCGGCTGTTTCCCAGGTCTCGGGCGAGACCTCGGCTTGCGGCACGACGACCTGAAGATACCCCGTGCCGTCCCGGACGATCAGAAACTGAATCTTCCCGGAGGAGCGCTTGTTGAAGAGCCACCCCTGGACCGTCGCGGACTGCCCGCTCTTTTCTCCGATGTGCCGGATCGTGGTCGCCATAAAGGGCGTGGATTATAAGGGGACCCAGGAAGCCACCGGTGCAGGCAGGAGGATCGATGAGGTCGGACCGCACGGCGCCGCGGTGGGTCGCGCTCGCGCTTCTCCTCGCGGCGGCCTACGGCGTATTCCTGTCGCGCTACGCCGCATTCGCTGTTGGGGGCTCGGACAGCTCGGGCTACGCCAACACGGCACGAAGACTCGCGGCGGGCACGCTTCTCCAGCGCCCTCGATGCCTCGACCGCCTCGGGCTATCCGACGCCCTGGCTCCCGTCTTTACCCCGCTCGGCTTCCTTCCCGGCCCGCGGACGGGAACGACGGCACCTCTCTACCCCATCGGTTTTCCGGCGCACTTCGCGATCGCCGGTGAGCTTACGGGTTGGGACGTCGGCCCATTTCTCGTGAGCCCGGTGGCCGCCGCCACGTGCCTGATCCTCCTCTATCTCGTCGGCCGCGAGCTGGCACTCACTCGGCTCTGGTCGGTCGCAGCCACGCTGATCCTGGCGGTTTTCCCGCCTTTCCTCTTCCAGGCCGTCCAACCGATGAGTGACGTCGTCGCGACCTTCTGGTGCCTGGCGGCGGTGCTCGGCGCATTGAAGGCTCGGCGCCATCCGATTTGGGCCGTGGCCGCGGGCGCGTCGCTCGGCGTCGGCGTTCTGGTCCGTCCGATCAATGCCCTTATGGTCGTCCCGCTCTTCTTCGCGTTGCCGTTCTCGGCATCCGCATGGCTCCTTGCCGCGCTGGGCGGCCTGCCCCTGGCGGCGGCCGGCGCAGCGGTCAACGTCTATTGCTATGGCGGCATCCTGAAAACCGGCTATGGAAAAACGGGACATCAAGCGTACCTGGCCGTATCCAACTTCGGTCCCCGGTTTCTCTACTACGGAGCCTGGATCGTGAAGACCCTCTCTCCGGTCGTGCCGCTAGGCGCCGTGACGGCCTGCGCCCTTCGAAGGATTCCAGCCCGCGACCGCGCTCTCGCCCTGTCCTGGTTCGGCGTCTACTTCCTCTTCTACTGTTTCTACGAACCGTACCGATCCTTCATTTTTCTTCGATTTCTGCTTCCCGGCGTCCCCGGCCTGCTTCTGGCGGCGGCGCTCACGGCGCAGGAGTGGACAATCGGCAAGAAATGGCCCCGGCTGCGCGGCGCCGCAGCGATTGTCGCCACCCTCCTGGTCCTCGGTCTGGAAGTTCGCGGCAACCGCGAAGTCGTTGTCCTCGGAGTCGCGGAGGGCGAATCGATCTACCCGCGCGTCAGCCGCTGGGCGTCCCGCATGCTTCCTGCGAAGAGCGTCGTCGTGACGACCTACGCGAGCGGCGCCCTCGAGTACTACACCGATCTCTGCTACACGCGGTGGGACTCGCTCCAGCCGGAAACGTTCGCCAGGATCCGCGAGGCCGCCGAAGCCCGCGGCTACCGCTTCTTCGCGCTTCTTTACCCCGATGAAGAAACGGAGCTGTCCAAGCACGCGCCCGGGAACTGGAGGCGAACGGGCGCGCTACGCCAGATCGGCATCTGGCAACTCGATCCCTGATCGCCGACTATCGATAGCGAACGGGTCGCCGCAGAACCGTTTGTCCACCGTCCTTGGCGAAGACAGTCACAATGAGCGTATGGGGTCCCGGCGGGAGGTTCGGAATCGGAAAGCCGAAGCCAGACGTCGCGGACTCCGGGTAGTTGGGGAAGATCCTCCCGACATCCGGCCGCGGTCCCCCAATGGCCCCAACACCGGCCGGTCCGAGTTCGGAGGCGATCCGCACTTCCTGGATGCCCGAGTCGTCGATCGCCCAGCCATAGGCCCACTCCCCACCGACCACCTGGAAGCCCGAGGGCGGAAAGTCGATCACGGCGAAGGGGCGGGAAAGGTCGACGCCGGGCCGAACAGACAGCTGGGCGAACTGCTCAGCGGCCAGACGCTTCTCCTCTGGCGAGATGCCGGGCGACAACGGCGGACTGCCCCTGAGGCGAAAAACGTAGTCGCGATCCGGTCCATGGGGAAGGGCGTGGACGACCTCGAGCTCTCCAAGCAAGACACCCCGCTGTGCGGCGCGGCCCAGCCGCAGCAACAGCCCTCCCGGTGCGTCATGGGGATGCAGGATCAGAACGCTGGCGCGGAGCTCCCGCGCCTTCTCCCAAACCGAATCGGGGATGGGATCCTGCCGGAGCAACGCCGAGATCTCCTGGTACTGCGGCGGAAAGAACCCGGAGGACCCGTTGATGAGCGGCTTCCAGTGGACCGTCGAACGGAACTCGTACTCGAAGTCGGCATCGCCCAGGGGCCACTCCATGACTCCGCCGGAGACCGAGACGCCGGAAAGCCAGCGGTAGATGGGGGCCGGCTCGGACTCGACCGGAAACACCTTGA
>DATKAE010000069.1:0-2810 GCA_035498405.1 Thermoanaerobaculia bacterium | reverse complement strand
TCTTCTTGTCGCGCGTCAGCATCTCCGTGTGACCGGTCTCGTAGACACGCCGCCGCATGTCGAGAAGGATCTCGCGGTCCACGGGCCAGGGAAGCTTCCAGTGCAGGCCGGGCGTGGTGGCAGCTCGCAGCGGCCGCCCCAACCGTGTCACCAGGGCGGCCTGTCCCTCGCGAACCACGATGGCCGTCGCGTAGAACACGAGGCCCGCCAATGCCAGGGCTCCGGCGATCGCTCGCAGCCGGCGCTGCACTTTCACGGCATCAGCCACAGTTCACCTCCATCCCTCGGAATGCGGGTGTCGAGGACGATGAGACGTCGATTCGCGAGGCCCTGCTCGAGCGTCTCCAGACGCCGCCGGAACGCGAATTCCCGCGGGTCGGCTCGAAATTGAGATTCGAGAGTCCGGAAACTCCAGGCCTCGCCCGCCGCGCGAGCGCGCAGCTCCGCGGCATCCGCCTGGGCGGTGTCGAGGCGCTGGACGACCTCGGCCTGCGCGGCCGGCACGGTACGGTTTCGGTAGGCCTCGGCATTGACCTCGGCCGTGACCTTGCCGAGCTCGGCGGAGGAGACGGACTGATACTCGGCCGCCACCGTGACCGGGGGATGCATTCCGCCGACGGTGAAGGCAAGAACCTCGACGCCGAGCCCCAAGTCGTCGGCGTCCCGCTGGACCGCAGCGAGCATGCGGCCGGTCAACAGCGACACGTTCTCCGACAGGGCCTCGTCGAGGGTTCGGTTCACGGTGGCGCGCATGACTGCCCGGTAGGCGACGGCGCGAAGGGCGTCGGTCGGGTTCCGGAAGCTGTAGCGCCAGGCGCGCGGGTCGCGGACGCGGAACTGCACGACGGCGTCGATCGTGATCAGGTCGCGGCCGTTACCGAGCAGCAACGTGTATTCGTTTTCGGCGTGCTGGCGTGCCCAGAGGACGTCTTCGGGGCCGCTCGACGGCTCGACCCCCTCGTGGCCGATGGGGAGCGCCTGAATCCTTCGAACCGGCAGGCGGAAGACGCGGTCGACGGGCCAGGGCCAGTGGCCGTGCAGGCCGGGCTCCAGAGGTGGACCCACGATCGGCACGCCGAGGCGCTCGACCAGTCCCTGTTCCCCCAGGTGAACCACGGTGAGCGAAGTGGAGAGCCAGCCTAGAACGAGGAGTCCGGCGAGGAGCGGCTCGACGCTGCGCCGAACGACCGAAAGGGCCCAGGTCGAGCGCAGATCGATCCCGAGCTGACGCTCGGCACTGTCGAGAAGGCTGCCGATCGGGTTGGCCCGGCTGCCCAGGGCGGAAAGAATCGGGGAGCCGAGGGGAAACTCGGGCGCGGCTCGCTCCGCCCTCGGCCGAACCCTCAAGAGGCTCCATGAAATCGAGGCGACCAGCCCGAGGATCGCGAAGTGCACCAGGCGTGCGGCCGTCTCCTGCGCGAAATACACAAGCAGCGTTGCGAGCGCGGCCAGGACCAGTCCCCACGCGACGAGCCGAGCGGCGCGGGCGAGGCCGACGGCCTCCGGAAGCGCCGACTCCGAAAGCGACGCGAAGTAGCGGGCCGCGATCGCCGCCACCGCCGCCGCGGCCAAGCACAGCGCGCCGACCAGCCCCGCGATCGACACCGGAAGCGAAGCGAGCGGCGCGTTGAAGGCGAGTGGGATAACTCCGACGGTTCCGGCGAGCCCGGCCATCCAACGGATGGCCTCGACCGCTCCGAGCTCGCGGATCCGGCGGGCGATCATCCTGAATCGCCTCGAGCTCACGGCGTCCCGAGGGCTCAGGCGGCGCTGCGGCGCAGGAGCATCGTCCGCCGCGAACGCCTCGCTCGCTTCGGGATCGGGCGCGGCCGCCGGCGCTTTCGCGGGTGCGTCGGGGCGCAGGCCGCCCTCTGCCTTGTCGGCTCCCGGCCCGTTTACGGGGGGTGAACTCCGGGACCGGGAGTGAGCGGCCACGGCCACCCCCACCAGGACGAAGAACGCAACGCCGAGGAGCAGGGCGACTGCGAGAAGCTGCGGCTGGCGGAGCGCGCCCCTCCCGTAGGCCGCAGCCGCCGATCCGGCCAGAGTGACACCGGCGAGGAGGAGAACGACTCCTCGATAGGGGTCGGCGATCGATTTCGGGACCCGGTCTCGCATCCGAACACCTGAAATGGGTTGGGGCGGGCGCGATAACACACCCGTCGGTCCACAAGTCCCAAACGCGCTGTCGCCGCCGAAAGGCTTGCGGCGAGACGGTTCGGGGGCGGCTCGTCAGGCGGCGGGCGGAGCTCGCCCGACGGGAACGGGATGAGCGTTCTTTTCAGGACAGGAGACCGGGATGGTCTCGAGGAAGGTCGTGGGCGGCGCGGGTTTCGGGCTCGTTATGGTCACGAGCGAAAAAGCGGAAGCGTGACAGGCGAGGGCGCACAGGTCGCAAGGACCGCGCACCTCGTCCTGGGAGGCGGAGTGCCAATGAACCGTCCAGGTGAGCGGCACGAGCGCAATGGCAACAAGCAGGGCGCCTTTCGCCCAAGCGCCAGCGCTGCTCCGCCGGGTTCTCACGTCGACCGGATCATACTCCTGTCGGAGGAGGACGGTGCGACACGCCTTCCTACCCTTCGGATCTGGGGTCCGAAGGAAACCCGGAAGCAGACTCCGGGCTAAGCGCAGCGGAAGCGGTCCTGAAGGTCGAGCGAAAGTCGGGCGCTTTGCAGCCGACTCAGGCCTACTCCAGCCGACTCGACAGCCCTCGGAAGTCGTTGCCTGTCGGCTCTTTTCGTTTCCTGTAGACGATTGACTCGCCCTCATAACCCAAAGGTCGAAGGTTCAAATCCTTCCCCCGCAACCAA
>DATKAE010000068.1:0-35769 GCA_035498405.1 Thermoanaerobaculia bacterium | reverse complement strand
GGCGAGAGCGGTGCCGTGGCCTGGTAGTCGCCGTGGCGGACCTCCACGGTCGCCTTCTCGCCACGTCCGAGCGCCTTGCGTCCTTCCTCGCCGAGCGGGAAGCGGATGTAGTGAACGGCCGAGATCCTGTCTTCGCGGCTCTGGCCCGGTGCGAAGACGGCGGGGTACGTCTGGTCGCCGACTCGGAGCACGAGCTTGCCCGGCTCGTCCAAGCCGATGAAGCCGTCGAGCGTGCTCTGGACCTTCTCCGCCTCCGTGACCTCGATGAAGAGCGTCGCGGCGACCTCGCCGGCGCGCGGCAGCAGGTCGTTGTAGACGTCGACCTCCTCCTGCACCTTGTCGGGCCGGACGATGCGCTCGATGCGGACCATCTCCTGGACCTGAAAGCGCACCGTGTCGCGGTTCTCGAAGACGAGCGTCATCACGGGACCGAGCGGCACCCGGCGGCGCTTCTTCAGCTCGATGATGCGCGTCCGGAAGTCCGACCGCTCCAGTTCGTACTCGTGAAGGTTCTTGATGTCTTCCAGCGTGAGTGTCTCCATAAAGGCCTCCTCGGAAATCAGGCTTCGGCCGGCAGCCCATAGGCGTCGGCTAGAATCTGGATCGGGTGCTTGGTGGTCCGGCCCGTGCCCTGCCGGATCTGGACGCCCGCCAGCGGACAGTCGGTCGAGACGGCGTCGGGGCGCTCCGCCTTGACTTGCTCGAAGACGGGTTTCCCGATCTCCATCGACATCGGAAAGTACTCCTTTTTCATGCTCCACGTGCCGTCGTGCCCGGTACAGGCCTCGACGGTCACGACCTCGGCGCCCGGGATCAGGGCCAGCAGATCTCGCGACTTGAAGCCGATGTCCTGGACCTTCAGGTGGCACGGGACCTGATAAAGGATCTTGCCGGGCCGCCGCGAGAAGTCGAGCGAGAGACGGCCTTCGGCGTGCCGGCGCATCAGGAACTCGCAGAGGTCCCGCGTGGCGCCCGCGACGGCAGCGGTCGCTTCGCCGCCGCCGAGCAACGGGTACTCCTTCTTCAGGGTCAGGCTGCAGGTCGGGCCCGGAACGACCACGGTGTATCCCGCCTGGACGAAGGGAAGGAAGGCGTCGACGTTTCGAAGCTGGCATTCGCGCGCCGAGTCGACGTCGCCGCTCTCGAGATACGGCATTCCGCAGCAGCGCTGCGGCGGCACGACGACCTCGCAGCCGTTCTTCTCGAGCACTGCCACGGCGGCATGGCCCACCTCGGGCAGGTTGTAATTGAACGAGCAGGTCACGAAGAGGGCGACCCGGTCACGCGCGGGAGCCCGCTCCGAAGGAGCCGTCGCGCCCCCGCGGCGCTGCCACCAGTCGAGAAACGTCTCGCCGGCGAAGGTCGGAAGCAGGCGGTCGCGGTGGACTCCCAGCGTCTTCTCGAGCGCCAGGCGCGCGAGCCGGCTGTCGTTTAAGGAATTGACGAGCGGCGCCGCCGCGCTCGACAGCTTCCCCACCGCGTCGACGGAGGCAAGGATTCGTTCACGGAGCGGCGCGCCGCCAGCGTGCTTGACCCGCGAGGCGCGGTCGCGCAACACCACGCGCGGGATGTCCACTTCCCATCGGTGGGGCGGGTAGTAGGGGCAGTGGGGAATGCAGAGCTTGCATTCGTAGCAGAGGTCGGAGAATTCGGCCAGATCGGCGGCCCGGAGGCGCTCCGCCTCCCCGTCCACCTCCGGCCGGTCGAGCGCCTGGAACAGGACGTCGAAGGAGGGACAGAGGTCGTAGCAGCGCCGGCAGCCGTGGCAGATGTCGGCCACGCGCCGGAGCTCCTTCTCCACCGCGGAGGGATCGTAGAAACCGTGCGCGGAAGGATCGAACATGGAAACTGGACGATGGGGCGCTCGGCGCTATCCCCGAACCCTCGCCCCTCGTCCCTCGCCCCTAACCCCTCCCCCTAGAACTTCCCTAGGTTGTCGAGGCCCTTCTGGAAGCGGCCGGCGTGCGACTTCTCGGCGCGCGCCAGAGTCTCGAACCACTCGGCGATCTCCGTGAAGTTCTCCTCGCGGGCGGCTCGGGCGAACCCCGGGTACATCTGCGTGTACTCGTAGGTTTCACCCTCGACCGCGCTCTTCAAGTTCGCGTCGGTGTTGCCGACCGGGAAGTTGGTCACCGGATCTCCAACCTCCTTCAAGAAGTCCATGTGCCCGAAGGCGTGCCCGGTCTCCGCCTCGGCGGTGTCGCGAAACAGGCCTCCGACGTCCGGGTACCCCTCGATGTCGGCCCGGCGGGCGAAATAGAGGTAACGCCGGTTCGCCTGGGACTCGCCGGCGAAGGCATGCTTCAGGTTCTCGTGGGTCTTGGTTCCTTTCAGTTGGGGCATCGATTCTTTCCTCCTGTCTTTCGAGTATGCCGGCAGTCCCGGCAGATTCCGACGAACTCCAAAATGCGCTCTTCGATCTCGTGTCCCCGCGCCCGCAGCCGCCGCTCCTCCGAGAAGGTGCGCGGCGCCCGCTCGTCATCCCTCGTCTCAGGTTTCCGTCAGAGTTCTGGGCATCGGTCAACTTGCCGCAGTCGTCACTTAGGCGACATCAAAGCGATCCAGATTCATCACCTTGGTCCACGCCGCCACGAAGTCGCGGACGAACTTCTCTTGCGCGTCCGAACTTCCATAAACCTCCGACAGGGCCCGGAGCTCCGAGTTTGAGCCGAAGATCAGATCGACGCGGGTGCCGGTCCACTTGAGCTTCCCCGTTGCCCGATCGTGCCCCTCGAACACGTCCTCCGCGTCCGAGACCGCCTTCCAGGTCGTCCCCATGTCGAGCAGATTCACGAAGAAGTCGTTGGTCAGCGCCTCCGGCCGATGGGTGAAGACACCGTGCTTGGACTGTCCGACGCTGGCATTCAAGGCGCGCATGCCGCCAATAAGAACCGTCATCTCCGGCGCGGTCAACGTCAGCAATTGCGCCTTGTCGACCAGGAGCTCCTCGGCCGAAGCGCCGTTCTTGGCCTTCAGGTAGTTACGGAACCCGTCCGCGAACGGCTCGAGCACCGCGAAGGACTCGACATCCGTTTGCGCCTGCGAGGCGTCCATGCGGCCCGGCGTGAACGGCACCATCACGTCCACCCCGGCGTTCTTCGCGGCCTTCTCGACGCCGGCGCACCCGGCCAGGACGATCAGGTCGGCGAGCGAGACCTTCTTGCCGCCGGACTGCGCCCCGTTGAACTCGATCTGGATGGCCTCCAGCGTGTTGAGCCTCTTCGCCAGCTGGACCGGCTCGTTGACGGCCCACTGCCTCTGCGGCGCCAGGCGAATGCGCGCGCCGTTGGCGCCGCCGCGCTTGTCGGAGCCCCGGAAAGTGGACGCCGAGGCCCAGGCGGTCGACACCAGCTCCGAAACCGATAGACCGGACGCGAGGATCTTGCCCTTGAGGGAGGCGATGTCCTTCGAATCGATCAGCTTGTGATTGACAGCGGGAATAGGGTCCTGCCAGAGAAGCTCCTCGGCCGGAACTTCCGGGCCGAGATAGCGCGGGCGCGGGCCCATGTCGCGGTGCGTCAGCTTGAACCACGCCCGTGCGAACGCGTCAGCGAACTGGTCCGGGTGCTCGAAGAAGCGCCTCGAGATCTTTTCGTAGACCGGGTCGAACCGCAGGGAGAGGTCCGTGGTCAGCATACCGGGCGCGTGATGCTTCGACCGGTCGTGGGCATCCGGCACCGCGCCGGCGCCCGCCTCCCCCTTCGGTTTCCACTGATACGCGCCGGCCGGGCTCTTGGTCAGCTCCCACTCGTAGCCGAAGAGGTTCTGGAAGTAGTTGTTGCTCCACTTCGTCGGCGTCGTGGTCCAGGTGATCTCCAGGCCGCTCGTGATCGTGTCGCCGCCCTTGCCCGTGCCAAAGCCGCTCTTCCAGCCGAGGCCTTGCTCGTCGAGGCCGGCCGCCTCGGGCTCAGGCCCCAAGTAGGACTCGGGGCCGGCGCCGTGGGTCTTGCCGAAGGTATGGCCGCCCGCGATCAGGGCGACGGTCTCCTCGTCGTTCATCGCCATGCGGGCAAACGTCTCGCGGATGTCTTTGGCCGCTGCGATCGGATCCGGATTGGCGTTGGGGCCTTGGGGGTTGACGTAGATGAGTCCCATCTGGACCGCGGCGAACGGCTTTGCGAGATCCCGGTCGCCCGAGTAGCGCTGTTCCGCCAGCCACTTATGCTCGGAGCCCCAGTCGACCTCTTCCGGTTCCCAGACGTCCTCACGTCCCCCGCCGAAACCGAACGTCTTGAAACCCATCGATTCGAGCGCCACGTTGCCCGCGAGGATCATGAGGTCGGCCCACGAGATCTTCCGGCCGTACTTCTGCTTGATCGGCCAGAGGAGTCTCCGCGCCTTGTCGAGGCTGGCGTTGTCGGGCCAGCTGTTCAAGGGCGCAAAGCGCTGCTGGCCGGCGCCGGCGCCGCCGCGGCCGTCGTTGATCCGGTACGTGCCGGCGCTGTGCCACGCCATGCGAATGAACAAGGGTCCGTAGTGGCCGAAGTCCGCCGGCCACCAGTCCTGCGAGTCGGTCATCAGCGCCGTCAGATCCTTCTTGACGGCCTTCAGGTCGAGGCTCTTGAACTCTTTCGCGTAGTCGAAGTCCTTGCCCATCGGGTCGGACAAGGAAGAACGCTGCCGCAGCACCCCGAGCCGTAACTGGTTCGGCCACCAGTCTCGGTTCGACGTACCGCCACCATTCGCATGCATGACCGGACACTTGCTCTCAGACATGGCCTCATCTCCTCCTGTGAATGAAACGTTCTGCCAAAGTCCTGCGTCGTACCGCCCAAAGCGAGGAGCGCGTCCGCTGCGCGCGCGTGTCAGGCGCGCGAGCCACCCACATCAGCGAAAATCGCTCCGGTTGCTCGATCGATTAAATTGAAAGCTCGACAGCGAGGTGTTTCGGCCCCTTCCGTTGGGCCACCGTTTCTTTCCGCCTGTCTTCCGCCGGTGCCGGCAGTCCCGGCAGATTCCGACGAATTCCAGCACCCGGTCTTCGATCTCGTGGCCCCGCGCCCGCAGCCGCCGCTCCTCCGAGAAGGTACGCGGCGCCCGCTCGAGGTCGAGCAGGAGGCCGCACTCGCGGCAGGAGAAGTGGTCGTGGGCCGAGAGGTCCGCGTCGTAGCGGGTGGTGCGCCCGCGCATCCAGGAGCGCAGCAGCCCCTCCGCGACGAGCAGCTGCAGATTCCGGTAGACGGTGCCGAGCGAAACCCGCGGCATCCGACGGCGCACCCGCTCGAAGACCCACTCGGCGGTCGGATGCGTGACCGTCTCGGCCACGGTCTCGTAGACGAGCCGCCGCTGGCGAGTCTGGCGGCGCTGGGGGGCCGTTTCCATATCAGTAACGAATCCTATTATTGATTTTGCCGTTGTCAAGGTGTCCTTGCACCAGGAAAAGGGGGCGCCAAACGGGTGCACCAGGGACGCCTCGGGTTAGAATCCGCTTGCTTGGAGACCGCCACTCTGCCATTGACCGCCGAGAGGGACTTCCCTCTCGGCGTTCCGGGATTCCGATACCAGGACCTGCACCGCGAGGAGAAGCTCGCGGAGCTCGACCGCGTGTTCTTCGACGAGCTCGCTCGCGAGGACGCCCCCCTCGCGGCACGGCTCACGGCCTACCGGCAGGACCCTGCCGCGGTCTCGCCCCTGGCGCTCTCTCGCCTGCTGGTCGAGGCCGCCCGACACCTCTCTCGGTTCCTCGTCCGGCTCTTCGACATCGAGGCGGAGTGGCGCGCCCAGGCGTCGAGCGCCGGGCCCGAGGCCGTCCTGTTCCGGTTCCGCCGCGATTTCCTGCAGCGCCGTGCCGTCAAGAGCGCCGTCCCCGACGAGCCCGCGGAGCGCGAGGCACTGCGCGAGGCGGCCACGGCGCTCGAGCGAGACCTGTTCCCGCAGCTCCCTTGGCGGGAGGACCCGGAAAAGGCGACCTCGCAGACCGCAATGGCGCTCCTCGACCTCGAAAGCGCCTTCCTCGCGGCCCTTCGTCAGAAGAAGGTCCCGCGGGTCGACCCGGAGGCTCGGGCGGGCGCGGCGCAACTCGCTTCCCGGGCCCGCTCCTCGGCGGCGACGGGGATGCCCAGTCCGGCCGGGGACTCGGACGAGGAGCTCCTCGCCTTTCTCGAGAAGCTTCTCCAGCTCTATGCGCAGTGGTGCGGCGCGCGCCTGCGTTACCCGGACTGGAAGCGGGAGGTCGCGGGCTGGAGCTCGTTCCACCTGCCCGAGATGCTCGACTATCAACACTTAGTCGAGACCGAGCGTCCCTTCCCGCAGTTTCCCGAGGCCCGCGTCGGCCCCTCCTCGCGCCGCCGCCGGCGGGATGGGTTCCTGTTGACGGATCCCCGCATGACTCGCCGCGAAGTGCTCGGGCAAACGCACTACTGCCTGCTCTGCCACGAGCGGGAGAAGGACTCCTGCGCCAAGGGCCTCTTCGACACGAAGACGGGCGCGCTCTCGAAGAATCCCCTCGGCGTGCCCCTGACCGGCTGCCCCCTCGACGAGAAGATCTCGGAAATGCACGAGCTCCGGCGCGAGGGAGACTCGATCGGCGCGCTCGCTCTCGTCTGCGTCGACAACCCGATGTGTCCCGGCACCGGCCACCGCATCTGCAACGACTGCATGAAGGGCTGCATCTTCCAGAAGCAGGAGCCGGTCAACATCCCGCAGATCGAGACGGGAGTGCTGACCGGCGTGCTGGTACTCCCCTGGGGAATCGAGATCTACGGCTTGCTCACGCGCTGGAATCCCCTTCACCCGACGCGTCCCTATCCCCTCCCCTACAACGGCAAGAACGTGCTCGTCGTCGGGCTCGGCCCCGCCGGGTACACGCTCGCGCACTACCTGCTCAACGAGGGGTGCGGCGTCGTCGGGATCGACGGGCTCAAGATCGAGCCGCTTCCCGCCTCCTGGACCGGGCAGGACGGAAACGGGATCGAGCCGCTGCGCGATTGGAGCACGCTCTCCCGGCCTCTCGACGCCCGGCCGCTCGCCGGTTTTGGCGGCGTGTCGGAGTACGGGATTACCGTTCGGTGGGACAAGAACTTCCTGACGCTGCTCCACTTGACGCTTTCCCGCCGCCAGCGTTTCTCGATCCAGGGCGGCGTGCGGTTCGGGGGAACCTTGACCGCGGAGCAGGCCTTCGCCGCGGGCTTCGACCACATCGCGGTGGCCGCCGGAGCGGGGCGCCCCACGATCATCCCGATGAAGAACAACATCATCCGAGGGGTGCGCAAGGCCTCGGACTTCCTGATGGCCCTGCAGCTGACGGGCGCCTTCAAGCGGGGGGCCCTCGCCAACCTGTACGCCGAACTGCCGGCCGTCGTGATCGGCGGGGGCTTGACCGCCATCGACACGGCGACGGAGCTACTCGCCTACTACCCGCTTCAGTGCGAGAAGACGCTCGGCCGCTACGAGACCCTCGTCGCGGAGCGGGGCGAAAAGGCCGTGCGCGCATCGCTCGACGCGGAAGAGCGGGAGCTTCTCGACCGGCTCCTCGCGCACGGCGCCGCGGTGCGTCTGGAGCGGGAGCGCGCCGCGGCCCGGGGCGAGAAGCCCGACTTCGCCGCGCTGTGCCAGGAGTGGGGCGGCGTCTCGATCGTGTATCGGCGCCGGATGGAGGAGTCTCCGGCCTATCGCCTGAATCACGAGGAGGTCATCAAGGCTCTCGAGGAGGGGATCACCTTCATCGAGGATCTCGATCCCGTGGAGGCGGTTCCGGACGCCGACGGGAAGCTCACCGCGGTGCGCTTCCGGCGGCTGCCGGGCGGCGAGATCGTCGAGTTGCCCGCCCGGGCCTGTCTCGTGGCGGCCGGCACGACGCCGAACATCACCTACGAGAAGGAGTTCCCCGGCACGTTCCCGATGGACGAGAAGAGGCGGTTCTTCCAGCCGCACCGCGCAACGATCGGCGCCGACGGCTCGGTCTCGCTCGCGAGCGCGCCCCCCGACGCCGAGGACGCCTTCTTCACGGGCTACCAGCGCGGCGGCAAGCTCGTCACGTTCTTCGGGGACAACCATCCGGCCTTCAACGGCAACGTCGTCAAGGCCATGGCCTCCGCCAGAAAGGGTTACCCGGCGATCGCGGCGGTTCTCTTCCCGGGCGCCCGGCCGGTGGTCTCCGAAGAGGAGTGGACGCGCTTTCGCGCGCGCATCGAGGAGCGTCTGCGCGCAACCGTCGTGGCGGTCAACCGGCTGACACCGACGATCATCGAGGTCGTCGTCAAGGCGCCGGCCGCGGCCGCGAACTTCCAACCGGGCCAGTTCTTCCGTCTGCAGAACCTCGAGGCGCACGCCCCCGTTGTCGGAGGGTCTCCGCTGCTGATCGAGCCGCTGGCGCTGACGGGCGCCTGGGTGGATGCCGGGCGCGGGCTCCTCTCGCTCATCGCACTGGAAATCGGAGCGTCTTCGAGTCTCTGCACCGTCTTGAAGCCCGGCGAGCCGGTCGTCGTCATGGGCCCGACCGGCTCCGCCACGGAGCTGCCCGAGAACGGCACCGTGATGCTCTGCGGCGGCGGCCTGGGCAACGCCGTCCTGTTCTCGATCGGCAAGAAGGCGAAGTCCCGCGGCAACCGCGTCATCTACTTCGCCGGCTACAAGAAGGCCGAGGACTTCTACAAGCGCGAGGAGCTCGAAGCGGCCTCCGACGTGCTCATCCTGTCGGTGGACCGCGGCGAGCCGATCCCCGTGCGCCGACCGAGCGACCGCTCCTTCGTGGGAAACATCGTCGAGGCGATGCTCGCGTATGCGACGGGTCACCTCGGTGACACGCCCATCGCGCTCTCCGAGGTCGGAAGGCTGATCGCCATCGGCTCGGACCGGATGATGGCCGCCGTCGCCCGCGCCCGCCACAACGTGTTGGCGCCCTTCCTCGACCCGAGGCACGAGGGCATCGGCTCCATCAACTCGCCGATGCAGTGCATGATGAAAGAGGTCTGCGCCCAGTGCCTCCAGAGGCACATCGACCCCGAGACCGGGGAGCAGAAGGAGATCGTGTTCTCCTGCTTCAACCAGGATCAGAAGCTCGACGAGATGGATTGGGGAAACCTCGCCGCGCGCCTCCGCCAGAACACCGTCGCGGAGAAACTGACCAACCTCTGGCTCTCCCGGCTGCTCGAGGGCGGAAGCTCCGGCGCGTCCTGAGGCTAAGGCACCCCCGCCAGGAAGAGCAGGTAGGGGTTCACCGCCAGGCCCTCTCGGAAATCGTCGTCCTCGGGAACCCGCGTGATCGAGAAGTGCAGGTGCGGCCCGCCGATCACGTGGCCCGTCGCGCCGACGTACCCGATGACGTCGCCGGCGGACACCTGCTGACCGACCGCGAGGCCTTTGGCATAACGCTGGAGGTGGCAGTAGAAGAACAGGTACTTGCCGGTCGCGTCCTTCTGATAGATCGTGATTCCGCCCTTCTTCTCCCGGCGTAGCCGCACGATTTCGCCGTCGGCCGTCGCGATGACCGGCGTACCGCGGGGCGCCCCGATGTCGATGGCCAGGTGCTTGCGGTACCGGCCGCGTCGGTCCAGGAAGGAGTCGCGCAGCTTCTCGGCGTCCACGCCCTCGACGGGAATCTTGAGATTGGCTGAAAGCAGGTCTCCCAAGTCGACGTCGTCGGGGGTGACGCGCGCCGAGGACGACTTCGGGCGGAAAAAGGAGCCGATTCGCCGGGCAATGGCAACGAGGCTCTCGGTCCGCGAGTCTCGCGCCGCCTCCTCCTCGGCCCCGAGCCCCTCTTCCGAGCCCGGCGACCCGACGGTCTCGGCGCTCTCGTCATGGACGTGGGCCTCCAAAACGACGTCAACGGGCGGGCAAGCAACCTCCGGTGCCGGTGCCTGCTCCTCTGCTTCGGCAAGCATCAAGCGAGCGGAGGGCGGGAGAAACGGCCCATACGGCTGGGGGCGGCGCGTCGCCTGGATCCACTCGAGCACCACCTCGTTGTCCGCGTTCTGGCGAATGATTCGTTTGGCGCGTTTGTGCTTGCCCGAGGCCGCAACCTTCGTCTTTTGAGGGCTCTTCCCGGCCTTCGTCGCCTTGGCGTGAGCGACAGAGTGCTTGCCCGAGACAATTGCCGAAGCTGCCGAAGGGCCGGTCCCGGCCTTGTGGGCCCCTTTCTTCTGGGGCTTACCCTCGGTTCGGGCCGGCCACACTGCTACTAGGAGCAGGGCGATAAGGGCTGCCCGGGTAGCCCGCAGCTTCCGCACGGGGAGGATTATTCAAGAGGCTTCAAAGCGAGGTCAAGCGAAAAGGGGCAATCGGAGCTTCGCATGCCATTGCAGCATACGGACAGAGAATCCAGCCGATCGGCCGACAGTCGATCGCGGTCGGCGCCTACGCTCTCTCGAGGTAGGTGTCGTCCCGCGTGTCGATCTTGATTCGGATTCCAGCCTCGATGAACTGGGGCACCATCACCTGGAGTCCCGTCTCCAGGGTGGCCGGCTTGTAGGAAGCCGACGCGGTCGCCCCCTTCATCCCCGGCTGTGTCTCGACGACCTTGAGCGTCACCGTGTTGGGCAGCTCGATGCCCACGGGATTCCCCTCGTAGAAATCGACGTGGATCACCGTGTTGGGCAGGAGGTACTTCATCTGCTCGCCGATCACCTCGTCGGAGAGCGTGAACTGATCGTACGTCTGCTGGTCCATGAAGTGATGCCCTGCCGCATCGGAGTAGAGGTACTCCATCTCCCGCTCGTCGAGCGAGGCCTTCTCCACCCGGTCGGTCGAGCCGAAGCGGTGGTCGGCCATGGAGCCCGAGCGGAGGTTCCGCATCTTGACCTGAACGAAACCGCGCAGGTTTCCGGGGGTCTTGTGCACCATGTCGTGCACGCGGTGCAGCTCGCCGTTGTGGATCACCAGGGTGCCGACGCGGATTTGGGTAGCCGGGATCATCATGGGGTTCTCTCCAACCTCGAAAAGGACGGCGAAATCTAGCAAAGAGCGCGGCCGGCGTCCACTCGGCTTCCCAGAACCGCCCGCAGCCCCGAGCGGGGCCCCTCCCTGCTAGTTCTTCCGCTCGCCCGGCCGCTCGACCGTTCGGTTCTTCTCGGGGCGGGCTCTGGGATCGACCCGGGAGATCGGGGCCTCAGGCTCCAGGACCTGGATGCCGGCGGTCACCGGGGGAAAAGCGGCGTAGAGCTGCCGGCGCATTTGGTCCGAGAAGTCGAGCCCGGGCGCGGTCGCCGAGGCCGCACCAGGCGGCACGTTGGGCGTGAAGAGCGCCGAAGCCATGTTGGGCTGAGGGATCGAAAGGTGCTTGGCCGCATTGAGGGCGTTGATCACGGCGTCTGCCACGATGGCCTGGGCGATGCAGTTGGGATGGAAGCCGTCGGCGGAGAAGATGCCCCCCGTCGCGAACTTGGTGGTCAGCGTCAGGCCGCCAATCTCGTATCCGTGGGCCGCGATCCCGTTGAAGATCGTGTGGATGTCGATCGGGATCGCTCCGGCCGCTCCGCCGACGTTGGCGATCACGGCGTTCAGCTCGTCGGTCCGGGCGCGGATCCGGTCCACCTCATCCGGATACAGCAGCACGCCCGGAATGATCGTCGATGGAGGGTTGAACTGGCCGTCCGGCAGAGGCTTGTTGCACTGGGGCAACGGTGCGACCGCGCAGGGAATGCCGAAGCCCACCTGAAGCAGTGACTTTCCGCCGAGCGCCGCCTGCGGGCTGTTGGCGGCCAGCGTCACGAGGGTTCCCGGCGGCAGCGGACAGGCGGTTTGTCCATCCGGGCAGGGAAAGGCCGCATCGCCCGGGCCGAGCAGCGGAACGGGCGCACCGCCCACGATGATGGGCTCGTTCGTCGAGGGGTCGAGAACGACCGGCGGGATCGTGTTGGCGAAGGGAACCGCATCGACGGAAGGAATGTTCAAGGTCACGATCGTGGCGCCGGTCGACTGGATCGTCTGGATGATCTGGGTGTAGCTCTGGGTGAAGGAAGCGACCGGAGTCATCGTCACGCCGTCCAAGGCGATGGCGTAGAGAAGGGCGCCGAGCACGTCGTCGCTCCCGATCCAAAGGGTGACGAGGTTCGGGGCAAGGGAAGCCGCCTGCTGGATGGCGTTGGTCCCGTTCAGCGGGTTTCCCGAAGGCCCGTTGTTCCGGAGGATGGCAAACGCGAACTTGTTCGCGGTGTTCCCGGTGGGGTCGGCCTTCGTGATGGTGATCAGCTCGGCGGCCGTGGCACCCACAATCCCTAGGTTGTCGTAGGGCCTCGGGAGCGTCAGGTTCGTGGGCTGCAACTGATCGGAGACGGCTCCGACCGTGATGGCGTTGCCGCTGACGACGAAGCCCACGCACTTGTTGATATTCGGGTCGGCGCTCAAGGGTCCCTCGGCGAAGAGCGGCTGCTGGAAATCCGTGATCCCGAGCTGCTGCGAGACGAGGAGCGGATAGCTCGCGTTCTGATTCCGCGTGACGAGGCAAAGCCCCTGGAAGCTCGCCGTGATGCTGTCCCCCAGGGCGACGTATTTCGAGAAGGTCGTTTGACCGAATGCCGGGCCGGCGGCGGCCGCCGCAAGAACGGTGAGGGCGGCGGCGCGGAGGATGGCTTTTCTCTTCATGGCTTTCTCCTGCTCAGAAAGCGAACCGGAGGCTGAACATCGCGATGTTGACGGCTTCCTTCTTGTACTGCCCGTAGAACCCGTCGGTGTTGGGGTACGGCGTCGTCTGATCCTTGACGGTCAGGTACAGGTCGGAGATGTTGACGCTGAACTTCTCGGTTCCGTAGGTAAAGCCGAAGGTGTAGCCCATCCGGTCGTTGTCGGCCAGGATCGGGCCGGCGTCCACCTTCGGCTGCGGTGTGTTGTCGTAGTAGTAGCCCGCCTGGAGCCTCCACTTGCCGAAGCGCTGCTCGACACCGAAGCGGTATGCCCACGAATCCTGCCAGGCCGTGACCCGGTCCGAACTCGGAATCGCCGGGTTGGTGAAATTGATCTGCAGGTTGTGGAAATCGGACCATTGCGTCCAGTCCGCCTCGATCGAGACGGTCGTGTTCTGGGCCACCCAGGCCATGCCGAGGTTCAGGCTCGCGGGAAAATTGATCGTCGTCGAGACGCTCTGGGGGCTCGACGGGAGAAGCGAGGCGACGATGTTGTCGAAGACGGCGTTTCCCGTCGGGATCTGGGTGAAGGTCGCGGTTCCGGCGTAGTCGACGTCGATCTTGCTCCGGTAGGAGGCGCCGATCGAGAAGGTCGGCGCCGGCTTGATCATGATCGCCGCGTTCCAACCCCATCCGCTGTTGTCCCAGATGCTGCTGTTCAACTTCAGGTACGCCGTGTCGACGAAGGAGTTCGTCAGCGGGTCGAAGGTTCCGAGGTTGCGCTCGAGCTGCACCTTGGAAAGGCGATAGTCGGCGCCTGCGGCAATCGAGAGTTGCGGCAGGAGCTTCCAGGAGATCACGGGATTGAGGTCCATCGTCTGGATGACGGCGTTGGTCGAGATGAAGCGCCCGGGCCACTGATTGTCCGTGTTGTCCCACCGGAAGCCGAGGCCGTAGGGCGAGAACAGCCCGACCCCGAGGTTCAGGTCCTGCAACAGAGGCACGACCATATAAAAATTGGGCACGACGAAGGTCGTCAGGTGCTGGCTGCCGTTGGCACCGTCGCCCGGAAACGGGTTCGTGCCGTAGAACTTCCCGTTGAGCTTCGAGATGAAGCCGGAGCCGAGTTCGACGGAGTAGTGCTCCTGGAATCCCATGCCTGCCGGGTTGTAGAAGATCGCCGTCGGATCGTCGGCGACCGCAGCGAAGGCGAGCCCCATCCCGGTGGCTCGCGCCCCCTGCGTCATGATCTGGAACCCCGCGGGGAAGGCCGGAGAGGCGACGAGAAAGCCGAGGCAGGCAAGGGAAACCCAGAAACGGCGGACCCGTTGCGGTCTGGTCACGGTTCCTCCTCCCCAATCAAGCTCAAGGCCTGGAGTCAAAGGTCGGGAAACGCGCCTAGCTTAACCCGACCCGGGGACCTTCGCGAGTCAACTTTCGAAGGGGAACCGCAGCCTTCGATCATAGACTTCCGCCATGCCCCGGGAGAGCGAAAGGCCCACACAGAACGGCAAGGAGAAGGAGGGCCTCTCCGACCGGCCTCTGAAGACCGGCACGCTACTCGGAGACCGATACCGAATCGACCGCGTTCTCGGTTTCGGAGGCATGGGGGTGGTCTACCGGGCACGGGACCTGCGCCTGGACATCGACATCGCCCTGAAACGAATCCGGCCGGACCGCATGTCCCCCGAGCGGAGGGAAACCCTCCGCCGCGAAATCATCCTCTCGCGGCGCGTCACTCATCCCAACGTGTGCCGCGTCTTCGACCTCGTCGAGCTGGAAGGCGAAGAATTCGTCTCGATGGAGTTTCTGCCTGGCCGCACCCTGAAGGAGATCGAGGACGAAGAGCGCGTCCTGCCCCTCGGGCGCGGCCTCGTTCTCGCCAAGGGGATCTGCGGGGGTCTCGCGGCGGCCCACCGCATCGGCGTTCTGCACCGGGACCTGAAGCCGGAGAACGTCATCGTGACGGAGGACGGCATTCCGCACCTGATGGACTTCGGGATCGCGGTCGAAAAGGCCCTCTACCGCGGGGAAAAGGAAGACGCGGTGCCCGGAACGCCCCAATTCCTGGCGCCGGAGCTCCTGCGGGGCCAGGACCCGAGTGTGGCGACCGACGTCTACGCCATGGGCGTTCTCCTCTACGAGATGTTCACCGGCCGAGTTCCGTTCGACGACAACGACACGGCTCGCCTGGTGCGGCGCGTCTTGGCCGAGGCGCCGCCGAAGGCGGAAACGCTGCGACCGGACCTGCCGCCGGAGCTGCTGTCGATCCTCGACCGCGCCGTCGCCAAGGATCCGGCCGCGCGCTTCACCGACGCCGAAGCGCTCGCCGACTCGATCGCGCGCTTCGAGGGGCAGGTGCTCGACCGGGTCCTGGCGGAGGTTTCCGTCACGCGCGCCAAGATGGTCAAGCTGATGGTGATCCTGGAGGCCAACAAGTCGCTTGCCGCCACCTTCGACCCGACCGAGACGCTGCGGATCATCTTGAAGACGGCGACCTCCGAGACCGACGCGGAACGGGGGACGATCTTCCTGCGAGAGCCGGGCACCGACGAACTCGTCAGCCAGATCCTCGAAGGCGGCAGCGTCGAGCCCATCCGCCTGAAGGTCGGGCGCGGGATCGCCGGGGCCGTGGCCGAAAAGGGAACGATCATCAACACCACGGACGCCTACCGCGATCCGCGGTTCCACGCCAACGTCGACGCCTCCTCGGGCTTCCGCACCCAATCGATCCTGGCCGCCCCTCTGCGAACCCCCGCCGGCGAGATCGTGGGCGTCGTCGAGATCTTGAACAAGCGGCGTGGCGCCTTCACCAAGGAGGATGAGGAGTTCCTCCAGGAGGTCGGAACGCACGCCGCGCTGGCCGTCGAGGGAGTGCGCCAGCACGAGGCGGCGGTCGCGACGGCGCGGCGGGAGGGAGCGGCGGCGGTGATCCGCAGCGCGGCGGCGCTCATGACCCCCGCCGCCTGGCCGGAGACGCCGGGCTTCGAGTCGGCGCCGCTGCGCTGGCGTTCGGAGGAGTGGAACATCCTCTCCTACGCCGTCGAGGCCCGCGCGGGACGGCTCGCGTGCCTGATCGTCGAAGACCCGCGCCCGCCCGAGGAGACCTTCGGGCCGCTGCTGAAGTCGATCGCAGTGGGAAGGGGGCTCCTGGGCACGCACTCCCCGGTCGAGATCGTGAGGAGGATCCTCGAAGCAGAGCGGTCCTGCCAGGTCGCGGCGGCCGCCTGGACGGGCGAGACGCTTCACGTCGCCGCGGCGGGCGAGGAATTGCCTCTTCTGCTGCGCGACGGCCGCCCCGTTCCTTCCGCCGTGAAGTCGGAGAGCGGCGTCTTCTCGGCCGAGCTCGCCACGGCGGCGGGCGACCTCGTCTTGCTCCCGTCGCGGGGGCTCGCCGAGATCCGCTTCTCCACGCGGCCGATTCCGACCGGCGAATTGCTCGTCTGGCTCGCCCGGGAGGCGCGGGAACGGCCGATCCCCGCCGCCTTCGCCAAGATCGTGGCCGAGGGCAAGAAGACCGGAGCAACGGTGGGAGAGCGGGACGTCCTCCTGCTCGCCGCCCGGCGCTTGGAGTGACCTCGAAGCGCGCCTTCGTTCTGGTCGACGTCTTCGCCGACCGCCCGCTGGCGGGCAATCCTCTGGCCGTCTTCCCCGAGGCCGAGGGCCTCTCCCCGGAGACGATGCAGGCCCTCGCACGCGAGATGGATCATGCGGCGACGGCCTTCCTCCTCCCGTCGAAGAAGCCGGGAGCCGCCTTCCGGCTGCGGATCTTCTCCCGGGACCGGGCCATTCCGTTCGCCGGGCACCCGTCGCTCGGCGCCCACTTCGTCCATGCGACGCAGACGCGGCTTGCGCTGGAGGAGCCCGTCACCCGTCTGGCCCACGAGGGGGACGACGGGCTCGTCCATGTGGAGATGCGCGTCCAGTCCGGCCGGATCGGGATGCTTCGCTTGAGGCAGCAGGCGCCGGTCTACGGCGAGCGGCTCGCCCCGGAGGAGATCTCTCGGGCCGCGGCCGGGTTGAGCCTCCAAGAGGAAGCCGTGCTCGCGACCAATCAGCCCGTCCAGGAAGTCTCGACGGGGCTGCCGACCCTGATCGTGCCCGTCGCCACGCTCTCGGACCTTCAGAATGCGCGCCCGCGCTACGATCTGCTGCGCGGAGTCCTGGAGGGACGCGAGGCGTCGTTGATCTATGCGTTCACCAAGGAGACGATCGCCGCGTCCTCGGCGGCGCACGCCCGCGCCTTCGATACGGGCGGTTCCGTCGAGATCCCGGGCGCCGGCGCCGCCGCGGGGGCTCTGGCGGCCTACCTCGTGTCGAACGCCGCCGTCACGGTGACGCCCGTCACCTCCCTGGTCATCGAGCAAGGACACTGCCTGAATCGCCCCTCCACGCTCTACGCCGAGGTGCGGGTCAAGGGCGCGAACGTCTCGGACGTGGTCGTGGGAGGCCGGGTGATCCGGGTGGGCGAGGGAGCGCTCGAAGTCTAGCCCCGCCCGAACTATATCAATATTGTCATAGTTCGCCTTGCCGGGCCGGTCCGTCGTAGAGGACGCGGGTGCCGCGAGGCCGCGCGAAGGCCGGGAGACGATGCTCGCGCGCCTCGACCTCCGAAAGGATGTCCCAGACGCGCCATCCGCGGGCGTCGAGCGCGTCCGCGACCAGCGACCGGTGACAGCGCCAGGGCAGGGCTTCGGCGCACATCAACGCGGAGGGCGTCTCCCCAGCGAGCGCCATCGCCTTGGCGAGCCCCTCGGCGAACGCGGGCGTGTCCATGAAGTCCGCGTATCCGCGAAAGCCCGGATTCCGCCAGGACGTGTGGGGCGAGTCCGGACGGGCCGGGCGCCGGCCGCCGAGCTCCGGGAGGCCCACGTAGCCGACGCCCGCGGCGGGAAGACTCCGCCCGAGCTCGGCCGCGCCGAAGTGCGGCCACTTCCGCGATCCGGGGAAACGGCGGATGTCCAGGATCCGCGCGATCCCATGGGCCTTCAGGATCGCGAGAAAACTCTCCAGAGAGCGGTTCGAGTGCCCGACCGTGAAGATCTCCTGCACCGCGGGCGCGGGGACTAGGCCAGGACGGCCACGGCGACCGCTCCCGGGCCACCGTGGGCCCCCAGGGCCGGCCCGCACTCGACGATCATCACGTCGGATTCGGGGGACCGTTCGCGGATCTGGCGGGCGAGGCTCTCGGCGAGCTCCGCGGCGTCGCAGTGCGCCACGCCGAATCGGCGAGGGCCGGCGCCCGCCTGCTCCGCGGCCTCGAAGAGCAAGTTCATCATCTTCCGGCGCGCCGCCTCGAATCCCCGAGCCTTGGAGCCCGCGTAGACCTTCCCCTCGGGAGATATCGTCAGCACCGGGAGCAGGCCGAGCCACCGCGCGAACAGACCCTTCAGCGGCGAAACCCGCCCGCCCCGCACGAGGTGCTCGAGTGTGGGCACGGCCACGAAGGCGCGCGTGCGATTGGCCGCGTCTTGCGCGACGCGAACGACCTCGTCGGCGTCCTTGCCCGCCGCGGCGGCTTCCGCGGCGGCGCGCACGATCAATCCAAGGCCGACCGAAACGCTGCGGCTGTCCACGTGCACGAACCGTGTCTTCTCGATTCCGCGGGCCCCCACGAGGGCCGCCTGGTAGGTTCCCGAGAAGGCCGCCGAAAGGTGGATCGAGACGACCGTTCCGGCATGAGTGGACATGTAGCGGTAGACCTGATGAAAGTCGGCGGGCGGCGGCTGAGAGGTCTTCGGCGCCTCGTCGGTCACCGCAAAGCGCGCGTAGAACTCCGCCGGCGTGATGGTGACCTTGTCGAGGTAGTTCTCCGAGCCGAAGAAGACGCGCACCGGGACCATGGCGACCCCGAGCTCCTCGAAGAGCGACTGCGGCAGGTCGCAGGTCGAATCGGTGACGATCGCGACCCGCTGCGCCCGGTTCTGATCGAAGCGCGTCTCGTGTTGGGCCCGCATGTCCTCGACCTTCGTCTGCGCCACCTCGGCGAATCGGGCCGCTGCCTCGAACACCTTTTCGGGCTCGTTGGTGTGAACATGCAGACGCAGGCGCGAGGTACTTCCCGCGATGACGATCGAGTCGCCCATCAGCGCCACCTCCCGGCGGAGCGCGTCGCGGTCCACCCGGTCACCCTCGAGCAGGGCTTCGGTGCAGAACCGGAAGAGGATCTCCTCGGGCGTCTTGTCAAAGACGGCAGCCTTCAAGTCCGCGGGCGGCGCCTCCGGCAGCGCGCCGCGCGCCGCCTCGCGCAGGTACTTGACGATTCCCTCGAGCAGGAACACGAAGCCCTGCGCCCCGGCGTCCACGACGCCGGCCTTCTTCAGAGCCGCCATCTGCCGGGGCGTATCGGCGAGCGCGACCTTCGCCTGCTCGAGCGACTCGGGCAGCAGCTTCTCGAAATCCGAAACCGACTGCGAGCGCGTCGACACGTGGCGGGCCCAGTCGCGAATGACCGTCAGAATGGTGCCCTCGACCGGCCGGGCGATGGCCTGGTAGGCCGACTCGGCCGCGCCGACGACGGCCTGCCCGAAGTCCCGTGTCGAGACGCGGGGGCGATCGGGGAGGCCGTCCGCGAAGCCGCAGAAGAACTGCGCGAGGATGGCGCCCGAGTTGCCGCGAGCGCCTCCGACCGCCTCGTCGGCCAGCGTGCGGGACATCTCGCGGACGTGCCGCTGGCGCACCCGTGCGATGCCGGCCGCGATCTTCTGGAGGGTCGAGGCGAGGTTGGTCCCGGTATCGCCGTCGGGCACCGGAAACACGTTGATCTTGTTCAAGGGCTCGGCGCGGTCGGCCACGAAACGCGCCCCCGCAATCAGGGCGCGGGAGAGCCGCCTCCCGTCGAGATAGCCGATGGCGATCACGACTTGATGGGGGCCGGTTCGATGGACCTCGAGGTCTCCTTCTCGCTCTCCCGCACGTTTCGGAACTCCTCAGCGACGGCGGGAAGCCGGTCGAGGTACAGGAGCACGACGCCACAGCCCATGCACGCCCAGGGATAGATCCGTTCGACGCCCCATTGAAAGATGCCCGTCTTCCAGGGCTTCTTCCAGAAGTAGGACGTATAGCCCGAGTTGGCGCTGCGCGAGCGGATCATGTCCCCCGAGCAGAGAGGGCAACGGCGCTGGAACTGGTTCATGCGGAACCTGGCGAGCAAGAATATCGTGAAAGGCGGCTAGGATCGGCCGCGCCGGCGCTAGACCCGACCCGAGCGCCGGCGGAGCACGAGACTTCCCGCGGGCACCACTTCGTTGACGCGTCTCATTTCTCTTCGCTCGCCACGTACTCGGCGTATTGCGCGGCGCTCATGAGCTTCCCGACTTCTTCGTCGGTCGAGAGCCGGATTCGGATGAGCCAGCCGTCCCCGAAAGGGTCGTCGTTGACGATTCCGGGCTCGGCGACGGCCCCCTTGTTCACTTCCGTGACCTCTCCCGATATCGGCGAGAAGAGCTCGGACACCGCCTTGACCGACTCGACCGTGCCAAACTCGTCTTCCGCGCTGAAGACATGGCCCACTTCCGGCAGCTCCAGGTAGACGATCTCGCCCAGCTCCTTCTGCGCGTGGTCGGTGATGCCGATCGTGCCGACGTCCCCATCGATCCTCACCCACTCGTGGCTCTGCGTGTAGTGGAGATTCTCCGGATTCACGCGGGCACCTCCTTCCTCCTCGGGTCGAATGGGGTCTCGACAACCGGAGCCTCGGCGGCTCGGCCGCGGATCTCGGAGACGGGGGCGCTCGGAGGGGCGGACATGCGGAAGGGGAAATTAGCACAAGACGCTTGGAGGCCAGGAAGGCGGGGCCGGGTCTGCCGGCGCCGGGATCTCCTCCAATAGAATCCGTTCCCATTCCGGAGGCCTCGCATGCGGACCGCGCAACTGCTCGCCACGTTCTTGCTCTTGCCGAGCGCCGGTTCGCCCGATCGGGCGCTCCCCGGCGCTCCCCCGGTCTCGAGCCCCGCTCCCGCTCTCGTTTCCACGTTTTCCATCGTCGCCCGCGATCCGGCCAATGGCGATCTCGGTGTCGCGGTGCAGTCGAAGTTCCCCAACGTCCGGATCGTCGTGCCCTACGCCCGAGCCGGGGTCGGGGCCGTCGCGACCCAGTCCTTCTCGAACTCGGACTTTGGTACCCGGGGGCTCGAACTGCTCGGGCTCGGGGCGACACCGGAAGAGGTCCTGACGATCATCGGGCGCGACGATCCCGATCGGGAGCAACGGCAGGTGGGAATCGTGGACGGAAAGGGCCGCGCCGCGAGCTTCACGGGAAAGAAATGCTTCCCCTGGGCGGGCGGGCGAACGGGGCCGGACTATGCGATTGCCGGAAACATCCTCGTCTCCGAGCAAACCGTGACCGCGATGGAGAGGGCCTTTCTCTCGACTCGCGGCCCTCTCGCCGGGCGGCTTCTCGAGGCGATCAAGGCCGGCGCGGAGGCGGGTGGAGACCGCCGGGGACGTCAGTCGGCGGCCCTCCTGGTCGTGCGTGCAGGCGCCTCCTACGACGCCAAGAGCGACCGATATATCGACATCTCCGTCTACGACGCCCCGGACCCGATCGCGGAGATCTTTCGGCTCTACGAGCTTCAGAAGGTTCACTTCGATCGGAGCGATCCCGGCGACCTCATCCCGATCGCGGGCGAGGACGCGAAGTACCTTCAGCTCCTGCTGAAGAAGAAGGGGTTCTACCAGGGCCGAACCGACGGAGTCTGGGACGCCGCCTCCACGGCGGCGCTGGCGGACTACATGGGCTGGGAGAACTACGACACGCGCATCCGCCAGGACGGGAAGATCGACCGACAGATCTTGGAGCTCATCCGCCGCAAAGAAGGACCGATGCCTTGAGCACCGCGTCGTCCCAGGCGGCGCGCGAGGCGGCGCGGCGGTGCGAGGAGGCGGGCCTACTGGCCGAGGCCGATCTGCTCTACCGGCACGCGGCGGCGCTCGACCTGGCCGACCGAGCCGAGGCGGCCTCTTCCCTGGCCCGGGTCCTGCTCGCCTCCGGACGAAGCGAGGAGGCGCGGGCGCTCGCGGTTCAGAGCGCCGACTCGGTACTTCTCGGACTGCTCGCGCTCGAGTCTCACGACCTGGAGTCGGCGCGGCGGCTCCTGGACGAGGCGCGGCGCGACAACCCCTTCGACCCGCGCGCGGCCTCGGCCCGCGGCCGGCTGGCGTTTCTCGAGCGGCGCTTCCACGACGCCGTCGGTGACCTGCTCGAGGCCACGCTGTTGCGCCCCGACGGCGTACCCGAGGCGAACGACGCGCGGTTCCTCAAGGCGGCACGTGCCTTGGCGCCCGGCGAAATTGCCGGCTGGCAGGAGTCCGCCTCGGCTGCCCAGGCGCGCCTCCAGGCCGCGGCCCAGGAGCGTTCCCCCGGCCTCGCGTGGCCCGACCGAACCGCCGCGGCGGTTCGCGCGTTGCTGTCGCGCGGCTCGAGCGGCGAAGGCGTGCTCGAGCGTGCCCGGCGCCTGGCCGAGCTGCCGGCGCTCAAGGGTCTCGGGGACCGGGCGCTCCTCGCGGCGGCCTCCGGAGGAGAGTTGCGTCGGCTCGCCGGCGGGAGCTTCCTCTACCGGACGGGAGACCCCTCGGCCGAGATCTCGCTCGTCCTTTCGGGACAGATCCAATTGGCCCGCCAGACGCCCGTCGGGACCCAGGCGCTCGGCGAGGCGCGGGAGGGGGACTTCGTCGGCGAGGAGGCGCTCCTCGGGCTGCCGCGCGCCGCCGACGCACGCGCGCCGAAGGCCGTCACACTCCTCGGCTTCACGCCTCTCTTCCTGTCCGACGACGCGGATCGCGCGGCGTGGTTGCGCCACCTGCGCTCCTGCCTCGCCCGGCGTCTGGCGCGGTTGAACGACCTCTTCCGCGACTTCTTTCCCGAGTCGCGCCCTGCCGCGAGCCTACCCCGCGCCGACGGCGGCGACGCGACGGTCCTGTCGGCCGAGGAGAAGTCGCGCCTGCTCTCGACGGGCGGGCTCTCGGCTTCGGACCGTTTCTTGTTCGCCGCCTTCGCGGAGGAGCGCCGCTACCCGGCCGAGGCGATCATCTTCCGCGAGGGAGATGCGGGAGACGCTCTCTATGCCGTGGCGCAGGGGCGCGTCCGGATCTCGCGGCAGCTCGCCGGCGGGGAGGAGGCTTTCGCGATCCTGTCTGCCGGCGAGATCTTCGGCGAAATGGCGATCCTCGATCGAGAGGCCCACGGCCGCTCGGCCGACGCGCGCGCCCATGAGGAAACGGTGCTCCTGGTCCTCTCCCGCCCGCGGTTCGAGAAGCTCGAGAGCTCGGACCCGGAAGGATGCGCCGACCTCTCGGCGCTTCTGTGCCGGCTCGCCGCGCGGCGCTGCGCCGAGACCGCCGAGCGGCTCGCGCGCTGGAGAATGATGGCCGGGCCGGGCTAGTCGGGGACCGGGAAAACAGAGCTCGCGGGGGACGCCGCTCGTTTCTGCGCTCCCGCCTCGGTGTCCGCCGACCCGCCTGCCAGCTCCAGCCAACGCCGGAGCACGTCCGCGGCCTCCTCCACATGCTCTCTCAGGTAGCTCGAATGATCGCCCGGCACCGTGACGACCTCGAGCCGCGGGGCGATCCGAGCCCAGGCCGCTCCATACCCGTTCCGCTCACCTTCCTGGCTCTGGATCAGACGGATTGCCCCGTCGAACGGCGCAGGCCGCGAAGCCCGGAGCCGGTTCGCGTAGGAGGCTCCGCGCTCGAGCGCGCGGCGGCGCTCCTCCCGGCCGGCGCGCCCGAGGGCGCGAGCCGCGACACGCGCCTTCTCGACCGCGTACGCGCGTCGCAAGGCCGGGTCAATCGAGCGGAGAAGCTCGAGGTGGCCTCGAAGGCGCCGGAAGAGATCGCCGCCCCAGAGCTTGCCAAGCCGCGCGGCGGCGCGCCGAAGGCGGCTGAGCGGCTCCGGACAAGGCGTGTCGAGCAAGACGAGCAGGGCCGGCGGCCGCCCCTCCTCGCGCAGGCGTCGGGCCGCTGCAAGCGCCAGAATCCCGCCAACGCACTCGCCCACCAGAAAGTAGGGGCCACGCGGCTCGACCTCGCGCAACTGCTCGAGGAATCGGGAGGTCAGTCGCTCGAGTGACGGGTGCGGCGCCGGCCCCGACCGAAAGCCGAGGACGGGAAACCCCGGGCCCACGCGCCGCGCCAGGCGCGCCCCGAGGAGCAGATCGGCGCCGTCGCCGGTGCCGCCGGGAATGAGAAAGACGGGAGGGCGATGTCCTCCCTTCAAACGGACGAGGCCGCCGGCCGAAGACGCCTCCTTCCAGCGCGCCCGCAGCGAGAGCGCCGCCGGAGTCGGAGCCTCGAGCAGGTCGGCCGCCGAAAGATCGGCCTCGAGCAGATCCGACAGCCGGGCCAGCGCCTCGACGGCGGACAGCGAGCTTCCGCCCAGGTCGAAGAAGTCGTCGTTGGCGCCCACACACTCGAGCTCCAGGACCTCCGCAAAGACCCGTGCCACCGCTTCCTCCCGATCGTCCCGCGGCGCGACGAACGGCGCTTCCAGTGGCGGCCGCGCGCGATCTGCGGGAGGCAATGCCCCGCGGTCCACCTTCCCCGACGCGGTCCGCGGAAGCTCACCCAGGAAGACGAACGACGCGGGGACCATGTAGTCCGGAAGCAGCCGGGCCAGCTCTCGTCGCAACGCGCCGATTCCCGGAGCCGGAACCGTCGCTGCGACGACGTAGGCGACCAGACGCGTCCCGCTTGCCCTCTCCCGGCCGACGACGGCGGCCTCCCGGATTCCGGCCACACCGGCCAGGGCCGCCTCGACCTCCGAGGTCTCGACCCGGTGCCCCCGAACCTTCACGCGCATGTCCTTGCGACCGAGGTAGAGGAGGCCCCCATCGGGAAGCATTCGGCCCAGATCGCCCGTGCGAAAGATCCGGGCACCCGGCCGCCCCGGCGCCGCCGGGAAAGCCTCGGCGGTTCGGGCCGGATCCCTCCAGTAGCCGACCGGGAGGGTGGAGGCGATGACCGCGATCTCACCCTCTTGCGCCGTCTCCCGTCCGGCGTCGTCCAGGAGCACGACCTCCGTGCCGTCGACGGCGTAGCCCAGCGGAGGAGACGACGGCCAGGGTGTGTCGTGATCCGCGAACCACTGGCGGACCACGTTCATCTCCGTCATGCCCAGGCCGACGTGAAAGACGGTGGACCGCGGAAAGCGGCGGCGATAGAGCTCGAAGTCCTGAGCCAGGACCGGCTCGCCCCCGAGCTTGAGGACCCGGACTCTCGAGAGATCTTCTCGGCCGTCGAGGTTCGAGGCGAACGCGCGAAAAACACTCGGAACGGAGTGGTAGATCGTGACCCCCTCCCGCTCGAGCGAGGCCGACAGAAGCCTCAAGCCGTCGCCGCGGAGCGAAAGAGGGCAAAGGCAGGCGCCGTTCAACAGCGCCCCGTAGATGTCGGAAACCGAAGCGCCGAAGCTCGGAGACGAAAGAAGGGTCAGCCGATCGTCCGGTCCGATCCGCAGCCCTTTGGTCAGCTTCCACACGTTGTGCAGGACGTTCCGGTGACTCTGCATCACGCCCTTGGGAGCGCCCGTCGAGCCCGAGGTGAACAGCACGTAGGCCAGAGCCTCCGGCGACACCGCAAGACCGAGATTCTCGCAAGGTCCTTGCGCGATGATCTCGTCCGCGCGAAGGATCGGCACCCGGCCCGAGGCGAGGTCCCGCGCCGGGCCGAGATGGCTCTCGTCGGTCAGGAGCGCGCCCGCACCGAGCTCGCGCCAGATCGCGAAGAGACGCGCCGCACCGAGGGTCGAATCGAGGGGCACGTAGAAGCGTCCGGCCTTGAGCGTCCCGAGCATCCCCGCAAAGAGCGGCGCCCCCGTTCCGAGCAGCAAGGCGATCGGCCCCGAGGTGTCGGCGCCGGCGAGGAGCGCCCGCCCGACGCGATTGGCGGCGGCGTTCAACGCGGCATAGGTCCAGACACCGGCCGGCTCGCGCAGCGCGGCTCGCCCCGGGTGCTCTCTCGCCATTTCCTCGAAACGGCTTGCGATCGAGCCTTCCATCGCGCCTTGTGGGAACGGCGAGAGCGCCGGCGCGGGAGGAGCGGCGCCCGGGGACATCGGAGCGCGGGAAAGGACATCACTCGACACGGCTACGCCTCTCCGTAGAGCGACTGAATCCGCATGTAGAAGTCGTGGTCGCCTGGACCGCGCTCCGGAGGCCCGAGGCCCGACTCCTTCCAGCCGCCGAAGGGCGCCAGCGCGTCCGCGTCGGCCGTCGCGACATCCCACTTGAGCACGCCGGCTCGCGCCCTTTCGCGGAACTGGCTGCGCCACACGCCCGGCCCCGAGAAGAGGGCCGCGACGAGCCCTTGGCGGACACCGTTGCAGAGTTCCAACGCCTCCTCGAAATCTCGCGCCCTTTGCAGGACGAGAACCGGACCGAAGGTCTCCTCCCGCACGATCTCGCTCGCCCGGTCGGCCCCGACGACGATCGTCGGCGGATAGTAGGCACCCCGCTCGACGGAAGGGAGGGGAGTCCCTCCGCCGTGGGGGACGAGGATTCGGTCGGCGTGCGCCGAGGCCCGCGCCACGGCTGCCTCGACACGCTCGCGCGCCTCCCCAGAAATCAGCGGCCCCACTTCGGTCGCCGGATCGAGAGGGTCGCCCCAGCGCAAGGCGGCGGTCCAGCCGGTCAGTTGCTCGACGAGGGAGTCGAACAGGCGAGCGTCGGCGACGACGCGGCGATTGGCCGTGCACCGCTGGCCCGCAAAACAAAACGCGCCGCGCGCCAGCAGCTCGGCCGTTCTCGGGAGATCCGCGCCTTCCCAGACGATGGCGGCGTTGTTCCCGCCCAGTTCGGCCTGCAGCGGCACGCGACGCCGAGAGCAGATCTCCTGCGCCGCCCAACCCGCACGGGACGAGCCCGACAGCGAAACTCCGTCGATGCCCGCGTCGCTCATCACGGCGGCTGCCGTTCGGTGGTCGCCGGCGACCAGATTGAGCAGGCCGTCGGGCAGCCCCGCCTGCCGAGCGAGGGACGCGACCTCGATCGCCACACGCATTCCAGCCGGAGCCGGTTTCCAAACGACGGCGTTTCCGAGCGAGACGGCCGGGGCGATCTTGCCCATCGGTATCGCCACCGGATTGTTCCAAGGAGTCACGACCGCCACGACGCCGAGCGGCACCCGCCGCCAAGACGAGGCAGGACCGGCGGAAGAGGGCTTGCCTTCCGGCGAAGACGGAGCGGTGCGAAGCAGCGCCGCCGCCCGCCGGACTTCCCCCTCGCCCTGTGTCAGCGGCTTGCCCACGTCCACGGCGAGGTCGCGCGCCAACTGCGCGGCCTTCTCCTCCAGCAGCTCTGCGAACCGCGCGAGGCGCCTCGAACGCTCCTCGGGCGGAATGTTCCAGTCTCTTCGCGCCGCGCGCGCCGCCCCGGAAGCCTCGGCGGCTTCTTCACGGCCGCCGACCGGGACGGCGAACAGCAGACGCTCGGTCTCACGGGGCGACCGGTGGACCACCTCGGGCAGATCGTCGCGCCGGAGGATTCGGCTACCGATGAGAGCCGCAGGGAGTTTCGACTCGGCGCCCGTGACGGCGCCGCGGCCCGAGGTCAGCTCCGCCAGCAGCTGTTCCGCCGGCGCGAACCGGGCCGCGCGGCCTTCCAGATACCGCCGCGTGATCGCGGCATGAAGCGGATCGTCGCTTCCGACGGCGTCCTCGGCGACGCAGACCGTCAGGCCCCGCTGATAGGCATCCAGGACGGTCGCCCGGACGCAGCCGTGCAGGTGCACGCCGGCGAGCAGGATCGTATCGGCGCCCGCGCGGGCGATCGCGGAATCCAGATCCGCCGAGGAGAACGCGCTGAAGAACGTCTTCGAGACGACGGCCTCCGCGCCCGCCGGCACAAGCTCTGCCGGCGGGGCCTGGCCGAGGGTGCCCTGCACGCAGGCCCACCGTCCCAGGACCTTCCAGTGAGGCATCCGATCATCCGCCTCGGGATGCACCGCGGTGACCGCGTGCACCACCGGTACCGATCGGGCCCGCGCACCCGCGAGCAGGCGCGCGGCGCCCCGGATGATCTCACCACGGGCGGGCTCGAGCCCGGGCGCCGACAGAAAATCGTTTTGGAGGTCGACGAGGAGAAGGAGCGGCCTCATTCGGCGGTGGACGAGCCGGCGACTCGGGCCACGGCCGCCGAGATCCGCTGCCCCATCTCCGCCGTTCCCACCAGCGTCGTTCCCTCCTCCAGGACGTCGAAGGTCCGAAACCCCAGGCGAAGAGCCTCGTCCACGCCCGTCTCGATCCAGCCTGCCTCGCGGGTGAGCCCGAAGGACTCGCGAAGCATCATGGCCAGCGCCTCGATCTGCCCGATTGGGTTGGCCCGGTCGAGGCCCGCCAGGTCGACCGCGGATCCGTGATTGGTCTGGTACACGGCCGCGCCGTCCTCCGAGAAGTTTCCGGAGAAGGAAACGCCGCGCGACCCGAGCAGCGCCGCCCCGAGGTCCGCCAGGACATCGCCGAAGAGATTCGGCGCGACGACGACGTCGAAGCTCGTGGGTTCTCGGATCAGTCGGTACGCCATCAGGTCGATGTCGACCGAGCAGGCGCGAACCCCGGCGCGCGACGCCACCTCCTCGGACACCTCGCGCCAGAGGGCACTGACGCCGGGAATCCCTCCTTCCTTCACGACGACGGCCAGGAGGCCCCGCCTCGCTTTGGCGAGCGCGGCCGCCGACTCGAGGATCCGGCGCACCTGACGCTCCGTATACCGGAAGCGGTGCTCGCAGACGCGGCCCTCCCCCGCTTCCACGGCATCGCCCCACTGGCCCTGGTAGACCCCGCCCACGTTCTCGCGGACGATCAGAACGTCGGTCCGGGCGCCGCCCGTCGACGGCTTGAGCGGTCCCACCGAAGCGAGCGCGTCGCGGGGGCAGAGGGGACTGATCTTGCAGTAGAGATCGAAGCGGCGCCGCAGCTCGTAGACGAATCGGCCGCCGCCGGGCCCGGCCAGAACCGCTCCGCCGCCGTCGAAGACTTCCCGGCAGAACGAAACGACTTCCTCCGTCAGAGGGCGGCCGGAAAGAACCTCGGCCTCCCGCCCGATCGCCCCCCCGGTCCGGATCTCGAACCGCCGGCCGCAGGCCGACTCGATTGCGGCGAGCACGCGCAGGGCCGCCGCGACGACCTCGCGCCCGATCCCCTCGCCCGGCAGCACACCCACGGTCAGCACGCCTTCGGGACTCCGGCCCCGCCGGGGCGCGCGCATCACCGCCTCGGTCCAGCGAATCGGTGCCTGAACGAGACCCGGACTCGATTCCAAGCCGTTCTCCCTCGAGGAGCGAAGTCTAACTCCGAAGGTTGGACGCGGGGAGAGCGCCGCCCGACTCGGGCTCGCCCTGCCCGTCAGGGCTTGAGCGCCTTCAGGGCGAGCTTCACGGTTGCCTTCGGCCGATCGGCGTTGGAGGAAACGAGAATGCGGAGCGGTCTCGGCTCGTAGCCAGGAGCCGAGATGAGGAGATCGTGCACGGTGGGACCCGGAAGCTTGAGCGGCGATGCCGAGCCGAAGGACGAGGCGGGCCCGAGGGGTTTGCCTCCCTCGGAAACGACCGCATCGGGCGGCACGACCACGAACTCCACCGGTCCCTCGGTGCGATCGAACGGGCCCTTGAGTTTCGGGTAGTCGACCCGCGACTCTCGCTTCAGCTCGTCGTCGATGTCGACCGTGTCATCGCGAGCGCTCGACGTCACGATGACATCGAGGTTCAAGGTCCGGTATCCCGGCAGCTCCATTCGCACCCGATGCACACCATCGCCGACAAAGGGAAGCGTCTTGCCCCCGCCGCGATCGTCCCAATCGTCGGCGATACCGACGTAGCGACCGTCCAAGTAGATCCGCGCCTGATCGGGACTGGAAGCAAATTTGGCGAAGCGGCGTGTCCGGTAGACGTTGTCCGGGGGCGGAACCGACCCGCGACTGGATGTGGAGGCTCCGGCCTCCGTGCCCGAGGCAACGACAACCGGGGGAGGCGCCGAGGCGGTTGCAGCGGGCGAAGGCGTCGCCGCGACACCAGGAGAAGGAACGGCGCGTGCCCGCGTCGGCGCGGCACGCTCGAGACGCGTCGCACCGACGATCGCGTCCGCCGCCGCCGCCGGGCCGGGGGTTGGAAGGCTCTCGGCCGTCGGCATCGGCTCCGGCGTCGGGATCGCCGCTGCCGTTGGCGAGGCGGCCGCCGGGGCCGATACGGGGCTCGGCGCCGCCGTGACCGCCGCCGCCAGCCTCTCCTCCCGCTTCTCGGACGCCCGCCAGATCCAGACGAGCAGGGCGATCGCGACCAGAAGCGCCGCCATTCCGAAGAGGTAGAGGGGGCCGGTGCTGCGCGCGTGGGCCGGCTTCTCGGGCCTCCGCTCCAAGGGCATCGCCGGGGCCGCCGGCGGCCCCGAAGGGCGCGGAGGCGGCGCGGCAACCGCAGGCGCGGGGGGCGGCGCGGGCTTCGGCACCGGAACCGCTGGTGGCGACGGAGCGCGAACGACGGTGATGGCCTGCGTGGGCTCCGTGCTTCGAAGCTCCGCCTCGATCCTCCGGATCTCGCGCAGAAACTCCGCCGCGTCCGCTGGGCGCTTGTCGGGGGACTTCGCCAGGAGCCGGGTGAACACGTCTCGGGTGGCCGACGGCAGGTCCCTCCGCAGCTCCAGAGGGTCGCGGGGCTCCGTGTGCAGGATCTGGTAGACGAGTGTGGTGATCGAGTCGCCCGGGAACGGGCGCGACCCCGTCAACAGCTCGTAGGACACCACGGCGAGAGAGAACAGGTCTGACCTCCCATCCAGCTTCTCGCCGCGGATCTGCTCGGGGGACATGTAGGCGGGACTGCCGAGCATCTGGCCGGTGCGCGTCAGATCCCCGGTGCCGCTCGACAACAGCTTCCCGATCCCGAAGTCGGCGACCTTCACTCGCCGGTCTCGGGTGACCAGGATGTTGCCGGGCTTGATGTCGCGGTGGAGGACGCCGCGCTCGTGCGCGTGCTGTAGGGCCTGGGCCACCTGCCGGATGATCTCGACGCGCGCTGCGGTGTCCAGCCGCCCCTCGGCCGCCACCTGATTCAACGACGCGCCCTCGACGTACTCCATCGCGATGAAGGAGGTGTCCTGCTCGCGTCCGACCTCGTAGACCGTGACGACGTTCGGGTGCTGCAGGCGGCCCGCGAGCTTCGCTTCCTTGAGGAAGCGCGCTTCCAGATCGGCGCGCGCGGCGGGACTCGCTTCGGACATCGCGCGGAGCGTCTTGACGGCGACCGGGCGCTCGATCTCGGGATCGTTGGCGAGGTAGACGACCCCCATCGCTCCCTCGCCGATGACCGATACGATCTGAAAGCGGCCCAGGCGCGAGCCCGGCGCGAGGTTCCTCACTCCTCGGGCTCCTCCGCGGCGTCCCCTCGCGATCCGCCTCGCGCCTCGTACTCGCGCCGCCGGCTCGCGATCAAGGCGCGCGCCTCTTCGGCCCGGTCCGGCGGGACCATCACGCGACTGGCGCCAAAGGCGCCGAGGTCCTCGGGAAACGGCGTCAGCGAGGGACCCTCGACCTCACAGGGAATTCCCTCGGACTCGAGCAGTCCGGCGATCAGTTCTGCCTCCTCGTCCGGACCGACCCCGGCGATCTCGACCCATTCCTCCTCGTTCCGCTTCTTCATCGCGTCTCCTTCCCGACCGGAGCCGACAGGCCGGTCCACTGCCTTCCCGAGGAGGGGGAGCCTACCCCTTCGTCACGGAGAGGGGCTTGCCTGCCCGCGGGAGCACTCTTCCCACGACCGCGGCGTGGGCCGCGCCCCGCTTCCGACAGGCGGCCGCGTACGCCTCGGCCTGCGCCTCCGGAAGGGCAACCAGCAGTCCCCCGGAGGTCTGCGCGTCGCACAGCAGCAGGAAATCTTCGTCGGTCACGCCGGCTCCGCGCTCGACCCGCGGTGCGAGATTCCGAACGTTGACCCGTGAGCCTCCGGGCGCGATGCCTCGGGAAGCGAGCCGACGAGCCTCCGAGAGCAACGGAATGCTCGCGACCCGAAACTCCGCTGTCACTCCCGAGGCCTCCATCATCTCGTGCGCGTGGCCGAGCAGCCCGAAGCCCGTCACGTCGGTCGCCGCGTGAACCTCGAAGCCTTCCATCGCCTCGGCGGCGGCGCGGTTCAACTCCGCCATCTGAGACGAGGCCTCGTGCAGCGCCTCGTCGGAGAGGAGCCGCTTGTGCAGGATGCCCGACACGCCTTCCGCGGCGGCCGTATCCGCTCTGCCCGCGCAGACCGTGACACCGGTGCCGAGGGGCTTGGAAAGCACGAGCGCGTCTCCGGGACGGGCGCCCGTGTTGCGCACGACCTTCGACTCCGCGACGGTTCCCGTCACCGTCAGTCCATACAAGGGGATGTCGTGATCGATCGAGTGTCCCCCGCCCACGACCGCGCCCGCCTCGGCCACTTTTTCGGCCCCGCCTCGAAGAATCTCCTCGAGCATTTCGGGAGGAAGAACCGACATCGGAAACGCTGCCAGGGCGAGCGCGAGGATCGGGCGGGCTCCCATCGCGTAGATGTCCGAAAGCGCGTTGGCAGCCGCGATCGACCCGAAGAGGAACGGATCGTCCACCACCGGCGTGAAGAAGTCCACCGTCTGCACGAGGGCCTGCCCCCCGCCGAGGCGGTAGACGGCGGCATCGTCGGCCGTAGCGCTCCCGACCAGCAGATTCGGATCCGCCGCGGGAGGAAGCTTCGCGAGAAGCGCGGAAAGGTCGAACTGACCGATCTTGCAGGCTCAACCCGCGCTCGACGCGAACGTCGAAAGCGCCGGGTGGCCTTCTTTTCGGAATGTCACGCGGCGATTATCGCCCGCCCGCGGCGAGCAGGGAAGGTGAAAGGCGGGAGGCGCAGCGAGACCGAGGTCCGACGGCGGTCCCTGGCGCCCCGGTTCTTCTAATCGTCGCTGCCGCGGATCAGGAAGCCGAAAAGGAATCCGACGCCGATCGAGATCGCCAGGGCCGTCCCGGGATTGTCCCGCACGTAGCGGCGCACGTCCTCCCAGACGGGCCCGTAATCTTGCTCGAGGCGCCGCGCGGTCTTCTTCAGGTTCTTGCGCACGTCCTCGCCGACATCGTCGAACTGATCCCGCGCGCGGGAATAGGAGTCGCCCAACACGTCCTTCGTCTGATCGATCTTTTCCTCGACGAAGTCCCTCGCCCGGTCGAATGGAGTTTCCTTGGCCATAACACCTCCCGGTCGAAACCACGGCATCATATACCCTGGAGACTCTTGGACGGGAAATGAAGCGGCCGGTCACACTCATCGTCCAGAGGACGCGGCAACGAAGACCGTGGGCGCCGGCGAGCCTCCTGCGGACCGGCCTGACGTTGCGCAACGTCATTGCGGAGACCTACCACAGCTTTCGCGCGGACCGCGGGCTCGACCTGGCCGGCTCGCTCGCCTTCACCACGTTGCTGCTCGCCGTGCCGCTACTGGCCACGTTCTCGCTGCTGGTCGCCGCCTTCTTCCAGGAGAACGTCACCGAAATCGTGGACCTCGTCAATCGCGTCCTCCCCTTCCATGCCGCCCGCATCTCCGAAAACCTCCGGGAGTTCATCGGGGAATCGACCGCGATCACGGGTATCGGACTGGCGATCCTGCTGCTGTCCTCGGTCCGCCTGTTCTTCATCGTCGAGGGAACCTTCAATGCCGTCTGGGGCGCGCCCCGCCGGCGCGCCTGGCTGCCGCGGATTGCGATCTACTCGCTCATGCTGCTCGCGCTGGCGCTTCTGGTCGGCGCGGTCGGCCTCGGCCTGCGGCGGCTGCGGCACCTGCCGGCGGGGGCGGGCCTTCTCGCCTCCCCGGAGGCGGAGCACGCGTTTCGCTTCGCGCTCGAGTGGGGCGCGCTGACGCTGCTCTACCGATTCCTGCCCAACGCCTACGTTCATTGGAGCGCGGCCGCCGTGGCGGGAGGAACGATCGCGATCGGGCTCGAGCTGCTGCGCGGGATCTTCGGCCTGTACGTTCATGGCCTCGGCGAAATGAACCTGATCACCGGTTATCTCACCCTGATCCTCCTGTCCTTACTCTCCGTCTACCTCGTCTGGGTCCTGATTCTTCTGGGGGTCGAGCTGACGCGCGCCGTGCAAGCCCACGCGGGACGGCCCGGCCTGGCCGCCGGTGTGCGCGCGGGCCGAGCGGAAAATGCGATTCGGATGATGTTGCGGCTATCGGAAGGAGAGGTCCACGCTTTCCGCGAGCTCTACGACGGGCAAGAGGCCGGCGCCGACGAAGCCGAGAAGATCCTGAAGCGACTCCTCGATACGGGCCTGATCGAGGGGGATCCGACCAATGGATACCGGCTGGCACACAAGCCGTGGCAGATCACGGTCGCCGAGATCGTCGACGCGATTTCTCCGGACCTGTTCACGATCAACCCCCAGGGCGAGGACCGCGTCGTCCTGGTTCTCGAGCCCCTCTTCGCTCGTCTCCGCAAGGAGCGCCGGGCCCTGCTCGGCGCCACCCTGGCAGACCTCGCCGAGCGGTAACCGCGCGACCCCGCGGGCAACGGCCGAGGTCGACGCTCAGGCCTTCCGAGGAGCCAGCGCCTTCAACAGCGGAGGGGCCAGGAACGTCGTCGCAAAGACGGCGATGACGACGGCCACGAAGACCCGGGGCTCGAGCGCCCCGGTCTCCCGCCCGATCGAGGCGAAGATCAACCCCACCTCTCCCCGGGGCACCATGCCCGCGCCGATGAACGCGCGTCGGACCCTTCCCCAGACGCAGAACCCCGCGAGGAACTTGCCGAGGAAGCCCGCGAGGGTCAGCGCACCGGCGAGCAACAGGGAAGACCGGTTTTCCGCGACCAGGGGGTTCAGAAGCTTGACGTCCACCTGCGCCCCCACGGCGACGAAGAACACGGGAGCGAAGAGGTCGACGGCGGGCTTCAGCGCCGTGTCGATGTCGTGACGCCGATTCGTCCGGGCCAACGCGACGCCTGCGGCGAATGCCCCGACGATCGGCGCCGAGCCCGCGGCCTTCGCCGCCCAGGCGATCAGCAGGGCGAACGAAACCGACGCCGCGACGAGCACGCCCCGCACGTTCGCGTGGCCAACGACCCGAACGAGACGCTGCCCGAGCGGGATGCCAACCGCGAGGGCCACGGCCAGGAACCCGATCGAAAAGACCGTCGCTCGAATCGCCGCGCCGGCGGCCACGCCGCCCTTCTCGGCGATCTGCGCCACCACCGCGAGAACCACGAGCCCGAGCACGTCGTCGACGACCGCGGCCCCGAGGATGATCTGACCCTCGCGCGTTTTGAGCACGGACAGCTCCGACAGGATTCTTGCCGTGATTCCGATCGAGGTGGCCGTCATCGCGGCACCGACGAAGATCGCGGTCAGTGAGGACTGTCCCGCCGCGAGCGCCAGACTCCAGCCTCCCAGAAATGGCAGCACCATGCCGGCAAGCGCCACCAGGAGCGCCGGGCCGCCGACGCGCACGAGCTCGGTCAAGTCCGTTTCGAGCCCCACCTCGAAGAGGAGAAGGATCACGCCGATTTCGGCGAGAAGCAGCACACCGTCGGAAAGCGGAACCAGACCGAGAACCGACGGGCCGAGGAAGACGCCCACCAGGAGCTCCCCGAGGACGGCGGGTTGCCCAGCGCGCTCCGCGAGCTCACCGAAGAGCTTCGCCCCCGCGAGCGCGGCCGCGAACGCAAGGAGAAATCCGCCGAGATCGATTCCGTGTTCCAAGAGGAAAATCCTATGGGAGTCGACGACGATCGGGAGGATTTTCTGACCGCTCGGGCCGCTTTTCGAGGCCCACCCGTCATGCTATCCTGCGCCCTCCTCCGTGGGGCTGTAGCTCAGTTTGGGAGAGCGCCTGAATCGCACTCAGGAGGTCGGCGGTTCGATCCCGCTCAGCTCCACCAGTACCGTCGCTCCGCGCTGCGCCCGGGATCTGGCTTCGCCACCGGTGAGCGACTCGCCCAAAGGGGCTCGATCGCTCACCTGACCCCGAGCTCCGCGCTTCGCTCCCGCGGCGCGAGGCTCCTCCCTCGATTACCTCGGGAGACTCCTCGCGCCGCGAACCAAGCAAACTCGCCAGTTGAGAACCGCGGGCTCGATTTTTCTTTAAAACGTCCGGTCGCCGGTCGCGCAGCGACCGACGAGGCCCAGACGCGCGCCAGTTCGATCCTGGTCAGCTCCACCAGTACCGTCGCTCCGCGCTGCGCCCGGGATCTGGCTTCGCCACCGGTGAGCGACTCGCCCAAAGGGGCTCGATCGCTCACCTGACCCCGAGCTCCGCGCTTCGCTCCCGCGGCGCGAGGCTCCTCCCT
>DATKAE010000067.1:0-2767 GCA_035498405.1 Thermoanaerobaculia bacterium | reverse complement strand
GATGACGTAGACGCCGGTCACGGGGTCGATCCACAGCGAGGTCCCCGTCCAGCCCGTGTGGCCGAAGGAGCCGATCGGGAACAGGTCCCCGCGGCAGCTGGAGTAGGCGGTGTCGACGTCCCAGCCGAGGGCGCGGAGGTCCCGATCGCCGTAGACGCGCGGGGTCGTCATGGAGGCGACGCCGGCCGGGGAGAGCACCGGCCCTCCCCCCGAGAGGATCGCGGCCGCGTAGCGCGCGAGGTCGTCCGCGGTCCCGAAGAGGCCCGCGTGGCCGGCGACGCCGCCGAGCGCGAAGGCGCGTGGGTCGTGGACCGTCCCCCGCGCCATCGCGCCGTCTCGCGCCTCCGTCGGGGCGATTCGAGCGACGGGGATCCGCCCCTTCCCGACCCCGCTCTCCTGCGGCCGGAACTCCGTGTCGGCCATTCCGAGCGGAGCGAGCACCGCGCGCGCGGCGTAGCCGTCGAGCGTCTCGCCGGAGACGACGCGGACGAGCTCGCCGAGCACCTCGAAGCCCGCGTCGGAGTAGACGAAGCGCGACCCCGGCTCGTAGGCCAGCGGCTGCCGGTGCTTCCGGGCGAAGATCTCGGCGGGGGTGCCGGCGTAGAGCGCCATCGGGTCGTCGGGGAGGAGGCCGGCCCGGTGCGTGAGGAGCTCCTCGACCGTCACGGCCGCGCGCCCCCCGCCACCGGCGGCGAAGTCGGGGAGATGCCGGACCACCGGGTCGTCGAGCCGCACCTTCCCCGCCTCGACGAGGGTCATCACCGACGTCGCGGTGGCGACCACCTTGGTGAGGGACGCGAGGTCGAAGACCGTGTCGACGGTCATCGGCTCCGGAGCCGGCACCAGGGCTCTGTGCCCGTAGGCCTTGCGGAAGACGACCCGCCCCTTCCGCCCCACGAGAACGACGGCCCCCGGCGCGTCCTTGCGCGCGATCGAGCCGGCGACGGCGGAATCGATGCGGGCGAGGACGATGGCGGACATCCCGGCCGCGCCGGGCGGCACGAGCGGCAGCGCGGCCGCGGCGGGCCGCGCGACGGGATTGGCCAGGACCAGGGCCAGCGGAAGGGCGATGACAATTCCCATGGTCGGCGCTCCTCGACGCGCCCAGCACCCTACCACCCTCGTCAATGGACCGGGTTTCGGTCTGGACACCGGCCCAGGGTGCGCGCACAATCCCGGGACACGTAGACACGTGCCTTGACGAGGGGGAACGGCCATGATCAACCCGGGGCGACGCGACTTCCTCAGAGGTTCTGTGACGGCGGCCGCCGGCTCGGCCGTCATGGCCTGGACCGGCGGCCGTCTCAGAGCCGCCACCGGACCCCATCTGGAGTTCCCCCCGCAGCCGCGCGAGCGCATGGCCGTGGCTTCGTGGCCCTTCCGCATGTTCATCGATGCCCCCACCAACAAGTCGGCTCGCGATCCCAAGCTGCCCGGCATGGACCTGAAGGACTTTGGCTCCATGGTGGTGAAGAGGTTCGGACTTCACAACATCGAACCGCTGGATGCGCACTTCTCTTCCACCGAGCCGGCCTACCTGGCCGAGCTCCGCGAGCGCACCGAGAAGGCGGGTGCGCACATCGTCGACGTTCCCGTCGACCTTCCCGACAGCTTCTACGATCCCGACCCGGCCCGGCGAGCGAAGTCGGTCACGGCGAGCAGAAAGTGGATCGACATCGCGAAGACGCTGGGATGCCCGAGCGTCCGGCTCCACATCGCAGGCTCACACGATGCGAAGCCGGACGTCGGTCGGACCGCCGAAAGCCTGAGGCAGGTTGCCCAGTACGCCGCCGAGAAGAACGTCGTCGCGAACCTCGAGAACGACGACAACTTCACCGAAGATCCCTTCTTCATCGTGGCCGTCCTCGAGAAGGTCGACAACCCCTATCTTCGGGCCCTGCCGGACTTCTGCAATTCCATGATGACGCACGATCAGGACTTCAACGATCGCGCGATGGCGGCGATGTTCAAGCACGCTTACTGCATCTCCCACATGAAGGATTCCGAGGTCGGCGAGGACGGCAAGGCCCGCACGGTGGACTTCGCCAGGTGCTTCGCCATCGCCAAGGCGGCGGGCTATCGCGGCTACTTCTCCATGGAGTGGGAAGGGCAGGGCGAGCCCTACGCCGGGACGCAGCGGCTCATCGACGAGACCCTGAAGCATCTCGTCTGACGCGCCTCTTCGTCGCCTTGGCCACCCATCCGAGCTCTATCACTCGTCACGTTGCGGAGGAACCAGATGACAGAATCCAAGATGGACCGGCGGGAGTTCATGGGGCGCTCGGTGGCGGGTGCAGCGGCGACGGGCCTCGCGTTGGGCGCTCCGGCGATCCTGAGCTCCGCGTCTCCCAACGACCAGGTCACCATAGGCTTGATCGGCGCCGGCATTCGCGGGCTCGAGCTGATGCAGGCCGTGCTGAAGGTCAACGGCAAGGTCGCGATCGCGTGCGATCTGTACGACGGGCACTTCCGCCGCGCCAACGAGATCCAGCCGAATACGCCGACGACGCGCGACTACCGGGAGGTTCTCGACCGCAAGGACATCGACGCGGTGGCCATCGCCACCAGCGACCACTGGCACGCGCCGATCGCCGTCGCGGCCATGCGCGCCGGCAAGGACGTCTATTGCGAGAAGCCCATGACCCACAAGATCCCCGAGGCCCTCGAGATGGTGAAGGTCTCCAGGGAGACCGGGCGCCTGGTGCAGGTGGGCAGCCAGAGTCTCAGCATGCAGTCGACCCACAAGGGCAAGGAATGGGTGGATTCG
>DATKAE010000066.1:0-7520 GCA_035498405.1 Thermoanaerobaculia bacterium | reverse complement strand
TCGCCCTGCTGCTCGCCGCCGTCGGCACGTACGGGGTCGCCTCGTGCGCGGCCGCCGAGCGGACACGGGAAGTCGGCATCCGTGTCGCGATGGGCGCGCGCCCGGCCGACGTGCTTGCGCTTTTTCTCCGCGAGGCGGTGTTCGTCGGTGCGATCGGTCTCGGCGCCGGGCTCGTGCTCGCGGCACCCGGCATGCGACTGCTCGAGGGAATGCTCTTCGAAGTCTCGGCCTTCGACCCGGTCAGCTACGCCGGCGTGAGCGCGCTCCTGCTCGCGGCCGTTCTCGCCGCGACACTGGCTCCTGCGCTGCGGGCGACCGGCGTCGATCCCGTGAAGGCCCTCCGGGCGGAATGACGAGGATGAACGGCGCCTTCCAGGATCTGCGCTGCGCCTTGCGCTCTCTGACCAAGAGCCCGGGCTTCGCGGCCGTCGCGGTCGCCACGCTCGCTCTGGGCATCGGAGCGAACACCGCGATCTTCTCCGTCGTCGAAGCGGTGCTCTTGAGGCCTCTCGGCTTCCGGCAGCCGGAGCGGCTCGTCACTCTGGAGGAACGGGAGAAGGACGGTTCTCCGTCGAACACGTCGTTCGCGACGTACGTGGATTGGCGTGCCCGCAACCGCTCCTTCGAGGAGATCGCGGCGATGTCCTACTGGACGCCGAAGCTCTCCGGTGGCGGCCGCCGCGACGCGGAGAAGCTCGAGGGGATTCGGGTCACCGATGGCTTCTTCCAGATGCTCGGGGTTCGTCCCGCCCTCGGCCGCGACTTCCTGCCCGAAGAGCAGCGCACGGGCAATCACCACGTGGTCCTGCTCGGGCACGGGCTCTGGGTCCGCCGTTTCGGCAGCGATCCCGCCATCGTGGGGAGCACGGTTCTGATGGGAGACACGCCGTACTTGGTTGCCGGCGTCCTCCCGGCGGACTTCGAATCGGTCTTCTCTCCCTCTCCCGGACGCCCGACCGAGATTTGGGCCCCGCTCGGCTACAACGCGTCGCAGCCATGGGCGTGCCGGGACTGCCGGCACCTGCGCGCGATCGGGCGCCTGCGAGCAGGCGTCACGCTCGAAGGCGCCAGAGCGGAGATGGATGCGATCTCCCAAGCGCTCTCCCGAGAGTATCCGAACTCTTACTCGGCGCCCGGGGTCTTCGTGACACCGTTCGCCGAGAGGCTCTCCGGCGGGGCGCGCTCCGCTCTCTGGTCGCTCGCGGCGGCCGTCGGCCTCGTGCTCTTGATCGGATGCGCCAATGTCGGGACGCTCCTGCTCGGGCGCGCCGCCGCGCGGCGTCGCGAGGTCGCCGTGCGTTTCGCCCTGGGAGCCTCGCGCGGCCGCATCGCGCGCCTTTTCCTGACCGAGGCCGCCGTGCTCTCGATCGGCGGCGGGGCCCTCGGGCTCGCCGCGGTCGGCTGGGCCCTGCCCGTCCTGACCGCCTCGGCTCCGGAGCTTCCGCGTCTGGCGGCGGCGCGCGTGGACGGTTCGGTGCTCCTCTTCACGCTCGCCGTCTCGACCGTGACCGGCCTGCTCTTCGGAGGCGTTCCGGCGCTGCGGTTGTCGCGGCTCGAGCCAGCTCTTCGGGAGGGCGCCGTGGGCGGTCTCGCCGTGCGGTCCCGCCGCTCCGGAGCTTTGCTCGTGGCGTTCGACGTTGCTCTCGCTCTGGCCCTTCTCTTCGGCGCTGGCCTCCTGCTCAAGAGCGTGTCGCGGCTGCTTCGCGTCGATCCGGGCTTCCGGTCCGACGGGCTCCTGACGATGGAGGTGGATCTCTACGGCAACCGCTACGAGAAGGATCCCGCCGTCGTCGAGTTCTTCGACCGCGTTCGAGAGCGCGTCGAGAGGTTGCCCGGCGTCGTTTCGGCGGGGCTCGTCAGTCAGCTCCCCCTCGGAGGCAACTTCGACACCCACGGCGTCCATCCGGAGGGTCACCTCAGCACGAATCCCGAGCAGGATCCGAGCGCCGACCGCTACTCGGCCAGTCCCGGATACCTCGCCACGATGGGCATTCCCGTCCGGCGAGGACGCGGCATCCTCGAAACGGACCGCGCCGACTCGCCTCCCGTCGTGCTGGTCAACGAGACGCTCGCGCAAAGCGTGTGGGGCTCCGAGGATCCTCTCGGCAAGCGCGTGAAGGTCGGGGGCACGGACGGACCCTGGCGGACGGTGGTCGGTGTCGCCCGCGACGTGCGGCACGCCTCGCTCGCCGCGCCCCGCAGCAATCAGATCTACCTGCCTCTGTCTCAATTCGTCGACAACGGAATGGTTCTGGTGGTCCGAGCCCGGGCCGAGGCATCGAGCCTCGCACCGGCGGTGCGGGCGGCGATTCGCTCCGTCGACGCGGACCAGCCCGTGATGCACGTTGCCACCATCGAACAGGTGATCGCGGCTTCGACGGCCACCCGTCGCTTCTCGCGCGACTTGCTCGTCGCCTTCGCGGCTACCGCGCTTCTGCTCGCCGCCATCGGCATCGGAGGCGTGGTCTCGAGCTTCGTCTCGCGTCACACGCGGGAGATCGGCATCCGCATGGCCCTCGGAGCCCGGCGTTACCAGATCCTTCGACTGATTGCCTTCCGGATGCTGCGCCTCGCGCTCGGCGGTCTCGCCGCCGGCGCCCTGGCTGGTCTCGTCCTGGGGAGATGGCTCCGGGGGCAGCTCTTCGAGGTGGGCGGCGCCGACCCTGCGGTCCTTCTCGCCGGCGTGCTCACCATCCTGTCGGCCGTCGGGGCCGCGACCCTCCTGCCCGCGCGTCGAGCCGCTCGGATCGACCCGGTCGACGCACTGCGATCGGAGTAGGAAATGTCCTTATTGAGAGAGCTCCCGTACGCCGCCCGGACGCTGACCCGGAGCCGCGGCTTCGCGGTGATCTCGATTCTGACCCTCGCCGTCGGGATCGGCGCGACGACGGCTGTGTTCACGCTCGTCGACGCCGTGCTCCTGCAGCATCTGCCGGCCCGCGATCCGGCGCACCTGGTGAACGTTCACCGAACGGAGGCCGATGGAACCTCCTTTCAGGGCTTCTCTCACCTGAACTTTCTCGATCTCCGGCGAGCGACGCGCCGCCTGCAGGGGCTTGCCGCATTCACGGGACGGTTCGTGAGCCTGCGCCGGGAAAATGGTTCGGTACCCGTGGAGGCGCAGATCGTGTCGGAGAACTACTTCAACGTCCTCGGAGTGTCACCCGTCCGCGGGCGGCCTTTCGGCGAGAGCGACGCGCGCTCGGGCGCGGCCGCTCCGGTGGCGATCGTGAGCGACCGCCTCTGGCGGAACCAGTTCGCCGCGGACCCCGGACTCCTCGGGCGGACGATCGTCGTGAACGGACATCCCTTCACCGTGGTCGGCATCCTCGGGCCGGGCTTTCAGGGAACCTTCGTCGGGTTCAAGTTCGACCTCTGGCTGCCCCTCTCGGCGGCCGTGTGGGGCGCGCCGGGCCTCGACCTGGACGCCCGCGGCGACGATTCCCTCGAGTTGATCGGCCGCCTGGCACCCGGCGTGTCGCGCCGCGAGGCGGAGGCGGAGCTCGCGGCCCTGGCCCGAAATCTCGCCCGGGACTTTCCCAAGGAAAACCGCGGGATGGGAGTCGACGTGCGGCCTTCGACACCCGTCGACGACTCGCTGCGGCAGGTCGTCACGACTCTGTTCGGTCTGCTCTCGGGAGTTAGCGGCCTCGTGCTCCTGATCGCCTGCGTCAACGTCTCGAGCCTTCTGCTGGCCCGGAACCTCGCCCGGTCTCGGGAGTTCGCGATCCGGCGCGCCATCGGCGCCGGGCGCTCCGACCTCGCGCGGCTGACTTTCACCGAGACGCTGCTACTCTTCTTGTCCGGGGGAGGCGCGGGATTTCTCGCGTCGTTCTGGCTTTGCCGCGTGCTCGCCTCGTTCACACCACGCTTCGCGGTCCCCTTGGAACTCGACCTGCGGCCGGACCTGCGTGCCTTCGCGTTTGCGGTGGCCACGGCGGTCGGCTCGGCGCTCCTCTTCGGACTGCTGCCCGCCCTCCTGCGCGCGCCGACGGCTCTGGCGGCCGCGCTGCGAGAAGGGAGCGGGGCGAGCCGGCCCCTGCGGGCGCGGCGGCTCTTCGTGGCGACACAGCTCGCCATGTCGACACTTCTTCTCGTCGGAGCGGGTCTCCTGGTCCGTTCGATCGGCGCCATCCGAAACACCCGGCCGGGCTTCGACGCGTCGAGCGTGCGCATGAGCACGTTGAACCTGGCCCTCGTCGCGCGCGACGAAGCCGCGGGCGAAACGCTGTACCGGGGACTGCTCGGTCGGGTGGAGGCGCTTCCGGGCGTCGAGTCGGTCGGCCTGGCTCAGCGTGTTCCGCTCGGAGGCTTCGGGCGATCCACCGAGAGAATTCGGATCCCGGGGCAAGCCGACCCGGACTCCGAGGGATTGGCGGTCGAGACCAACACGGTCTCGCCCGGATTCTTCGGAACGCTTCGGATCCCGATCGTCGCAGGAAGAAATTTTCAGAACGAAGATGCCGCGAAGGCCGCTCCGGTCGCGATCGTCAACGAGACAATGGCCCGCCGCTTCTGGCCGGCCGCGGAGGCGGTGGGTAAGACTTTCCGCTTCGGCTCCCACGACGTGCGCATCGTCGGCATCGTGGGAAACGGGAAATATCGCAGCCTCGCCGAGTCGCCGCAGGCCGCCGTGTTCTTCCCGCTCGCGCAGCGGTACTTCCCCCGAATGACCGTTCTGATTCGAGGGCAGGGCGCCGCCGCGGGCGGCTTCAACGCCGCCTTTCGCCGTGAGGTCACCACGATGAATCCGGATCTGCCGGTTCTCGACACGATGGCCCTTTCGGATTTCATTTCCGTCTCTTCCCTGCCCCAGCGCATGGCCGGCGCCGTCACGTCCACGCTCGGCCTGCTCGGATTGCTTCTCGCGTCGATCGGCCTCTACGGACTCCTGGCGTACGAGATCGGCCAGCGCCGGCGGGAGATCGGCATTCGGATGGCGCTCGGTGCCCGGCCCGCGGCGATCGCGTCGCTCTTCCTCCGCCGGGGCGCGCGGCTGATTGCCGGCGGCGCCGCCGTCGGAATCCTTCTGGCGCTCGCGGCGACGCAGCTCCTCCAGGGCCTTCTCTTCGGCGTCGCACCTCGCGACCCCTTCGTCTTCAGTGCGGTCGCGGCCTTCCTGGCCGTCGTCGCGGTTCTGGCCACGTACGTTCCGGCGCGCCGGGCGGCGAATGTCGATCCGATGGTCGCCCTGAGGCAAGACGGATGACCGAGCGAGAGGCTAACCGATGAGCGCACGGCTCCAGGACTTCAAGTACGCCCTCCGCGCCCTCGGGCGCAGCCCCGGCTTTGCGGCGGCCGCCATCGCAACACTCGCGATCGGGATCGGCGCGACGACCGCGGTCTTCTCGGTTGTCCACGCGGTCCTCTGGAAGCCGCTTCCGTTTCGCGAGCCGGATCGGCTGACGACCGTGTGGGAAACCGACCTTCACAACCACGAGTACTACGCCTACGCCTCCTATCCCGATCTCCAGGATTGGAAACGGCAAGCCCGCTCCTTCTCGCACCTGGCGGCCTGGCGCCGGCCCGACATGAACCTGACCGAGGCCGGCCGTGAGCCGGAGAGGATCTCGATCGCGGCGATTTCGCACGATCTGTTTCCGACGTTGGGAGTGGCTCCGGCGATCGGCCGCGGCATCGCCCCGGAGGACGACCGAGAAGGCGCGGCGGGGGCGGTCCTCCTGTCGCACGCGCTGTGGCGGTCCCGCTATGGAGGATCGACCGCCGTCCTCGGAAAGACCCTCGCGATCGACGGCCTGCCGACGACGGTCATCGGAGTCATGCCGGAGGGTTTCGACTATCCCGCCGGGGCCGAGGCCTGGATTGCCCTGACGCCCACCATGGGAGCCTTCCTCCACGAGCGCGGGGTTCACGGCTTGAGAGTGATCGGTCGCCTCGCGGATGGAGTCTCGGTCGAGGCGGCCGGCGCGGAGATGGCATCGATCGGGGCGAGGCTCGCCCGCGCCTATCCCAACGAGAATGCCGGCCGGGGCACGCGCGTGCAGGACCTCGCCGAGGCGCTCGTGGGGAACTCCCGGCGCGAGCTCTACGTCCTGCTCGCCGCCGTTCTCGTCGTGACTTTGATGGGCTGCGCAAACGTCTCGGGCCTTCTGCTGGCGCGAGCCCGGGCGCGCTCGCGCGAGATCGCGATCCGCCGCGCGCTCGGCGCCGGCCGCGCCGGGATCGCCGCCCCGCTTCTCGCCGAGGCTCTTCTCATCGCTATCGCGGGTGGGGGCGCGGGACTCCTTCTTGCGGGCTGGGGACTCGAAGGCCTGCTGGCGCTCTTACCCGAAGCCCTGCCCCGGACCGGCGAGATTCGGCTCGACGTGCCCGTGCTCCTCTTCACGCTCGCCGTCAGTCTCGTTGCCGGGATCGCCTCGGCGCTGGCACCGCTCTACCGAACGCTCTCCGGCACCGAAGGCCCGCTCGAAGGGCTGGGGTCGCGGACCGCCTCCGGGGAGACCCTGCGCTCCGCGATGGTCGTCGGCCAGGTCGCGCTCGCGTGCCTGCTCGCGACGGCGGCAGGGCTCCTGCTTCTGAGCCTGCGGAACCTGCGCCGCGTCGATCCGGGATTCCACGCTGCCGGGTTGCTCACGGCCGAGCTCCAGCTGCCCAAGTCCACGTACCCCGAGCCGGCCAGGACCGAGGACTTCTACCGGTGGCCGGAGGTCCAGCGCTTCTACGCCGCAATACTTCCGAAGCTCCAGGCACTTCCAGGAGCGGACGCGGCGGCCCTCGCCGTCAACCACCCGCTGATGCCGGGCTGGACTTCGCAGGTGGAAGTCGAAGGCAGACCGCAGATCCCGGGCCGACGCGACGAGGTCTTCATCCGCCCGGTCGCGCCAGGATACTTCCGCGCGGTCTCGGCGCCGCTTCTTTCCGGCCGCGACCTGGACGACCGGGATCGGCAGGGTTCCGCCGAGGTCCTCGTGATCAACGAGGCGTTCGCGAGGCGTTACTTCCCGGGACAGGACGCCGTCGGACGGACCGTGAGCTTCTGGGGCAAGCCGCGGCAGGTCGTCGGGGTCGTCGGCGACGAGCGATTCCTCGGCCCCTCCGAGGAGGCCGCCCCGGCCGTCTACCCGACGCTCCTGCAGGCTCCCATGAGCTCACTCGCAGTCGTCGTGCGGGCGCCCGCCGGCCGGGACCCGCTCATGCTATTGCCCGCCCTGCGACAGGCCTTGCGGGAAGTCGATCCAAACGTCGCGCTCTTCAATATCAAGACGGCCGAGTCGCTCATCGAAGAGTCCGTCGGCTCGCCGCGATTCCGGGCGACGCTGCTCTCCCTCTTCGGAGGCGTCGCGCTGCTCCTGTCCTCGATCGGCCTCTACGGACTCCTCGCCTACGCGGTCGCGCGTCGCACCCGGGAGATCGGCATCCGAGTCGCCCTCGGAGCGCAGCCGCGCGACGTCGCCCGCCTGGTCCTCGGTCAGGGCGTGGCCCGGTGCCTCGCGGGCCTCGCGCTGGGGGGCGTGGGCGCGGCGCTCGCGATGCGGCTCCTCTCCCGGTTCTTGTTCGGC
>DATKAE010000065.1:0-6377 GCA_035498405.1 Thermoanaerobaculia bacterium | reverse complement strand
CGAGATGGCCATCTGCACCTCGGGATCGGGCCGCCCCTTCTCCCGGCAGCCCGCCGGGGGAAGCAGCGCCAGACCCAGGAGAGTCGAGAGCCCGATCATCCTTCTCATCGCGAAATCCTCCGGGCCCTCCGCCCGTACCCGGCCGCTGTCCGCGCCGGCGCCGCATGCGCCAGACGGAAATCGAGCCGCCGCCTCACTTCGTCGATCGCCTTGAGCTCGACGCGCAGGGAATCCCCAAGCCGATAGACCTTGCCGCCCGAGCGGCCGCGCAAGCGGTGATGCTTCTCCTCGTACACGAAGAAATCTTCTCCCAGAGCGGAGACCGGCACCAGACCCTCCACGAAGAAATCCTTGAGCGTCACGAAGACGCCGAAGGCCGCCACTCCCGTGATGAAGGCGTCGAACTCGCGCCCGACCTTGTCCTTCATGAAGACGATCTTCTTCCAGAGCAGGCTCTCGCGCTCCGCCTGCTCGGCTCGCCGTTCGCGCTGGGAGCAGAGGCTCGCGACCTCGGCCAGCCGCCGATTCGCGTCCTCGACGTCCCCGGCCGGAACGGGCCGTCCCTCCCGCAGCAGCCGCGTCAGCTGCCGGTGAACGATCAGGTCCGGGTAGCGCCGGATGGGCGAGGTGAAGTGGCAGTAGTACGGCGCGGCGAGCGCATAGTGGCCGCGGCACTCCTCGCTGTAGAGCGCCTTGCGCTGCGCCCGCAGGAGCAGGTCCCGCAGAAGACGCTCCTCGGGCCGACCGGCAATCGCGTTCAAGATCGTCTGAAACGCCGAGGGCGGAACCTCCTCGAGGTCTCCCTTCAGCTCGTAGCCGAAGCTCTGGAGCACCTCGCGAAGGTCCACGAGTCGGTCCGGATCCGGCCGGTCGTGCACACGGTAGACCGCCGGCTGCCTGGCGAAGAGGAGGTGTTTCGCGACGGCCTCGTTGGCGGCCAGCATGAACTCCTCGATCAGCTTGTGCGCCACGTTGCGCGACTCGGGCACGATCCCCACGACCAGACCCTCGTCGTCGAGCACAACGTCGGCGTCGGGCAGGTCGAAGTCGATCGAGCCGCGCGCCTCGCGGCGGCGGCGCAGATGCGCCGCGAGCTCCGCCATGACGCGGAAGTCTTCCAGGAGGGCTCCGTATCGAAGTTCGTCGGCGGAGGACGGCGGCGACTCGAGCAGCCGGGCGACCTCCGTGTAGGTCATCCGGTGAGCGCTCCGAATCACCCCCTTGGCGAACTCCGCCTTGAGAACGCGGCCGTGCCGGTCGAGCTCGAGGATCGCCGACAGGACGAGCCGGTCCACGCGGGGGTTGAGCGAACAGAGGCCGTTGGAAAGCCGCTCAGGAAGCATGGGGAGGACGCGGCCCGGGAAGTAGACACTCGTGCCGCGCGACCGGGCCTCGTCGTCGAGTGACGTGCCCTCCTCGACATAGTGCGAGACGTCGGCGATGTGGACTCCCAGGCGATACCCGTCGCCGGTCTTCTCCACTTCGACGGCGTCGTCGAAGTCCTTGGCCGTTTCGCCGTCGATCGTGACGACCCGGCGGTCCCGGAAGTCACGACGACCGAGAAGATCCTCTTCGCGGACCTCCTCGGGAAACGTCTCCGATTCCGCCACGACCGGCTTCGGAAAGCGGTGCGGCAGGTTGTGCGAGCGCAGAACGATTTCGATGTCGACGCCCGGCTCCCCGAGGAATCCGATCCGCTCCTCGACGACCCCGTGCGCAATCCGCCGGGCATCGGGGAAGGCCGTCAGGCGCGCCTCGACGATCTCGCCCTCCCGCGCGCCGTGCGTCTTGCCCTCCCCGATTCGCACGACAGCGTCGATTCGCGGGTCGTAAGGCAGGACGACCCTCTTGCCCTCGGCCGTCTCGAACCGTCCGACCACGCGCTCGCGCGCGCGCTCGAGCACCTTGACGACGCTGCCGGAGATCTTGCCGGAATCCGCCCCGCGCCCCCGCGCCCGCGAGCGCTCCTCTCTCGCCAGCACCGTGTCGCCGTCCATCGCTCCGTGCATGGCCGAGCGCGGCACGAAGAGATCCTCGCCTCCCTCGATCAGAACGAAGCCGAAGCCCTCCGGGCGGACCGTGATGCGGCCTGCCACCATATTGGAAAATTCGATCGCGGAATACTTCTCCCCCCGCACCCGGGCGATCTCGCCCCTGCGCTCGAGGGCCTCCAGGCGCTCGCGCAACGCCTCCTCGTGGTCCTCCCGGACGCGAAAGGCCCTGACGAGCTCGCGGAAGGACAGGATCCGCGAACCTTTTTGACGCAGGCGTTCCAGGATTTCCGAGTCGCGGGGCAGCACGGGGCGCAGTCTATCGTGGGGAACGGACCGCCGGCACTTCCGGCGGCAGACCGCCAACTATATCAGGACTGATATAGTGTTCGAAGACCGTCGGATCCGCCCCGCGCGCGAGCCGGCCCGCCGCTGGTCAGCGACCCTCGATGACTCGGGAGTGCCCATTGACCGCCTGCCCGGACGCCGTTGGCCGACCTTCCGAAGGATTCCGGGCCGACGAATTCCAGTTCCGAGGGTGCCTTGGGTTAATCTGACTTCGTGCGGTTGCTCCGCTTCTTCCAACGGCGCAGCGCGCGCCCGAGCCTCGCCACCCCCGCCGGCGCGCTCGATTACAAGAGCGCCTGGGATCAGGCGGCCCGTGGCGACGCCCACGACGCCATCCTGACCGGCTCGACGGCCGAATCTTTCGAGAGCACCGGACAGAGCGACGCGAAGATGGTGCGCCGCTTCCTTCGGAGTCGGAACGCCGTCGTCCTGAATATCGGCTGCGGTGTCGGGCGGGTCGAGCGCTACTTGGCGCCCGAGGTCGCAGAGATCCACGCCGTCGACGTCAGCGGCGAGATGATCGCCCGAGCACGCGAACGGCTGGCGGGTTTGCCCAACGTTCACCTGCGCGAAATCGGCAACGACGAATTCCTCCGGGCCTTCGGGGCCGATCAGTTCGACCTCGTTTCGTCGTTTCTCGTGCTCCAGCACCTGGCGAGGGAAGACGCCTTCCTTTTCCTTCGGGATGCGTTTCGGGTCTTGAAGCCCGGGGGCGTACTCTTCGTCCAGTTCCCCAATTTCCTCTCGCCCGAGTACACGCGCGCTTTCCTGGAAGGCGCCGAGGTCCGAGAGCGCAGCCCCGGACGAGTGCGCTTCTACACCGAGGTGGAGGTGCGGCATCTGCTCGCCATCCTGGGCTTCGAGATTGCGGAGCTCTGGCAGGCCTCGGGCGAGCGGGGCGACACGGAGATCTACGTCGCGGCGCGGAAGAAATTCCCCCGCCCGTAATTAGAGCCCGCCTTCCTCGGCCCGCCGTGCCGTGGCTCCGGGGTCGTCGCGCGCCACCCGCGGCTCGTCGATTCGTTCTTGTGCGGCGCCGTCCGCCGCCTGTCCTCGAACCATGCGAGCGAAAACGATGTGGATTTCCGCGCTACCTCCCACCGCAGGTCAATGATGTCGTGTCGCGAGCAACGCGCGCGGGCCGTCCATGTGGCCTCCCGCCGGATCGGTGCGATGAACCATCTTCCAAGGCCCGTCATACGCGCTGGACTTGTTGTCCGGCGCACCAAGCACGACAACCAATCGAAGGCGGGCGCGTTCGTCGGGCGCCAGAGCCTTGATGATGTGCAGCACGTTGTAGCCGCCAGCCGAAAATCCATAGAGCGCGGCAACGGTCGGGTCGCGATGAAACTCCGCCAACGCCATTTTCGTCTGCGCACTGTTCGGGCCGGACAGGCCCGCCACATTCAGCACTTGCCCGACATATCCCTTGCGGCGCGCGTATGCCAGCGCGGACGGTTCGTCCAACGCTCCGCGCGGCCAATCACGGCCGGCAAAGTGCCCCGCTTTGCCACGCAGGATCAGCATCTTCATCTCAGCCATTGCGACCTCATGCTGTCAAACTTGTCGGAGGGGCGTCAACACACACGGTCAACTGGTTCGGGGGTGGTGGCTGGAGTTTGTTCCGCGTGACCCACTTCTTCGTGATCGCGTCGCGCTGGCGCTGCTCGGCGGCTCACGCCCTCATAATGGCTGTCGGCAGTGAAAGGGAGGGGCGATGAAGAATCCCATCGAAAGCGCGGGGTTTTTCAGCGTGTCAACCGTGGGCGCGGAGCGCGAGGCGGCGGAACGCAGCCTGGCATGCCTGCGTGAGCATCCTGCGCCAGACGGCCCGGGTTGGAAGGAGCTTCGTGCGGAGACGCTGCGGTCCGCGGAGGCGTTACTGGCGGAGACCAAGGGCGAGGATCCGACCAAGCTGTTCATCGTGGCTCGCGACGCGACGGACAAGCCAAATGCGGCCGACGGATCGATCAACGGAAAGCTAATCACGCGGTTCGAGCTGATGGCGCTTCTGAACGGCAAGCCACCGGAGGGCTTCCTGCTATCGCAATTCGGGTCGCCGGACCTCAGAGAATTTGACGAGTGGGAGGTTCTGGTTGAACGAGTCGACAAGAGCCGAAGGCGAGTCCACCTTCGCCTCGTCTCGCGCGAGGGGAAGGAGGACGGTTCCTGAGCTTGTCGACGTCGCGCAGAATGTTGCTCTCACAGGCCAGAGGACGGTCTCGAACGCTCATGCGTGACCCATTGATTTCTGAAGGACTTGCGGGTAGTCTGCCGTTCCCCTGCGAAAGTGGCGGAACTGGTAGACGCGCAGGTTTCAGGAACCTGTGGCTTCACTGCCGTGAGGGTTCGAGTCCCTCCTTTCGCACCAACCAGAACCTCTCGAAGTGCAGCCCCCAGGATTCCGGAGACCGTCCCTTGTCGCCACCGGTGCGAAAGGAGAGGACGAGAACCCTCAGGGGGTGACCGTGGGGGGCGAGCCACCCTCGCCGGAGAAGCGCCGGCCGCGGCCGAAGGCCGCGCCTCGCAAAGCGAGCGGCCGGCACGAGTCCCTCCTTTCGCACCAACCAGAACCTCTCGAAGTGCAGCCCCAGGATTCCGGAGACCGTCCCTTGTCGCCACCGGTGCGAAAGGAGAGGACGAGAAGCACGAGTCCCTCCTTTCGCACCAACCAGTTGCGTCGCCGCTGCGAGTCCGCTCGCGTGCCGGACCGGCTGGGCTTCCGTAATTTCGCCCCGTGCCTCGCTGCCGTGACGTCGCCCTCCTTCGACTGCCCGAGGACGTCCCCAGCCCCTTGACACGATCCGGCGACCAAAGCAATGCTATTAGAGGGCCTGGACAGAGGAAGCGGCCCGCCGAGTTCGCCAGGAGAGCCCGACCGCATCTTCCCTTGCCCGAGACGAGAGGGGGGGATCATGTGGTTGCATCCATCCTCGGCACACGGATGGGAGACATTGGACCGTATCGCGCGCAGCGATGAGGCGGTCTTCGCGACGGACGCGGCGGAACGGATCATCCTCTGGAACAAGAAGTGCGAGGTCCTGCTCGGGCGGACGGCCCGGACCGTCCTCGGCAAGCGATGCTACGACGTCACGGGCGGTCTCGACTCCCATGGCAACCTTTATTGCCATCAGAGCTGCCCGGTCGCCTTCCAGGCGCGAGAGAGAGCGAAGCAACCTGTCAATCGGTTCTCTCTCGCAATCGAGGTTCCCGGCAAGGGTCAGCAGCAGTTTCAGGTCTCGATGTTCGCGATCCCGTCTTACCACCCGGCGCTCTCTGCGGTCGTTCACGTCCTGCGCGCGCGAAGGAAGGAGTCGTCGCTCGAGCGCCAGCTCACGCGCGAGGCAGCGGTCCGCGACCCCCTCTGGCCGATGACGACGAGCCAGGGCCAGCCGGTCTATCTGACGGCGCGGGAGAGAGAGATTCTGCGATACCTCGCGGAAGGGATGGTCACCTCCGCGATCGCTGACCGACTCTTCATCTCCGCGGTGACTGTCCGGAACCATACGGCCAAGATTCTCCAGAAGCTCGAGGTTCACACCAAGCTTGCTGCCGTGGTCTTCGCCTACCAGCACCGGCTGCTGGAAGCCCCGGAGCAGGCGACGGGCGCACGGCTTCGCGGTCTCCAGCGCGCGCAGTAGCCGCCGACTTGGGAGCGTAGGCACTCGCCGAGCGATTGGTCGGGTCAGGCGGCGGACCGCCCTTGTCCCTGCCGGTGCGAAGAGAGAGAACGAGAATCTTCAGGGGGTGACCGAAGAGGGCGAGCCTTCGCCTGGAACGCGCGTCGAAGGTCGCGTCTCGCAGACCGAGCGGCCGGCGCGAGTCCCTGCGCCATCCAACCGGGGACGTCCGCGTCGATTCGGCGCCCCTTCTTGCCGAGCGCATCCGCGAAATACTGTAACCGAATCGCTCGCTCACTCGTTTAACTACGCCAGCGGACCACCATTGCCGTCGTTCTAATGCGACCGCATCATGCCGCAGGTCGGGTCACGGACGTCTAGTAGTAAGCGGGCGCCGCGGACCCGACGGCACAGAGAC
>DATKAE010000064.1:0-1506 GCA_035498405.1 Thermoanaerobaculia bacterium | reverse complement strand
GTGGAGTCCGCGCCGTCCGGGAGGAAGCGGTCGAAGCGTCCGCGCGCCCGATCGTAGCGGTCCGCGCCACCGCCCCAGGTCCCGATCCAGAGGTCCCCGAGGGAGTCCTCCGTGATGGCCACGACGTCGTCGTGCGAGAGCGAGGTCGAGTCGTAGGGGTCGTGACGGAACGTGCGGTACTCGCGCCCGTCGAAGCGGACGAGGCCGTACATCGTGCCGAACCAGAGGAACCCGGTGCGGTCCGCATGGATCGCGTACACCACGGGGTTCGAGACGCCGGCATCCGCGGGGACGTGCTCGAAGGACGCGGCGGGCGCGGCGAAGCGCGTGGATTCCGCGTGGGCGGCGGCGGCGTGGACGGAGCCGATGGATCCGGCGTGGGCGGCGGGGTCGGTCCGGACGACGGCCGCCGGCGGTGCGCCGGCGCTCGCGGGCTCCACGAATGCGAGGGCGAGGGCGAGGGCGGCAGTTCCGGCAACGATGCGCAAGGGCTCCTCACGGGAGGAATCGGGGGCGGCCGTACGGACTCTCCTTCGATCCTCGCCGAACCGCGAGGGGGTCGCCTACCCCCGGAATGGGGGGGTTTCAATTCGCCCCGGAGCCAGGTTCCGGAAGAGAAGAGTTGTGGTTCGCAGAGTGCAGTTGGCCCGGAACTTCCATGGTTCCGGGCATGGCCGTACCGACCGCTGGGTTCGTTCCGCCCTTCTGTCCCCGTTCGCAGTGCCCAAGTCACGCCGCCACAGCGCCTTGGAGGTACACGAAGGCCGGCTTCTACTTCCCCCGGACGTCAACCTCCGGCGTCCAGCGCTACAACTGCGGTTGCTGCGGCGCGTCCTTCAGCCGGCAGTCGTTCCGAGTCTCCTACTACCTCAAGCGCCCCGATCTGCTGATCCCGGTCTTCCACCGGCTCCTCGGCTGCTCGGGCTTCCGGCAGATCGCCCGGGAGTTCGGCGTCTCTCACACCACCATCATGCGGGTGTCCGAACGGCTGGGCCGCCACTGTCTCCTTTGGCAGTGGCGTCATCTCCGCGCTCTGCGTCTGCGGGAGCCCGTGGCGATCGACGGGTTCGAGTCCTTCGCGTACTCGCAGTACTACCCCTGCCATCTGCACGTGGCGGCGGGGGCGTCGAGTCACTTCTTCTACGCGTTCACCGACTCCGAGCTCCGACGCAAGGGTCGGATGACCGCCGCACAGAAGCGACGGCGGACGAAGCTCGAAGAACAGCACGGGCGAGCGGATCCGAAGTCCATCGAGAAGGAGATCGCCGAGCTCGTGCGACTGCTTCCATCGACGGAGTCCGGCCCACTCACGATCCTCTCCGACGAGCATCCGGCGTATCCGCGCGGGCTGGCTCGGACGGGCCGGGCGGTACGGCATGAGGTCACTCCGTCGACGGATCCGCGGACGAAGGTCAATCCGCTCTTTCCGGTCAACTTGCTGGATCTTCTGATCCGGCACTGCGGGGGGAACCACAAGCGGGAGACGATCGCGTTCTCCAAGACCCG
>DATKAE010000063.1:0-48327 GCA_035498405.1 Thermoanaerobaculia bacterium | reverse complement strand
TATAGAATCTCCAGGAGGGGAAAGGAGAGAACATGAAGAGTGCAGGGTCCCGACTCGGTCTGCTCGCGGTGCTCCTGTTCTGGTGCGGCTGGATTGCCATCTCCGGTACGACGACGGCCAGCATGGATATACAGAAGCAGGCCAAAGCGGCCGGGATCGACGCGAGCAACTGCCAGTACTGCCACGTCGACAAGCTTCCCAAGAAAGACTCGCACGCATTCAACGAGCGCGGCCAGTGGCTCGTCGCCCAGAAGGAGAAGAAGAACGCCAAGGCCGTCGATGGCGCCTGGCTGAAGGACTATCCGGGCAACAAGAAGTAGCCGACCGGGCCGACCCGAGGAGGTTCCGCCATGAAGAGAACGAGCGTCGGGTTGGGCTTCGGGACGATCCTGCTCGCCTGGAGCGGGTGGATGCTTCTGGGCGGCACTTCGTCCGCGACGCTTCCGATGCAGAAGAAAGCGAAGGAGCTCGGCTTCCCCGCCGAGAACTGCCTGTACTGCCACGGCGAGAAGATGCCCAAGAAAGATTCCCTGACCTACAACGATCGGGGCAAGTGGCTCGTCGCGGAGAAGGCAAAGCGGAAGGCCACCGAGGTCGACATCGCCTGGCTGAAGGACTACCCGGGCGACAAGAAGTAGCGGTTCGGAGAGGACTCTCGGCCCTCCTGCTTCCCCTGTTGTTTGCCGTCGGCGTCTCCGCTGCGAACGGAGCGCCGGCGGTCAAGCCCCCGCCGAACGAGGATTGTCTCTCCTGCCACGGGGACAAGGACGCCAAGCGCGCCGACGGCCGTTCCCTATTCGTCGCCCAGGAGAAATTCGCCTCGTCGGTCCATGGACAGGCGGGCCTCGCCTGCGTCGATTGTCACGCCAGCCTGGCCGCGTCGACTGAGTTTCCGCACGCCGAAAAACTCCCCCCGGCCCAATGTGCGAGCTGCCACGCCGACATCGTGTCCGATTATGGAAAGAGTGTGCACGCGGAGGCGCGCCGCCAGAATGGCGCGAGCGTCGCGGCGACCTGCTCGGACTGTCATGGGATGCACGACATCCAGCCGGCAAAGGATCCGGCCTCCCGGACCTATGCCCTGAACGTTCCCGCGACCTGCGCCCGGTGTCACGGCAACCCCGACGTGATCCGAAAAGGACACATCAAGATCGGTAACGTCGCGGCGCTCTACGAGGACAGCATCCATGGCCGGGCCGTCCTGAAGAGCGGCCTCGTCACCGCGCCCAACTGCAAGACTTGCCATGGCATGCACGATATCCGGCGCTCCTCCGACCCGGCCGCGCGGGTCTTCCGGGGAAACGTTCCCTCGACCTGCGGCTCGTGCCACCAAGGAATCGCGCGCCTCTACGACGAAGGAATTCACGGAACGCTGTTCCGCAACGGGGACAAGCGGACTCCCGTCTGCACCGACTGCCACACGGCCCACCACATTCGGCAGGCAGACGTGGAGGCCTGGCGCCTGGACGCCGTCAAGGAATGCGGCAACTGCCACGCCGAGTCGGTGGAGTCCTTCCGGGACACCTACCACGGACAGGTGACGAATCTCGGCTTTGCGCGGATCGCAACCTGCTCCGATTGCCATCGGGCCCATGACATCCACCCCGCTTCGGATTCGCGTTCGACGGTCTCACCCGCGGGGCGAGTCGCGACTTGTCAGAAGTGCCACCCCGACACCGGCGAGAAGTTCGCCCGCTACGACCCGCATCCGAATCCGAAGGAGCGCGCTCGCAATCCGCTGCTCTTCTACGCGTCGATCTTCATGAAGTGGCTTCTGGTGGGGGTCATGGCGTTCTTCGGCCTGCACACCGTCCTCTGGTTCCCGCGTTCGTGGCGCGCCCGGCGCGAAGGAAACGGCGCGGAGCCGCCCCCCCGAGAGGGAGAGAAGAGATGACGAGCGACGCCAGGCCCCTCGAGCGCTACATCGCGCGGTTCGACCCCTTCGACCGCTTCTTGCATTTCCTGTTGATGGTGACGTTCCTGGGACTGGCGCTGACGGGACTACCCCTGCTCTTCTCGACCCACGCCTGGGCCGCCGTTCTGGCGCGTCTGCTCGGCGGTTTCCAAGGTGCCGGTCTGCTCCATCGCGTCTTCGCCTTCGGAATGCTCGCCTGCTTCGGGATGCACCTGGCGCGGCTTGCCTACCGCCTCGTCGTTCGGAAAGACTGGGGAATCCTCTGGGGCCCCCACTCCATGGTGCCTCAGCCTCGGGACATCGTGCAGATCGCCCAGAACTTCCGGTGGTTCATGGGGCGCGGTCCGCGTCCGAAGTTCGACCGCTACGCCTACTGGGAAAAGTTCGACTATTGGGCCGTCTTCTGGGGCATGGGGATCATCGGTGGCTCGGGGCTGGTCCTCTGGTTCCCCAAGTTCTTCGCCCGGTTCATTCCCGGCACGGCATTCAACCTGGCTCTCCTGATCCATGGGGAGGAGGCGTTGCTCGCCGTCTGCTTCATCTTTACGATCCACTTCTTCAACAGCCACCTGAGGCCGGAGAAGTTCCCGGTCGACAAGGTCATCTTTACCGGCGTCGTTCCGGAAGAGGAGCTGCGCCACGAACGGCCGGCCGAATATGAACGGATCGCCGCGAGCGGGCGGCTCGAGCGCCTGGCCTCGCCTCCGCCGACCTCCGCGACCCTGATCTGGACTCGAATCTCGACGGTTCTCGCCGTGGCCCTGGGCCTCCTTCTCGTTTTTCTGACGATCCGGGCGCTGCTAGGCTAGACCGGCCCCCCGAGGGAGCCCGATCCGGCGCAAGGAGGTCGACTCATGGCCAGAGGAGCTCGCGACCGCGTCTCGACCGTGTTTCGACTCGCCGTCTTTCTCGGCCAGAACCGGATTTCGCTGGCCGGCGCCATCCTGACGACGAGCTCCGCCGTCACGTTGCTCGTGTTCTGGATCTATCTGATTGTGCAGGCGCGTCCCATTCATCCGTACGCCAGCATCGTGTTCATCCTTATTCTCCCCGCGGTCTTCGCCCTGGGGCTCCTGTTGATGCCGCTCGGAGCGTTTCTGCGGCGCCGCAAGCTTCGCGCGCGCGGAGAGCTGCCCCGCCAGTATCCGAAGGTGGACCTGCGCAGCCCGTTCTTGCGCCGCGCGACTCTGGTCGTTGCCCTCCTCACCTTCGCCAACTTCGCCATCATGGGAGCGGCCTCGTACAAGGGTGTCGAGTACATGGACTCGGCCCAGTTCTGCGGACAGACCTGCCATACGGTGATGACGCCCGAATTCACCGCTTACACGAACTCGCCTCATTCGCGCGTCGCCTGTGTCGAGTGTCACATCGGTCCGGGAGCGCCCTGGTTCGTGAAGGCCAAGATCGACGGCGTTCGTCAGGTCTTTGCGGTCGCCTTCAAGACGTACTCACGGCCCATTCCTTCGCCCGTCCATAACCTCCGGCCGGCGCGCGACACCTGTGAGCACTGCCACTGGCCCCAGAAATTCACCGGCGACAAGTTCCTCGTGAGGACGAAATACGCCGACGACGAGCAGAACACGCCGGCAACGAGCGTGCTGCTCTTGAAGATTGGCGGGCGAACGGCGCAGGGGCTGGTCGGAATCCATGGCCGCCATCTGGACGCGACCGAGCGGGTCGAGTACGTGTCAACCGATGGGCGCCGGCAGGTCATCCCCTTGGTCACCTACATCGACGACGCGGGAAAGAAAGTCGAGTTCGTCTCGACCGATGCGAAGGCGTCGACGGCAGAGCTCGCCAACGCCGAGCGACGCAAGATGGATTGCATGGACTGCCACAACCGGCCGACACACGCGTTCCAGATGCCCGAACGGGCGGTCGACGAGGCCATGTCTGCCGGACGGATCAGCACGCGCCTTCCCTTCATCAAACGCGAGGCGGTGGCCGCCCTGCGGGCGAGCTACGCCGATCGCGCGACGGCGTCGGAGCGCATTCCCGCGGCGCTCGGGGATTTCTACCGGACCAAGTATCCCTCCGTTTATCAGAGCGAGCGGGCCGCCGTCGAGACGGCCGCGGAACAGGTGAAAGCGATTTACCTTCGCAACATCTTTCCGGAAATGAAGGTCACCTGGGGATCTCATCCGAATAACATCGGCCACGACGACTTCCTGGGCTGCTTCCGATGTCACGACGGAAAGCACAAGAGCGCCGATGGCCGCGTCATCCGCGACGACTGCGACACGTGCCACCAGGTTCTGGCGATGGAGGAGAAGGACCCGAAGATCCTGGCGGACCTCGGCCTGAAGTGAAGGCCGGGGCGGGCGAGCGTCCGGCCGCCTCGGGCCGGCGCGCTAGGCCGCGGCGCTCGAGGGCGTGGCGGCCTTTCCGCGCGGCAGAACCTTCAGGAGCGCCTTGACCGTCGAAGGCACGAGGATCGGCCGAAGCAGCCGGCGGTCATAGGGGGCGAAGCGCCGCTCGTTCTCGGCGAGGCAGAGCTCCAGAAACGAGCGCAGCGAGAAGTCCGAGAAGCTCGTGTGGCTCTTCAACGTGAACCCGTCCTGGGAGCCGTTGCCCCCGTCCCCGCTCATGTGCAGGGCGCCCCGCACCCGATCCACGGCTTGAGCGGCGATGTTCCAGGCCCGGCGCGCGTCGAAGGCCGGGCGCAGCGGGAGGGGGCGGCGCGCCCGCAGGTACGCCGCCCAGTTGACGATGAACAGGATGTGGCGGGCTTCCTCCTGCATGATCGTCTCGAAGACCGAGATGATCGGGGCGGGGAAGAGGCCCGAGCGGCCTCCGAGGGCGAATAGCCCGAAGGCGAAAAAGGAATCGAGACACTCGCCGTAGCCCGTTCGCAGGAACGTCCAGGTCGGATTTTTCGGGATCTCGGGCTCCGGGTAGGGCTTGACGTCGATACCGTATCGGCGGGTCAATCGCTGAATGACGTCGGCGTGTCGGGCCTCCTCGTAGCCCTGGAGCGCGATGGCTTCCGCCAGAATCGGATCCGTCTCCGTCCTGCCGAGCGTCTGGACCTTGATCGCCGTCGCGGCCTCGGTCCGGGCCGCCTCGTTCCACACGGGCAGGGACTTCAGGCGCTTGAGGCTCTCCTCATCCAGGTCCGGCCATGCGATCTCCTCCGGCTTGAAGGGGTCGTGGGTCTGGATGAACGTACGGCAGAAAAGCTGCTTGTGCTCGTCGGAGCCGATCCGAATCGCGTCCATGGGGTGGATGCCCTCCCTCGGTGCAACCTGTGCCGGATTTCGATGATCCTGCTGGCCCGTAAACCCTATCATGACAAGGACATTCGGCTTGATATACTGCATATCTTTACCACGTCCCTCTATCCGGGTCGGCGCCGACGACTCGGGGGGCGTGGTTTGCGACGAGAGGACGGCCAAGACGACACCATGAAGATGCTAGACCGCATCGAGGGCCCCGCGGACCTCAAGAGGCTCGATCACGCGAAATTGTCGGATCTGGCCCAGGATTGCCGGGATGTCATCATCGAAACGATCACCAAGACCGGGGGGCACTTGGCCTCCAACCTCGGGGTCGTCGAGCTGACTCTGGCCCTGCACCGCGCCTTCGATAGCCCGAAGGACCGCCTGGTGTGGGACACCTCCAACCAGTGCTACACCCACAAACTCATCACGGGGCGGCGCGATCGATTCGCCTCGATCCGCACACCCGGAGGCCTTTCGGGGTTCGCCGAGCCGAGCGAGAGCGCGCACGACACGTTGGCGGCCGGACACGCCGGCACGGGGCTGTCGTACGGGCTGGGCGTTTCCATGGCGCTGCAGAAGACCAAGGGCAAACCGTACGTCGTCGTGATCGTCGGGGACGGGGCGCTGACCTCGGGTCCCAGCTACGAAGCCTTGAACAACATCGTGCACGTCAAGCCCAAGCGTCTGGTCGTGGTCTTGAACGACAACGGCTGGTCGATTTCGGAGAACGTCGGCTGGTTGGTGCACTGGCGCAATCGTTTCGAGCTCCATCCGGCATACGGCAAGTTCATCGAGAAAGGGCACCGGTTCGTCAAGCGGCTGCCGCACGGGGACAAGGCCTGGGAGCTCGCGCGGAAGCTCAAGAGCTCGATGGAGGGTCTCTTCCTTCCCAACCTGATTTGGGACGAGCTCGGGTTCCACTACATCGGGCCGGTGGACGGCCACAATTTCGTGGAGCTCGAGGAAGCCCTCGCCCGCGCCCGCAGCGTCTCGGCCGACGGCACGCCCGTCGTCATCCACGCGCTGACCCATAAGGGGCGCGGCTACGTGCAGGCCGAGGAGAATCCCTCCAAGTTTCACCAGCCGGGCACACCGGCCGGGGCCCCCGGCTCGGCGCCCCGCTTCACCTACTCGCAGGTCTTCGCCCGCACGCTCATGACTCTGATGGAGAAAGACGAGAAGATCGTCGCCATCAGCGCGGCGATGCTCGAGGGAACGGCCTTGATCGAGGTCAAGAAGCGCTTCCCCGATCGCGTCTACGACGTCGGGATCGCCGAGGAACACGCCGTGATCATGGCGGCGGGAATGGCCAGGGAGGGGTGGCGCCCGGTCGTGGCGATCTACTCCACGTTCTTGCAGCGTTCCTACGACCAGTTGATCCACGACGTGTGCTTGCAGAATCTGCCGGTCACCATCTGTGTGGACCGGGCGGGCCTGGTCGGCGACGACGGAAAGACCCACCAGGGCATCTACGACATCGCCTACACGCGCGGCATCCCGAACATGACCGTCGCCGCGCCCCGTGACGAGAACGAGCTGCAACACCTGCTCGCGACGGCCATCGCCTCCGGGCGGCCCTTCACGGTCCGGTATCCCCGCGGCGCGGGCATCGGGGTGCCCCTCGACGAGAGGCTCCAGACCCTGCCGATCGGCAAGGGGGAAATCCGAAGCGCGGGAAAGGACATCTGCCTCCTCGCTTACGGCTCCATGGTCCCGGTCGCCGAGGAGGCGGCCGTGGCGCTTTCCGAGCGCGGAATCGACTGCGGCGTGGCCAACGCTCGTTTTGCCAAGCCGCTCGACCTGGATCTGCTTCGCCGGGTGCGGGAATCGGCTCCCCGCGTGCTCACCCTGGAGGAGCACCTGGCGATGGGAGGGTTCGGGAGCGCCGTGCTCGAGGCCTTCCATCGCGAGGGATGGAACACCGAAGGGCTTCGAGTGCACGGGATTCCGGACCAGTTCGTCGAGCACAGTCCGGCGGCCCTTCAGCGGGCGAACTTCAAGCTCGATCCGGCGGGCGTGGTCGAGACGGTGCTCGCCCTCTATCCGGATCTGGCCCGCCGCTCGGGCGCCCGCCCCTCCCGGCCGAGCGGTCCGAGCGAGGTCCTCGCGGAGCACGTCACGTGGTGAGCGAAGTCCGCATCGAGAAACTCCTCGTGGCCGGCCTGCGCGGCTTCTGCGCCGGGGTGGTGCGCGCCATCGACGTCGTCGAGAAGGCCCTCGAGGTCTGCGATGGGCCCGTCTACGTGCGCAAGGAGATCATCCACAACCGTTACGTCGTGGACGAGCTGCGCAGCAAGGGCGCGCACTTCGTGGAGGAGGTGCACGACGTCCCGGACGGCGCGTGGCTCGTCTACTCGGCGCACGGCGTGCCTCCGGAGGTCCGGGAGAAGGCGCGGCGCAAGCGGCTGCGCACCATCGATGCGACCTGTCCCCTCGTCACCAAGGTGCATCTGGAGGCGATCCAGTACGCGCGCCAGAAGTACACGATCATCCTGATCGGCCACGAGGACCATGAGGAAACGGTCGGCACGCTCGGCGAGGCGCCGGATTCCATTCGATTGGTCGGGACGAAGGAAGAAGCGGAGACGGTGGAGGTTCCCAATCCCGACCGCGTGGCGTACCTGACGCAGACCACCCTGTCGCTCGACGACACACGCGAGATCGTCGAGATCCTGAAGCGCCGCTTCCCGCGGCTCGCGCGCCCCGCCAAGGACGACATCTGCTACGCCACCCAGAACCGGCAGGACGCCGTCAAGGCGATGGCGCCGTATGTGGACCTGCTGTTGGTCCTGGGCGCGCCCAACAGCTCGAATTCCCTGCGTCTCTGTGAGGTCGCTCGCGACCAGGGGGTGGCCTCGCACTTGATCGAGCGCGCCGAGGACATCCAGCCCGAGTGGCTGACGGGTGTCGGGGTCCTGGGGTTGACCGCCAGCGCCTCGGCCCCCGAGATCCTCGTCCGGGAAGTCGTCCGCTACGCGCAGGAGAACCTCGGCGTGCGTGAAGTCGAGGAATTCGAGACCGTCAAGGAGCACGTGAGCTTCTCGCTGCCCCAGGAGCTCAAGGTGCTTCTGAAGCCCGCCGAGCGGGAAGCGGTTTGATCGCCCGCCCGCGCGCCATTCGGATCGCGACATGGAATCCCCCGGCCCTCTGAGGGCAGCGCCGCCTTGGGGAAGGCGTCTGACGCGCCTGGCGCTGCTCCTCTTCGGAGTCGGCCTCGTCGTCTGGCTGTTTCGGACGGTCGGCTGGCCCGCGATCGAAGCAAACCTTCGCGCGATCGGCGGTTGGTTCGTGTTCCTGCTGGCCCTTAACGCGGTGCCGCAAGCCGCCTTCGTTCTCGGCTGGTGGGCCGTCATGGATCCGCGTCCCGATGCGCGCCGCCTGCCTCGTCTCTTCGCCGTCTACCTCGCGGGCGACTCCGCCAACTACCTCGCTCCCGGGGGGGTCGCGGGCGAGCCGATCAAGGTGCGGCTGCTCTCCGGGGAGATCGGGCCGGGCAAGGCGCTCGCGTCGGTCACGCTGCACAAGCACGTGGATCTGCTGGCGCAGTGGCTGTTCGTGCTTTGCGGTGTCGCGGTGACGCTCGTGATCTTCCCCCTTTCGACGCGAGCCCGCGTCGGAGCCCTGGCCGGTGTCGCGCTGCTCGGCATCCTGCTTCTCGGGCTGACCTGGGCCTTGCGCCGCGGAACCTACGCCCCGACGGTGCGGTGGCTCTCTCGGTGGAAACTGCTCTCCGAGCGGCTCACGCCGCACCATGAGGGCGCGGAAGCGGTCGACCATCGCATTCGGCGCTTCTATGGCGAGAGCCGCGCGGCCTTTGCCGCCGGAGTCGCGCTCTGTTTCGTCGGCTGGTGCGGCGGGGCCCTGGAAACCTGGATCGTGCTTCGCCTGCTCGCTCCGCAGAAGGCGAGCGGCGCGGCCGCCATCGGCGTCGAGGCGCTCTCGATGGTCTTGACGACGATGCTGCTCTTCCTGCCCGCCCGCGTCGGGGGCGCCGAGGGTGCGCGGACCGGCGTCTGCATGCTGCTCGGGCTGACCGCGGCGCAGGGGGTCGCGTACGGCCTGGTGCGGCGGGCCCGGGAGCTCGTCTGGGTGCTGCCCGGGTTGATCGTCCTTCTCTCCGAATCCTGGTCGAAGGGCGGCAGACGCCCGTCCGGTCGGGTCGCGCGGCTCGCCAACGGGGAGGCTCGGCCGTGAGCGCGGCGCGAGCGTTGCGGGCCCTGCTCTTCGACTTCGGCGGCACGCTCGACGCCGACGGCGTCGCCTGGAAGGATCGTTTCCGCCGGCTGTTCGACGAGCAAGGAGATCCCGTCGGAGAGGCCTTCGACCGCGCCTTCTACGACACGGACGACGCGTTGGTCGGCTCGATCCCGCCCGATCTTTCGCTCGCGCGGACGGTCGACCTCTTGTCCGGTGGTGTCGCGGGCAGGCTCGGGAGGCCGAAGGAGGCCGAACCGGTCACGGCTCGCTTCCTCGCGGACGCACGCGTCTGCCTCGCCCGAAACGCGGAGATCCTGTCCCGCCTGCACTCGCGCTATCGCATCGCGGTCGTTTCCAACTTCTACGGCAATCTGGAGGCCGTCTGCCGCGAGACGGGATTGACGCCCCACTTGGATGCCGCGATCGATTCGGTAGTCGTGCGCGCGGAGAAACCCGAACGCCGCATCTTCGAGGCCGCGCTGCGGGCGGTCGATGCTTCGCCGGAAGAAGCGCTTTTCGTCGGCGACTCGCTGCCCCGCGACATGGCCGGAGCCAAGGGCGCCGGCATCCGGCACGTTTGGCTTCGCTCGGGTCAAGGCACGGCCTGCTGCCCCGAGGACCGGGTGATCGGTCGTCTCGGGGAGCTCGAAGAGGTGCTGCCGTGAAGGCGATCGTGGCCGGGGGCGTCATCGCGGCGGGGGAGGGAAGCCGGCTCCAGGCCCTCGGTCCGTCCAAGCCGCTCGTTCCCGTGGCCGGCATGCCGCTCGTCGAGCGCGTGCTGTCGAACTTCGCCGCGGCGGGTGTCTCCAGCGTCTCGATCATCTTCAATGCCGAGCAGGAGGAGTGTGCCGCGTTCGTCGAGGATCGCTTTCCGGAGCTGGTCAAGACGGTGGTCTTGCGGACGACTCCCCACTCCTGGGAGAGCTTCCGAACGATCCTCGCGGTTTCGCCTCCGGGTCGCCTGCTCGTGACGACGGTGGACACCCTTTGTGCAGCCGAGGACTTCGTGGCGTTCGTCCGCAAGGCCGAGCAGGCAGCCGAGGAGGAGACCGTGCTCGCCGTCACGCCGCTGGTGGCCGACGAGAAGCCGCTCTGGGTGCGTCGCGACGCGTCCGACCGCGTGCGCGAGATCGGGGGAGCAGAGGGTGATGCCGTGACCGCCGGTCTCTACGTGATCTCCGAGGGTGCGCGGCGCCTCGAGCCCCCGGCGACACTCGGCCGCCTGCGCGAGTATCTCTCCTGGCTTTGCGCCGCCGGGGAGCCGATTCGGGCCGTCTCGATCCCGAGAGCGGTGGATGTGGACCGGCCCGAGGACGTGCGCCTGGCCGAGACGCTCTTCGGGCGGGCGCTCCGGCGCGCCGCGGGAGGAGTCGCTTGAGCGCCAATCCACGCTGCTGGGGGATCTATCGCGAGCTGGCGCACTCCCCGGGCCGCGAGACCGACGATGCCCTGATCCTTCGGGCGACCGCCGCGAAGCTCGCCCGGCGCGGGTTCGAGGTGGAGCTCAAGTCTCCCGACGAGCTGCCGGAGATTCCCGCGTCGGAGGTCCCGCCTTTCCTCTTCGTCATGTGCGAGAGGCCCGCCGCCGTCGAGCGTCTGGCCGATTGGGAGCGTCGCGGAGCGCGCATCGTCAACCGGCCGGCGGGAATCCGGAACACCGACCGTGAGCGAACGATCGCGCTCTTCCTCCGGGAAGGGGTTGTGTTCCCCAAGAGCACGCTCGTCGAGACGTCGGGCGGAAAAGCGCCGGCGGAGCCCGGGGCTCCCTGCTGGGTCAAGCGGGGAGACGTGCACGCGACACAGGAGGGCGATGTCTCCTTCGCCGCGGATCCCGAGGCGCTTCGCGCCGCGCTCCTTCGGCTCGACGGGCGCGGCATCGCGCACGCCGTCGTCCAGGAGCACGTGCCCGGCGACCTGATCAAGTTCTATGGCGTGGCCGGAGAAGGTGAGGCCGGAGTCCCGCTCTCCTGGTTTCAATGGTTCTACCACCGCGACCAGAAGCTCTCCAACCACCGGTTCGATCCCGAAAGGCTTCAGGCTCTCGTCGCGCGCGGCGCCGGGGCGCTCGGTCTCGAAGTGTTCGGCGGCGACGCGATTGCCGGGCCGGGCGGGAAGATCGTGCTCATCGATCTGAACGCCTGGCCGAGCTTCGCGCTGTACCGCGAGGTGGCCTCTTCGCGGATCGCGGAGTGCCTGGCCATTCGTTTCCGGCGGGAGGCGGGAGTTCCACGATGACCGAGACCGTCAAGCGAAACGAGGTCGGCGCGCGCTCGCAGCGAATCTGCACGGAAGAACAGCGTCACATGGCGCCCGGACTGCAGTCCTTCGCGCTCTATTCCGGCCTCGCGATGGCCCGCGGGAAGGGGAGCCAGCTCTACGACGAGGACGGCAACGCCTACATCGACTTCATCGCCGGCATCGCGGTGGGCAGTGTGGGCCATTGTCATCCGCACTACGTCGAAACGCTCAAGGCGCAGCTCGAGCGGCTGACCTTCGGCAGTTTCACGACCGAGACGCGGGCGAGGTTTCTGGACCTGTTGGCCTCGGTCACGCCGCCCGGCTTGACGCGTATCCAGCTCTTCTCGAGCGGGGCCGAGGCGGTCGAGGCGGCGTTTCGGCTGGCCAAATCGGTCACGAAGAAGTTCGAGTTCATCGGCTATTCCGGCGCCTTCCACGGCAAGACGGGTGGGGTGCTGCCGCTTCTCTGGGGAGACTTCAAGGAAGGCCTCGGTCCCTTCGTGCCCGGCTGCTACTCGGCGCCGTACGCTTCCTGCTACCGCTGCCCCCTTTCGCTGACGTACCCGGACTGCGGAGTCGCCTGCGCGGAGAAGACGCGCGAGGTGATCAAGAATCAGTCCGGCGGCGCCGTGGCCGCGATCATCGCGGAGCCGATGCAGGGAACGGCCGGCAACGTGATTCCGCCGCCCGGTTTCCTCTCGGCCATCCGCGCGATCGCCAAGGAGCACGGAGCGCTCTTCATCGCCGACGAGATGATCACCGGCTTCGGGCGGACGGGAAAGATGTGGGGAGTCGACCACGAGGGTGTGGTTCCCGACGTCATGACGGTGGGCAAGGGAGTGGGCGGGGGCTTCCCGCTCTCGGGCGTGATTTCAACCGAGGAGCTCACGAAGGCCAAGCCCTGGGCAAACCCGTCGGGCAGCTCCTCTTCCTACGGCGGGAACCCCCTCGCTTCGGCCGCCGGCCTGGCGTCGCTCGAGATCATCACGCGCGAGAACCTTGTCGGCAACGCCGAGCGCGTGGGCCGTGCCATGCTCGCGCGGCTGGAGGTCATGAAGGAGAAGCACCGCGTCGTCGGCGACGTTCGGGGCAAGGGCTTGATGCTCGGCCTCGACCTGGTCAAGGACCGCCGCTCGAAGGAGCTCGTCTCGAAGGATTTCACGAAGGCGCTCTTCCAGGAGTGCCTGCGCCGGGGTCTCGTCGCGATGTCCTACACGCCCGTCATTCGGATCAACCCGCCCTTGAACATCGACGAGCGGACGGCGCTCGATGGGCTCGAGATCCTAGACGAGGCGGTCGGCGTTCTCGCCCGGCAGTGGAAACTCGACTGACGTTCTCGGGCCGGCCCTCCAAGAAATGCTGAGGGGAGCGCTCATCGGCGTCGGGCACGTCGCCCGCAACGGCCACCTGCCCGGATGGCGAGAAGTTCCCGACCTCACCTTCGTCGCCGCGGCCGACGCCCGCACCGAGGGGGCCGGAGCGTTTCGGTCAGCCTATCCAGAGGCGCGGTGGTACGAATCCGCGGAGGAGCTGCTCGCCGGAGAGTCCCCCGATTTCGTCGACGTCTGTACGCCCCCGGCCGGGCACGCCCCGATCGTTCGGGCCGCGCTCGAGGCCGGTTGCCACGCCTTGTGCGAGAAGCCGCTGGTCCTATCCGCCGAGGAATTGCCCGGGCTGGCCGACCTCGCGCGCCGGAAGGACCGGGCTCTGGTGACGGTGCACAACTGGAAGCATGCGCCGGCCCTGGCGAAGATGACGGAGCTTCTGCGCGAAGGCTCCCTCGGCAGGGTTCGGCGTGTCCGTTGGGAGACGCTGCGGACACAGCCGGCGGTGGCCGCCGGGGAAAGCGGCAACTGGCGCGTCGACCCGGCGCAGTCGGGCGGCGGAGTTCTCATGGATCACGGCTGGCACGCTCTCTACGTTTTGCGGCAATGGTTGGGGGGGCAGCCGCGCGCGGTCTCCGCGCGGCTCGAGACCCGCAGACACCGTGAGTTTCAGATCGAGGACACCGCCGCGGTCTCCCTCGACTGGGATGGTGTCGAAGCCGGGATCTCTCTGACCTGGGCGGCCGACGAGCGGCGCAACCGCGTCGGAATCGACGGCGACCGAGGGGGCCTCAATCTCGACGGCGGACGGCTCGAACTCTCGTTAGACGGGGCCGCCCCGATCGTCTGGGAGCTGCCGTCGCTCGCAGAGGGCTCGCACCATCCGGACTGGTTTCGCGGCGTCGCGGGCGAGTTCCTGGAGGAGGTCCGTGACCCGGCGGTCCGCGGTAGAAATCTCGCCGAGGCCGCACTCTGCGTGCGGCTGATCGCCGCGGCGAAGGAGTCGAGCCGCCGAGGCGGGGCGAGCCTTCCGGTGGTATCGGCGTGAGCGTCGCGCGCTCGCTCTGGCTGGTTCGCCCCGAGGGGGCCTCGGCGGTGCCGCCCGAAGAGCCCCTGCTCGGCCTCCCGATGATCCGGCGCACGGTCCTTGCGGCCACCAAGGCCGGCTTCGAGCGCATCGTCGTCGAGGGGGCAACTCCGGACAGCGGCCTAGGCCGTGCCCTGGAAGCGACGCCGGCCGAGCTCGTGGCGCCGGGAGCCGCCATCCCGCCGGGAGCGGCGGTCGTGCCCTGGAACCGGGTCTTGAGGACGTCTGAGGTCCGGGAGCTCCTCACCGGCGGGCCTCCAGGCGAGCTCGGCGTGGCCGTCGACACGGCGGCCGACCGCCGCCGCGCCGAGCGCTGGCTGCTCTCCGGGCTGGTCAAGGACACCGAAGGATTCATGTCGCGGCACGTCGAACGGAAGATCTCGCTCGCGATCAGCCGCCGCCTGGCGGCAACGCGGATCAGCCCCAACGCGATGACGCTCGTATCCGTCGCCATCGGCCTGTTGGGTGCCCCGTTCTTCCTTTCGCCGCGACCCGCGCTGCAGACGACGGGGGCCCTTCTCTTCCTGTGGCACTCGATCCTGGACGGTTGCGACGGCGAGCTCGCGCGGCTGAAGTTCCAGGAGTCGCGGTTCGGGGGCGTGCTCGACTTTTGGGGGGACAACGTCGTTCACTCCGCCGTCTTCGCCTGCATCGGCCTCGGCTGGAGCCGCGGGGCGGGAGCCTCCTTCCCCCTCGTTCTCGGGGCGCTGGCGGTGGCGGGAACGCTTGCTTCCGCCTGGTTCGTCTACCGAACCACGATGATGCGCTCGAAGCAGGGGCCGCTGTTTACCTCGGTGGCAGCAGGAGACTCGACGGCGTCTCGGGTGGCCGACGCCCTGTCCCGCCGCGACTTCATCTGGCTCGTCCTCCTTCTGTCTCTGTTCGGGAAGGCCGCCGGATTCCTGGTTCTCGCGGCCATCGGCGCTCCGATATTCTTCTTGGTTCTCGTGGCCCTCTCCCGACGAGGCCCCGAAAGGAAAACGGTATGAACGAACGCACGTCTTACTACCCCGAGCTCGCGCGGGACATCGCTCCGGCGGACGGCCGGTTGGGCGTCTTGCTGCCGGGCCTGGGCGCCGTCGCGACGACACTGGTGGCGGGAGTCCACCTGATCGGGAAGGGGATGGCGCAGCCCTTCGGCTCCCTGACGCAGATGCAGAAGATGCGCCTCGGCAAACGCAGCGATCCCCGCTTCGTCCGGATCAAGGAGCTCGTCCCGCTGGCGGAGCCGAGCGATCTCGCCTTCGGGGCGTGGGACATCTTTCCGGACAACGCCTACGAGGCGGCGTCGAAGGCCGGTGTCGTGTCGCGCGAGATGCTGGCCGCAGTCCGTTCGGACTTGGAAGGGCTTTCCCCCTGGCCCGCCGTCTTCGATCGCGCGTGGGTGCGGAACCTCGACGGCTCGCACCGCAAGCAGGCGCCGACCAAGATGCACCTGGCCGAGGAGCTGCAGAAGGACATCGAGGGCTTCCAACGCAAGACCGGGGTGAAACGTTCGGTCATGGTCTGGTGCGGATCGACCGAGGTCTACGCGAAGGCGTCTGGCATCCACGAGTCGTTGCCGGCCTTCGAGAAGGGGCTGAAGGAAAACTCGCCGGACATCTCGCCTTCGATGATCTACGCCTATGCCGCGCTCGCCTCTGGCATCCCGTTCGCCAATGGCGCCCCGAACCTGACGGTGGACGTTCCGGCCTTGACCGAGATGGCCCGGCAGCGCCATGTCCCGATCGCGGGCAAGGACTTCAAGACGGGACAGACCTTGATGAAGACCATCATCGCTCCCGGCCTGCGAGCCCGCATGCTCGGCCTGCACGGCTGGTTCTCGACGAACATCCTCGGAAACCGCGACGGCGAGGTGCTGGACGATCCGGGTTCCTTCCGCACCAAGGAGGTCAGCAAGACCTCGGTTCTCGATGCCATCCTGCAGCCGGAGCTCTACCCCGAGCTCTACGGCGAGTATTTCCACAAGGTGCGCATCGAGTACTACCCGCCGCGGGGCGACGCCAAGGAGGGGTGGGACAACATCGACATCTTCGGCTGGCTCGGCCAGCCGATGCAGATCAAGATCGACTTCCTTTGCCGCGACTCGATCCTCGCGGCGCCCATCGTTCTCGACCTGATTCTGTTTCTGGATCTGGCGCAACGGGCCGGCCTGTCGGGCATCCAGGAGTGGCTGTCCTTCTACTTCAAGAGCCCGATGTCGCGGCCGGACCTGCGTCCCGAGCACGATCTCTTCATCCAGCACCTGAAGCTGACCAACACGCTCCGGATCCTAGTCGGCGAGGAGGTTCTCGACCACTCCGGGCTGGATTACTACGAGGGGAGCGTCGAGGCGGAGGCCCGGGAGTCGAAGGCGCGGGCGAAGTCCGGCTAATCGGCTCGGACACCGGGAGCGCCGACGGTCGCGCCCGGGAAAAGGGGGCCGCCGCCGGCTCGGGCATCTCCTCGACGAGCCGGTGGAAGCGCCGCCGGAACGCCGCGTCGTCGGACCAATAGAAGGAGCGGTTCGGACACGCATCTTTCTTGACGCAGACCTCCTCGACGACGCAGGCCCCCGAGAAGTCCGACTTCGCTCCGCGCCGTGCCATGATGTCGGAAAGCTCCGCCCGGAAACGCCGGTAGGCCACGCCTTCCCATATCTCCGAGAGCGCCTGCCGGTAGATGTTGCCGAGAACCGCGTTTTTCCGGTCCTGCAGGATGCAGCAGGGCACGACGTCGCCATTCGCGTTGATCGACGTCGAGTACCAGCCGATCAGGCAGAACTCGTGGAGCTTCGAGAGGCCTCTTCCTGCCCGCTCGGAGAGGAGCTTGTTCGCCCGAGCACGCAGCCTGCGGCGAGCGCGGCACGGCTCGAGGCGGCGATGCGCTCGGAGATGGCCCGCTCCCAGAACGAGAAACCGGTGAACCGCACGAAGAGATCCTCCGCCAGGACCCCTTCGTAGAGGCGCAGCATCTCGTCGATCTCGGCATCGGTCATGGCGGGCATGGGACGGACCGGGAAGAGGCCATTGAACCAGAACGTGTCGGCGCCGGATTCCCGGAAGAGGCGGTGCATCCGCGGAATCTGGCGGAAGTTGTCCTTGTAGATCAGGAATTGAAGACGCAGCGCGCAGTCGGACCCCGTCTCGGTCTTGATGCGGGCCGCGCGCTGCACGTTTTCGACGACGCGGCCGAAGTTCTTCTCGGTCGTCTGCATCATGGCCGCGTAGGAATCGGGCTCGGCCGTGTTGATCGAGACGTGGATCTCGTCGCAGCCGGCGGCGTAGAGCGCCCTCACGACCGGCTCCGTCAGGAGCACCGCATTGGTCGTGACGTCCGAGACGCGGATGCCCCGGCGGCCGAGCGCGCCGATCAGCTCCACGGCGTCCTTGCGGAAGAGCGGTTCGCCGCCGCCGGTCAGCCGGACGGCGCGCACTCCCGCTTGTTGCATCTCGTCGAAGAGAGCGAGAAGCCTCGCCCGAGACAGCTCGAAGCCGCCCGCTCGGACTTCGGCCGTCGAGCAGAAGAAGCAGTCAGATGTTGCACCGGTCCTGCCAGGAAATCTCGACGACTCGCGGGGGAGCAAGAGCAACGCCCCCGGCGACTCCTCGGAGGATCGCGTCCTTCTCGGCCGGCGTCAGCCGCTCCCAGGAGTAGGCCACGTCCGGAGTGTACGCCGTCCCGGAAGTAAGATCCCTCGACGTGTCTCTCTTGGTTCTGCGTTTGGTCGCGGTGTATTTCGGCTCGGCGGCGGCGGTTCTCTGGCTCGCGCACCGCTTCGTGCGCCGGCTGTCGGCAGGAGTGGCGATCTTCGCCGCCTTCGCGCCCCTTCTCCTGACCGGAAAGGCGCTCGTGACCGGCGGGCTGTACGCCCCGATCGACATCGTCTACCAGGGAGAGCCCTTCGCGGCGCACCGGGCCGAGGCGGGCATCGAGAAAACCCAGACGCCGCTACTGTCCGATGTCGTCTATCAGGGAATTCCCTGGCGCAAGGCGGTGCGGGAAGCGGCAAAGAGCGGCCGATGGCCGCTTTGGAATCGCTTCATCATGGCAGGCACGCCGCTTCTCGCGGCACAGCTCTCGAGTGCCTTCCATCCGGGAACCTGGATCGGTTTCTTGCTCCCGCTGCCTCAGGCCTGGACCTTCGACATGGCCTTTCGGTTCCTGGTCTCGCTCGTCTGCGCCTTGCTCTTCTTCCGGGAGCTCGAGCTCGGCAATCTGCCGTCCTTGATCGGCGCCTGTGGATGGGCGTTCTCGGATTTCCTGGTCTTCCTCTCCGGACACCCGCAGTCGCCGGCCATCGGCCCCTTTCCGCTACTGCTACTGGGGCTCCGGCGGCTGGCGCGGGAGCCCGGCCGGGGGGCGGCTGCCGTCACCGCTGCGGCGTTGCTCCTCATGGTGGCGGCCGGGCATCCAGAGAGCCTGCTGCACACGGTGGCCGGGGCAGGCATCTACTTCGTGGCCGAGCTTCTGGCCGCAGGAACCGGCCGCCGCGGCCGAGCGATACTCGTCTCGCTCGTGACCGGGGCGCTCGTTTTGGGGCTCTCCGCCGCATCGCTTCTTCCGTTTCTCGAGATCCTGCCTCGGACGCAGGAGCTTCTGGACCGCACCGGGAGCGTATCCGGCGAGCCTGTACCGGCGGCCCTGGGTACCAGCCTCGCCCATTCGCTGACGTTTCTTCTTCCGTACGCGTACGGCGTGTCGGGACAGGGTCGAGTCGAGTCCTACCTCGCCCGGCCGGCCGGGGGATACGTCGGCGCCCTGCTGCTCGCCCTGGCCGTCATTGGCGCCCTCGCCGGCCGGCGCGAGCGCTGGGTTTTCCTCCTCTACGTGTTTCTCGGGCTCGCCGTCTTCGTGAGCCTTCCGCCGGTTGCGGGGATCGTCTCGGCCCTTCCGCTTTTCTCGATCTCTCTCAACCACCGGTTGGTTTTCCTGGCCGCGTTTGGTGTCTGCGCACTGGCGGCGCTCGGGGCCGAGGAGCTCCGGCAGGGGAAAGCGGGGGGGCGCTTCGCGTTCGCCTGCCTCGGTCTCGCGGCGCTGCTCCTGCTCTTCTTCGCTGTCCGGCTTCGTCCGCTGCTCGCACTCGAAATGCCGCGCGAGTTTCTTGCCGGCCGGATCCTCTTTCAGGTCGTCCCGTTGCTTGCCGGGGCGTTGCTCGTTCCGTGGGCGCTGCGGCAGCGCAAGGGCAGCCTGGCCGCCGGAGGCCTGCTCGTCCTGTTTCTCGCGGCTCGCGGGCTCGAGGCCCGGACGGTGCATCCGACTTATCCGGCGCGGGCCTTCTATCCGCGCCTCTCGTTGCTCGAGGCAATTCCGCGCGGCGATCCGTACCGCGTCGTCGGAGTGGGGTATGAGCTCGTCCCGGGGGCCTCGGCCATCTATGAGCTCGAGGACGTCCGCGGCTACGAGATGACCACTCTGGCGTCGTTGGTCGAGACGTTTCCGCTTTGGTGCGTCCGCCAGGCCGTTTGGTTCAACCGTGTGGATGACCCGACGAAGCCGTTCCTGGCCTTCCTGAATGTGCGTTACGTGATTTCGGCTCCCGGGGGGCCGGTCCCGCCGGGCTGGAGGGTCCTCGCGCAGGAGCCGGGTGGGTGGCTGCTCGAGAACCCCAAGGCACTGCCTCGGGTCTTCGCGCCCCGGCGGATCTACCGGGAGACCGACCCGGCCCGGCAGCGGCAGAGACTCTTCTCCATCGCGGACTTTGCCGAGGCCGGCGTCGTCGAGAGTGCGTCCGTGTCGGAGATGGAGAACGGTGAGGCGAAGGTGGGGATCACCGGCTACACAGGGCAGAGTCTCGAGCTCTCCGTCGACTCCGGCAAGGGAGCCCTCGTCGCGACCTCCGTCACGGCGTGGCCCGGCTGGCGCCTGACCTTGGACGGCAAGGAGTGGCCTCTGCTTCGCTTCAATCGCGCATTTCTCGCCTTCGAGGCGCCATCCGGGAAGCACAGCGCGGTATTGCGCTACTGGCCTCGCTCGTTCACGTGGGGGCTCGCGATCTCAAGCGCCTCTTTGCTCGCCGCGTTGGTCGTTCTGGCGAAGCCGCGGCGAAGGGGTTCGGCCTCAACGCGCGGCCGCGGTGCTGCGTAAGAGTCTTTGTGCTTGCCGGGCGCTTCGAGTAGGGAAGGCTTCGCTTGACCGCCCTGCGACTGCTCGCGGTCTACTTCGGGACGACGGCCGGCTGCTTGCTCCTCGTGCGCCGCTTCGTCGCCCCGGTGCGCGCCGCGGCTTGCGCCTTTCTCTTGCTCGCTCCGTTTCTCCTCATCGGACGTGCTCTGTGGACGGCGGGCGTCTACGCGCCGCTCGACATCACCTATGACTCGTGGCCCCTGGCCGCCCTCCGGGGCGAGCGGGGAGTCGGTCCGACGCGCAACGCGGTCCTGGGGGACGTCGTCTACCAGGGGATCCCCTGGCGCAAGGCCATTCGCGAGGAGGTCAAGAACGGGAGATTTCCCCTCTGGAACCGATTTTCCCTTGCCGGGGAGCCGCTTCTCGCGATGCAGCAGCCCGCCGCTTTTTCTCCGGGTACGGCCATCGGATTCCTGTTGCCGCTCGGCGCCTCCTGGACCTTCGACATGGCGCTGCGGTGTTTCCTGGCGCTTCTGTCGGCCTATCTTTTCCTGCGGGAGGTCGGCTGCGCCGAGTCGCCCTCCCTTTTGGGAGCGGCGGCCTGGGCCTTCAGCGACTACCTCGTCTTCTATGCCGGTCATCCCCTCGCCCCGGCAGCGGCCCCGTTCCCCCTGCTGCTCCTCGGCTTGCGACGCGTAGCGAGGGAAGGAACACGGCGCGCCGCGGGGTTGCTGCTCGTCGCTCTCCTGCTGATCGCGACGGCCGGCCATCCCGAGTCCCTGCTCCACACGGTCGCGGCGGGCGGCGTCTTCTTCCTCTTCGAGCTCTTCTGGGACGGAAGAGAGCGGATCCGCCGAGCCGTTGCGCTGGCGCTGGCGGCGGGCGCGCTGGCATTAGGGCTCTCGGCAGTTTTCCTGCTCCCTTTCGCCGAAGCGGCGCCGAAGGCTGTCGAGTACACGATGCGCCGGAACCTGTACGCGAAGTCGCACCGGTCCCGCCCCGTCGAGGCGGCCCTCGATCGCTCCTCGAAGCACCTGGTTCCCTACGCTTTCGGAATTCCCGGACAGAGCCAGGTCGACCAAACCGCCCTCGAGCCGGCGGCCTACGCGGGCTCGGTGCTTCTCCCGCTGGCTCTCGTCGGGCTGATCTCGCGCCGCCGCGAGAAATGGCCCCTCTTGCTGCTGGGCGTCATCGGCCTTTCTGCCTGGGCGGGCTTTCCGGTGATCGCCGACGGGCTTGCCCGACTCCCGTTTTTCGACGTTTCCATCAACGAGCGCCTGGTCTTCCTTCCCGCCTTCTCGACCGCCGCCCTCGCCGCTTTCGGAGCGCAAGAGCTGCGGGAGCGTTCGCGCGGGATGGCCGCGCGCCTGACTGCGGCCGCCGCGATCGTTTTCGTGGTTCTTGGGGTCTTGAGCCTCGGCCTCGCGCCGCGGCTGCGCGATCTCGGAATGGCGGCTTCCGATCGGCGCGACAACCTCCTGGCGCAGCTCGTTCCGGTGGCGCTGGTCGCGGCCATCGCCTGGATCGCCCGGCGGCGTCATCGCGGGACCCTGGGAGTCGCCTTGCTCATACCCGTGCTCCTCCTTCAGCGCAAGATCGAGGTCGAGCCCTTCCACCCGACCTTTCCGGCACGAGCCTTCTACCCGCGGCTGCCGCTGCTCGACGCGATCCCGCGCGGTGTGCCGGCTCGCTCCGCCGCGCTCGGATACACGCTCGTCCCCAACGCGGCCGTTCTCTACGGGCTGGAGGACGTGCGCGGCTACGAGGCGTTGACCCTGACGGAGCTGACGCAGACATTTCCCCTCTGGTGCGTTCCGCAGCCGGTCTGGTTCAACCGCGTGGAGGATCCCACGAAGCCTTTTCTTTCCTTCTTGAACGTTCGCTACGTGATCGCCCCGCCGGGCTACGCGCCTCCCCCGAGGTGGAAGGTCCTGTCGGAGGACCGCACCGGACGCCTGCTCGAGAACCCGGATGTGCTGCCGCGAGTCTTCGTGCCGCGACGAATCGTTCGAGAGAGAGAGCCGGCGCGCCAACGCGAGCGTCTCTATGCGATCACCGACTTTGCCGAGACGGGTGTCCTGGAGGGTCCCTCGGCGCCCCCAGAGACGAATGGCCCGGCCAGAGTCGAGATCACGCGCTACGAAGGCCCGCGAATGGATCTGTCGATCGAGGCACGGGAGAAAACGGTCATTGCGACGTCCGTGACGAATTGGCCAGGCTGGCGGCTGACCGTGGATGGAAACGCGATGCCGCTTCTTCGATACAACCTCGCCTTCGTGGCGTTCGAGGCGCCCCCCGGACGGCACCGGGCCGTGCTCGACTACTGGCCGGAGTCCTTCGCGGCCGGGCTCTGGATTTCCGGCGTGTCGCTGCTGCTTTCGATCGCGTGCCTTGCGTGGCCGCGCTCGTCGGGTGCGGCAGCCGAGAGTGCGAGCAGCGCCGCGATGGGAGCAAATGTGCGGCTCGCAGACCACTCGATCCACAGCCTCGGGTCGGGCACGGGCGACAGGTAGGTCAACGTCAGAAAAACAGCCAGCGTGGCAGCGACGGCGAGGGGCAAGCGGCGCGCGCCGCCGGGACCGAGCAAGACAACGGCGAGCGGCACGAGAAAGGGAAGGGCCCAGCCGGCCGACCAGAACGCGCGGGCGATCTGCGAGGCGACGAGCCCCAGTCGCTCCCAGCGCAAGTCGAAAGGGCTGCCGTACTCGCCGTAGCGGTCGAAGACCTTTCGAGAGAGCCCGAGCCAAAACCAGGCGCCGAGCGAGAGTGCGGTCGGAGCGAGAAGGAGAACCCAGGGTTTGAGAGCACGCCCTCGAGCGCGCTGCCCCGTTAGATAGAGGAGCGCCGCCGCGAGCGCGAAGGGCAGGCCTTCCACCTTGGATGTGGCCGCCCCCGCCAGCAGAAGGCCCGCCAGAAGGAGCCGGGGAGCGTCGATCGGCCGAGGCGTCAGGAGCAACGCCATTCCCGCGAGCTCGAAGAGCCACAGAAAGACATCTGCGTTGCCCGCGACGTCGGCCTCCGTGCCGAGCAGCGCCAGTGCCGAAACGACCACCGCCGAGATCGCGGCCGGAGCCCAGGGCCGCTCGGCCCTTCGCAGAAGGGAAGGAAGAGTCACGGCGAGGCCGGCGAGCAGAAGCGGAAATGTGAGTGTGGCGGCGTCCCAGCGAAGGCCTCCAGCGATCGTCGTCGAGAGGGCGAAGAGGTTGGTCACGAGGGGCGGATAGTAGGGGTGCATGTGCGCATTTCGAGGATCGGACAGGAAACCGGCGTCGATCGTTCGAGCCGAGGCGAACGCTTGGGCCTTGGGACCCCAGAAGAGGAGCAGGTCGGAGGAACCGACGGCGCCTCCAGCCGTCAAGAGAAGAGCGATGCCGATCGAGGCGGCGGCGAGGAACCCCGCCAGGCTCCTGCCGGGATCCTCGGCGGCGGCGGGGGAGGGCGTGGCGGAGCCGCGGGCCCCGATTCGCAGCGAGCCGGCGATCGCCGCGGTCAGCAGGGCGAGCGGCAGCGCGCTCCAGGGGAGTCCCGCGAGCGCCGAAAGAGTCTGCGTAAACGACAGGATGACGGCTCCGGCCGCCGCGGAGAGGACCAGGCGGCACGGCACGGAGAAGCTCCCGTAGGCCCGGTGCGAGAGAAGCGGGGCGCCGAGCAGCGGGAGGAGGAGCACCCATCCGGCGAGCCAGGCGACCTCCCTCATTCGCGCAGCCTCCAGACCGTGCCTTCCGGCGTGCGCAGCAGCAGTCGCCCGGCCACGTCGGGCTGGCGGCTTCCGAGCATGATGAGGAATTGCGGCATCCAGCCATCCGGCGCGCCGGGAGGGCTCGCCACGCGCACGTCCCGGCCTGGCAGGAGGCCCCTGGCGAGGAGCATGCAGTAGGCCGAGTCCCCCGGCCGCCGCGACGGGGCCTCGACCGCGACCGCGGCGCCCTGCGGGATCGAACCGGAGCAGCGCTCGAGAAGCGCGAAGGCGGCTCCGTCGAACGGGGAGAGAGTGCGCCGGAACGGGTTCGATTCCGGGAGATTGCGGGGACGGGTTTCGACGAGCCGGAGGGCCGCGAAGGCGACCAGGAGAGCCGCTCCCGCGAGCGCGACGGCGGCGCGCTTCACGCGCCCGGCGATCTCCCGATGGCGGCGGCCGCCGATCCCGCTCGGGCCCGGCGCCAGGCCCGCCCCGCGAGCGACCGCACCCGCCGGCCGAGTCCGGCAGCGCGTTTCTTGAGCCGCCAGAGCCGCCGCGCCTTCTCGAGCGCCCGCCCGAGCTCTGCGTAGAAGGCCTCGTCTCCCCGGAAGTACATGTTCTTCAACCAGCAAAGGCCCGGGTCCACGCACTGCCGTCGCAGGATCTGGAAGTTGCCGGGGTCGAAGGCGGCCTGCTCGCCCGCCATCAGCACCTCGCGCTGCTCCTGCCGCAGCCGCGTGAAGGCGGGGCCGTTCCAGTGATCCACGAACCGTCCGTTCACGGCGTTTCCGAGCGGCTTGTAGTCCGGCGACATCAGCAGGCAGCAGGGATAGAGCTCGCCGTTGCCCCGGATCGTGGCCGTGTACCAGCCGAAGAAGCAGTGCCCGTTCTTCTCCTGGTAGGACGGCGCGGTCGAAACGGGGATGCGATCCGGACCGTAGCCGAGCTCCTTCTGGATCTGGTCGACCATGACGTTCCAGTCCGCGACCGGGAAGAAGAGTTGAAGCAGCCGCGTCTCCCGGTCCCGGCGCAGGATTTCCTCCAGCAGCGGCCGCAGGGCCGGACCGTCCTCGGGAGCGAGGAGGAGCTCTCGGTCGACCCTTTCGAGCGGGATGTCCAGGACGATCGACACGGCGATCCGGTCGGCGCCGAGCGAGCGGCCGAGCTCGTACATGCGCGGCAGCTCCTGGAAATTCTTCCGGTCGAGCAGAAACTGGATCACGATCCCCGGGTAGGGGGAGCCTGCCCGCGCGCGGACGAGCCCCCGAATGCTCTCGACGACACGGTCGAAGGTGCGCGGCTGCGCCTTCATCATCCGGCGATAGTCCTCCGCGTCCACGGCGTTGAGCGAGAAGATCACCTCCCGCGCCTGGTGTCCGACGAGCCGGCGCGCGATCTCGGGGCCGAGGAGAACGCCGTTGGTCGTCAGGTTGTCGACGACGACACCCCGGCGCTGGAGGTGGTCGAGGACTTCTCCGACGGCGCTGTGGAAGAGAGGGTCTCCCCCGCCGGAGAGGCGGACGGATCGCAGCCCGTTCTGGGCGAGCTCGTCGATCAACCGGGTCAGGTGTTCGAGCGAGAGCTGTTCCTTGGTTCGGACGTCCTGCTGGTTGCAGAAGTAGCAGGCGACGTTGCACCGATCCGTGATGTCGAGCTCGGCGTGGACGGGCCCGCGTGTGGGCCGGCCGGAGGCGATCGCCTTGATGATCTCGCGCTTTCGCGCCTGGTCGACCTCGGCCCAGCCGTGCGACGCCCTCATCGGCCGATCATACGCCCCGGTGCCGAAGCTCGTCGGGACGAGGCCCGCGTCTCACGGGCGAAGAGCGAAGTCTTTGCGGTCGAGTGAGCGAACCGGGGAAGCTACGAGGGCTTGGGGCCCTCGCCGAGCGAGTCGAGCAGCTCTTGCCCCACCCGGCGCGACACGAAGATCTGCTTCAAGTAATTGAGCGAGGTGATGGCGAGGGGCACGCCTGCCGCGGAGAAGGGGGCCCCCATCGCGGCGAGCGCCAGGTGGCGCGCCTTCTCGCCGCGGGTGAACGCGGGATTTCGCAGGTCGAGGACGCTTCCGTAATAGCGGAAGACCATCCTATAGACATCCGACAGGAGCACCCGGAACCCCATCTCGCTCCCCCAAACGAAGCACTCGCCCGACCGGACTTTCTCGAGAAACACCGCCGCGTTCTCGGCCTCGGCGACCGTGTAGACCCGAGCCAGAGGACCGAGCGTGTGCGCGTCCGACCCGGCGACGAGCGACACCGCACCGCGCTTCTCGCGCACGACCGACATCAGGTCCTCGATCAGACGGTTGTGCTGCGACGCCATGGCGCCGTTCTTGACCTCGAAGACGTCGAACATCCGGAGCATGTCTTCGAAGTAGCGGTGGGGGGAGTTGCGCATTCGGTAGTTCTGGAACATGTGGTTGGCGGAGGTGATGATCCGCTCCTCCCGCAAGTAGGCGTGGAGATCGTAGATGTCCCGGCGGCGCCTCTGGATCTCCGCGTGCTGCGCCTCGGTGATCCCGAAGGCGTTGAGGTGAATCCGCTGGCGGGTGTCCGGGAACCAGGTCTCGACTTCTTCGGAGATGAAGAAATCGGTCAGATCCGGATGCTTGTTCAGGAGGTAGAGGCATCCGTCGATCGAGTCGTGATCCGTGATCGTGACGAAGTCCATGCCGCGCTCCTTGGCCACCCGGTAGACCTCTTCGGGTCGGTTGTAGGAGTCGCGCGTGTTGGCGATCCGGAAGTACTTGAAGGTCGAGTAGACGGAGTGGCAGTGCAGATCCACCTTCTTGAAGCGCGGATCCGAGAACCAGCCGGGCAGTTCGGCTTCCTCGACCATGGCCCATTTACGGTCGCAGAACCGTCCCCGTCTGTCAACGCATGCCACCATCCTCCTGTCCGTGTTAGCTTTGCCTCGATGGGACGGATGCTGTTTCGGGTGGGATACGGCGCCGCGCTGGTGGCGATCTTCCTGGCCGGCGCCTGGTTTGCGTTCCGCCGATCGATCGTCGGACGGTCGGTGATGGTGCCAGACCTGGTCGGCAAGACCGTGCCCGATGCGATCCGTGTGGCGCAGGAGGCCGGCCTGCGCTTCGAGGAGCAAACCGGGCGCGCCCGCAATGACGAGAAGGTCCCGCGCGGACGCGTGTTGATGCAGCAGCCCGAGGGGAACTCGCTCGCCAAACCGGCTCAGCCGATCCGTGCGGTGCTGTCGCTCGGGCCCCGCGAGCTGCGCGTGCCGGATCTGACGGGTTTGCCCCCGCGCGCCGCCGCGGTCAGGCTGAACGAGGATTCGCTCGCCCTCGGGACCGCGTCGTGGTACCGGGACGCGACCGCGCGAGCCGGGGTCGTGGCGCAGGACCCGGAGAGCGACACGGTGGCCTCTCGAAACGCGACCGTGGCGATCCTGACGAATCGGGGCTCTCCGGAAACGCGCTTCGTGATGCCGGATTTGGTCGGCCAGGACGCGGACAAGATGAAAGCGCGACTGGAAGTCTTCGGTTTTCGCGTGGGAAGCGCCCGCTACGAGCCGTACGAAGGCATCGCGCCCAACACCATCCTCAAACAGTTTCCACCGGCCGGCTATCCGCTCTCGAGCCGTGAGGTGGTGTCGCTCACGGTCTCGCGGCCGTCGGAGTCGGCCCGGCCGAGCCAGTCCCGATGAACGTGCGGATCGCTCCCTCGCTTCTGGCCGCGGACTTCGCCCGGCTGGCCGAGGCCCTCGAGATTGCGGAGCAGGGGGGCGCCGACCTGGTGCACGTCGACGTCATGGATGGGCACTTCGTGCCGAACCTGACGATCGGCCCGCCGGTGGTCAGGGCCCTGCGGCGCGCGACGAAGCTGCCTCTGGACGTGCATCTGATGATCGAGAGGCCGGAGGCCACGCTGTCGGAGTACCTGGAGGCCGGCGCCGACTGGATCTCGGTTCACGTCGAAGCCACGTGTCATCTCCATCGCTGCCTGGATCGCATTCGGAAGGGCAGGGCTCGCGCCGGGGCCGTCATCAACCCGGCGACACCGGTGGAGGCCTTGGGCTCCTGTTTGGCCGACCTCGACTATGCCGTCATCATGTCCGTCGATCCCGGTTGGGGCGGGCAGCCTTTCCTTCCGGGAAGCGTGGACAAGGTCCGGCGCTTGAGAGAGGGCTGTTCGAGGTCCGGTGTCCGGGTGCCGATCGAGGTCGATGGCGGTGTCGAGATTGGCAACGCCGAGGCCCTCGCCACCGCGGGGGCGGAAATTCTGGTGGCCGGCACAGCGATATACGGAGAGGCCGATCCTCGGGCTGCCATCGGACGTCTGAGGGCGGCGGCGGCTGCGGGAGTGAGAGTCTAGAGTCTAGGGATGTCGGAGGAGAGACCCGAGCAGTGAGAGGGCATGTCTTCTTCCTCGGCGGCGGGAGCCCGCGCGGGTCTTCCCGCGCCCGCGTTGCGGCCCGCCGCCAACTGTTTCGCGCGGGCCTGCTGCTCGTCGCCGCTCTGGCTTGCCTGTCGCTTCCGGCCCGCGGCGCGAGCGCCTCGAAGCCGGACAAGCTGACCCAGGAGCTGCTTTCGAGCCCCAAGGAGGTCCTGTTCGAGAAGGGCAAGGCCCTGATTGCGAAGAAGAAGTACGAAGAGGGTCGAAAGTACTTGAGCTACGTCTTCGAGACCTATCCCAACGATCCCCTGGGCCGCGACGCCCTCCTGCTCGTTGCGGACTCCTACGTGAAGCAGGGCGGGGCGGCGGCTTACACCGAAGCGCGGTATCGGTATCGCGACTATCTGAACCGTTACCCCGACGCGCCACGCCGCGATTACGCGCGCTACCAGTTCGCTTTTTGCTCCGATAAGGAGCATGAGACCCCCGACCGCGACCAGACGCCAACCCACGAGGCGATCCAGCAGTACCAGTCGCTGATCCGCGAGTATCCGGATTCGGCCTACGCGGGAGCCGCCAGGGAGCGCATCCGCCAATTGATCGACTTGCTCGCCGAGCACGAGTTCGGGGTCGGTTACTTCTACATGCGCAAGGGCTCGCTCGCTTCGGCGATGGGTCGGTTCAGCGGGCTCGAGGAGCGATTTCCCGACTATCGGAACAAGGACAAGCTCTTCTTCTACGAAGCGCGAACGCTGACCCGGCTCGGGCGCAACGACGAGGCCGCCCGGTACTACTCGCGCCTGATCGAGGAGTACCCCAAGAGCGAGTACCTCAGGAAGGCCAAGGACCGGCTGAAGAAGCTCGCTCCGGCCGGACTGCCGAGCGAGGAGAAAGAGGCCGCCAAGCCTGCGGCTCCCCAGGCCTCCAAGAACTGAAAAGAAAGACTTTGTTCGGCTCCGGGACGGCTGGCGCCCGGAAACAGGGTTTGACAGCCGCTCTGAAACCGCCTAAATTAAAGCTCATAGCTGTTTTGGCCGAATTTTTTTAAGGAGTCGCCATGCGTCTCCCGCACCGTCGCTTTCTGGCGCTGGTCTTGGTTCTGCTTCCCGCGGCCTTGAGCCAGGCCCAAGCCCCGGCCGAGCCGAATGTGGCCGACGCCGTGGCGCGCGCCGAAACCACTCCGGGCAACCTCACTGGAGCTCCCCAGCCGACCGGCTACGAGAGCGACCTTTATTGCTTCGGGTTCCTCGGGGGGTCCTCGGAGCCGTTCGCCGCGCAGGTCATCAGCGCCGCGGAGGTCGCCGAGCAGACCGACTTCATCACGCATGACGTGCTCTACCTGGACGCGGGCGCGGATCGAGGACTGCGGCCCGGCGACGAGTACTGGATCGTGACACCCGAGAATGAAGTGGTCAGCCCCGTCGACGGCAGGATTCTGGGGCTCTTCTATCAGTATCGCGGCCGAGGCGTGATCCTCTGCATCCAGGGACACTCGGCGGTGCTGCGCGTCCTCGCCTCCTGCACCGACATCCCGATCGGGGCGTACTTGAAGAAGTTCGAGCCTATCCCGATTCCACTCGCTCGCAAGGGACCGCCGGCCGTCGTGTGTGATCCTCCCTCGGGCAAGCCGCAGGGGCACATCGTGTATTCGCGCGACGGTGTCGTGGCTCTGGGGCAGGACACCGACGTGATCGTGGACCTCGGTGTCGCCAACGGTCTTCAGCCGGGCGACTTTTTGACGATCTATCGCTATTCGACCGGCCGCGAGTACGGCATCCGGCCTCAGGGCTACTATTGGGTCAACGTGCCGCCGCCGCCCGGGCTGGAAATCCCGCGCACGTACTTGGGCGAGGTCGCAATCCTCGCGGTCGGCGACCGTTGGGCGGTCGGACGCATCACGGATTCCTATCGCCTGATCGAGATCGGCGACGAGGTTGAGGTGAAGTAGCCTCGGCAACGAAATTTGTACGGAGAGGCGGCCGGGCCGCCTCTCTTTTTTTTTGTGCCGCGCGAGATTTTTCGAATTGGCACGAAAAATCTCTTCGTCACTTCTCTCTCGAACTTCGGCTCTTCCGGGACGAAGGCGCCGCCGCTACCCGTTCCCACTTCGCTCTGCTAAGATGCCCGCCTTCTCATTCGATTCTGATTCTCGCAGGGGGAAGGAACGTGAATCTTGACGGTCAACTTCAGCTGATCATCGATGAGCTCCTGGCCCACGGAATCTCGCTCGACCTGGCCAAGAAGGAATTTGAAAAGAAGTACATCGTCGGAGCCGTCAAGCGGTCCTCCGGGAATCTCGGAAGGGCCGCCCACTCGCTCGGCATCCACCGCAACACGCTTCGCAACAAGGTCGGCATCCTGAACATCCGCCTTCCGCGCGAGGCGCATCGCGTGTCGCCGGAGATCACCAAGAAGAAGTGATTTCGCGCGGCGAAAGCCGCGGGGCGGGGTCCGGAGGCCGCCGTTCTTCCGTGCCATCCCGGGCGATGTGAGAAATCGAGTCCCTCGAGTCGCGACGTTCCTCGCCCTGCCGGGCTCGGATGGGCGGAGCGAAGACGCCTCGGGAACGAAGGGTCGAGGACGTCAGTTCTTCGGCGGGGTGTTCTTGGGCTCTTCGCCGGTCTTGGTCGCGTCTTTGAAGTTGCGTATCCCTTCGCCGAGCCCTTTGCCGAGTTGCGGCAACTTTCCGGCGCCGAAGATGATGACGACGATCACCAAGATGATCAGCAGCTCCGGCACGCCCAGTGAGCCAAACATAGGATTCTCCTCGAGGCCCCTAGCTTAACAGAGGGACGAGGCGGGCTTCGTAGACTCGCCGAAACGAGCGGTCCGGCTCGGAATCGCCGAGCAGGCGCCCGACCAGAGCGATCTCGCCCGGGAGGTAGCGGCGGTAGACCTCGCCGCGCCCTTGCGCCACAGCCCGAGCGAAGGTGCCGCAAACCTTCCAGGCCCTTTGAAGCAGGACCCGGTCGAAGCGGCGGCGAAAGGTCGCCGCATCCAGAGAGCGGAGGCGCGCGAACTCCTGGATCATCGCCTGGGCGAGCTCCGGCGTCATCCAGTCGAGGGTCGTGCGCTCCCAGAGCAGCGATGCGAGGTCATAGGAGTCGGGCCCGGTGCGCATGTCCTGGAAGTCGATCGCCGCCACCTGGTCGTCCGAGGGAAACAAGTTGTTTCCGTGGAAATCGCGGTGGCACAGCGCACGCGGGTGGCCGAGCATCTCCCGGCAGAGGGCATCGGCCCATTGGTCGTGGGCTTCCCGCTCGACCGGCGAGAGAGGCTGCCGAAGATGGAGATCGAAGACGGCCTCGCGCGCCAACTCGAGCTCGCGCCGGAACAGGGCGAAGTCGAATGCCGGGTTGACGGCGGGATCCGTGATCCCGGCGACGACCGCGGCGGCGCCAACCGCAGAACCGAGCCCACGCTCGCGCTCGGAAGCGTGTGAGAGGAGTCTCGCGGCCAGGTCCTCCGAGCCGAAGTCCTCGACGAGCTGATTTGCCTCGCCGTCGTCGGCGATCAGTTTGGGGACGCGGACGTGGGGCTCCAGGGCCGCCCGCGCCAAGAGCCAACGGCGGCGCGAGTCCGACTCTTCCGGTGGGTAGACGACACCGAGAACGGTTCGATTCTCGGGCAAGCGGAGGCGCAAGTACCGGCGCCGTCCGACGTCGCCCGGCAGGACCTCGACGGAAACCGGTTCGTGACCCGTGCGCCGGGCGAGGGCGTCGAGGCCCGCAAACTCCGAGGGAAAGGGACGGAAAGCTTCGCGGCCGTTCTCGGCCGGGGAAGTTCGGGCGCTCGGGGGTGAAGATTCGGGGATCACCGGAGGTTCGCGCCCCGTGCCACGCTCTCCCGCTCTCAGCTCTTGGCTTCCGACAAGAGAATCTTCTTGATCCGAACGGGCGTGTTCGGACGATCGTTCGCGTTGCGCGGAGTGTTGGCGATTCGGTCGGCAGCGTCCATTCCCGAGACGACTTCGGCGAACGCGGAGTACTGACCGTCGAGGAACGTCGAATCCTTGACGACGATGAAAAACTGCGAGGAGGCGGAGTTCGGGTCGGAGGCCCGGGCCATCGAGACGATGCCCCTCTTGTGGGAGATGTCGTTGAACTCGGCCTTCACGTGGTTTTCGCCGTTGCCGCCGGTTCCGTACGGGTGACTCGGATCCTCGGGTTTCTTCGTGTAGGGATCCCCGCCCTGGATCATGAAGCCCGGGATCACACGATGAAACATGGTCCCGTTGTAGAAGCCGTTCGCGGCCAGGTCGACGAAATTCTTCACGTGGTTCGGCGCCTTGTCGTAGAAGAACTTGATCGTGATGTCCCCCATGTCGGTTTGGAGAGTCGCAAGGGTGTTGGCGTAGTTTCGGCCGGTCGTCATCTTCTTCTTCTCCTTCGAGGCCGCTTGGGCGGTAGCCACCGCCGCCGCCAAGAGGGCCACGGCGCCGGCGAACAGGGCGGAGTACGCGATCTTTCTGATCAACTTGCGCTCCTTTCCAGACACGAAGTCACCATAACACGCCGGATCCTGCTCGAGAACAGGGGCCACTCGGCCGAATTCCGAGACCTCGCCCGGCATAAGATCGGGCGGCGAGGAGTAACGAGAGCCCGTGGCGATCGCTGGGGCAGCCGACCGACCGGACGTCGTGATCGTTGGTGCGGGAGCCGTGGGCTGTGCGCTCGCCTGGGAGCTTGCGGGGCGAGGCCGGCGGGTCGCGGTACTGGATCGCGCCGGAGCCGGAGAAGAGGCGTCTGCCGCGGCGGCCGGTCTGCTTTCACCTCAATCGGACGTTCGGAGCCCGAGCCCCTTCTTCGATCTCGCCCTGCGGAGCCTTCGCCTCTACCCCGAGTGGGTGAGAGTCCTCGAGGAGGAATCGGGCGAGCGGGTGGGGTATCGGCGCACGGGACTGCTTCGTTGCGCCCTTTCCGATCAGGAGGCGGAGGGGCACCGGTCGTACCTCTGGCAACGGGAGCGCGGCCTCCCGATCGAGTGGTGGGACGCCGCGGCAGTGGCCGAGAGGGTCGGCCCACGCCTGACCTCGGAGGCGACGTCCGGTGTCTTCTTCCCGGACGAGGGAGTCGTCGATCCCCGCCGGCTGACCCGCGCCCTCGCCGAGGCGGCGCGGCGGCGCGGTGTGGAGATCCGCGCGAGGACCGAGGTCCGGCGCTTTTGGGTCGAAAGGAGCCGTTGCCGCGGCGTCGAAACGGAAGCCGGGCGCCTCGAAGCTGGAAGCGTCGTGGATGCCGCGGGGGCGTGGGCGGGCTTCGACCGGGGATTGCCGTTCCCGGTTCCGGTCGAGCCCGTGCGCGGGCAGATCGTCGAGCTCGAGCTCCCCGCCGAGGCCCCGGCGTTGGTCTTGCATGGTGAGGCCGTCTACCTCGTGCCGCGCCGTGAAGGCCATCTGCTGGTTGGCTCGACGCTCGAGCACGTCGGTTTTCGCAAGGAGGTCACGGCGGGCGCCGTCCAAAACCTGATCGCGCAAGCCGCACGCCTGATGCCGGAGATTTCACAGGCGCGGTTCGTCACCGCCTGGGCGGGGCTGCGCCCCGCCACACCCGATGCCCTGCCGGTGTTGGGCGGCTGCGGCATCGAGGGCCTCTTCTTTGCGACGGGTCACTATCGCAACGGAATCCTGCTCGCGCCGCTGACGGCTCGTCTCCTGGCCGACCGGCTCACGGGCGTCGAGACGCGCGACCTCGAGCCCTTCGCCGTTTCCCGCTTTTCCTCGGGCGCGCCGCCGGGTCCGACGCCTTCGCCGTCCAGCGAGGTTTTCAGATAGAATTCTGGGTAGTTACGGCCGGGATCTCCCCTGCCGAATTCGGAGAAAAGAAGGTCCTTCGTTCGCGGGGACGGCTTTAGCGAAAGAGAAACATGCGAAAGACACTCTACGCGGGCGTTCAGAGGGCGGCCGATGCGCTGTGGAAGGTCACGCGAGCCTTGGATGCCTATTTTCCGGAGCGCCGCTTTCAACCCAAGTGGGCCCCGGCGCCGCTCTTGAAGCAGCGGGAGCGCTCCTTCCCGCCGCTGGGCTTTCCTCGCGAGACGGACTCGTTGTGCCCCCGCTGCGTGTCGGAGGTTCGTGAGGAGATCCTCACGGGGCGGGCCGACTGGAAGGTTCTGGTCGACGGGAACCCGGGAGAGATCAGGGCCCGGATCGTCGAGGAGGACGGTCGGATCCTGATGAAGAAGACCTGCGCGAAGCACGGGTATTTCGAGGACGTCCTTTCGGCGGACGCGGCCTTCTTCCGTCGTCTGGAGACTCTCTATCCCGGGCGCGATTTCGTGATTCCGAAGGACGGCCTGCACGAGCACGGCACGTCCTCCATCCGATACGGCCGGGGCGCGGTTCTGACCATCGACCTGACCAACCGCTGCAACATGATGTGCAACCCCTGCTTCATGGACGCCAACCAGGTGGGCTTCGTCCACGAGCTCGATTGGGAGGACGTCCAGAAGCTCCTGGACGACGCGGCTTCGATCAAGCCGCGGCGCCAGCTCTCGGTCCAGTTCTCCGGCGGGGAGCCCACGCTCTCTCCGCACTTCCTGCCGGCCATCCGCTACGCGCGGCAGCTCGGCTACTTCTCGGTCCAGTGCGCCACCAACGGCGTGCGCTTCGCTCAGGAGGAGGACTTCGCGAGGGAAGCGGCCGAAGCGGGGCTGCGCTTCGCGTACCTCCAGTTCGATGGCGTCGGCAACGAGAACAACCAGCACCGCAAGGTCGGAAATCTCTACGACGTCAAGCTCCGGGCGATCCAGAACCTGAGAAAGTACGGCGTCGACATCACTCTCGTCACGACGATCATCAACGGCGTGAACAACGAGCAGGTCGGCGACATCCTCCGGTTCGCCATCGAGAACGTCGACAAGATCAACGCCGTCGCCTTCCAGCCCGTGTCCTTCACGGGACGCGACGAGGGCATCGACGACGAGACTCGGGTGCGCCAGCGCTACACGCTCTCGCACCTCGCGCACGACGTGAAGTCTCAGGCGGGGATCGGCGAGCCGATGCGCGACTGGTATCCTCTCTCGGCGTCCGGACCCTTTTCCGACTTGAAGGATCTGCTCGGAGGGCTCGAGTCGGAGTGGGGAGCCTTCAAGTGCGGCTGCCACCCCAACTGCGGCATCGGAACGATGCTGCTCGTCGAGGAGAAAACCCGGCAAGCCGTGACCGTTCCCGCGCTGCTCGACGTGGACCGGATGCTCGAAGACATCAAGGCGATCACCGATTCGGCTCGAACGAAAGTGTGGACGGCCCTGCAGACGGGGCTGGCGGTCCTGCGCAATCTGCGGCCCGAGGGGATCCCGGAAGCGCTCTCGCCCTGGAAGGTCCTGAAGATCATGGACGGCCACACGGGCGGCCGACTCGGCTTTTCGCGGAGGAATCGCTACCCGTGGCGCGTCTTCTTCGTCGGCGGAATGTGGTTCCAGGATCTCTTCAACTACGACTTCCGGCGCACCGAGATGTGCATCATTCCCTACGCCACGCAGATGGGGGAGATCTCGTTCTGCGCCTACAACACGGGAGTCGGCTGGCGGAAGATCATCGAGGAGATGTTCCAGACCGCCACGCTGGCGGAGTGGTACAAGACCCGCGGCCGTCACGAGGTGTACGCGCGCGGCCGCAACGTTCCGCTGCCCGTGCTGCCCGGACAGACGGTCCCGGCCGTGCCCGCGGCGGCACAAGCCCCGCCAGCGCGACCGGCCGTCGCCGCGGCGGTGATGCTCCCGGTCTACGGCGGCGTGGGGAAGTGATCGTCGGGCGGTAAGCCCGACGATCATCCCGAGCGATAGCGAGGAGCCGCAGACTCGGCAGACCCCTCGCCGGGCCCCCGTCCGGTAGGGCTCCTAGCCGCGTCCCCAGCGCGGCGCCGTCGGGGCGGCCCGGTGCCGAGGCGCCGCCGAGCCGTGCGCGTGCGCCGAGTGAGTTCGCCTCTCTGCTTCCCGCGCTTTCACCGCTGCCTGGCTTGCCCCGCGACGCTCCGCCTTTTCCTTCGCGCGGCGCCGCTCCTCGGCCTTGCGGGCGCGGATCGCGGCGATGCGCTCGGCCAGAGGGACCTCGAAGCGTTCGGACGGCGCCTTGGCGTAGTCGAAGCCGGCGACGGTGATGCGCGGCAGGCGCCTTCCGATGGCCTTCTCGATCTGCGCGAGGTCCGTCTGCTCTTCGGGTGAGACGAACGTGAAGGCATCCCCGGTCATCTCCGCGCGGGCGGTTCGGCCGACACGGTGGATGTAATCCTCCGGCACGTGCGGCACGTCGAAATTCACGACGTGCGAGAGCGCTTCGACGTCGATGCCGCGTGCGGCAATGTCCGTCGCGACGAGGACGCGGAATTTCCCGGCCTTGAAGCCCGCGAGCGCCTGGGTCCGTTGCTGTTGGCTGCGGTTGCCGTGGATGCGCTCGCAGGCGATCCCGTTCTTGGAGAGCGTCTCGGCGAGTCGGTTGGCGCGGTGCTTGGTGCGGGTGAAGACGAGGACGCTCTGAATCTCGCCGCGGCGGACGAGCTCGGTCAAGAGCGGCGCCTTGAGATTCTGAGCCACGGGATAGACGGCCTGCGTGATGCCCACGGCGGGCGCGGCGGCCCGCTCGAGGTTGACCGTGAACGGGTTTCGGAGCATCTCGCGGGTGAGCTGGACGATCGGCGGCGGCATGGTGGCCGAGAAGAAGAGCGTCTGGCGCCGAGCCGGCAGGTGCCGCAAGACCCTCCGGATGTCCGGCAGGAACCCCATGTCGAGCATCCGGTCGGCCTCGTCGAGCACGAGGATCTCCAGGCCCGCGAGCCGGGCGTAGGGAAATCGGAAGTGGTCGAGCAGGCGGCCCGGAGTGGCAATCAGGACATCCACACCCGTTCGGAAGGCGTGCTCCTGCGGCCCCATGCCGACCCCGCCGAAGACCGCCGCAGAGGAAAGCGGAGTGTGCACGGCGAGCTCCCGCGTGTGCTCGTCGATCTGGGCGGCAAGCTCGCGCGTGGGGGTGAGCACCAGCGCCCGGGTCACGCCGCGCTTCTTGCCCATCAGGTGGTGAAGGATCGGGAGGATGAAGGCGGCCGTCTTGCCGCTGCCCGTCATGGCGCAGGCCAGAACGTCTCGGCCTTCGAGGGCCGGCGGGATCGCATCGAGCTGGATCGGAGTGGGACGCGTGAAGCCCATCTCCTTGACGCCTCGAAGCAGATCCGGATGCAGTCCAAACTTCGAAAAGGGCATGAGAATCGTGTTCCTTCCGCGGCCGGGGCCCGTCGGGCTGCCGCTTTCGTGTTCCGGCTGTGTTGTTCGGGAACGGAGGAATCGCCGGCGAGGCCTACGTTCGTGGTTCCGACGGCGTGTCGGCCTGGCCGGCCGGCGCATCGGGAGCGCGTAGAGTCTCACACTCGGGGAAATTGCGCAAACCGGCCGGGCGGCGAGTCTTGCGGGGTCGCGGCGCTAAGATCGCCCGCGTGAGAGGCATCGGGCGGCTCGCCGCCGGCGCCGCGATGGTGTTGATCGCCTGCGGGCAGGGGGACCGAGCGCGGCCCGGCGCGGCCGCAACGCCGTCCGCCCCGGGGGCGATCTCCGCGGCCGCCAGGCCGACCCCACCCCCGGCGGGCTACGTCCCCGGGCTGGGCGAGCTCATGACGCTCCAGCAGATGCGTCACGCGAAGCTCTGGTGGGCGGGGGACGCGGGTAACTGGCGGCTTACGAGCTACGAGCTCGACGAGCTGGCGGAAGGCTTCGACGACATCGTTCTCTACCATCCGACCCACAAGGATGCGCCCCTGCCGATCCGGGACGCGGTTCCGAAGATCATGGGCTATCCCCTGAAGCAGGCGCGCGAGGCAATTGCGAAGAAGGACCGCCGCGCCTTCGCGGCCGCCTACGACGCGCTGACGGCCGGCTGCAACGCCTGCCACCAGGCGACGAACTTCGGCTTCAACGTCGTCCAGCGCCCGACCGTGAACACGTTCTCCAATCAGTCCTTCGCGCCGGCCGATGCCCGCGATCGTTGATCGGCCCGCTATCCCTTGACGGTCCAGCCCCGCCGGCCGAGGAGCTCTCGCAGACGTTCGCGCTGATCCCCTTGCAGCTCGACCGAGCCCTCTCCCGGGCGGCCGCCCGTGCCACAGGACTTCTTGAGCTCCTTGGCGAGCGCCTCGAGGAACGGGGCGTTGACGGGCAGCCCATCCACGACGGTGACACTTTTTCCGGAGGATCGGTTCTCAAGGCGCAGCTTGGCGATGATCTTCGAAGGGATGGGCTCTTCCGGCGCGCCGAGCGAAGCGGAACAGTGGCAGTCCTCCGCCGGCCAGCCGCATTTGGGGCAGATCCGCCCCTTTCCGCTCGAATAGACCAGAGTGCCCTTGGGGCTCACTTCTTCAGGTAACGCTCCAGAAATTCGGTTGCCGCGCGATAGGCCTCGATCCAGTGGGCTTCGATCAGGAAGTCGTGAGTTTCGTCGGGGAAGATGAGCTGCTCGACGACGACGCCTCGCGCCCGCAGAGCCTCGGCCAGATCGACGCTCTGCTGAAACGGCACGTTGCGGTCGTCGTCGCCGTGGATGAGCAGAACGGGCGAGCGCCAGGACTTGACGTCCGCCATCGGCGAGGATTGGAACGCGACCCGCATCGCTTCGACGTTGCCGCGGTCGTCTTCGTCCATGACGACGCGGAACCAATCGCTCCAGTTGTGGACGCCGTGCAGGTCGACGCCGGCCGCGAAGAGGCTCGAGTCACGAGCCAGGCCGAGCGCCGTCAAGTACCCGCCGTAGGAACCGCCCCAGAGCCCGATGCGGGAAGCGTCAACGTCCGACCGCCCACGCAGGTACAGGCCGGCGCCCAGGACGTCGCGGTACTCGGAGGCTCCGGTCGGTCCGAAGTCGATCGCTTCGCGGAACTCCATTCCGTAGCCGATGCCGCTGCGGTAGTTGACGGAGAGGATGACGAAGCCGCGGCTCGCGAGGTATTGATTGAGCGCGTAAGAGTTTCGGTAGTAATACATGTAGTGCCAGCCCGGCAGCATTTGGCGCTGCGAGCCGCCGTGGAAGAAGATCACGGCGGGGTGGCGCTGGCCGGGCTTCTCCTCGGGCGGCTTGAAGAGCTGCGCGTGAATGGGCAGGCCGTCGGTCGAGCTGAAGATCACGGTTTCCGGGACGACGAGAGCCGCCTCGGGAAATTCGGGCGGAACCGTCCCGGGCGCGAGCTCCCGATCGGGGCCCTTCCCGACGCGAATCATGGGGGCCGGGTGGCGCTTCGCGCCCGCGCCGATGAAGGCAATCGCCTTTCCGTCTCCCGTTTCGACCGGCGACCACTCGAGACCGCTTCCGCTCGATAACGCCGCGGGCCGTCCTCCGGCGGCCGCGACGCTCCAGAGATGCCGGCGCTCGATGTCGTCCTGGTTCGAGTTGTAGATCACGTTCTTTCGGTCCGCCGAGAGCCCGGCGTACTCGACCTCGAAGGCTCCCGGCGTCAGCAGCACCGGCGAGCCGCCCGAGACCGAGGCCGAGACCGCGTAGAGGTGAGTCCAGCCGTCCTTCTCCCAGGGGAAGACCACGCGATCCCCGTCGGCCCACAGAAGCTGGTTGTCCGAGACGATCTCGCGGAAGACGCTGCCGCGGCCGGCATCGGCGCGGAAAACATCGCGGGCGCGACCGTCTGAGAGATCGGCGACGCGAACGGACCAGGGAGGGCCCTCGCGGTGCGGCCGGACAACCTGGCGGCCCGCGGCGGAGGAGGGGATTCGCAGAAACGCGATGCGCTTGCCGTCGGGCGACCAGACGGGGTCCGAGTCGCGGTCCACGGTCGGATCGAGGTAGCGGACGGTCTTCGCCCTGGGATCGAAGACCCCGATGAGACTGTGGGAGATCCGGCGAGAAACGAAGCCCAGAAGCGAACCGTCGGGCGACCAGCGGAGACTTCCGCAGTCTCCCCGTGCCTGAAAGGCCTGGGAAGCCTTCTCCGAGCCGTCGAGCGGCGCCCACCAGACCTTCCCTTTGAGGGCGAAAGCGACGCGATCCCCCCGCGGCGAGACGGCCGGGGAGCCGCCATCCCCGAGCTTCAAGGGATCGCCGCCGGCGATCGGAACGACGTAAACGGCCTGGGTTGCCCCGGAGGGGTCGCTCGTCGGATTCGGGATTTCGCCCATGCGGTTGGGGTCGCCGCCGCGCACGTAGACGAGGCTCCTGCCGTCCGGCGTGAGGGCGAGGTCGGTGATCTCCTGACCGTCGTCGCCGACGTAGCGCGTCACGGGACGGCCACGGTAGTCGGGGGGCCCGGCGGCCCAAACGTTTCGCGTCCCCCGAGTCTCGAACACCCATGCCACCTCGCCGCCGCGCGGCCCGGCGATGAGATCGGTGGGGTAAGGCGCGGCGAGGACCTGCTCGAGCGTGAAGGAGGCGCGGGACGGCTCGGGGGCGGTACCGCCGGCGAGCGCCAGAGACGCGAGCGACAGGGCAGCAAGAAGCGGCATCCGTTTTTCCTCCGAGAATCCGGGAGACTCTAACCCGAGAAGAGATTCGAGAGGGTGGGGTATTCTTGCCGGTTCCAAAACATGTCCGAGTCCGCCGTCACTTCCGCACCGCTTGCCGTCCGCGCCGACCGCCGGGCGCTGGCCATCGTGGCGCACGTCGACCACGGTAAGACGACGCTCGTCGACGCTCTCCTCAAGCAATGCGGCACCTTTCGCGCGGGGCAGCACGTCGAGGAGCTCGTGATGGACTCGGGCGAGCTCGAGCGCGAGCGCGGCATCACGATCCTCGCCAAGAACACGGCCGTCAAGTACCGGAGCACGGTCATCAACATCGTGGACACTCCGGGACACCGCGACTTCGGCTCCGAGGTCGAGCGCATCCTGTCGATGGTCGAGGGTGTTCTGCTGCTGGTCGACGCCTCCGAGGGGCCGCTGCCGCAGACCCGCTTCGTCCTGAAGAAGGCCCTGGAGGGGGGCAAGCGCCCGATCGTCCTGATCAACAAGATCGACCGCGCGGACGCACGGGTGGCGGAGGTCGAAGAGGAGATCCACGAGCTGTTTCTCTCGCTCGCGACCGAGGAGCGGCACCTGGACTTCTCCGTTCTCTACGGCGCGGGCCGGCTCGGCTTCGCTTCGCGCGATCCGAAAGCCCGGTCCGGGGATCTGAAGCCGCTGCTCGATGCCATCCTGGAAGAGATCCCGGCGCCGGCGGTGGGCGAGGCGCCCTTCAAGATGATCGTGGCGAACATCGACTACTCCGACTATCTGGGCCGGCTGGCGGTCGGGCGCATCCACTCGGGCAGCCTCTCTCGAGCCCTCGACCTCGCCGCGGTTCGTCCGGACGGCTCGATTGTTCAGAAGGGGAAGGCCGGCAAGATCTACCTCTTCGAGGGAATCGAACGGGTCGAGGTGACGGACGCGTCGGCGGGCGACATCTGCATGATCTCGGGCTTCCCGCAGATCGAGATCGGCGACACGATCCTGGATCTCGCGGATCCCGTGCCGCTCCCGGGCATCCGTGTCGACGAGCCGACTCTCTCGATGGAGTTTCGGATCAACGACTCGCCCATGTCCGGCCTCTCGGGTAAGTACGTCACGAGCCGGCACCTCCTCGAACGCCTGGAGAAGGAGCTCGAGCGAAACGTCGGCCTCCGGATGGAGAAGACGCCGGAGGCCGACTCGTTTCTCGTGCTCGGACGGGGCGAGCTGTCGCTCGCGATCCTGGCCGAGACGATGCGGCGGGAGAGCAACGAGTTCTCGCTGGGACGGCCCCAGGTGATCCTGCGTCGAGACGCGGACGGGCAGATTCAGGAGCCCTACGAGGAGCTCGTCATCGACTGCGCCGAAGAGTTTGCCGGGCCGGTCATCGCCGCGGTCGGGGAGCGCCGGGGGGAGCTGAGGCACGTGGGCCGGCACGGCGACCGCTCGCGCCTCGAGTTCACGATTCCCTCGCGGGGATTGCTCGGATTCCGCCTGGAGTTCCTCACCCTGACCAAGGGAACCGGGCTTCTCAACCACCTCTTCGATCGATACGGCCCACACCGCGGAGCGCTGCCCAACCGCAAGCGCGGCGCGATGATCGCCAAGGAGTCGGGGGACGTGACGGCCTATGCCCTCGACCGGTTGGCGGACCGCGGCACCTTCTTCGTCAAGCCGATGGAGAGGGTCTATGCGGGCCAGATCGTCGGCGAGCAGGTCAAGGAGGGCGACATGGTCGTGCAGCCCTGCGAGAAGAAGCACCTGACCAACATGCGCGCCTCGACCTCCGACCAGGCCATCCGCCTGACGCCTCCGCGCGAGTTGAACATCGAGCAGGCGATCGAGTGGATCAACGACGACGAGCTGGTCGAAGTCACGCCGGCGGCGATTCGCGTTCGCAAGCGGGTGCTGGACCACAGCCGGAGGAAACGGGAGGGCAAGGAGCCCTAGGTCTTGGAGCCTCTCCAGGCGGCATAGAGCCAGATGGCGCCTCCGGCGGCGAAGGCGACCGGCAGGATGAGGAAGGCGGTCTGCAGGTTCGTGGCGTCGGAGATGGATCCCACCAGCCGCGGCGAGGGTACGTCGCCGAAGAGGTGGATCGCGAGGATCGAGAGGCCCACGGCGGAAGCCCGTTCGGCCGGCGCGACGACGTTGACGATGGCGGAATTGACCGGCCCGGTCGAGGCGAAGACGAGCAGTTGCGCCACGACGAGCGCCGGGATGTACACGGCGGGCTGCGGCGCCACGAAGGCGACGAGTGTGGCCGGGGCCGCGGCGAGCGTCGCCCAGCCGGAGACCCACAGATAGGCCTCGGGCAAGCGGGGCAGGAGCCGGTCCCCGAGCCAGCCGCCCGCGAAGGTCCCGACCAGACCCGTGACGACGACGATCGCGCCGAATTGGACCGTGGCCGCCGCCTGGGGCACGCCGCGCACCCTCTGGAGGAAGGCCGGCATCCAGAAGGCGAGCGCGCCGAGCGCAAAGGTGTAGGCCGCATATCCGGCGACGGTCAGGACGTACGGCCGATTGCGGAGCAGACGGCGGTAGGTGGCCCACCCGCCACCGGCGGGCGCCTCGGGTCCGCGCCGAGGTCCGGTCTCCCGCCCCGATTCCGAGACGTCTTCTTCCATCCCCCCGCGCATCGGATCCGGGAGGGTCAGGCAGAGGAGCGCCAGGGCCAGGCCCGGGAGGCCGGCGATTCCGAACGCGGCCCGCCAGCCGAAGCGTTGATCCGCCAGGCCTCCGACGATGTAACCGGCGGCGCCTCCGATCGAGATCGCGGCGAAGAAGATCGCGAAGACGCGCCCGCGGCGCCGCCGAGGATAGTAGTCCGACAGCATGGCCGGCGCGATCGTTCCATAGGCCGCCTCGCCGATTCCGACCGTTGCTCGCGCGGCGAAAAGGCCGGCGAAGGAGCGTGCGAGCCCGCCGGCCGCCGTGGCCACGCTCCAGAGGCCCACGCCGACGGCGATCAGGATCGGCCGGCGTCCCCGGTCCCCGAGCACTCCGAAGAGGGGCGAGGTCAGCATGTAGACGAGCACGAAGGCGCTCGCCAGAGAGCCGAGCTGCGCGTCCGTCAGCCGCAGCTCCGAGCGCTTGAGGCTCTCGACCAGGGCGGAGACGACGAAGCGGTCCAGGTAGTTGAAGAAGTTGATGAGGGTCAGGAGAACGAGCGCCCACCGCGCGGCTCGGCCTCCGCCGCTGCTCAATAGTCGCTCAGTCGGAAAGAACGGCGACTTCGATCCAGCACGGGATCGACGTCAGAAACGTGAAGCCGATCTTCTCGTAGAAGCCCTTCGCCGTGGCGCGGCTGTCGAGGTAGATTCGCCGCAGCCCCTGCTGCCGGGCACGGTCGGCCAGCCAGCGGATCATCTCCGTGCCGTGTCCCCGGCCGCGATCCGAGGCGTCCGTGACGAGGTCGTCGACGAAGAGCTGTTCCCCGCGCGCCAGCGTGTGCGTGCGCCTCACGCCAGCCAGGCAGACCAGCCGGTCCCCGTCGAAGCCGCCGTAGAGGCGATAGCCCTCGATCTGCTGCCGCCGCACCTCGTCGAGGAAGGTGTCGCGGGAGAGGCGGTCCCGAAGGCTCGACATCAGGGGGAAGGCTGCGGCGATCTCGGCGTCGGTCGAGAGCTCGCGGACCGTCATGCGGGCGCCACGATCGCGGGAGAGTCGCGTGAGGCGATGGCCGTGATAGCAACTCTGCTATCGCTTGTCGGCCTCATTCGAAGTAACCGTTGACGTCGACGATCAGGTGCGCCGTGCCGGAGGCCTGGCCGCAGTAGGCGGCGAAGTCGCCCGCGGGGCCGAGAAGCGAAACGGCGTTGTTGGCGCGGGTCTGGTTCGCGCTGTAGTTGAGAGTCGAGGTCAGCGGGCGGTCCGACCCGGTCGGAAAGATGGTCAGGAATCCCGCCACGCTCGGAAGGGTAATCGTCACGTTGATCGAAATCGCGCGAGCCGTGAGGGGAATGTTGCACTGCCCCGCCGCCGTGAAAGAGCGGGTCGCGCCGGCCTGCAGAGGCGGTCCGGCGAAGGGGCCGTCCGGCTTGCGGGTGTCGATCAGGCGGCAAGGTGTGAGCGAAAAGAACGGCGCGTTGACGGCGGGCGGCGCCGTGGGGCCCGGCGTGGGCGTCTCCGTCGGGGTCGTCGTGATGGTCGGCGTGAAGGTCGGTGTACGCGTCGGCGTGCTCGACGGAGTGAACGTGATCGTCGGGGTGCGCGTCACGGTCGCGGTGACGGTCCGGCTGGGGGTCGATGTCACGGTCGCCGTCCGCGTCGCTGTCGCAGTCCCGGTCGGCGTGCGGGTGAGGGAGGGGGTGAGGGTGGCCGTTGCGGTGGCGGTGCCGGTCGCCGTTCGGGTGCGTGTGGCGGTGGCCGTCGCAGTCAAGGTCGGTGTGGCCGTCAGGACCGTGTATTGAAAGAGATCGGCGCAAAGGGTGTTCATGCAGGCCGTGCACGTGGCGCACGTTCCGCTGTTGCCGAAGATCTCGATTGGCGTTCCGACGGTGTTCCAGGCGCTGACGACGTACTTGACGACGGTGCCGCCGGGCTCGACGGGAATCGTCGCGGTGACGACATCCACGTTTTGGCCCTGCGACAGGTCGAAGAAGGTGCAGGAGTACGCGCCCGTCAGGACCGCCGTCGATCCGGTCGCGATTCCGAAGCCTCCCGTCGGCGTCGAGCCATCGATCGTGTAGTAGACGCGGGCCTGCTGGGTGTTGCCCGCAAACTCGACCGTGAATCGCAGCGTGTAATCCTGCGTCGAGTTCGGGATGAGCCGGTCGAGGTAGTTGCCGCAGGTGCCGCCGGTCAGGTTCAGATTCTGCTGATGCTCGACCCGGTTAGCGGCTGCCTCGGCGCTGGCGACCCCGAAAATACAGGACAAGGCGAACGCAACGAGGAGGCGGTGCCGTCTCACACCGGCATTCTGGCACGGCGGCCCCGCCCGTCAAGATGCGTCCTTACTGGAGGTAGCCGTTGACGTCAACGATGAAGTGGACGGTGCCGCTCGACTGATCGACGTGAACGATGATGTCGCCGGAGGGGCCGAGCGGAACGATGGCGTCGTTGGCACGAGTCTGGCCGGCGCCGTAGTTCATTGTCGAGACCACGGGGAGCGTCCCGCCTCCCGTGTTGATCCGGATCCGCGGAATCCCGGCGTAGCCCGGCTGTGTCGTCGCGTCGAGGATCGCTGGCTCGGTGATTTCCGGCAAGACGTTGTTCGGAGCGATGGTGCAAACGCCGCCCGAGCAGCCGGCTCCGCTGACGTTGAACTGGATGATGTCGAGGCCGGCAGATCCCGCGGCGCACTCGCCCGCCGCCGCCCCGGAGGCCTTGTTCGTGTTGGCGGCGATGATGGCCTCTTTCAGCGTGCAAAGCCCGTCGTTGGCGGCGACATCGGCCGCGCTGTTGACCGTAATCGTTGAAGCGAGCGCCCGCGCGCCGGCCAGAAAAAGGGCGAGGCCCCAAACGGGGCCTCGCCAACTCGAATCGGATGTTGTCTCGCTTCTCATCTCATTGCAGGTATCCCGTCACGTCGATGAGGACGTCGACCGTGCCCGCCCCGTCGGCCTGGATCGTGATGCCGCCGGTGGGCCCGAGCAGGACGATGGCGTTGTTGGCCCGGGTCTGACCCGCCGAGTAGTTCATCGTCGAGACCAGGGGCGCGCTGATGCCGGGGCCAGCCGGATAGATCCGCAGATCTCCGGTGTTGGTCGGGTTCACGACGGTGAAGTTGAAGGTCACGGCCTGAGCCGAGGCGGGAATCCCGCAACGCGGGGCGCCGGCGATGGTGAAGGTCCGAGCGTTCCCGGCGCCGACCGAGATCGACGGCGGGCCATAACCTGCCGGGAAGCCGGCACCGGCGGCAGTCGTATTGGCCACGCGGCACGGTTGGACCGTGTACAGCTGGGTCGGGGCCAGATACGTGAGCACGACGTCGTTGCCGGAGCCGCCGAGGTAGCTGACCCGGTAGTTGCCCTGAGGCGTCACGAGCACAGTTCCTTCCACCAGCCCGACGAAGTTGCCGGTCACGGCGTCGACGCCGCCGTTGTCGATGATGGTGAAATTCGTGTAGTTGGGGGGGGTGAAGTTCGTGATGACCGAGAGATTGCCCCCGAGGCTCACGGTCCCGGTCACCACGAGCTGGTCATAGTCCGTGCCGGGGGTCGTTGCCCCGTTCAACTCGACCTCGAGCGTCCCGCCCGTCGTCTGCGTGTAGTTGCCCGTGATCGTGATCGATCCCGGGGAGAGCCCCGGAGCGACCTTGCCCGCGGTCCCGCAGCTGACGTTGCCGGTGATGGTTCCGGTGCCTTTCAAGATCCCGCCGTTGATGGCCATGGTGGTGGAGTTGGTCGAGAGGTTGCCGCCGCTCATGATCGTCTGACCGGCCGTCTGCGTGTAGGTGCTCAGGCCCAGTGTTCCCGACTGGGACTCCACGATTCCCGTGTTCGTGAAGGCGACGTTGTAGATCGACGCCGTGCCGGAGCCCGTCGTGCGCGTGATCGATCCCGCGTTGGAGAACGGCAGGCTACCGGTGGCTCCATAGAAGGCGTAGGTATCGTGCTGGATATCGATGGTCCCGGTTGCGGTGTTGGTGAAGGTGCCGCCGGTGTTCATGTACAAATAGCCGTTTCCTTTGAACGTCATTGCGCCGCTGTTGGAAAAGGGGCGCGTCATCGTGACCGCCGTCGTGTCGACCGTGGCGGTGACCAGGTTCGGAATCGTGAAGGTCCCGGTGCCCGAGAGCGTTCCGCCCTTCAAAGCCGCGGCCGTCACGATGTTGACGTTGGCCGTTCCCGAGAGTGTGCCGCTCGTGATCGTGAAATTACCCTGGTTCAGCGCGGCCGCCGTGTTCACGTTGACGGTCGCGCCCGAGATAGTCATCTGCGTGATCGTGAAGGTGGCGCCCGTGTTGAACGTGATCGTTCCGGAGGACATCGTCAGGGTGTTGCCGGTGAAGGCGGCCGTCATCGTCCAGGTCCCGCCGTTGAACAGGAGGGTGTTTCCGGTGAAGTCGAAGGTGCCGCTGCAGGTGCCGCCGCCGGTCAGTGAAAGCGTGCCGCTCTGAACGCTGACCGTGCCGGTGTTGTTGAAGACGGGTCCGATGTTGGCCGTGCCCGAGCTGGTCGTGCGGCTGAGGGTCCCGGAATTGGTCACGATGACGCCGGCGTTGCCAAGGTAGAAGCCCTGGTCGTTCTGGATCTCGAAGGTCCCCGAGTTGTTGAAGGAGCCGCCGGTGTAGATATATGTGTAGCCGCTGCCGCTCATCGTGCCCGTGCCGGCATTGGCCAGAGTCCGGTACAGGCTCACTCCGCCGTTGATGAGGAGCGTCCGCCCCGCGCCGACCGTGGTGGTGCCGGTGCCGCTCATTTGTCCGCCCGTCCAGGTGAAGGTTCCGCCCGAGACGAGAGTGACATTGTTGGAGCCTGCGAGCGTGCCGCCGGTGAGCGTCAGGTTGGTCGGGGTGACGGTGCCCCCCGCCGTGTTGAAGTTGACGGTGGCGCCCGAGATGTTCATCTGGGTGATCGACGTCAGGGTGGCGGCGCCGCTGAAGCTGACGGTCCCGCTGGACATCGTCAGGGTGTTGCCGGTGAAGGCGGCCGTCATCGTCCAGGTCCCGCCGCTCAACAGGAGCGTGAAGCCGGTGAAGTCGAAGGTGCCGCTGCAGGTGCCGCCGCCGGTCAGTGAAAGCGTGCCGCTCTGGACGTTGACCGTGCCGGTGTTGTTGAAGACGGTGTTGATGCTGGCGGTGCCCGAAGTGGTCGTGCGGTTGATGGTTCCAGAGTTGGTGAAGATGACGCCGGCGTTGCCAAGATAGATACCCTGGTCGTTCTGGATCTCGAAGGTCCCGGAGTTGTTGAAGGA
>DATKAE010000062.1:0-82887 GCA_035498405.1 Thermoanaerobaculia bacterium | reverse complement strand
GGGCCTCGCGAGCTGGAGCGTTGACGGCCGCCGGGCTCCAGAGCAGAGGCGCCCCCCAGTTGAGAATCACCTCCGGCTCCTCCTGAGCCAAGACAGGAGCCGCCGGCATCACGGCGAGAAAAAGTCCAAGGGCGGCGAAGCGAAGAATCGAGCGCATGACTCCTCCTTGTCGCTCCGGAGCGCCGCAGCGGCCAACGGCCCTCGAGCGGCGCACGGAGACGTTTGTCCGATTTTGCGCCAATTCGTCCGGAGGTGGGCTAGCCGACTGACCCCAACCGGCTCGAAGCGGGGCCTACGGCCCGTGCTTACCCGAGCGCTAACTTCTTGTACTTGATGCGGTGAGGCTGGTCGGCCTCGATGCCGAGGCGGCGTTTCCGGTCGGCCTCGTACTCCTGATAGTTGCCCTCGAACCAGACGGCGCGGCTGTCGCCTTCGAAGGCCAGGATGTGTGTGGCGATGCGGTCGAGGAACCAGCGGTCGTGGCTGATGACGACCGCACAGCCGCCGAAGTCGAGCAGCGCGTTCTCGAGCGAGCGGAGCGTATCCACGTCGAGGTCGTTAGTGGGCTCGTCGAGCAGGAGCAGGTTGCCGCCCTTCTTCAGGGTCCGGGCCAGGTGGAGGCGGTTCATCTCCCCGCCCGAGAGATCCGCGACCCGTTTCTGCTGGTCCTGCCCCTTGAAGTTGAACATCGCGCAGTAGGCCCGGGAGGGGATCTCGCGCTTGCCGAGCACGATCTTGTCCTGCCCGCCGGCGATCTCGTCGTGGACGGTCTTTCCCGGGTCGGGGCGCTCGCGGTCCTGATCGACATAGGAGGCGACGACGGTTTCGCCGACCGTGAGTTTGCCCGCGTCCGGCTTCTCGAGACCCATGATCATCTTGAAGAGCGTGGTCTTGCCGGCGCCGTTGGGTCCGATGACTCCGACGATCCCGCCGCGCGGCAGGTCGAAGGACAGGTCCTCCATCAGCAGCCTGTCGCCGTAGGCCTTGCGCACTCCCTCGGCGCGCACGACGACGTCCCCCAGGCGAGGCCCCGCCGGGATGAAGAGCTCCTGCGTCTCGCCGCGCTCTTCCGGACCCCTGTCCGCGAGCAGCGCCTCGTAGTGCTCCAGGCGCGCCTTGCTCTTGGCGTGACGCGCGCGGGGCGACATGCGGACCCACTCGAGCTCGCGCTGCAGCGTCTTGCGCTTGGCCGACTCGGCCTTCTCCTCGAGCTCGAGCCGCTTCTCCTTCTGCTCGAGCCAGCTCGAGTAGTTGCCCTCCCAGGGAATGCCGAAGCCGCGGTCGAGCTCGAGGATCCAGCCGGCGACGTTGTCCAGGAAATAGCGGTCGTGCGTCACGGCGACGACCGTGCCGGGGTATTCCTTCAGGTGCCGCTCGAGCCAGGCCACCGATTCGGCGTCGAGGTGATTGGTCGGCTCGTCGAGCAGCAGCAGGTCCGGCCGCTCGAGCAGGACCTTGCAGAGCGCCACGCGCCGCCGCTCGCCGCCGGAGATTTTCGTGACGTCGGCGTCCGGGGGCGGGCACCGCAGGGCGTCCATCGCGATCTCGAGCTGGTGGTCGAGCTCCCAGGCATTCGAGGCCTCGATCGCGTCCTGCACCTTCTGGTATTCGGCCATGAGCTTGTCGCTCTCGGCCTCCGACATCTCGCCGGCCATCTTCTCGTTCAGCTCGTCGAATCGCTTCAAGAGCGCCCGGGTGGGCGCGACGGCCTCTTCGACGTTGCCGAGGACGGTCTTCGAGGAATTCAACTTCGGATCCTGCGGTAGGAAGCCCACCCGGATGCCGTCGGCGGGGAAGGCCTCGCCGGCGAAGTCCTTGTCGACCCCGGCCATGATGCGCAGGACCGTGGACTTGCCCGCGCCGTTCAAGCCCAGCACACCGATCTTCGCGCCCGGAAGAAAGGAGAGGGAGATCCCCTTCAGGATCTCGCGCTGCGGAGGCACGACCTTCCGCAGCTTGACCATCGTGTAGATGAACTGGTGCGCCATCGGAACGGCGGAGTCTATCGCGAAGCGGGCGCCTCCCCGAGGTTGATCCCCATCGCACCGAGCAAACGGTTCTCGTGCCGGGCGTTATCGAATCCCGCATCCCGCATCATCGGCTCGACACCGCGCTGCGCCGGGAAGCGCTCGAGGGACTCGGGGATGTAGCGGTAGGTGTCCGGGTCGCCGTGGAAGAGCCAGCCGATGATCGGCATGGCGGCTCGGAGATAGACGGAGTAGAGCGCCCGCACGACCGGGTTGGCGGGTTTCCCGAAGTCGAGGATCGCGACTCGTCCCCCGGGAGCGAGCACGCGGCGCATCTCGGAGAGCGCCGCCCGCAGGTCCGCGATGTTTCGCAGGCCGTAGCCGACGGTGATCGCGTCGAAGGTCCTGTCCGGGAACGGCAGCTCGAGGGCGTCCGCCTGGACGAAGGCGCTCTTGCGCCCTTCGGAGATCTTGCGCCGGCGGGCGACGGCGAGCATCGGAAGGGTGAAATCCGCTCCCGTGACCGCCGCGGCCCCGTGCTCCTCGGCGAGGAACGACATGTCGCCGCTGCCGCAACAGAGGTCGAGCGTCCGGCGGGCCCGCGGAATCCCACGAAGAGCCAGCCCGACCGTCTCCCGCTTCCACTTTCGGTGCAGGCCGAGGCTCATCACGTCGTTGACGAGGTCGTAGCGGCCGGCGATGCGAGAGAACATCTCGCGCACGCGGGGCGCACGTTCTTCGTCGTAGGAGAGGTACTTGTTTGGCACAAAGGGCAAGCGTAATGCCGAATGCGGCGCCCCGGTACGGCGCTGGAGCTAGAATCGGGCCGGATTTTGTGTCTGACGGGAGGCGCCCATGCCGCGTCATCCATCGCGCCTGATCTTCGTTGCTGCCGTCGTGGTGCTCACCCTGGCCGCGGCCGCTCCGAGTCGCGCCCTGGCCCGGGCGCCTGCCGCCGCGTCGGCGAGCGCCGAGAAGCAGACCTGCATTACCTGTCACGAGCGGGCGACACCCGGGATCGTCGCGCAGTGGCGCGGCAGCGGCCATGCGCGCCAGGGCGTCACCTGCCAGGACTGTCACGGGGCCGACGCAAAGGATCCGGGCGCCTTCCTGCACGAGGGGGTGACCATCGTCACCGTCGTCACACCCGGCAACTGCGCGAACTGCCACGGGGACATCGCCGCCGAGTTCCAGCACAGCCACCATGCCGAGGCCGCGAAATTCATCGGATCGCTCGACAACATCCTGGGCGAGATCGTCGAGGGGCGTTTGGCCGCGGTCAATGGCTGCTGGCAGTGCCACGGCTCGACCGTGACGCTGCTGCGAAACGCCGACGGCTCGATCCGGAAGACCGCCTCCGGGGCGCCGGCCATCGACCCCAATACGTGGCCGAACACCGGAATCGGCCGGATCAATTTAGACGGCACGCGCGGCGCCTGCACGGCCTGCCACAGCCGCCACGCCTTCTCGAAGGCCATGGCGCGGCAGCCCGAAGTCTGCGGAAAGTGCCACCTGGGGCCCGACCACCCGCAGGCCGAGATCTACGCCGAGAGCAAGCACGGTATCGCTTACCAGACCCAGATCAACTTGATGCACCTGGACTCCCCGTCCTGGGTGCTCGGTGTCGACTACACGGCCGCGCCCACGTGCTCGACCTGCCACATGTCGGCCACGCGGGGCCAGAAGTCGACGCACGACGTGGGCGCTAGGATCTCCTGGACCCTGCGGCCGGTCGTGTCCAAGAAGCTCGAGCACTGGGAGGAGAAGCGCGCGGCGATGAAGGAAGTCTGCTCGCACTGCCACGGCGGGGATTTCGTCAACGCCTTCTACCGAAACTTCGACGACACGGTCGACCTCTGGAACACGAAATTCGCGGAGCCGGCGCAGAAGATCATGGAGGCGTTGAAGAAGGCCGGAAAGGTGTCGCCCACCCCCTTCGACGACGAGATCGAGTGGACCTTCTATCGACTCTGGCACCACGAGGGCCGGCGGGCGCGCATGGGCGCCTCGATGCAGGGCCCGGACTTCGTTCAATGGCACGGCTTCTTCGAGGTCGCCGAGAACTTCTACACGCGGTTCATTCCGCAGGCGCGCGAAGCGGCGCATGGCGACGAAGCCGTGCTCGCCGTGATCCGAGGCGCGCTCGCGGCGCCGCCGCACGGCTGGTTGAAGGGCTTGTCGCCGGAGGAACGCGCGAAGATCGACGCCTTCTACAAGGACCGATACGAGAAGCCGTAGCGGCCGCCCGACGGCACCAAAATGCCCCCCGATGTTGTAAAGTTTTCATTTCTGCATGGGCGAGGATCCGAAGAAACCTGTCAGTGAAGCCGAGGCCCGGCGCGTCGCCGAGGAGGCCCGCGAGACCGAGTGGAAGGCCCCGAGTTTCCTCAAGGAGCTCTTCCTCGGCAACTATCGCCTCGACCTCGTTCACCCCTTCCCCGAGACGCCGGCGGAGCGGCCGGAGTTTCGGTCGTTCTACGACGCCATGGCGAAGTTCCTGGCGGAAGAGGTCGATGCGGACCGAATCGACCGCGAGGGGAAGGTCCCGCCGGAGGTCGTGAAGCGGCTGGCCGAGCTCGGCGCCTTCGGCATGAAAGTCCCGAAGGAGTACGGCGGCCTCGGCTTCACCCAGCGCGAGTACGGCGAAATCATGAAGCTCATCTCGAGCTGGGACGGGAACCTCATCGCTCTGCTTTCGGCGCATCAGTCGATCGGCGTGCCGCAGCCCCTGAAGCTTTTCGGAACGAAGGAGCAGAAGAAGAAGTACTTCCCGCGGCTGGCCAAGGGGGCGATCTCCGCCTTCGCGTTGACCGAGCCGCACGTCGGCTCCGATCCCGCCAACCTCTCGACGACCGCGACACGCACCCCCGAAGGGGACTACGTCTTGAACGGCGAGAAACTCTGGTGCACCAACGGGACGCTCGCCGAGCTCTTCGTCGTCATGGCGCGTCATCCGGACACGAAGAAGATCTCGGCATTCATCGTGGAGAAGGAGTGGCCGGGTGTCGAGGTCGTCGTTCGCTGCCACTTCATGGGACTGAAAGCCATCGAGAACGGCGTGATCCGCTTCACCAACGTCCGGGTGCCGAAGGAGAACCTGCTCCTGGCCGAGGGGCGGGGACTGAAGCTCGCCCTCGTCACCTTGAACACCGGGCGGCTGACGCTGCCCGCCACGTGCGCCGCGTTCGCGAAGCGTTGTCTGGAGGTCTGCCGCGTCTGGTCCAACGAGCGGGTCCAGTGGGGCCAGCCGATCGGGAAGCATGACGCGATCGCGCAGCTGCTGGCCGAGATGGCCGCGACGACCTTCGCGATGGATGCCGTGTCCGACCTTTCTTCCTCCATGGCCGACATGGGAGACCGCGACATCCGGCTCGAGGCGGCGGTCGCCAAGATGTGGAATACCGAGGAAGGCTGGAAGCTCATCGACCGGACGATGCAGATCCGAGGCGGCCGGGGCTACGAGACGGCCGATTCTCTGCGGGCCCGCGGGGAGAAGGGGATCCCCGTCGAGCGCATGATGCGCGACTTCCGCATCAACCTGATCTTCGAGGGCTCCTCCGAGATCATGCGGCTCTTCATCGCCCGCGAGGCGCTCGACCGGCACCTGGCGGTCGCGGGCGACCTGTTCAATCCGAAGATTCCGACGTCACAGAAGCTCGGCAAGGCCCTGCCGCGCTTCGTCGGCTTCTACGCGAAGTGGTACCCGACGCGCTGGCTCGGCTGGGGCCGCGCCCCGCGCTTTGCCGAGTTCGGCCCGCTCGCCGCCCACGTCCGGTACCTCGAGCGGACGACCCGGCACCTCGCCCGAGCCCTCTTCCACATGATGGCGCGCCATGGACCGAAGCTCGAGAAGCGGCAGGCGCTCCTCTTCCGGGCGGTGGACATCGGGGCGGATCTTTTCGCGATGTCCGCCGCGGTCAGCCGCGCCCAGCAGGTCCGGAAGGCGAGCAAGCCCGAGGGGGGCCGCGCGGTGGAGCTCGCCGACATCTTCTGCCGCATGACCCGCCGCCGCATCGCGGAGCTCTTCCGGGCGATGCGCTCGAACGACGACGTGGCGAAGTACGCGACGGCCCGCCGGATCCTGGACGGCGAGCACCAGTGGCTCGAGTCGGGCCTCGTCCCGGCCGAGGCGCTGGAGCGCTTCACTGCCTCAGCGGCCGTTTCGGAAGAGAAGGAACTGGCGACGGTCTGAGGTACCGCGCCACGGAGTATCGGGCTGTGCCGCGGCGCCGGGCTCTCTTCTCAGGCATCCTGGCGCTCGCGCTCGCAGGTAGTCCGGCTCGGGCGGCGACTTTCACGGTCACCAACACGAATGACTCCGGTTTCGGGTCCCTGCGTCAGGCGCTTCTCGATGCCAATGGAAGCCCCGGATTCGACGACATCCGGTTCAACATCCCGGGCTCCGACGTCCACACGATTTCACCGCTCCTGCCACTTCCGCCAGTCACCGATTTGGTGTCTATCGACGGATTCAGCCAGCCTGGCTACTCTGGTACTCCGGTGATCGAGATCAGCGGCGCCCAGGCCGGGACGGGTGTCGACGGTCTGCGGTTCTGGGCCGGCTCGGATTCCTCCGGCGTCGGCGGACTCGCAATCAGCCGCTTTCGGTCGGATTTTCTGGGAAGGGGCGGCAACGGCATCGTGCTCCAGTCGGTCAGCGGCGTCGAGATAGCGGGCAACGTCATCGGGGCGAGCCCTTCTGGGTGGCCGCTGCAGGGAAACGCCTCTGCTGGGGTCTGGATAACCGGAGCGGTTGGAAACAGCGTCCGGGGGAATCGTATTGCTGGAAACAGCGTCGGAATCCTGATTAGCGGCATGGGATCCAGCGCGAACAATGTTTGGGGAAACAGAGTCTGGGCGAATCTCGGCAACGGGATCGTCGTCGAAAGCGGCACCGGTAACTTCATTGGCGGAGGCCCTACTGTTGAGGGTGCACCCACTCCGTACAACCTGATCACCGAGAACCTGGGCAACGGCGTTCTCGTGTCGGGAGGAGCGGTCTCGACGAGAATCTTCGCGAACCGCATCGGAACCGATGGTCTGCAGCCTCTCCCGAATGGCGGGGACGGGATCGAGGTCAACGGGGCGTCGGGGACCCAGATCGACTGGAACCTAGTCTCCGGAAATGCGGGAAACGGAATCCTTCTCGTCAATGGCGCGGCCGCGAGCCTGGTGCGATCGAACCTCGTCGGGGTCAGCGCTTCGGGGATAGCTCCGATCGGAAACATGCTCGACGGCATTCTGGTCTCCGGCGCAAACAACAACACAATCGGCAGCCAGGGAGGCATCTCGGGCAACCCGTGGGATCGCAACGTGGTCGCGGGCAACGGCGCCAACGGGATTCGCCTGCGCAGCGGGGCGTCCGGCAACCGGGTCTACGGGAACTGGGTCGGCATCGACTCGACCGGAAGCCCGCTCGCAAACCAGAAAGACGGAGTCCAGCTCAACGACGGCGCCACGAGCAACGATGTGGGCGGAACGTTTCCCTTCATGCCCAACTTCATCGGCGGAAACGCGGGCAACGGCGTGCGGATCGCGGACGCCACGACGACGGGCAACCACCTCTTTGGAAACTCGATTGGCGTCGGCGAAGCGGGAACGATCGCGGGAAACGGCGGGCACGGTGTCTCGATCGAGGCCGGGGCGAGCGGTAACGCGATCGGTGGCGTCGGCGTCGGCGAGCCCAACCTCATCGCCCACAACCTGGGCAGCGGTGTCTTCGTCGAGAGCGGGACGGGCAACGAGATCGTGAGCCGAATCTTCGGCAACGGGGGCCTGGGAATCGATCTCGCGCCGGCGGGAGTGACGGACAACGACGCCGGCGACGCCGACTCCGGCCCGAACGGGCTTCAGAACTTCCCGGTGCTCGTTTCCCAGGTGCCGGCCAGCGGGCCGCGAACGGTGGCCGGAACGCTCCAGTCCGCCCCCGGCTCCCCGTTTCGGATCGACCTTTACAGCTCGTCCGATTGCGATCCTTCCGGCAACGGCGAGGGCGAGTTCTTTCTCGGCTCGGCGCAAGTGATGACGGACGGCAACGGTGACGCTGCCTTCGAGATCAACGCCGACGTGTTCCTGCCCGCAAGCCTCACCGCGACGGCAACCGATGCCGCGGGAAACACGTCCGAATTCTCCGCCTGTCTGCCCGTGGCGACGAACCTGAACACGATTGCTCCCTGCCGGCTGGCCGACACGCGCCAGGTCCTTGGCCCGTATGGAGGCCCCTCGCTGTCAGCCGGAGTCCCACGCGCCTTCGCCGTCAATCCTCTTTGCGGCATTCCGGCGTCGGCCATGGCCCTCGCGGTCAACGTCACGGTCGCCGGCCCCTCCTCCGGGGGTCACCTGACGGTCTACCCGGGCCCGGCCGTGCCCCCGACCTCGACGCTGAACTACCGCGCGGGCCAGACGCGGGCCAACAACGTGATCGTGCCGCTCGCGCCCGGCCGCGTGTTCCAGGTCCGCTGCGTCCAGCCGTCGGGCACCGCGGACGTCATCGTCGACGTGACCGGATACTTCGAGTAGGCCCCGGCGAGAGCGGCCCCTACGCCGTTCCCGGCACCTCGTCGGTCCCTTCGTTGATCCCTTCGAAGAGGATCGTCGAGAGATACCGCTCGCCCGTGTCCGGCAGCATGGCGAGGATCGAGGCTCCCTTGCCTGCCTTCGCGGCGACCTTGAGGGCTCCGGCGAAAGTGCCGCCGGAGGAGATGCCGCAGAAGATGCCTTCCTTCGAGGCGAGCTCGCGCGCCGCGTCGCGCGCCTCGATGTCGGTCACGGTGATGATTTCGTCGAAACCCTTGCGGTTCAACACCGCCGGAATGAAGTCCGGCGTCCAGCCCTGGATCTTGTGGGGCTTCCATTCCTGCCCCTTGAGCAGCGCGGCGCCCTCCGGCTCGACGACGGCGATCTTGGTTTCGGGGCGCGCCTTCCGGATCATGTCGCCGGCACCCGTGAGCGTTCCGCCGGTCCCGTAGCCCGTCACCCACCAGTCGAGCCGCCGCCCGACGAAGTCGCGGATGATCTCGGGGCCCGTCGTATTCCGGTGATACTCGGGGTTCGCCTCGTTCTCGAATTGACGGGCGAGAAACCAGCCGTTCTTCTTGGCCAGCTCCTCCGCCCTCTTGACCATGCCGGTCCCGCGCTCGGCCGCGGGCCAGAGAATCACCTTGGCGCCCAGAATCCGCATCAGCTTCCGGCGCTCGACCGAGAAGCTGTCGGACATGATCGCCACGAAGGGATAGCCCTTCACCGCACAGACCATGGCGAGCGCGATTCCCGTATTGCCGGAGGTCGCCTCGATGACCGTCTGTCCGGGCTTCAACGTTCCGCGCCGCTCGGCGTCTTCGATGATGCCGATCGCGAGGCGGTCCTTGACCGAAGAGAGGGGATTGAAGGCCTCGCACTTGACGTACAGCGAGACGCCGGCGGGAGCGAGGTGATTGATCTTGACGACCGGAGTATTGCCGATGGTGCCGAGGATGTTTTCGTAAATCATTCTTTCGGTCCTTTCGCTTGGATTACAGAGAGCGCCGGCGGGCCCGGGTCATCCCGCGCCGGGCGGCGCGCTCGCTATCGAGTGGGCTGCACGGGGAGCCAACATCGCCCCTGCGCGCCGAAGGATCGGGCGGCATTCTGGGCGCGTCGATTGCGGTCGCGACGATGGCTCAATGACACCCTCATGGGTCCCCGCCGGGAGAGCGTAGGATATGCGATTCAGATGAGGAAAGAGCTCCCTTTCATTTTTCTAAGCCTGCTCATGACGACCGCCCTGGCCGCCGCCCCGCGCACGATGCGGGTGGACTACGACCACACGGGAAACGCCACCGAGGAGCGTTTCGCCCTCGACCGCGTGGTGTTGGAACCTCTGGAATGGCCGGGTAACCCGGCCCGGCCGCTCGACGACACGAACCTCGGCAAGTACTACTTCGAGGTGATCGACCGCAAGTCGAACCGCGTTCTCTACTCCCGAGGCTACTCTTCCATCTTCGGGGAGTGGGAGACGACCGGAGAGGCCAAGGAGCGCTACCGGACTTTTTCGGAGTCGCTGCGCTTCCCGGCGCCGGCCGCTCCGGTGCAGATCGTCGTGAAGAAGCGCGACTCCCGGAACGCGTTCCGGGAGATCTGGTCCACGATCGTCGACCCCAACGACATGTTCGTGGACGCGTCGAAGCCCCCCTCGCCCGGTCCCGTCATCGAGATCGAGAAGCATGGGCCCCCGGCCCAGAAGATCGACTTGCTGATCCTCGGCGACGGGTACACGGCGGCGGAGCGCGGAAAGTTCGAGAAGGACGCGCATCGGCTGGTCGAGATCCTCTTCGGCCTGTCGCCGTTTAAGGAGCGGCGCAGCGATTTCAACGTCTGGGGACTCTGCCCGCCATCGGAAGAGTCGGGCGTGTCACGCCCCTCGACCGGAATTCACCGGCGCTCGCGCGTGGGCGCCTCCTACGACGCCTTCGGCTCGGAGCGCTACATGCTGACCTTCGAGAATCGCTCCTTCCGGGACGTCGCCTCCTTTGCGCCCTACGAGTTCGTGGAGGTCCTCGCCAACTCCAAGACCTACGGAGGGGGCGGGATCTTCAACGTCTACTCGACGGCCGCCGCCGACAGCCTCTGGGCGCCATACCTGTTCGTGCACGAGTTCGGGCACCAGTTCGCGGCGTTGGCCGACGAGTACTACACCTCCGCCGTGGCTTACGAGCCGGCCGGCGAGAGGGTGGAGCCCTGGGAGCCGAACGTGACCGCGCTTTCCGACCCGGCGCTCAAGTGGAAGGATCTCGTCGTGTCCGGCACACCGCTGCCCACACCCTGGCCCAAGGAGCGCTTCGAAGCGGAACAGAACGACTTCCAGAAGCGGCGGCGCCAGATCCGAGCCGAGCGGGCCCCGGAGGAGAAGATGGACGCGCTCTTCGCCGAGGAAAGGGAGGCGACGACCAAGCTCCTCGGCGCGGGTCCGTACGCCGGCAAGGTGGGGGCGTTTGAAGGCGCGTTGTACGAGGCCAAGGGCTTCTATCGGCCGCAGGCCGACTGCACCATGTTCACTCGGGACGAAGTTGGCTTCTGCGCGGTCTGCCGGCGGGGGATCCAGGTGATCATGGACCTCTACACGGCTTCGCGGTAGGCGCGGCGCCGGAGCTCGGGAACGATGAGCTTTCGCCGCGGCCTCCAGCTTGCCGGCTTCGCGCGGCGGCATCTCGGGCGGATGGCCCAGGGGCGTCGCGACGTGATGGCCCACCTCGCGGAGCCGCGTCGCGAGAACCTCCCCAAGCCGACCTTCGTGCAACTGCGGGTGACGAACCTCTGCAACCTGCGGTGCAAGATGTGCGGGCAGTGGGGGGACACCGGGATCTACCGCTCCGACGGGTTCTCCGCCTCGGCCACGGACGGTGAGAAGGAACGCGACCGGATTCGGGAGCTGATCGGGTTGAATCGCCAGATGGCGCTGCCGGACTACGTTCGGCTGCTCGACGAGATCGCGCCATGGAAGCCGATCGTCTCGCTCTTCGGCGGGGAACCGCTGCTGTACCCGGACATCCTGCCGCTGGTGCGCGAGATCAAGAGCCGCGGCCTGACCTGCACGGTCATCACCAACGGCGGGCGGCTCGAGCCTTATGCGAAGGAGCTGGTCGAGGCCGGCATCGACTCGATCGCGGTTTCGATGGACGGGCCGCCCGAGGTGCACAACCGGATCCGCGGGAAGGCGGACAGTTTCGAGAAGGCCGCGGCCGGTGTGAGGGCCGTGGCGCGGTGGCGCGGGGAGCTCGGCGGCGCGGGGCCGATGTTGATCGCCATTTTGCCGATCTCGGAGCTGAACCTGGAGGCGGTCGCGCCGGCAGTCGAGATCTTGCGGGAGCTTCCGCTCGACACGATCAACATCGGGCTGCGCTGGTTCATCCCGAAGCAAGTCGGCGGCGAGTACGAGAGAGTGATGCGGGACGAGTTCGGGATCAAGGCGGAATCGTGGAAGGGCTTCGACTTTGATGCCGCCTCGATCCCGGCGACCCGGGGCGAGCAGTTGGGCGAGGTCGTCAAGCTTCTGAAGGGCCTGCGGCGGCGCCGTTTCATCGACTCGAGTCTCGGCCGGCCCTGGGTCTCCTTCGTGCCCGACGTGCCGCCCGAGAACGTGCCCGAGTACTTCTCCGACTTCTCCCAGACCTTCGGACACAACCTCTGCCCCGTCGCGTGGTACTTCGCGCAGGTCGAGCCGGATGGCGAGGTCTGTTTTTGCGGGGACTTCCCGGACTACTTCATCGGCAACGTCCGCCGGCAGCCCTTCGCCGAGATCTGGAACGGTCCGAAGGCGTGGAGGTTCCGAGAGAAGCTCGCGAAGGAGCCTCTGCCCATCTGCGCCCGCTGCTGCGGCAACTACGTCTACGGCAAGTGGGACAGGCCGGCCGGGGCCTCGGCCTCGCCGTAAAGGCAGGGGGCCTCTCTCCCGCGGGTGCCGCGGATGACTAGAATGGCGCTCTGCCTATGAACCGGCGGGATTCCGCTTCGGCTCGGAGGGTCGGTCCGGCGAGCAGGTGGGCTCTTGCCGCCCTCGGGGGCAGCCTGGCGCTCGCGGCGCTCGCCGCGCGAAGCAGCCAGGCCGGAACGCGGCGCTCGCAGTCGCCGACCGCCCTGCCGTCGATCGCACTGCAATCCATTCCAATCTCGCCCAATCCCGGCGCCATCACGGCGATCACGAATGCGCACGATTCGCGGCTCTTCCTGACCATCCAGAGCGGCAAGATCCTCGTGCTGAAGAATGGCAGCGTCCTCTCGACGCCGTTTCTCGACATCACGTCCTCGGTTCTGTCCGGAGGCGAACGGGGTCTCCTGTCCGTCGCCTTCCACCCGCAGTATCCGACGACGCCCTATTTCTTCGTCTACTACACGACAAAGGCGGCGGGCTCGCTCAACGACGGCGACATCGTCATCGCCCGCTATCAGGTTTCGGCGAACCCGGACCTGGCCGATTCTTCGAGCGGCGTCATGCTGCTCGGCATTCCCCATCCGATCAACGCCAACCACAACGGCGGGCAGCTTCAATTCGGCCCCGACGGATATCTCTACCTCGGCACGGGCGACGGCGGCTCCGGCAACGATCCGCCCTGCAACGCGCAGAACGACGACTCACCGCTCGGCAAGCTGCTTCGGATCGACGTCGATCAGAACGTCGGCACGCCGCCCTACTACGGCGTCCCTCCGTCGAACCCCAACGCCGGCGGCCCTTACCCGCGCAACGTGACGTGGGCCAAGGGCCTGCGCAACCCCTGGCGCTTTTCCTTCGACCGCTCGACCGGGGACCTCTGGATCGGCGACGTGGGCCAGAGCGCCTGGGAAGAGATCGACGTGCAGCCCGCCTCGAGCTCGGGCGGCGAGAACTACGGTTGGAAGGTCATGGAAGGCACGGACTGCGGCGCGGGGGGCACGACGAACTGCTCGCCGACGCCGGCGGCGTGCCACGACGCGAGCTACGTCCTGCCGGTCAACGAGTACAACCACAACGACGGCAGCTGCGCCATCATGGGAGGCTATGTGTACCGCGGGTCCGCCATCCCGGGGCTCGCGGGCATCTACGTCTACGGCGACAACTGCTCGGGAGAGCTCTGGGGCTGGCCGGACGGGAGTCTCTTTACCCCGGTCGTTGCCGGGCTCCAGACGTTCGGCGAGGACCTGGACGGCGAGCTCTACCTTGCGACGGGAGGCGGCCTCCTCTACAAGGTCGTCGCCGGCTCGCCCCCGCCGACGGCGACGCTCACGGGAACTCCGACCAACACCGCGACAGCCAACGCGACGCGGACGCCGACCTCGACGCCAACTTCGACGCCGACGCGCACGCCGACCGCGACTGCGACCTCGACGCCGCTGCCACCCACGGCAACGGAGACTCCAACGGCTACCCAGACTCCCACGGTGACTCCGCCTCCGGTTGCGCTCGCCTTCAGCACCGTCGCGCCGTGCCGGGCGGTCGACACGCGCCGCGCCCCCGGCGCCTGGGGCGGTCCGCCGCTTTCCGCGGGCGGCCCGGACCGGAGCTTCGTACTCGCGGGACAGTGTGGAGTCCCGGTGGGCGCGAAGTCGGTCGCCATCAATCTGACGGTAACCATGCCCTCTTCCGCGGGGGACCTTCGCCTCTACCCGGGCGGGGGAGCCGTCCCGCCCACGTCCGCGATCAACTATGGCGCGGGGCAGACGCGGGCCAACAACGCGGTCGTCTCGCTAGGAGCCGCCGGGGACTTCAAGGTGCACTGCGATCAGTCGAGTGGCACCGTTCACGTCATCGTGGATGTGAGCGGCTACTTTCAGTAGGCGGGAAAAAACGCCGGGAGGCCTCCGGAGCTCTCCTCCCTGTCCCGGGGGCCAGTTCTCCACGCTTTGCGCCGCGTTACAATGGCGCATCGCACTCGACAAGGGTTGGCGGGGAGGGCCGATGCGCTCTCGGGTCATCCTGGCGGCCGCGCTGCTGCCGCTCGTGGTCGAAGCTTCGACACTCCGAGCTCAAACTGTCTTCCTGCAGAACGACAGCTGGGTGCAGAGCACCCCGCTCGCCTGCCAGACGGGAATCGGGGACTCGGAGAGCGTGGCCGCCAAGTTCACGGCGATTCCCGCGCAGTATCCGTACACGATCGACCGGGTCCGGGTGCTGGGGTGCAACGGTGGTTCGGACGCCTACTCCGTCCAGATCTACCAGGACGACGCCGACACCGTAATGCCCGGCACGCTGCTGTGGGCGAGCAACAATGCCTACCTTCTGGACGGCAACAACACGTTCAACGACATCACCTTCGAGACGGAGTTCCCGCCGCCGCCCTCGATTACGAGCGGCAGCGTTCGCGTCGAGATCACCTGCATCAGCATCCTCCAGCCGGTCGGCTTCGGGAACGACAAGGACGGCATCACCTCGCACCGGAACTTCCTCCGGGACACCCTCGGCACATGGAGCTACGCGGAGGACCAAGGGGTGACGGGAGACTGGATCCTGCGCCTGGGCATCATTCCACCCGCCACACCCACAGCGACGCCGACGAATACGCCGCTCGTGACCGCGACGTCGACTCCGACACCCACGCCGACGCCAACGCCCACGTTGACACCGTCCGCGATGCCAACCCCTCAGCCCTCCCTGACCGTTCTGGCAACGGCGACACCCACCATGACCCCGGCCGGTATCTCGTACTACACCGTGGCGCCCTGCCGGGTGATCGACACGCGCCCGACCGGCACCGCCTTCTACGGCGGGCCCGCCCTGTCTGGCCAAACCGATCGGCTGTTCACGCTGGCCGGTCACTGTGGGGTGCCGTCGGGCGCCCTGGCCGTTTCCTTGAACGTGACCGTCACCCAATCAAGCGCCCTCGGCGATCTCCGGCTCTATTCGGCCGGGGCCATGACACCGCTCGTCTCCACCATCAACTACAGCGCCGGTCAGACTCGAGCCAACAATGCCGTGACGGTCTTGAGCGCCGGAGGCGGTCTCGCCGTGCATTGCGATCAGGCCGCCGGCACGACGGTGCACCTCATCGTGGACGTGAACGGATACTTCCAGTGACGCGGCGCCGCGCGGGCAGGCTTGGGCGCGCCGCCGCCTACATTTCTCGGAGCAGGCTCCGGTCGCTCTCCCAGAACCGATAGAAGTTGAACCACTGCGTCGGATGGGCGCGAATGACGGCCTCGAGGTCCGCCGCGATGCGGGAGAGCACCCGCCGGGCGTCCTCCTCGGGCGAGGTCGCCGGGTCGGCCTCGAGCGGGTCTCCCCAGACGTTGTAGTACGCGCCGCCGGACTTGCGCAGGAAGAAGCCGGGCAGGATCGGACAGCCGCAGAACCGGGCGAGCAGAGCAGGGGATCGCAGAAACTCCGTCGGCCGGCCGAAGAAGGGAACGACGACGTGGTCCTCCGGGTAGGCCCGATCTACCAGCATCGCGACCGCGCAGCCGCGGTCGATCGCGGCACGCACGCGGAAGGCCGTCGCCATCGAGGAGCCGATGTCGATCGACTCGACGCCGACCCGCTCGCGCAGGCTCTGGCGCATCTGCTGGACATCCGGGTCGAGCTCCGGCTGGCCGACGACCGCCGGTGTGAGGCCGTGGCGCCGGAGCGTGACGGCTCCCATTTCCCAGTTGCCGACGTGGCCGGTGACCAGGAGGAACCCTCGTCCTCCGCGGCGGGCGCGCGCCAGGACTCTGGCATCCGCCTCGAAGGTGTCGATCTGCGGGGTGAGCGCTTGGCCGCGCAGGCGCCAGGTGTCGATCGTTTGGCGGCCATACTCGAAGAAGAGCTTTCGCGCGAGCCGGCGGGCCTCGGGCTCGGGAACGCCCAGGGCCTGCCGGAAGTTGTCCGCCAGCCCTCCGGTGGTCTTTGCCAGAAACGTGACCGCGAGCGAGTTGCCGACGACGTTGATCGTGTTCAGGACGGCCATCGGCAGCCAGCGAGCTCCGTAGTGCAGCCCGCCGTACACGATCCGGTTCGAGAGCCCGTGGCTCACCCACTTCGTGCGCGCGCGCAGGGTGTGCCTTTCGGACATTGGGCCCGGACTATACAATTCGGGAAGCAATGAACGTCCTTCTGGTGCGGCCCGACCCGGGCAACGAGCGTTTCGGACTGGGCCCCTTCTTCCGGGTCGAGCCGCTCGGGCTCGAGTACATCGGGGCGGCCTTGCGCGGCCGGGGTCACGACCCGGCGATCGTCGATCTGCGATTCGGCGGCGGCCTCGGCTCCTGGATCCGCCGCACGCGCCCGCGGATCGTGGGGATCTCGGGCATGCATGCGCTCGAGTACGACCGGCTGCTCGAGACGGCGCGGCAAGTCCGACGCTTGTCCCCGGAGGCGTTCATCTTGATCGGGGGCCACGCCGCGGCGGCGTATCCGGCGCCTCTCGAGCGGGAGGAGGTGGACGGGATCTGTGTCGACGACGGCGAAGAGGTCGTCCCGGCACTGGCCGACGCGCTGGCGGCCGGCCGCTCCGCCGCCGAGGTCCCGGCGCTCCGGCTGCGCACGGCGGACGGCTGGATCTCGACGCCCGCGCTTTCCGAGCGGACGGGCCTCGACCGCATCCCGCTACCCGCCCGCGATCTCGTCGAGAGATACCGCAGCCGCTATCACTGCCTGCTGTTCAAGCCCGTCTGGCTGATCGAGACGGCACGCGGCTGTCCCTTTCGCTGCAACTTCTGCTCGGTCTGGCAGCTATACGACCGATCCTTTCGTGAGCGGTCGATCGGAGCCGTCGTCGAGGACTTCGCCGCGGCGGGGGACAGCATCTTCGTGGCGGACGATCTCTTCTGGAACCATCCCTCGAGGAGCCTGGAGCTCGCCCAGGCGCTGAAGAAGCGGGGCGTGCGCAAGAGGTGGCTCCTCGTCCAGACTCGAACGGACGTCGCCTGCCGGGAGCCCGGGCTGCTCGAGGCCTGGCGGCCGCTCGCGAAGGACTTCGACATCTTCTTCGGGCTCGAGGCGGCTTCGGACGCGGGGCTCGCGCACGTCGTGAAGGACGCGCAGGTTTCCTCGAGCGTGGAGGCGGCGAGGCTGGCGCGCTCCCTGGGCTACGGGGTCACGGGCAATTTCCTCGTCGACCCGGACTGGTCGGAATCCGAGTTTCAAGAGTTGTGGGACTTCGTGGCGAAGCACGGATTCCAGCGCGCGGGCTACACGATCTTGACGCCGCTGCCGGGCACCGAGCTCTTCCAGAAGCTCGCGCCGGCTCTCTCGGGCCAGCCGTGGTTCAAGTACGACATGCACCACGTGCTCTGGGAGCCGCGTCTGGGCGCCAGGCGGTTCTTCGAGCTGTACGCCGAGACGTGGCGCCGCTCGATCCTGAACACGAGCGGCGAGAAGCGGTGGATCGATTGGATGCGGCAGATCCGCCCGGCTCAAGTCCCGTATCTGACTCGCGTGCTCTGGCGGACGCAGCGCATGATGAAGGCCGAGGCCTATCTCGCCGAGCACGCGGCGTCGGCGGTCGCGCCGAAGAGCCTGCCCGGCCGGGCGCTCGAAGCCTCGTAGCGTCAGCGGGGCCGCTTGGCGGCCCGTCGAGGAGGGCCGCGGCTACTTCTTGCGCGTGAACTGGAAGTCGCTCGTGTGAGTCTTCCCGGGGGCTTCCTGGTGCGTCCACTGCTGCGTCATGTGGTCGGCGTCCAGAAAGAGGACGACCAACCCGACCATGTGCGGGGCGTCGGGCCCCGAAACGTTCGTCACGTCGACGAAGTTGAAGACGATTCGCTTCCCGTCGGACGAGAGGCCCGTGGCCCGCATCCGGGGCTGGTTGTTTTCCGTACAGTAGTGGGTCATGACGAGGCGCGAGCCGTCCGGGTGGTAGATCGTCAGCATCTCGCCGCCGTCGGGCGTCGAGAGACTTTCCGCGAGTGCCGTGCCGCTCGAGACGAGCTTGTAGCTGACCCTTGCCGGATGCCCCTCCGCGGTGCCTTCCCAGTCTCCGACGAGAGACTTCATCTTTTCCCAGGCCGCGTTCGAAGACGGTGTGTCCGCGCCGGCCCCGACGGTGAGGACGAGCGCCAGGAGCGCCGTGACGATGTTTCGAAGAGCGTTCATGTCGTTCCTCCTGTTGAAGATTGCCTGGGTGAGGGTCTGCCGATCGGCTAGCGTCTTCGGCGGCGCGTGGATCCGCGTGATCGGGAGGGCCGGCGGGACTTGCGCTGGGGCGAAGATGCGGTCTTTCCCTCCTGCACTTCCGACTCGCTCAGGTAATGCTCCAGGGCGTCGAGCTTCTGCCCCCAGAAGCGGCGATACCGGTCGATCCAACGGTTGGCGGACTCGAGCGGCGCCCCGACCAGGCGGCAGTGGTGTACGCGGCCTTGCTTTCGGCGGGAGAGGAGGCCCGCTCCCTCGAGCACTCGGACGTGCTTGGAGATGGCGGGCAGCGACATCGCGAAGGGGCGGGCGAGGTCGGAGACCGACGCCTCGGGGAATTCTGCGAGCTGCGCGAGGATCGCGCGGCGCGTCGGATCGGCCAGGGCCGAGAAGGTCGTGTCCAGGGCCGCCGAATAGTTAACCATATGGTTAACTAATATCGCTCCCCGGAATACCTGTCAAGCCCTATGCTTGCCTCCCGATGGCCATCCCCCAAAGCGCGGAGACGGTCGAGGTCGGCGTGGCCGGAAGGATCGTCCGGCTGACGAATCTGCGCAAGGTCTTCTGGCCGGAGCTTGGAGTGACCAAGGGAGACCTGCTGCGCTACTACACCGAGGTGTCGCCCCATCTGCTCCCGCACTTGAAGGACCGCGCCATGGTCATGAAGCGGTACCCGCACGGGGCATCGGGCAAGTTCTTCTTCATGAAACAGGCGCCCTCGCCGCGGCCCGACTGGATCGAGATCTGCGCCGTGGAGCATTCCTCGGGGAAGGTCATTCGCTTCCCGATGGTCCAGGACTTGGCGTCGCTCCTCTGGGTGGTCAACCTCGGGTGCATCGATTTGAATCAGTGGTATGCGCGCTGCGACGACCTGGACCGCCCCGACTACGTCCACTTCGACCTCGATCCCGTGCCGGGCGCCTCCTTCGCGACCGTGCGCGAGGCGGCGCTCGCGTTGCGAGAGGCGTTCGAGGAGCTCCGCATGCCGGCCCACGCCAAGACGACCGGTTCCCGGGGCATCCATCTCTACGTCCCCATCGTGCGCGGCCCCACGCAAAAGGAGGTCTGGGAATTCGCGAAGGGCTTCGCGACCCTCGTTGAGGCGCGTCATCCAAAGCTCCTAACGACCGAGTACCGCGTGGCGAAGCGACCGAGGAGCACCGTGCTCGTCGACTACAACCAGAATGCGTGGGGCCAGACCCTTGCCTCGATCTACTCCGTGCGCCCGACCCCGCGGGCCACCGTCTCGACGCCCGTGACCTGGAAGGAGATCGAGCGCGGCATCGAGATCGAGGACTTCCGGATCGAGAACGTGCCGGCGCGCCTGCGAAAGACGGGCGACCTCTGGAAACCGCTCGTCGCGGCCAAGGGGAGATTCCGGCTGGAGAGGTTCTTCTGAGCGCTCTCGTCACTGGAAGTACCCGTTCACGTCGATGATCAGATGCACGGTCCCCGAGGCCTGATCGCAACGCCCGGCGAGGTCGCCAGATGCTCCGAGGGCAACGATCGAATTGTTGGCCCGTGTCTGGCCGAGACGATAGTTGATCGAGGAGGCGAGTGGTGGAGAGGAGCCGGCCGGGTAGAGGCGCAAGTCGCCAGCAGCGGTGGGCTGAGTGATCGTCACGTTGAGCGAGACGGCCTTCGCACCCGACGGCACGCCGCAATAACCCGTGAGCACGAAGACGCTGACCGCTCCGCCGGAGAGCGGTGGACTCGTGATCGGAGCCGTACCACCGCGGGTGTCGATGACGCGGCAGGGCATCACGGTGTAGTAGCTGGTCGGGAAGGGCGTCGTGATCCGGCCGATCTTGTTGCCAGACCACTCTGCGAACCAGAGGGCGCCGTCGGGTCCGGCGGCGATGCCTTGAGGCGAGCTGCCGGCCGTGGGGATAGCGAACTCGGTGATGACTCCAGCGGTGGTGATCCTGCCGATTTTGTTGCCGTCGGTCTCTGTGAACCACAGTGCGTTGTCGGGTCCGGCCGCGATGGCTTGCGTCGAGCTGTTGGCGGTGGGGATCGCGAACTCGTTGGTCACAACCCCCACGGTCGTAATCCGGCCGACCGCGTTGCCGCCGCTCTCTGTGAACCAGAGGGCACCGTCAGGCCCGGCCGCGATGCCTAGAGGGAAACTATAGGCTGTGGGGATAGCGAGCTCGGTGATGACTCCCGCGGTGGTGATCCGGCCGATCTTGTTCACTAGGGACTCCGTGAACCAGAGGGCGCCGTCGGGTCCGGCCGCAATGCTGTAAGGCCAGCTATCGGCCGTGGGGATAGCGAACTCGGTGAGGACTCCCGCGGTTGTGATCCGGCCGATCTTGTTGCCGCCATGCTCTGTGAACCAGAGGGCCCCATCGGATCCGGCCGCGATCGCGAAAGGGAAACTGCCGACCGAGGGGATCGGAAACTCGGTGATGACTCCAGCGGTGGTAATCCGGCCGATTTTGTTGCCGTCGGTCTCTGTGAACCACAGTGCGTTGTCGGGTCCGGCCGCGATGCCTTGCGGAAAGCCACCTTCCGTGGGGATCGTGAACTCGGTGATGACTCCCGCGGTGGTGATCCGGCCGATCCTGTTGCCGCTGGCTTCGGCGAACCAGAGGGCCCCATCGGATCCGGCAGTGATTCCTCGAAGATAGGCCGGCGGGAAAGGGAACTCGGTGATGACCCCAGCGATCGTGATCCGGCCGATCTTGTTGCCATCGGTCTCGGTGAACCAGAGGGCGCCGTCTGGGCCTGACGTAATGCCGGGAGGTTGGCTGCCCGCCGTGGGGATCGGGAACTCGGTGATGGCTCCAGCGGTGGTGATCCGGCCGATCTGGTTGCTCCCTACCTCGGTGAACCAAAGGGCGCCGTCTGGGCCCGACGTGATGCCGTAAGGGTCGCTGTAGGCCGTGGGAATCGCGAACTCGTTCGTGAGAATCCCTGCCGTCGTGATCCTGCCGATCTTGCCAAAGGCCCCGTAAACTGTGTAGGTGTTCTCGGTGAACCAGAGGGCGCCATCGGGGCCGGCCGAGATCTCCGCGGGCTGGCCGAGCGTCTGGGACTCGAACGTGACAGTCCCTGCCGTCGTGATCTTGCCGATGTAGCCGCCGTACCGGCCGTTGCAGCATCCTGGCTGGGTGAACCAGAGGGCGCCGTCCAAGCCGGCCACGATCCCGTAGGGGCCAAGGCTCGTGAGCAAAGCGAACTCCGTAACAACCCCCGCGGTGCTGATCCGGCCGATCTTGCTACTAGAGAACTCCGTGAACCAGAGGGCGCCGTCGGGGCCTGACGTGATGCCGTGAGGGTAGCTGTCCGCCGTGGGAATCGCGAACTCGGTGATGGTGCCCGTGGTGGTGATCCGGCCGATCCTGTTGCCCTGCTGCTCGGTGAACCAGAGGGCGCCGTCGGGGCCTGACGTGATGCCGTAAGGGTCGCTGTCGCTGGTGGGGATCGCGAACTCGGTGATGACTCCTGCGGCCGTGATGCGGGCGATCCGGTTGCCAACTCCTTCGGTGAACCAGAGCGCGCCGTCGGGTCCGGCGACGATCCCCCGAGGGCCGTTGGCCGTGGGGATCGTGTACTCCGTGAGAATCTGAGCGGGAGCAAGACCGGGCAAGACCACTCCGAAGAGCGCTACCGCCGCTCGCCGCGCGATTCGCGGGGCAAGAGGAGAGGCGAGCCGCTGTCCCTTGCCCAAAAGCTTTCCGGTGCCGGTCAGCCTGTCACCGGGGGGTCGAAAGAACTCTCCTACTGGAAGTACCCGTTCACGTCGATGATCAGGTGCACTGTCCCCGAAGCCTGGTCGCACCGCACGGCGAGGTCGCCCGCATCGCCGAGCGCCGGGACGCCGTTGTTGGCGCGCGTCTGCCCCATTTGGTAGTTGATCGTCGAGGTCAGCGGACGAGGCGTTCCGGCAGGATAGAGGCGCAGGTCGCCGGCCGCCGTCGGACCGGTCACGGTGATGTTCAGCGAGACGGACTTCGCGGTGTCCGGGATTTCGCACTGCCCGGCGAGAACGAAGACCCGGTCGGTTCCTCCCGAGAGCGGCGGGCCGCCCAAGGGTCCCGTCATCCGCCGCGTGTCGACGACGCGGCAGGGCGTGAGCGTGTAGAAGCTCACGGCGGAGCAATCCCGAGCCGCGAGCCGCGTGAGGAAGGCATCGGTCGAGCCGGCGGCAAGACTTCCGGCGTAAGCGTTCGCCGTCGGAAGGTCGAGCGAGGACGTTTGCCCGGCGAAGAGAATGTTTCCGGCCGCATCTCGGGCGAGCCCGTATCCGGCGTCCGTGCCGCCGCCTCCGAAGTAGCCGGAGGAAACCAGGGAAGCCGCTCCCGAAAGCGAGGGATTGAGGCGTGACAGGAACGCGTCGTAGCCGCCGGCGTTGGCGCTACGGGGCGGACAGCCCGCGACGGGGAAGTCCGTCGAGGCGGTGAACCCGGTCAGGTAGGCGGTCCCCGAGGCATCCCGCGCGAGGCCGTACCCTTCGTCGTCGCCCGAGCCGCCGAGATAGGTCGCGTAGAGCAGTGATCCCGCGCCGGCGACGGCGGGGTCGATCTGGGCGAAGTAGGCATCGAAGACTCCACCGAAGGAGCCCTGAAAGGCATTCGCCGTGGTCGGAAGCGTGCCGGAGCCGGTCGTCCCCACGAACCAGGCCCTTCCCGATCCGTCGACGGAAATCGTGTAGGCGTCGTCGTAGCCGTCTCCTCCAACGTACGTCGCGTAGAGCAGACTCGCACCGTCCGCCGAGAGCTTTGCGACGAACCCGTCGTAACTGCCTCCGGCGTTCGAGGCCTGGAAAGCGCCGGGATGCGGGAAGTCCGTCGAGGCGGTCCGGCCGGTCAAGTAGATGGTGTTTCCTGCCCCGAGGGCGATGCCGAACCCCTGGTCCTCGGCGCTGCCGCCCAGAAACGTCGCCAAGATGAGCGAGGCGGCTCCCGACTGAGTCGTGTCGAGCCGGGCGACGTAGGCATCGCCGGTTGCATCGCAGCTTCCGTCGCTCCCGCACGAGGTGTCGTAGGCACCGGGAGTCGTGGGGAAGTTGCTGGAGAAGGTCTCGCCGGTCAGCCAGGCGTTGCCCGAATAGTCCGCCGCGACTCCCCAGGCCCCGTCGCCGTCGGATCCGCCCAAGTAGGTCGAGTAGAGGAGGGAGGCGCCGTCGGGGGCGAGCTTCGAGAGAAAGGCGTCGGCGCCGACTCCCGTGGCCGATCCGAAAGTCTGCTGGTAGGCATTGCCCGTGGTCGGAAAGCCCGCGCGAGCGATGCCGGCAACGTAGGCGTTCTTCGAGGCGTCGACCGCGATTCCCACACCGACGTCGTTGCCGCTTCCGCCGAGGTAGGTCGCGTAGATGAGCGACGCCGCGCCCGATTGGTTCGGGTCGAGCTTGGCGACGAAGGCGTCCGTGGCGATCCCTGCGTCGCAAAGGCCATCCGTGCCGCAGGTGCCGTCGATCGGCCCCTCCGTGGGCAAGTCGCTCGACAGGGTCGAACCGGTCAGGTAGGCCGCGCCGTCGGCATCCACGGCGAGCGCATAGGCGATGTCCACACCGCTGCCCCCGTAGTAGGTCGAGTAGAAGGAAGGACCAGCCGCGAGCGCCGCCGCGGGCTTGGAGCGCGAAGTGGAAGCCAGAGAGATCCCTTCCGAAGGGGAAGCGGAGACGGCGGAACCGTCGCTCCAGTGCCATCCGACGCGCGACGGATCCGCGCCGGGAGCGACGCGGAAGTTGCCTCGGATCTCCTGGCCTTCGGGCGCGAGCTCCAGGTCGATTCCCGGATAGAGGTTCCGGTAGACGATCCCGGCGTAGATCGGCAGGCGAGTCCTCCAACGGCTGGGATCGGAGCCGTGAAAGACGTTGGCGACACCCGGCAGGCGACGCAGGCCCTCCAGGCGAACATCGGGGCTCGCTCCGTCAAATCGCAGCCGCCGAACCGTGACCGATCGGGAGGAGGCGGTTCGATCCGCCTTGCCGGTCACGTCGAACCGGGCGGCGCTCTTCGGCTTGCGCTCCGACGTCGAATCCGCGTGCGTCACGACGACGACGATTTCGCAGGACAGGAAGAAGATGCTTCCGCCCGGCCCCGAGCTCTCGAAGAGCACGTGCGGATCGGCCTGGCCGGTGTTGGCGATGAAGAAAGCCGGCAGGGCAGCTTCGTTCCTCCCGTGCGGCGCGTCTCCCGGTGTCGTGACGGCGACGGGCGGGCTCGAGCCGGCCGGTCGCGCCAGGATGGCGCCGGCCGCCAGAAGCCAGATCAGTCGTCGAGCTCGACAGGACGTGCCGCTCATCGTTGACCTCCTCTTCCCGCAAAAAACCGCGCACCGAATCGCCGCGGATTCTAGGAGTCGGGCGGCCTCGCGGTAACTGTCCCACCCGCCGGGGAAGAGACCTGATCTCCGGAACAGGTGTGCCGCCACGATCCTCTGGTGGACGAAGAGGGCTGACTAAGCGGATCGCGCGAGGGTCTCCTGAAGCTCCCGCCGCGATGCCGCGAGGCCCTCCTCGAGGCCATGGCGCTTGCGGATCTCGATCGCCTCGCGGAAGGCCTCGGCGCTCCGCTCGAGAAGAACGGGCGCTTCGGACAGATCGAGCTCGGCCAGCCGCCGAAGCGCCAGGCCCAGGTGGTGCAGCGTGACGGCTCGGGCGATCTCCCGCTCGGCGGTGCGCCACTCTAGAGCCTCTTCGAAGTAGCCGGTCGCCTCGCGGAGCTCCTCGGGAGACGCTCCGAGATTCGTGATCGCCGTACCCAGGTTGTGAAGCGCCCGGGCGCGCCAGCCGTCGTCCGCATGGGCGGAAAAATGATCGAGCGTCTCCCGGAAGGCGAGACGCGCGCGCCCGAGGTCGGCCGCGGGGCCCGGGCTTCCGAAGAAGACGGCCGCGTTGTGGAAGAAGCGAGCCCGGGCTTGCGCCGAGTCGAAGCGGAGGTGCGGCAGCATCTCCCAGAGCTCGTCCGCCAGGGCGCGGGCGGTGTCCTCCGCGCCCCGATCTCGAAGCTCCTCCTGGGCGCGGAACCAGTCGCGCAGAGCGTCTGCCGGAGTGCTCCGAAACGCCTCTCGAAAATGACGGACGAGTCCGGACGTCCCCCCGGACACGGGACGTCAGCCTCGCGGTGTCGGAACCGGCGTGGGCGTGTTCTCCTCGTAGTAGACGCCCGGCTTGTGGGTCGGCGTCGCCGGCCCGCTCGTCGGCTCGGCCGCGGGTCGAGCCCGGCGGATCGGACGGGGCGTCAGTGTCGGAGGCGGCGGAGGTGTCGGCCGCTCGGGTGTGGCGGTCTCGCTCGGCGTCGGTGTCGCCGTCGGTGTCGGGGTCGGCGTCTGCGTGTAGGTCGGTGTGCTCGAGACGACCTTGGCCGTCTTCGTGAGCGCTGCGGCTTCCTTCTTGTTTGGGGTCGGCGGGATTCGCTCGCCGTAGATCACGACGGGCCTCCTCGGCGTTGCCGTCGGAGCGACGAGAACGGGTCTAGCCGTGGGCGGCGGGGCAGCAGCCGCCGGAGCAGCCGTCGGGGGCACCAGCGCCGGGGCGGCGGTGGGCGGAGCCGGCCTCGTTGGAGGAATGCGTGTCGGTAGAGGCGTCTCCGTCGGCGGAGGCGCGGGCCGCGTGGGAGGAACGGCTGTAGCGGGGATCCGCGTCGGAGGCGCAAGCGTCGCGGTCGGCGGGGGCGCGGCGGCCGCCGCGGCCGGAGCAGCCCGCCCCGCGGGTGCTGCCGTTGGCGGTGGAGCGGCCGCGGGCGAAGGTGCAGGCGGACGGGTCGGAGGCACCGGCACCGACGTCGGCGGAGCCGGGGGCCGCGTCGGGGGTGGTGGAGCGGCGGTCGGTGGAGCGGCCGGCGGTCGGGTCGCCGTCGGCGCCGAAACGGCGGCGGCGGGCGCCGGCGGAGGCGCGGTTGGCGGCGGCACCGCGGTGGGGGCGGGAACCGGGGGCCGGGTCGGGGTCGCGGCGAGCGCCGGCCTCGAAACGGGGGTCGTCACGACGCGCGTGGGCGTCGGAGTCGGTGTGGGCGGCTGTGTGGCGGCGGCGGCCGGCGCGGCGGTGGCTTTTTCCGAGGGCCGAGTTGGCGGCGGGGCGGGAGCGGCAGCAGCGGGGGCGGGCCGCGCCGCTCCGGGTGTGGGCGTGACCAGGCGCGCCACGATCACTTGTGTGGGATGGCAGGCGGAGAAGAAAAGCGCCAGGGCGGCCAAGGGCAGGGCGAGTGCCAGCGCCTTTCTCATGATCTCAGACGCGAATCCTATCTCTTGTCCGCGCGGTCAGCGGGCGGGGTGGGACGAGCGGTTATTCGCGGAAGTACCCGTGCAGGCTGCGGAGGGCTTGCCGGTCGATCTTGCGGCGGCGCAACGACTCGCGCAAGAGGGAAAGGGCGGCAAAGCCCTCGGGAACCATTTGTTCCTCGTCGATGATCGGAAGCGCGGCGCGGACTTCCCACTCCGCCTGCGCCTCCTGGCCCGCTCCCAAGAGTGAATCGGCGAGAACGAGGTGGATCGCCGCGGCATCTCCGCGCATGCCGACCCGCTCGGCTTCCCGAACCGCTTCGCGGTACGCGTCGATCGACTCGGCGGTCTTGCCCTGCTCCCGAAGGATGTCGCCGACGCACCACCGGAGCTTCACGAGGCCGACCTGACTGTCGGCTCGCTTCAGAAGTTCGAGCGCCTGGCGGGCATATTCGAGCGCTCCATCCCGGTCGCCCTGGAGCCGGCGCACCTGCGCCAGGTTGTTTGCGGCGGGCGCCAGGAGCTTCGACTCGTTGGCGACCCGGGCCGCGTCGAAGATCTCTCGAAAGACTTCCCCGGCCCGTGGCAGGTCGCCCATCTCCCGGAAGGCAACCCCTTCCAGGAAGCGGCACTTGAGCGTCTCCTCGAGAAGCCCTAGTCTTCGCGAGCTCTCCGACCACGCGGGCGCGAGCTCCAGGACTTCCTCGAATCGGCGCTCTTCCATCGCCAGCGCCAGTCGCTGATAGCCCAGGCGGGCGAAATGGACGCTCGCGTTGGAGACCCGGACGAAGTTGGCCTCCGCCCGATCGAACCAGCGCCGGGCATCTTCCCGGCGGAACAGAATGCGATTGGCGCCGCCGGCCAGGAGGGCGAGCTCACCCAGGAAGTACTCCCTCTCATCGAACTCGCCGATCTTGCGCGCGGGTCTCTCGAGGAAGCGGTAGAGGAATTCCGCCTCCTCACTCACACTGGCAGGAGCGGTTTCGATCCGGCGGGTCAGGGTCTCGCAGAGGGCCAGAAGCACTTCCGGATGCTCGAGGCGCAGCTCCCGAGCAGCGGCCGCGCGGTCCGCGATCGGCACGGCCAGGGCTCGCTCCGCGGCCGCCCGGCCCTCCTGGACCGAGAGGCTTTCCTGCCCGGCGGGAAAACGGACGACTTCGCCCCTCACGAGTCGTCCTCCGTCGAGGGGCTTTGAGGTGCGGGCGCGGCCAGCCCGCGCTCGATCTCGATGGCGATGACTTCGGGACCCAGACTGAGGGAGCGTTTCAGGCGCTCGTCGGTCGAAAGGAGATCCTCGAGCTTCGAAACGGAATAGACGTGCCCGGCGCGGCACGCCATCAGGAGCAACTCGGATCGAAGCGACTGGGGATGCCGGCTGCCGGGTCGGCGGCAGAACCGTTGAAACCAGTCGTAGAGGCGCTGCTCGACTTCCGTGGCTTCCTTGGGTGGGAGGCGATAGTTGGAGACGAGCGCCCGCTCGATCAGGGGCAGGATCTGACCAAAGACCGAAGCGGCCTCACGGCTCTGTCCGCTGAAGGTGGAGGACACAGAGGAACTCAACCGGTACCTTCGAAATGGGTTCCGGGGCGGGCACGAGGGTGCACGGCGCCCGAGGGCGCGTTTCGGAGTCGGCGCAAGAGTCGTTCGATCAGAATGGGATGTGGCTCTGGACCTTGATCGGAAACGGCTTTTCCGCGGGCTTCGGAGCCGGTCTCGGTTCGGGCCGACGTTCGGGAACCTGCACCGGCTGAGTCGAACTGGAAACCATGGCTTGGATCTCCTTTCGCCAAAAGAAACGAATATCCACCTACCCCGGGGCAATGAGAATGGGCACCACCCACCCAAAAGAACCTGGAGAAATCATACGCCTGCGGCGCTCAAGTCAAGCGGGAAGTTTCGCTGTCCGGGCTATGACCCCAAGTATCTGTATTTAAGTGGCTTACGCGGTATCGATCAGAGGGCGCGAGAGTATTGCGGCGCGTCCTGCTTCCAAACAACCACGCCGCAGAAGCGTTCGCCCTCGGGACAGACCGGGCGCACGCCGGCCCGATGTCGCAGCGTGCACGGTGGCAGCAGCCACGGCCCGATCCGCGGATTGACGTCGCGAATCTGCAACGTCTCGTCGAGCGATGCCCGCCAGATCTCTTCCTGCGCGTTGTAGCAGAGACGCATGGCGAGCTTGTGGTGAAGGTTCAGGAGGTCCGCCGACTCGGTGAATCGGATCGCGACCGCGTTAGGCAGAAGGTAAGCAGTGTACTCATCGGGCACGCCGCGTGCGCGCAGCCGGTTGATCGTGTCCCACGTCTCTCGCATCGTCGCGGTGTAGAGAGCCTCGGCCTCCGGGACCTCCGGCAGGAGCATGGGCACGACGTAATCCGGCTGCTCCGACAAGTAAGCGGGCAGCGCGGGCCGGGACGCCGGCGTCATTCGGTGGCGCTGGTCCTGGCTGTCCGCCGTGTGCGAGAGTTTCTTGCGGAAGGTGTAGGAGGGGTGAAACATCGCGCGCGAGAGCTTGTCGTGAGTCGTCAGCGTGAGCGTCTCGCCGAGCAGCCGATTCTTCGAGGGGTCCAGCACCAACCGGATGGCGTCGTCGTCGGAGAGCGCCGCGCGCGGCAACCCGAGGATCTCGCGGACCGCGGAGGCGAGAATCTCCTCGTTGTTGGCCTTCCAGTCCACGAGCAGCGAGACCCGCCCGCCGAGCTCCCGATCGAATTCGCGACGGAAGTCGGCGTCGACCGTCCCGGACGCCGCAGGCTTCTGGAAGAGGGCGTACTCGGGAGTCTCCTCGAGCGGGATCGGATCCTCGAGCACGGTGGCGTAGAGCGGATCGTGCCGGAGCACTTCCTCGATCATGCGCCCAACGACCTCGCGCTGCTCGGCCGGCGCGTCGAAGGATTCGCAGAGTCGCCAGTAGCGAAAGAGCGTCACGCCCGAGATCGTGTGGTAGAGATACGCGAAGGTCGCGATGGGAAGGACGTAGCGCGCGATCTCCTGCGCGCGCTTCTGAACCGCCCCGGCAAACCGGCTCCGGCCATCGCCCCGCGTGCGGCCCGGAAAGAGCGAGAAGTAACGGTCGGCGGCGAGCGGGGTCAGGAGCTCCGTCAGCCGCCGATACGCTTCCTGCTGCCGACGCGCCTGGCGTTCGAAGATCTCCCGCTCGGCCGGACCCATCGGCGGCACCGCGTAGGTCCCGGGTTTGACCTCGACATAGCGCTGGGAGACCTGCTCCGAGTTGTAGTAGGGGTGACTGTGGAGGAAGCTCCAGAGGAACTGCCGCGAAACGTTCTCCAGCGCGAACTGGAAGTGCGCATGCTGGAAAGTGGTGTGGTGCCCCGCCTCGTAGATCGAGCGGGCGAGCGCGTCGCGGCGCTCGGGTCTTGCCGAGGCCTGGTCCTCGGTGACGATCCCCTTGGCGGAGTAGCACGTGCGCGCCGTGGCGACGACGTTCTCGAAGGGGCGTTCGAACGCGTGCACCAGCCGGACCCGAGGCGGCGGGGACGTGAAACGAAACAGTCGTTCGGGGCGCGGAAGGGACGACATCGGCCTGCGGGAGATTATCTCTCGAAGACGGCTTCGGGCGGCGCGGCGGAAGCCTCGGACGCCGGCGGAAGGCCTCCGTCCGTTCCGGCAAGAGCGCTCGGCCGTCGAGAAACGGCGCCTAGCCCCAGCGGGGCTGCTCGTCCGGATTGATTCCGAGAACGGTCTTCGAAACGAACTCGTGCGTCAGGGCGGCGTTGGCCGGGTGGAAGCGGCCGGCGCGCGCGTCGCGGAAGAGCCGCTCGAGCTCGCTCTTCTTGAACATGCCGAAGCCGCCCGAGAGCTCGAGCGCGGTGTCCACGACCTTCCACACGCCTTCCACGGCCTTGTACTTCGCGGTGACGATCTTGGCTGGCCAGTTGCCGCCGTGATCCACGCCGCTCGACCAGTCCGAGGCGATCTTCTCGATCAGAGGCTCGATCGCCTCGAGCTCCATCGCCATCTCGGCGATGCCCCACTGCATGGCCGGGTGGTGCGCCATGGAGCCCGAGACGGCGAGGGCCTGCCGCTTCTTCAAGGACTCGACGGTGATTTCGAGGACGCGCCGACCCAGGCCGTAGTACACGTTGGCGAACCCGAGCAGCCCCCACGCAAAGATCGAGAGCACGAAGACATCGACACCGGCCGCCCCCGGCGGCACGACGCGCACGATGTGCGCATCCGGGATGAAGGCGCCCTCGAGGATCGTGTCGTCGCTCTTGGTGGCGCGCATGCCCAGGACGTCCCACGTCGGCTCGATGCGGTAGCCTTTCGCGCCGCGCTCGAGAAACCCGTGAACGATCTTGGGTGCCTTGGGATCGCTCGTGTCCATGCCGTGCAGCCCGAGATAGGTCCAGACCGGCGTCAGGCTGCCGAAGGCCTTCTTTCCGGTGAACCGGTAGCCGCCTTCGACCTTCTCGGCTTTCGTCGTCGAGAGGAGAACCGGCAGGTCGTTTCCGGACTCGGCATGTCCGGCCGCGAAGATCTCGCCTCGGCCGGCGGCTTCCAGGACCCAGTCGCAGCGGTTGTCGCCGCTCCGGTGCACTTCGGCGGCGACACCGCACCAGTAGGTGTGCATGTTGACGGCGAGGGCGGTGGCGGGAGCGTGGAAGGCGAGGCGGCGGGTCTCCCGGCAGCATTCGGCCAGGTTGAGGCCGAGCCCGCGGAACTCCCGCGGCACGGCCATCTTGAGGTAGTCGGTCTTGCGAAGGTCTTCGAAGTCCTCCGTAAAGAAGCGGTTCTCGCGGTCGTAGACCGGGGCCCTCTCGTGAAACGTGTGGAGCAGATTGTCCGAAAGAATAGGGTTCATCCTCCCCCCTTTCGTCCGAGCTAGCCTAATACGAGTCCGGGGCCAGCCGGCCGGGTTGAAACGCTCGACCCGGAGAGCGATAGTTCTTCTCGTGAGGCTGCCTGTCTACATGGACTACCACGCGACCACGCCGGTGGATCCGCGCGTTCTCGAGGCGATGCTGCCCTATTTCACCGAGGCCTTTGGCAACGCCGCTTCGCGCAGCCACGTCTTCGGCTGGGAGGCGGAGGCCGCCGTGGAGGAGGCTCGGCACCAGGTCGCGGCCGCCTTGAACGGCGGCGACAAGGAGATCGTCTTCACCAGCGGCGCGACGGAGTCCGACAACCTCGCCATTTTCGGTGTGGCCCGGCTCTACGCGGCCAAGGGCCGACACATCGTGACCGGGGCGACCGAGCACCACGCGGTCCTGGATCCCTGCAAGGCGCTCGAGAGGGAAGGGTACGAGGTGACGTGGCTCGAACCCGACCCGACCGGCCGCATCGCTCCGGAGCAGGTGCGGGAGGCCTTGACCGATCGAACGATCCTCGTTTCCCTGATGCTCGCCAACAACGAGATTGGGACGATCCACCCCGTCGCCGACATCGGCGCCGTTTGCCGCGAGAGGGGAGTTCTCTTCCACACCGACGCGGTGCAAGGCTTCGGCAAGATCCCCTTCGACGTCGAGGCGATGCGGGTCGATCTCGCCTCCGTGACCGCCCACAAGATCTACGGCCCGAAAGGAGTCGGCGCGCTGTATGTGCGCGGCAAGGGCCCGCGGGTGAGGCTCGCTCCATTGTTCCAGGGCGGCGGACACGAGCGGGGCCTCCGCTCGGGCACGCTGAACGTCCCCGGTATCGTCGGGTTGGGAAAGGCCGCGGAGATCTCGCTTGCGGAGCGGGACGAGGAGGCGCGTCGGCTGCGGCTTCTGCGACGGGGGCTGGATGCCGGCATCCGCGAGCGGGTCGAGGAGGTGTATCTGAATGGCCCGCCGCTGCCGGCGATCGACGAGCGAGGAGATCTGCTCCCCGGAGAAGAAGAGCGTCGGCTGCCGGGCAACCTCAACCTCTCCTTCGCCGGCGTCGAAGGCGAGGCCCTCCTGACGAGCCTGAAGGATCTGGCCGTCTCCTCCGGTTCGGCCTGCACGTCCGCCTCGATCGAGCCGTCACACGTCCTGAAAGCAATCGGCGTCGCCGACGAGCTGGCCCACGCCTCGATCCGATTCGGCCTCGGGCGCTTCTCGACCAGCGAGGAAGTGGACTTCGCGATCGGATCGGTCGGGAAGGCCGTACGCCGGCTGCGGGAGATGGCGCCGACCGCCAAGCATTGACGACTCCGGTGCTCTCCCGCCTGGTCGGCGGAACGTCCGAGTACGCGGACCTCGCCGCGCGGGTCCGGGCGGGCGATTCCCGTCCCGTGGTGTCGGGAGGCGTGGGAGCGCTTCCCGGGCTCCTGCTGGCCGCTCTCGGGCGCGACCTCGGCAAGCGGCTGGCCATCGTGGTGGCCGACGAAAAGGAAGCGGAGCGCCTGGCCACCGATCTTGCGGCCGGCGGTTTGGAAGGGATCTTCCTCGCGCCCGCCCCGCAGCTCACACCCTACCAGCGCATCCCGCCGTCGCTCAAGGCGCGGCGCGACGAGTTTCGGTTGCTCGCGGCGCTATCGGGCGGCTCGCCGGTCCAGGCGGTCCTGTTGCCCGCGCACGCGCTCTTGACTCGGCTTCCGGCGCCGGAGCGTTTTTCCGAGCTCCTCGTCCGCGTCGCCGAGGGCGATGAGGTGTCGCTGCCGCGGCTCTCCGCGCGGCTGAGCGAGCTCGGCTACCGCCGCGGCGACCTCGTCGTCGAGACCGGCGACCTGGCGGTGCGCGGCGGCCTGTTCGATGTCTTTCCGCCGGACCGGGATCTGCCGCTGCGGGTCGAGCTGGACGGCGACCGGATCGCCTCGATTCGCGTCTTCGATCCGGACACGCAGCGGTCGAGCGAGCGGCTGCCCTCCGCCGGCATTCCTCCATTTTCGGTCGCGCGGGGGAGTCGGGAGGAGCGGGACCTTCTCGAGCAGAGGATCGGAAGACCCCCCTCGGAGGCCGAGGCGATCGTATTCGCGCCGGCCGCGACGGCGATGCCCGCAGGCTGGCTGGACCATGCGGGCGATTCGCTGCTCGTCGTCATCGAGCCCGCGCGCGTCGAGGAGGAAGTCGCCGCTTTCGCCGATCGCATCGGTTCCGACCGCGACCCGGACCGCGACGTCTTCGCGCCCGAGGAGCTTCTCCATCCGCCAGACCGGATCCTCGAACGGCTCGCCGCGGCTCCACTTCGGTTCGACCGCCTGGGGCTCGCTCCAGGGGATGCGATCCGGCTTCCCGCCGAAGCGATCCCGGGGCATGCCGGCCGCACCCGGGAAGCCGCCGAAGAAATCGGGAGCGCGCTCGCTTCCGGCGAAGAGGTCCTCGCCGTCGCGCGAGCGACGGGCGGCACCGAGAAACTGCGGCACTTCGCCCGGGAGTACGAAATCCCCGTCTCCGCCGATCGGGCGGAGGGCGGGCTCGTCGTCGTCCCCGCCGAGATCTCCGCGGGGTTCCGCCTGCGGCAACCGCGTCTGGCGGTCTATGCCGAGAGCGAGATCTTCGGCGAGGAAAAGCCGGCCGTCACCCGGCGGGGCAGGCCTTCGGAGGCTTTCCTGTCGGATCTCCGGGACTTGAAGCTGCAGGATGCGGTCGTGCACCGCGACTACGGCATCGGGCTCTTCAAGGGCTTGAAGCGGGTCCCCGTCGAGGGCGAAGAGCGCGAGTTCATGGAGATCGGCTACGCGGAGGAAAAGACGCTGTTGCTGCCGGTCGAGCGGCTGGACCTCGTGCAGAAGTATTCCGGGGTCGAGGGCGTGGTACCGGCGCTCGACCGGCTGGGAGGCGCCGGCTGGGGAAGGCGCAAGGCGTCGGTCAAGCGGGCGATGCGCGACATGACCGACCAGTTGCTCAAGCTCTACGCGCGGCGAAGCGTGTCACCGGGCTTCGCCTTCTCGAAGGACTCCCCGTGGCAGAAGGAATTCGAGGACGCCTTCGAGTACGCGGAGACGCCCGACCAGATTCAGGCGATCGCCGACGTCAAACGCGACATGCAGTCGGACAAACCCATGGACCGGCTGCTTTGCGGCGACGTCGGTTACGGCAAGACCGAGGTCGCGATGCGAGCGGCCTTCAAGGCGGTCTTGGATGGCAAGCAGGTGGCGGTGCTCGCCCCGACGACGATTCTGGCCGACCAGCACTTCCGCACGTTCCGGCATCGCTTCGCCGCTTTCCCGGTCTCGATCGAGCTTCTCTCCCGATTTCGGTCTCGCGCCGAGCAAAAGGAGGTCGTCTCGAAGGTTGCCGACGGCGCGGTCGACATCGTCATCGCGACGCATCGGATGCTTTCCCGGGACCTCGCTTTTCGCGACCTGGGACTCCTGATCGTGGACGAGGAGCAGCGGTTCGGTGTCGCGCAGAAGGAAAAGCTGAAGGAATGGCGCACGTCGATCGACGTGCTCGCGATGTCGGCGACGCCGATCCCCCGATCGCTCCATCTCTCGCTCTCCGGGCTGCGCGACCTCTCGATCATCGAAACGCCGCCGCGCGACCGGCTGGCGATCGAGACCCAGGTCGTGCCGGCCAAGCCCGCCGTCATTCGCGAGGCCATCGAGGCGGAGATCGCGCGGGGCGGGCAGGTCTTCTTCGTCCACAACCGCGTCGAATCGATCGGGCGGGTCAGACAGATGCTCGAGGAGCTCGTCCCCTCGGTCCGGATCGCCGTCGCGCACGGCGCGATGAAGGAAGCCGAGCTCGAGAAGGCCATGCGCCGATTCCTCCTTCGGGAGGCGGATCTGCTGCTCGCGACGACAATCATCGAAAACGGCCTCGACATCCCCACGGCCAACACGATTTTGATCGACCGCGCCGAGGCGTATGGCCTGGCGCAGCTCTATCAGCTCCGTGGCCGCGTCGGGAGAAGCGACCGGCCAGCCTACGCGTACCTGCTGGTGCACGAGACCGCAGCGCTTTCGGAGGTGGCGCGCCGTCGCCTGGCCTCGATTCAGGAATTCTGCGATCTGGGAGCGGGCTTCCGCATCGCCGCCAAGGACCTCGAGATCCGCGGCTCCGGGAACATCCTGGGCGGGGAGCAGTCGGGCCAGATCGCCTCGGTCGGCTTCGAGACCTACCTGCAGCTTCTCGAGGAGACGATCCGCGAGATTCGCGGGGAGGAGCCGCTGCCCGAGCGCCTCGTCACGCTCTCCCTGGGGCTCGACCTCACCATCCCCTCCGACTACGTGGCCGACGAGAACTGGCGCATGATGATCTACAAGAAGATCGCGCGCTCGCGTGACGAAAGGACGCTGGCGGAGACGCTGACCGAGATCACCGACCGCTTCGGATCGCCGCCGCCGGCGGTCGCACGGCTGGCCGACTATGCGCGCATTCGCACGCGCGCGGAGGCGCTCGGCGTTCAGTCCGTCACGACGCAGGCCGGCCGCGTGCATATCCGGCTGGCAGAGGACGCCCGCGTGGATCCCGATGGGTTGCTCGAGTTGGTCCGGACGACTCCCGGTGCCACGCTCTCACCGGGCCGGGTTCTGTCGTTGCCCTCCCCTCGGGCGTCGGAGCTGCCGGCGGCGCTCCTCTCGTGGTTGGCGCGGCTCGAGCGGCGGGCCGCCGCGTAGCGGCCGGCGGAATTCCCTTCTCCGGTTCCTGTTTTAGAATCCCATCGTGATCAGGCTCTGGCTGATGTTTCTCGCCATCCTCCCTGCCGGGGCGGGCGCCTCGGAGATGATCGAGTCTCTCGTGGCCCGGGTCAACGACCAGCCCATCACGCACTCGGAGTTCGAGATCCGGTGCGTGATGCAGCTCCACGGTGCCGGCGACCTGGACGGCCGCCGCCGTGTGCTCGACGAGATGATTCAGGAGAAGCTGCTCGAGGAAAAGGCCAGGGAGCTGAACGTCTCCGCCACCGATGCCGAGGTCGAAGAAGCCGTGGAACGAGTGAAGCGTCAGTACAACCTGGCGACGGATGCGGAGTTTGACGCCGCTTTGGCCCAGTCGAAAATGACCCGCGAGGACTTGCGCAAACAGCTCCGCCAAACGATCACGATCCAGAAGGTCATCGGGCGCGAGGTGACGGGAAAGATCACCATGACCGACGACGTTCTACGGCTCGAATACGAGCGCCGCAAGGACGAGCTGTACAAGACGGCCGAACAGGCGCACGTCTTCGAGATTGTGATCCGGTTCTCGGCGCAGGACGCCGAGGCGCGACAGGCGGCCGCGGCGAAGATCGAGGAGGCTCGGGCGAAGGTCGCCGGCGGCACGGCGTTTTCGGAGGTCGCCAAGGAGTACTCGCAGGGGAACGCTCGTGATCGCGGAGGAGACCTCGGCACCGTCGCGAAGGGCGAACTGCTGCCCGCCCTCGACGCGACCGTGTTCGCCGATCCGCCGCAGGAGTATCCGGCGCCGGTTCTGCTGCCGAGCTCGATCCACCTCTTCCGCGTCACCGACCGAACCCCTCCGGGCTACAAGCCGTTCACCGAGGTGCGCGGAGACCTCCAGAAACGAATGAGCGAAAACATCTACGAGAAGCATTACGCCGAGTACGTGGAGAAGCTGCGCCACGAGGCCTTCATCAAGATTTACGACTCGGCGCTCGCCAAGGCGGAGGAGAAGAAGGCGTCCTAGGCTCCTCGTCGGGTCGCCGGGCGCCCCGAGAAGCGCCCAACCGCCCGGAGGTCTCCTTACTAATGGTGGTTCTCGCGGGAGCGAGCCCTTGCCCTAGTCATCCCTCCGATTTGAGCGTCCACGCGCCCGGGCAACTCCATTACGCCTGATTAGCGCCCCTAATTTTTTTAGGCAAACGCTTTCCCTTGACTAACAAACCACGGCGCTCCTAACATCGCCGGCAGTGGTCTAATCTGGAAAAAAGTGGGGGAAAGTGGTCCTGATTTGCGAATCGGGACACGGGAAGAAGGATGGATCGCTTTCGGGGAAGTGCCCCCGCCCGTCTCGACGAGAAGGGCCGGCTAAAAGTGCCGAGCCTCTTCCGCCAGCAGATCGAAGAAGCCTTCGGGCCGGAGCTGTTCGTGACTTCGCTGCATGGCCGGGAGGTCCTCGTCTATCCGCTCTCGGTCTGGCAGGCGCTCGAAGAAAAGCTCGCTGCTCTGCCGGCCATTCACCGCGCCAAGCGAAAGTTCCTCGAGCGGGTCAACTACTACGGTCAGTCGGGCGCGCTCGACGGGCAGGGGCGAGTCCTGATTCCCCAGATCCTGCGCGACACCGCCAAGCTGCCGTCCGACGTCGTCGTGACCGGGAACATCGATCACTTCGTCGTTTCCGATCGGGGCGCGTTGGCGACGAGGCTTTCGGGCGAGGACTTCACCCCGGAGGACTACGACGAGCTGTCGAAGCTCTTGTCGTCGAGGAACACGGAACCGTGAAGCGGCCGACACGAAACGGGGGAAGGGGAGACGCAAGACTTTGAGAAACCCGCGCACAGGCCGGTTCTTCTGCGCGAAGTCGTGGAATGGCTGCGCCCGGAGCGCGGCGGTTTCTACGTGGACGCCACGCTCGGAGCGGGCGGACACGCCGAGGCTTTGCTCGCGCGGAGCGCCGAACTGCGACTGTTGGCAATCGACCGCGACGCCGACGCCCTCGCTCTCGCCGGCCGGCGGCTGGCGTCCTTCGGATCCCGCGTCGAGCTCGTGGTCGGTGACTTCGGCGAGCTCGACACGATCCTGCAGGGACGCCCGGCGCCGGACGGAATCCTGGCCGACCTCGGCGTCTCCTCGATGCAACTCGAGATCCCGGCGCGCGGATTTTCGTTTCGCCGGGACGGCCCTCTCGACATGCGCATGGGGCGAAGTGGCCGAACCGCCGCGGAAATCGTCGCGACGGCTTCGGCCGAGGAACTGACGCGGATTTTCCGCGAATACGGGGAGGAACGGATGGCGGCAAAGATCGCGCGCGGGATCGTGGCGGAACGGACCCGGGGACCCCTCATCACCACTCGGCAGCTCGCCCGCATCGTGGCGAACGTCAAAGGGTCGCGCGAAAGGATCGATCCGGCCACCAGAGTGTTCCAGGCGCTGCGTATCGAAGTCAACCAAGAGCTCGTCGCTCTCTCGCGGTTCCTCGCGGCGGCAGTCAATCGCGCCAATGCCCGCGGCCGGATCGCGGTCATTTCCTATCACTCCCTCGAGGATCGTTTGGTCAAGGAATCCTTTCGACGCAACTCGGGTGTGTGCTTGTGTTCCGCCCGCATACCGAGCTGCGTCTGCGGCGCGCGCCGTCTCCTCCGGGTTCTGACACGACGGCCGGTCGTGCCTTCGGAAGCCGAGCGCCGCGCCAACCCGAGGTCGCGGAGCGCCCGCCTGCGCGTCGCCGAGAGGCTCGAGTCGGCGGAGGCGAGGCCATGAGGTCCGGTCGCTGAGCGTGCCGTCGTGAGCAGCGCCTTCTACGTCCAGGGCAAGCGTGTCGAGAACCTGCATCTGACGCGCGAGCGGGATCGCCGCCGGGGGCGTGAGCTCGCGACGTTGCTGCTGATCGGCTTGCCGGTGGCGTGCGCGCTGCTCGTCTATGCGGCCTTGCACATCGAGACGGTGCGGGTGGGCTATGCGCGGGAGACCCGCGTTCGCCGCGTCCTGGAGCTCGACGAGCAGAACCGGCGTCTGCGCGCGGAGCTGGCGCACGCCTCCTCGCCCGAGCGGGTTTCGGCGCTCGCCTCCCGCAAGAAGCTGCACCCGCCGTCCCCCGGCCAGATCCAGTATGTCCAGCCGCCGGAGACCCGGAGTCCTCGGCCGTGAACGCGCTCTCGACCGGTCGCGTGCGGTGGCTCGGTTTGCTCTTGAGCGTCTGGGGCGCGGCGGTGGTGGGCCGTCTCCTTCAGGTTCAGGTTGCCCAGGGGTCGAAATACCGGGTCCGGGCGGAGCGGCAGCAGCAGAGGCGGGTCGAAGTCTCGCCCCGGCGCGGCTCCATCCTCGACCGCAGCGGTCGGGAGCTCGCCGTGTCGGTCGAATGCTCCTCTCTCTACGCCATTCCCGATGAGGTGGACCGGCCGGCCGCGGTCGCCCGGGCACTGGCGGCGCCGCTCGAAACGCCGGCGGCGGAGCTCCAGTCGCGCCTTTCACGGGATGCGGGCTTCGTCTGGTTGAAGCGGAAGGTCGATGCCGAGGTCGCCGAGCGCGTTCGGCAGATGAAGCTTCCGGGAGTCCACTTCGTCACGGAGACTCGGCGCTTCTACCCGAAGGGAGCGCTCGCGGCGGCGCTGCTCGGATACGTCGGGACCGACGATCGAGGTCTGGGAGGCCTCGAGTATTTCTACGACGAGGCGATCCGGGGCAAGCCGGGTGAGATCGTGGCGCTGACCGACGCGCGGCGCTCGACGTACGCCGAGGCGGAGACTCCCGGCCGGCCTCCCCAGGAAGGGGCGTCGCTCGAGATCTCGATCGACTCGGGCGTCCAGTTCGCCGTCGAGCGGGAGCTCGCGGCGGCCGTGGCCGAGGCCGGGGCGCGCTCGGGTACCGCGGTTCTGCTCGATCCCGGAACCGGGGAGATCCTCGCGATGGCGAGCGTCCCGGGATTCGATCCGAATCGCTTCAACCACTTTGCCGCCGAGACGCGCCGCAACCGCGCGATCGCGGACGCCTATGAGCCCGGGTCGACGTTCAAGATCGTCACCGGGTCGCTTGCGCTCGAGCAGCGGCTCGTCACCCTGGACGAGGTGATCGACACCTCCAACGGGTCGATCCGAGTCGCCGGCACGACGATCTCGGAGCACGACGGAAACCATTTCGGGCCGCTGACACTCGCCGGCATCTTCGAGCACTCTTCCAACGTGGGCATCATCCGGGTGGGGATGCGGTTGGGCTCGCGGCGCCTCTACGAGGGAGCCACCGCCTTCGGCGTGGGTCAGCCAACGGGGGTGGACCTGCCGGGCGAGAATCTGGGACTCTTTCGGCCCCTCTCCCGATGGTCGGGAGTCTCCGGCGCCTCGATCTCCATGGGGCAGGAGGTCGCGGTGACGGCGCTGCAGCTGGCGAGGATCGTCTCGGTGGTCGCCAACGGCGGGAATCTCGTGTCGCCGCGTGTGGTCCGGCGGGTCCTCCACCCCGACGGAAGAGTCGAAACGCTGGCCGCGCCGCCGCCCGTCCGCGTCCTTTCACCCGACACCGCCGCGAAGCTCGAGAAGATTCTCGTGGGCGTGGTCGAGCGGGGCACGGGCGCCCGCGCGGCGATCCCGGGTTTCCGGGTCGCGGGCAAGACCGGAACCGCACAGAAGGCCGGCCCGGGCGGATATCAGCCGGGCCGGTACGTGCCGAACTTCGTCGGCTTCGTGCCCGCGGAGGCGCCGCGCCTCGTCGGAGTGGTCCTCATGGAAGAACCGCACGGGAAGTACTACGCCGCGGAGGTCGTCGCTCCCGTGTTCGCTCGAATTGTCTCGCAGGCCCTCTCCATCCTCCGAATTGCGCCCGAGGAGCAGCGAGTGCCAGCCACCGTGCTCGCTGCCTCCTCGGGCCCCTTTTTCCCCGCCGGCGTCGTGCCCGCGTCGGTCCGCCGGTCGCCTGCTTCCGAGGGCCAGGTTCTGCCGCGCGCGTCCGACGGCGTCCCGAACGCCACTGGACTCTCGGCACGGGAGGCGTTGGCGCTTTTCGCGCGCCGGGGAATTCCGGTGCGGGTGGAAGGGACCGGCTTCGTCGCGGCGCAGAGGCCACGGGCCGGCGCCGTCTGGAAACCCGGGATGGTGGTGATCCTTTCCCTCTCGGAAGACGCAGCGGCCGTCTCCCGATCCGGCCGCGGGCGCGAGGAGACGCCCTCCGCGACAGCCGGGCCGTGAGGCTCATGGAACTGCTCTCGGCTCTGCCCGGAGCCGATCTCGGTCTCGTCGACGCCGATCCGGAGATTCGACGCGTCATGGCCGACTCGCGACGCGTGTCGCCCGGAGACCTGTTCGTCGCTTTGCGCGGCGAGAAAGCCGACGGCTTCGACTACGTGCCCGAGGCGCTCGCGCGTGGCGCGGCGGCGGTCGTGGCCCGGCCGTCGCCTCGCTCACCCGTTTCCGTCCCCTGGATCCGGACGGCGGAGCCGCGCCGGGCCTTGGGGCTTCTTGCGGCGCGGATGGAGGACAATCCGGCGGAGAAACTCGTGTTGGCCGGCGTGACCGGAACCAACGGCAAGACGACGACGGCCGTCCTGCTCCAGTCGCTGCTCGAGCGCCGCTTCGGAGGCGCCGGCTTCGTGGGGACGATCGGCTATCGAATCGGCCGGCGAGAGTTGCCCGCCGACCGCACGACACCCGACGCCGCGCTTCTGCAGGGACTCCTGGGCCAGATGGTGCGGGAGGGAATCCCGGCCGCCGCGATGGAGGTTTCCTCTCATGCTCTGGCCCTCGACCGTGTCGAGGGGTGCCGCTTCGACCTGACCGTTTTCACGAACCTGACCCGTGACCACCTCGACTTCCATCGCGACATGGAGAGCTACTATGGCGCCAAGAGGCGGCTCTTCGACCGGCGCAAGCCCGGAGCGACGGCCGTGCTCAATGTCGCCGACCCCTACGGCCGCCGGCTCGCCGGAGAGATCGGGGGAAGGGTGACCACCTATCGCGCCGCGTCGGAGGGCGCCGATCTCACGGCCGAGTCCGTGCGGTGTGACCTCTCGGGCACCTCCTTCGACGCGGTCTCGGCCGCCGGCCGGTTTCGCGTGGCTTCGCCGCTGTTGGGCCGGTTCAACGTGGACAATCTCTTGGCCGCCGGCGCCGGCGGGTTGGCGCTCGGAATGGCTCCCGAGGAGATTGCCGCCGGGCTCGCCGCGGTCCGCCGCGTGCCGGGTCGGCTGGAGCCGGTCGAGGCGGGTCAGTCCTACGCGATCTTGGTGGACTACGCCCATACCGAAGACGCGCTGCAGCGTCTCCTCGCTGCGGTGCGCGAGCTGACGGACCGAAAGATCATTCTGGTCTTCGGATGCGGGGGAGACCGCGACCGCGGCAAGCGCGCTCCCATGGGTCGCATCGCTGGGACGCTGTCCGACATCCCCATCGCGACGTCGGACAATCCGCGCTCGGAGGATCCCGAGGCGATCCTCTCGGAGGTCGAGAGAGGCCTCGCGGCCTCGAGCGCGACGAAATACCTGCGCATCGCCGACCGTCGCCAGGCCATCCAGGCCGCGATCGATCTGGCCAATCCCGGCACCGTCGTCGTGATCGCCGGCAAGGGGCACGAGACGACGCAGGTGATCGGAACCCGAGAGGAGCCGTTCGACGACCGCGCGGTGGCCGCCGAACTCGCGACGCGACGATGAACTTCACCGTTTCGGAGTTGGCTCGAGCGCTCGAGGCTCCTTCTCCGGGAGAAGCCTCGCTGACCGGCGCCTCGGTGGACTCCCGCGCGACCCGTCCGGGCGACCTGTTCGTCGCCCTGCCGGGGGCGCGGGTGGATGGACATGACTTTGCCGCGGAGGCCGTCACCCGCGGGGCGAAGGCCATCCTCGCCGGGCGCCCGCTTCCGGAAGTGGCGGGCCGGGTGCCCGTGATCGTCGTCCCCGACACGGGAGCGGCCTTGCTGCGCTTCGGGGGGTGGCTCAAGCGGCGCGCCGGATTTCGGCTGGCGGCGATCGCGGGCTCGGCCGGCAAGACGACGACCAAGGAATTCGCCACCGCCATTCTGTCGCGCCACTGCTCGACGGGGAAGACTCCGGGCAACCGAAACAGCGCCATCGGCTTTCCGCTCTCCGTCATCAACCTGTCGCTCGACCCGCAGTGGATGGTCGGAGAGATGGGGATGAGCGCCCCGGGCGAGGTGGCGCGGCTCTCGCGCGAGTTTTCGCCGGAGGTGGCGGCCATCACCCTGATCGCGCAGGAGCATCTCGAATTCTTGGGCTCGCTCGATGCGATCGCGCGCGCCAACGGGGAGATTCTCGAGGGTCTCCTTCCCGAGGGCGTCTTCGTCGTCAACGCCGACGACGCGCGGATCGTGAAGATCGCCGCCACGCACTCGGGGCGCCAATTGCGCTTCGGGATGACGGAGCCCGCCGACGTTCGCGTGGAACAAGTCGTGGCGGGGGAGCGCGGCTCGCGCTTTCGTCTGAAGGCGCCCGGGGGAGAGGCCCCGATCGCGCTTCCGGTGCCGGGAGCCCACCAGATCCGGAACTTCTTGGCGGCCTCGGCGGTGGCGATCGCGGCGGGAGCGACGGTCGAGAACTGCGCCGAGGCGGCCCCGCGGCTTTCACCCGCGGCCCACCGCGGGGAATCGCTCCGCCATTCCTCCGGGGCTCTGCTCTTTGACGACGCCTACAATGCCAGTCCCCCGACGATGCGGGCGGCGCTCGAGACCCTGAGGCTCTTGCCGGGCCGCCGCAAGATCGCCGTGCTCGGCGATATGCGGGAACTCGGCGCCGAATCCGAGTGGTGGCACCGGGAGACGGGGCGATACGTGGCCGGACGCGCCGACCGCCTCATCTGTGTGGGCCCGCTTGGCCGCTTCTTTGCCGAGGGGGCCGTCGAGGCGGGATTTCCGCCGGCGGAGATCCGGACCCTCGACACCCCCGAGCAGGCGGCCAACCTGCTCGATTCGATGCTGGACGGAGGGGACACGGTGCTGTTCAAGGCGTCGCGCGGGGTCGGGTTGGAGCGAGCGGTCGATTCGTTGGCGGCGCCCGAGCTCACGGGTACCAGGCCTCGCGAAACGCGCTGATGCTCTACTACTGGCTCTACCCGATGGCCCGCCAGTTCCCGGTCTTCAACGTGTTCCGGTACATCACCTTCCGCACCGCGCTCGGGGCGCTGACGGCCCTGCTCCTTCTGCTCGCGATGGGGCCGGCGATGATCCGGTTGCTCCGAAAGAGGCAAATCGGGCAGGCGATCCGGGAAGAGGGGCCGAGCTCGCATCGGGCAAAGGCGGGCACGCCGACGATGGGCGGCCTTCTGATCCTCTTCTCGATCGCCGCGGCGACGCTGCTCTGGATGGATCTTTCCAATCGGTTCGTCTGGATCGCACTCGGAACGCTGCTTGCCTTCGGCGTGGTCGGCTTCGCGGACGATTACACCAAGGTCGCGCGAAAGCGCAGTCTCGGCCTCACCGGGCGCGCCAAGCTGCTGCCGCAGTTTCTGGTCGCGGTCGCCGTGGCCTGGGCGATCGGGCAGTGGGCGAGCCACGGCGCCTTCTCGACGGTCCTGACCTTTCCCTTCCTGAAGAAGGCGTTGCTCGACCTCGGCCTGCTCTACGTTCCTTTCGTGGCCGTGGTGGTGGTGGGCTCTTCGAACGCGGTGAATCTGACCGACGGCTTGGACGGGCTCGCCATCGGAGCGGTCGGGATCGCCGCGGGCACGTACGCGGTTCTCGCGTACGTGACCGGAAACGCGGTGACGGCCCGCTATCTGCAGATTCCCTTCGTCCCGCAGTCGGGGGAGCTCGCGGTCTTCTGCGGGTCGATCGTCGGCGCTTCCCTCGGATTCCTCTGGTTCAACTGCCATCCGGCCGACGTCTTCATGGGGGACGTGGGCTCGCTCCCGCTCGGCGGCGCGATCGCCGCCGTCGCCGTCATGACCAAACAAGAAATCCTGCTCGCGATCGTGGGCGGGCTCTTCGTGCTGGAAGCGCTCTCGGTCATCATCCAGGTCGTCTCCTTCAAGACGACCGGCAAGCGCGTGTTCCGGATGGCGCCCCTCCATCATCACTTCGAGCTCGGAGGCTGGGCGGAGTCGCGTGTCATCATCCGATTCTGGATCCTGGCGCTCTTCTTCGGCGTCGCCGCCCTGTCGACGCTGAAGCTGCGATGAGCGAGCCGACTCTTCCGCCGAGAGTGGCGGTCCTCGGGTTTGCGCGCAGCGGCCGCGCCCTCGCCGACGCGTTGCGCGATCGCGGCGTGGCGGTTTCCGTGGCGGACGACAAGCCCGAGAGCGCCTTCCCGGAGGCCCGGGAGCTCCGGGACCGGGGTGTCGAGTTCTTCTTCGGCGGGCTGAAGGAAGCGGTCCTCGAGGGAGCCGACTGGCTGGCCGTCTCCCCCGGCGTTCCCCTGACAGCGCCCGTGGTCGGGGTGGCGCGCCAACGGCGGATCCCGGTCCTGGCGGAATTCGAGATCGCCTGGCGGATTGCGGAGAGCGAGGTCGAAGGGGAGAACCGCTGGGTGGCCGTGACGGGAACCAACGGCAAGTCGACGACGACGGCTTGGATCGCGGAGGTGCTGCGGCGCGCCGGCCGGCCCGTCGTGCTTGCGGGAAACATCGGCGTCCCGCTCTCGTCGTTTCTCTCCGATCGGACGGCTCGCGACTTCGTCGTGGAGCTCTCCTCCTTCCAGCTCGAGGCCAGCGACCGCTTCGCCCCGCAGGTTGCCGTGCTGACCAATCTCACCCCCGATCACCTCGATCGCTATCCGGATTTCGCCGCCTATGCGCTGGCCAAACAGCGGATCTTCGCGCGGCAGCGCCCGCAGGATTTCTCGGTGGTCAACGCCGACGATCCGCCGGCCGCCGCCTCGCCCACCCCCGCCCGCCGGGTCCCCTTCTCGCGATCGGGTCCGCGGGAGGCGGGTGTGTGGCTGGAGGAAGGCATGCTCTGCTCCGGCGTCGCCGGCCCGAGGCGCGAAGTCCTGCCCGCCGATCGGCTGGCGCTGCCCGGCGCGCACAACCTGGAGAATGCCCTGGCGGTGCTCGCCGCGGCCGAGTGCCTCCAGGCGCCGGAGGACGCGATCCGGGAAGGCCTGATGCGATTTACGGGCTTGCCCCACCGCAGCGAGCTCGTGGCGCAGGCGCGCGGCGTGCGCTGGGTCGACGACTCGAAGGGAACCAACGTGGATGCGACACGGAAGTGCCTCGAGGGCTTTTCCGAGGGCAGCGTCATCCTGATTCTGGGCGGGCGCGACAAGCATGGCGACTTTCCGTCATTGGCCCCGGCGGTGGCCCGCGCCGCGCGCCAGGTGCTGACGATCGGCGAGGCCGCGGCGACGATCGAGCGGGCGCTCGCCGGTGCGGTCGCAATCGAGCGCTCGGGCACGATGGAGAACGCGGTCCTGCGGGCGAGCGAGATCGCTCGACCGGGCGACACGGTCTTGCTCTCTCCCGCATGCGCTTCCTTCGACGCCTACGCGAACTACGAGGAGCGAGGAAAGCATTTTGCAACCCTGGCGCGCGCGATGGGAGAGCGCAAGGCGTGAGGCAGGAAGGCGCCGGGAATCATGGCGCGTAAGCTCGCGAGCGACAAAGTCCTCTTCGTGGCGCTGACCGCTTTGTCGCTCTTCGGGTGCGTGATGATCTACAGCGCCTCGGCCGTGTCCGCCGCGGCCGTCTCGGGGAACCCCTATCGCTACCTGTTGAAGCAGATCGCCGCGCTGGCGCTCGGAGGGCTCGCAGCCTTCGCGGTGTACCGAATCGACTATCGCCGGCTGGCCAGTCCCTGGATCGTCTACGGGGCCTATGGCGTCGCGCTGCTGCTCTGCGGGGCCGTGTTGTTTCGGCCGCCCATCAACGCCGCGCGGCGGTGGTTCTCGGCGGGCCCGGTCATGTTGCAGCCGTCGGAGTTGCTGAAGATCGGACTCGTGCTCGTCCTCGCTTCGCAGGTGGCGAGCAAGAGCGAAAAGGCCGGCGGAGTCGATCGCGTCGTCGTGCCTTGCGCGGTTTTCGCGACACTCGCGGCGGGGGTGGTGCTTCTCGAGCCCGACATGGGCACGGCCGTCTGTTACCTCGTCCTGTGCGCGGTCGTGCTCTGGCTGGCGGGAGCGCGGGGAAGGGTCTTCGCGATCGGAGCGGCGGCGGCCGTGCCGTTGCTGGCAGCATTCGCCTTCTCGGCGAGCTACCGAAAGGCCCGGCTGCTCTCCTTCTGGAACCCGGAGGCCGATCCGCTCGGCGCCGGCTTCCAGGCCCTGCAGTCCCTGATCGCCGTCGGCGCGGGAGGGTGGTTCGGAAACGGACTCGGCGGAAGTCGCCAGAAGCTCTTCTTTCTGCCATACCCTCACACCGACTTCATTTTCGCCATCGTGGGTGAGGAACTGGGGTTCGTCGGCGCGGCGGCCCTCGTGCTCGCGTTCGGCGTGATCGGCTGGCGGGGACTGCGCGCCGCGCGGCGCGCCCCCGACGCGTTCGGCGCGTTTCTCGCCGCGGGGGCGACCGCGATGATCGTCGTGCAGGCCGCCATCAACATGAGCGTGGTGCTCGCCCTGATGCCGACCAAAGGCCTGCCGCTCCCGTTCGTTTCCTATGGCGGATCCTCATTGGTCGCCTCGTGGTTGGCGGCGGGATTGATCTTGAACGTGTCGCAACACGAGGTCGAGGGACGTGAAGCGTGACTCGGCAACGACCTACGTGATCGCGGCCGGCGGCACCGGTGGCCATATCTTTCCGGGACTCGCGCTGGCGGGTGAGATCGTCGCCCAGCGGCCGAAAGCGCACGTCGTCTTCATCGGCACGGGCGAGGGCCTCGAAGCGCGCTTGGTGCCCGAAGCGGGATTTCCGCTCGAGACCGTGCACGCGAGCGGCTTTTCGGGGAAGTCCGTGGCCGACCGGATCAGGTCGCTCGCCCGGCTGCCGCTTTCGGTCCGCGAAGCGAGGCGCCTGCTCCGGAAGCTCGATCCGGGCGCGGTCGTGGGCCTGGGCGCCTACGTCAGCGTCCCGGTCATCCTCGCGGCCCGCTCCCTCTCGATCCCGACGCTCATCCACGAGTCGAATGCCTTGCCCGGGGTGGCCAACCGGCTGCTCTCCCGTGTGGCGACCCGCACCGCCGTGGGGTTCGAAGCGGCCCGGCCGCGCTTTTCGGCCAGGGCGGTGGTGACGGGAACGCCCGTTCGCAAGGAGTTCTTCGCCGCCCCGCGTCCGGAGACGGGCGGGGCACGCCCTCGGCGGCTGCTCGCCTTCGGCGGCAGTCAGGGTTCGGCGGCCTTGAACCGCGCGATGGTGGAGGCCGCGCCGCTGCTCGCGGGGGAGGGATTCGAGGTGGTTCATCAGACGGGAGAGAAGTGGCTGGACTCGGTGCGCCAGGCCTACGGGAAACTCCCCGAGGGTTGGCGCCTCGAGCCCTTTCTGCCTCGGCTCTTCGATTCGATGGGCCGCTGCGACCTCGTGATCTGCCGGGCCGGAGCGATGACCTTGGCCGAGCTCGGCGCCGCGGGAAGACCCGCGATCCTCGTTCCGCTCGCCTCCTCGACGCACGGCCACCAGCTCGCCAACGCCCGGGCCGTGGCCGAGAGCGGCGCCGCGGTCGTTCTCGAAGAGAGAGAGCTCTCCGGCCGAGCCCTGGCGCAGACGGTGCGAGACCTCTTCGCCGCGCCGGATCGGCTCGAGCGGATGGCCGCGCAGGCGCGGCGGCTGGGGAAGGCGGACGCGGCGGCGCTTCTCGCCGGCCTGCTGTTCGAGATCGAGAGGCGGGCCACGTGAGATTCCTGCGGCTGCGGCGCCTGCACTTCGTCGGCGCCGGGGGCGTCGGGATGAGCGGGCTGGCCGAGATCCTGCTGCTCTCCACGCCCCTCGAGATCTCCGGCTGCGACCTCCAGCGCTCCGAGAACACGGATCGGCTGGCGCGTCTGGGGGCCCGGATCGCGACGGGGCACGACGCGTCGCACGTGCGGGAAGCCGACCTGTTCGTGATCTCGTCGGCGGTCGCAGAATCGAACCCGGAGGTGGCGGCGGCGCGCGCCGCGGGCATTCCCGTCATCCGGCGGGCCGAGATGCTGGGCGAGATCATGCGTCTCAAGCAGGGCATCGCCGTCGCCGGAACGCACGGCAAGACCACGACCACCTCCATGACGGGTTTGGTCTTGACGGAGGCGGGCTTCGATCCCACGATCGTCGTGGGCGGCCAAGTGCGGATCCTCGGGACGGGCGCGCGGCTCGGGAAGGGCGACTTCCTGGTTGCCGAGGCCGACGAGTTCGACCGTTCCTTCCTCGAGCTCACACCGGTCGTGGCGGTCATCACCAACATCGAGGAGGATCACCTCGACACCTACCGCGATCTCGACGAGATCGTCGACGCGTTCACCGCATTCGCCGGCCGCGTCGCGTTCTACGGCGCCGTGATCGGCTGCGCGGACGACGCGGGTGTGGCGCGCGTGCTTCCTCGCGTCAAGCGGCGCGTGGTGACTTACGGCGAGTCGGAGGGCGCGAGCCTTCGGGCCCGAGGCATCCGGCCGGATCCTCAGGGAACGACCTTCGAGGTTTGGGAGGGCGAGCGCTCGCTCCTCGGGACCGTGCGGCTGCCGATCCCGGGCCGGCACAACGTGTCCAACGCGCTGGCCGCCGTCGCGGTCGGACGCGAGCTCTCGATTCCCTTTCCCAAAATCGCGGCTGCCCTCGCGACCTTCTCGGGGGTCGTGCGGCGGTTCGAGACGAAGGGGGAGCGAGGAGGAGTCCGGGTCGTGGATGACTACGCTCACCATCCGACCGAGATCACGGCCACGCTCTCGGCGGCGCGACAGGTCTACCCGGAGCGTCGCCTCGTGGCACTCTTCCAGCCCCACCTCTTTTCCCGCACGAGGGACTTCGCGGAGGATTTCGGCCGGTCCCTTTGTGGCAGCGACGTGGCGGTGGTCACGGATGTCTACGCCTCGCGCGAGAAGCCGATTCCCGGCGTTACCGGGGAGCTCGTTCAGAGAGCGGCCGTGGAGCAGGGTCACCCGAAGGCTGTCTATGTTGCTGATAGAGAAAAGGTTGTTGGTGTGCTGGAAGGAATTCTCCAGCCGGGAGACCTGCTCCTGACGCTCGGGGCGGGCGATGTCGTCCGGTTCGGCGAGCAGTTCCTTGCCGGGGGGACCCGTGGTTGAGCCTGGCTTCCTTCGCCGGGGCCGCGTCCCGCCGCGGCGGCGTCGCGCCCTTGCGGTGGCCCGAGCGGGTGTGATCGGCGGGGCGATTCTTCTTTGTGCCGTCGGCGTCTCGCGTTTGCTCTCGAGCTCGCTGCTCACGGTGCGGCGTTTCGAGATTTCTGGCAACCGGCGCGCTCGAACCGAAGAAATTCTGGTGACACTCGCCCCTTACCGAACGAAGAACCTGTTGACGCTGGACCTCGCCCCGATCGCCGATCGTCTCCTGGCGCATCCGTGGGTCGAGCGCGTGACGCTCGCGAAGCGATTTCCCGACGGTCTCGAGGTTCGTCTCTCGGAGCGGCGCGCGGTGGCGCTGTGGCGCAACGGCCCGCGCCTTCTCTGGCTCGGAAGCGATGGGCGGCCGATCGCGGCGCACGATCCGCGCGTGGACTCGAGCGACTACGTCATTGTTTCGGGCGATCTGCGCGCCTTGCCCGAGGTCGTGGGGCTGCTCGAGGATCTCCGCGCGCGGCGTCCCGAGTACTACGCCGCGCTGTCGCAAATCGATGCGTTGCCCGACGCGGGATTCGGTATGATGGATTCCATCTTTCGGAGGCCGATTCGGGTCCTGCGGCGGGATGCCTCCGAAAAGATTGCGGCGCTGCTCCGGGCGCGGAGCCTCATGGAGAGTCGGGGTTGGGAGGCGCAGGCGATCGATCTTCGTTTCGCGGATCAAATCGTACTGGTGGGCGCCTACGGCGGCGGACATTCGTTGTGAGGATCGGAAGGCGGCAGAGAAAAGAGGGGGAAGGAAGAACTTGGCCGACGTTTCCGCTCGCTTTTCTTCCTCGGCCCCCCGCTTTCCGGCGCATGGGTTTCTGAAGATGGCCAAGCCCGAGAACTTCCTGGTCGCCTGCGATATCGGGTCCTCCAAGATCTGCGTCCTCATCGGCGAGCAGAATTCGCGCGGAGCGCTGGATGTCATCGGCAAGGGCGCCGCCGCCAACCGCGGGACGCGCAAGGGCAACATCGTCAACGTCGACTCGACGATCGAGGCAATCAAGCGGGCCGCCGAGGAGGCCGAGATCATGGCCGGCGTCCAGATCTCGCGGGCCTGGGTCGGGGTCTCCGGCTCCAATGTCCGTTCTTTCAACAGTCGGGGGGTCGTGGCGGTGGCGGGCAAGGACCGCGAGATCACCCGAGACGACGTGGCTCGGGTCATCGACGCCGCCCGAGGCGTGCAGATTCCCCAGGACCACGAAGTCTTGCACGTCGTGCCGCGGGACTTCACCGTGGATGGGCAGGACGGTGTGGGCGATCCCGTCGGCATGGTGGGGTCGCGGCTCGAAGCGGACGTGCACGTGGTGACGGCGCCGGTGGCGGTCACCCAGAACATCGTCACGTGCCTGAACAAGGCGGGCATCGAAGTGGTGCAGCTGCTCCTCGAGCAGTTCGCCGCCGCGGAAGCGGTCCTCACGCCCGACGAGAAAGAGTTGGGCATCGCCCTCGTCGATATCGGCGGGGGCACGACCGAGCTCGCGGTGTATCAGCGGGGCTCGATCGCCTTGACGGGTGTCATCCCGATTGGCGGCGATCACTTCACCAACGATCTGGCCGTCGTGCTTCGAGCGCCGATCACCGACGCCGAGCGAATCAAGAAGAAATTCGGATGCGCGCTGCGCTCCGCCGTCGCAGAGGACGAGATGGTGGAGGTGCCGATGGTCGGCGGGCGCGCGCCGAAGCTCTGCCCGAGGACGACGCTGGCCGAGATTCTGCAGCCGCGTGCCGAGGAGCTGCTCTCGCTGGTCCGGGAGGACCTCCAGCGGCTGGGGCTCGACAAGGAGATCCGCTCCGGCGTGGTCCTGACGGGAGGCGGGGCGGAGCTCGAAGGCCTCGTCGAGGTCGCCGAGGGCATCTTCGAAGGGCCCGTGCGGCGAGGAGTTCCCTCGGGTGTGGGAGGGTTGGTGGACGTCGTTTCACGACCCGAGTGGGCGACGGCGACGGGGCTCCTGCTCTACGGGCACCGGTACAAGCCGAAGAGGCGCCGCGCCGAGGGTCTGGCGCGGATCACGGGCTCGGTGGCGAGAGCATTTCGGGACTTCTTTTGAGTCGGCGGCGAGGGGAAACGCGGCGAGGGAGGAATCAGACGATGATCGAGTTCGTGGGCGACGACAAACCGCATCGGCTCTCGATCGAGTTGGAGGGCGGCGACGCCTCCCCGGCGGCAATCAAGGTCATCGGGGTCGGAGGCGGCGGGACCAACGCGGTCAACCGGATGATCGCGGCGGGTCTGCGGGGTGTCGAGTACATCGCCTGCAACACGGACCTGCAGGCCCTCCGGATGGCTTCCTCGCCAATGAAGCTACAGATCGGGTCTCGGCTGACGAAGGGATTGGGCGCGGGAGCGGATCCGGAGGTGGGGCGCAACGCCGCCCTCGAGGATCAGGAGAAGCTCGCGCACGTCATCAAGGGCGCCGACATGGTCTTCCTCGCGGCGGGACTCGGGGGCGGCACCGGATCGGGCGCCGGCCCCATCATCGCCAAGCTCGCGGCCGAGGCCGGAGCGCTGACGGTCGCGGTCGTGACCAAGCCCTTCGACTTCGAGGGCAAGAAGCGAATGCGTCAGGCCGAGCGGGCGGCGCGGGAGCTGCGCGATCATGTCGACACCCTGATCACGATCCCAAACCAGCGCCTGCTCTCCTTCGTCGAGAAGAACACGCCGTTGAACGACGCCTTCAAGACCGCCGACGACGTGCTGCGGCAGGCGATCCAGGGGATCTCGGACTTGATCAACTGCCCCGGCGAGATCAATCTCGACTTCGCGGACGTCAAGAAGATCATGTCCGACATGGGTCGGGCGTTGATGGGCACGGCGATGGCGGAGGGAGAGAACCGCGCGATCCACGCGGCGCAGGCAGCCATCAGCTCGCCTCTGCTCGAGGACGCTTCGATCGAAGGGGCGCGCGGCGTCCTCATGAACATCACCGGAGGAGCAGATCTGACGCTCTTCGAGGTCAACGAGGCCGCCGAGATCATTCAGCAAGCCGCCGACCCGGAGGCCGAGATCCTGTTCGGCTGTGTGCATGACGAACGTCTCTCCGGCCTCGTGAAGGTCACGGTCATCGCCACGGGCTTCGACCGGGCCGACGAGGCGCAGGCCGCTCTCGAAGAGGAGCACAACAAGGCGGCCGCCCCAGTGCGTCCGGGCCGGGCGCCGTTTCTGCGCGGAGACGACTCGGGAGGATTCGGCCCAAATGCGTCGGCACGGGACGATTTCGACATCCCGACGGTCTTGCGCCGTCAGATGGACTAGCGAGAATCGGCTCCGTCCGCCGGATGCGGAGGCCTCGAAGGCGGAGAACCGAAGAAGCCGCCGCTCTGCCCAGCCGCCACAAACTTCCCTCTCGACGAGTCGCCGTTTGGCGGTGCTTGTCGGTGAGGGATCGCTGCCCTAGACCTCTCCGTGGTGGCGCAGGTGAGCGAAGAGCTCCTTCTCCCTTCGGATGATGGCTTGGCGCTTCTTCCGGGCCTTGTCTCGCCAGCGCTTGTAGGCGTGCGCCACTCGGGGGTGGCCATGCAGAAAGCGCCGGATTCGCCGGCGAATCGGGGGAAAGACCAGCGAGAAGAACAACAGGCTCATGATGAAGAAGGGGACCTGGGGCATGACGGGGATCAAGATACCGATGACGCCGACGATGAAGAAGAAGATGCCCATGCCGAGGTTCCAGGCCTTGCCGCGCCGCTGGCGGCGGCGCCGCTTGGGAATCGGGTGCTTTCTCTGCACGGGAGTCAGCGGGCCGGACGAACGGCCGGCAGCCGGATGAGCCTGCCTCAAGAGCCGCAATTCTAACGTCCACGGGAGGCTCCGGCCGAATGGTACGCGTAGAGGGACGGGTTAGAGCGCTCGGAAGAGGAGATTTTTGATCGGTGCCCGGTTCTCCCGGGACTGATAGGCTTGCCTCGCGTTCTTCATTTCATTCGTCCGGGGGCGAGGCATTCGCATGCGAAGTCACACCGGCGCGGTTCTCGTGCTGCTCTTGGCGGCCGGTTTCGGCTGCGCGAGCTATAAGCAGACCATGAAGGCGACGAAGTCGATTTGGGACGTGAAGGTCACGACCAACCCGAACGACGTCAAGGACTGCCGCCGGGTCGCGTTCCTTGATGCCTGGGACACGAGTCGAGGCTGCGGCCTGATCGCCCAGCCGACGACCGAGGAGTGCCTTCGGTACCAGGTTCTGGTGGCGGGTGGCGACACGCTGCTCGCGAAAGGCTTCGTCGGAGAGGCCTACCAGTGCGAGGCTCCGAGCCCCACCCCGAGCGAGCTCTCGGCGACTCCAACTCCTTCCGCGACCCCCCCTCCATCCGCAACACCCTCGCCGTCGCCGACCCCAAGGCCAACGCCGACTCCCAGTCTCTCGGTGACCCCAGCTCCTCCGCCAGTTCCGTCTTTGTCGCCGACCCCGACGGCGACTCCGGTTCCGGCTCCGCTGAAGATCTCCCCGACCCCGACGAGTGCCGGAGTGCGACTCGTGCAGAGCCGAGAGGCGGTCAAAGGCTGCGTCTATCTGGACGAAATTGACCTGAAGACCGAGTGCCCGGCCGAAGGCGGCGGAACTCCCATCTCGTGTATTGCCGAGCGCGCCGCGAGGGCCGGGGGCAACGCCGTTCTGGTCGAGGGGGATCGGGCGCTGATTTTCGCCTGTAAGCCGAACCGACAGTAAGCGGCCGGCTCGATCGAACCGTGTCGCGCCGGGGAGGCGCGCCGCCTTCAGCGGCCTCGAGAGGGCTGCGTGCCGACTCGGCGGGAGGCTTGAAGGGGCGGCAAGATCTGGTAGCCCATACGGGAATCGAACCCGTGTCGCGGCGGCGAGCCGCGCGGACTTCAGCCGCCTTGAGAGGGCTGCGTCCCAACGCAGCGGGAGGCTTGAAGGGGCGGCAAGATCTGGTAGCCCATACGGGAATCGAACCCGTATTTCAGCCTTGAGAGGGCTGCGTCCTAACCGTTAGACGAATGGGCCGAACGGGCCGGCAAAATTAGCATAGGGCCGAGGGGCCGGCAAGGCGGCGAGCTCGGCCGCGACCGCGCGCGCCGCTTAGGAGGCTTCTCGCGCCGCCGGCTGCGGGGCTTGACCGGGACGATACCGCACCCAGCGAGCGATCTCCGGAATTGTCGGCTTCTTGCCGTACATCAGGATGCCGACCCGATAGACCCGTCCCGCCACCCAGGCGATCAGCAGAGTGGATGCGATCAGCAGAACGATCGAGAGAGCGACCTGCCAGCCGGGCGGCTGGCCCATCGAGGTGCGGAGAAACATCGCGAGCGGCGAGGTCAGGGGAAAAAGAGACGCGAAGATCGCGACACCGCCGTTCGGGTTGTTCATCAGCGAGGGGAAGAATGCCCACACCGACACGATGAAAAACATCGGCACCATCGAGAGCTGCTGGGCTTCCTGGTCGGTGTTGAAGGGCGCGCCGATCGCGGTGTAGATACTCGCGTAGAGGAAATAGCCGAAGACGAAGAACAGGATGAAGTAGAGAATCATGGAGATCGGGATTTGAGGGATCCCCGATTCGGGCGTCGTCAGGATCCCAGCGATCGCCGGAAGCGTGAGGTTCATGGCGATCAGCGACCAGATCAGGTACTGGGTCAAGCCGACGAGCCCGATGCCGACGATCTTCCCGATCATCAGTTCGGTCGGGCGCACCGAGGCGATGATGACTTCGACGATGCGGTTGGTCTTCTCGTCGATCACTCCCTTCATGTTCTGCATTCCGTACATCAGGAAGGTCGTGTACAGGATGATCATGAAGATGAGCACCGTGAACAAGGCGGCGCCTTTCTCCTCGGTAGCCCCCGCCTTGGTCACCTTGAACGGCCTCAGGTCGGCATGGCGCTCGAGCTCGCTCGAGAGATCCGCGGGCAAGCCCCGTCTCTCGATGCGCTCCTTCAAGAGCACGTGGTTGACTGCCCGCTCGAGCTGATTCTGAGCCACGTATTCGGAGACGTTCCCGGAGTAGTACTCGATCCGGTCTTTTTCGATCAAGCTCGGATCCAAGACCAGGTAGCCGTCGATCTTCTTGGAAAGGACCTCCTGGCGAAGGGCCTCCTTGGTGGCAGCGAGGTCGCCGGTAACGGGGCGCGGCGCCAGGATCCAGTGCACGCTCTTCCCGCCTCTTTCCGCCCGGGCCCTCGATTCCCGTTCGGCCAGGTCGCGGGCGAGGGGCTCGTAGAGTCTGCCCGAGACGTCCACGACGGCGACCGTGCGATTGCCCGCGGCGTTATGACTCGTGGCGACTTGGATTCCGATGTAGGCCATGAAGAAGACCGGAATCAGTGCCGTCCCGATCCAGAAGGCCTTGGTGCGGACCCGCTCGATGTACTCGCGCCGGATCACGGCGAAGATCTTTTTCCCGCTCATGTCTGCCTCACTCGATGGTCCGAGTTTCCTCGAGCCCCGCCTCGCGCACGGCCGCCAGATAGATCTCCTCGAGCTCCGGCTCGCGCTGAGAGAAGGCCCGGATATCGTGTCGCTCGAGCGCGCGCCGCAGGAAGTCGCGGCGATCCGTTCCCGGAGCGAGCGAGATCACGAACTCGCCGTTGGCCGCGGAAGAGCGATGAACACCCGGCAGGGCGGCCACTTCCGCCGGAGTTGCCTGGATCGCGAGCCGGAGCTCGTCCCCGGCGTGTCGAAGCTTCAGATCCTTGAGGTTGCCCTCCAGGATCTTCTTCGACTTGGACATCAGGCAGATCTCGTCGCAAAGCTTCTCGGCCTGCTCGAGCACGTGCGTCGAGAAGAGGATCGTCTTGCCTCGCTTGCGGAAGTCGATCAGATACTCCTTGACGAGTGCCGCGTTGATCGGATCGAGTCCCGAGAAGACCTCGTCCAGGATCAGGATCTCGGGATCGTGGACGATCGTCGCGATGAACTGAACCTTCTGCTGCATTCCCTTGGAGAGCTCATCGACTTTCTTCCGGAGCCAGGGCCGCAGCTCCATCTTGTCGAGCCATTCCCCGATTCGCTGCCGGGCCGTGCGGCGGTCGACGCTCTTGATGTCGGCCAGGAACATCAGGTGATCCATGACCTTCATCTTGCGGTAGAGGCCGCGCTCCTCGGGGAGGTAACCGATCCGGTTCTGCGTCTCCCGATCGAGGGGCCGGCCGAGCACGAGGATCTGGCCCGAGTCCGGCGCGGTGATGTTCATGATCATGCGGATCGTCGTCGTCTTGCCCGCGCCGTTGGGGCCGAGCAAGCCGAACACCACACCCTTCGGGACGCGGAAGGAAAGGCCATCCACGGCCCGGAATTTCCCGAAGGATTTCGAAACGTCTTGCAGCTCGACGGCGGAGTCCATGGGTTCTCGCTTTGTACTACGGCAGGGACCAGCGGGAGTTTAACCGGGATGAGGGGTGGAGGCTGGCGGAGAGGGAGGGATTCGAACCCTCGAAACCCTTTCGGGCTTACCGGTTTTCGAGACCGGCCTGATCAACCACTCCAGCACCTCTCCGGTCGGGCCGGAGGGCGCATCCTAACGGATTCGGCGCCGCCCTTCCAAAGGCGACGGAGCTCAACGGCGAGCCTGAAAGAAGAGCCGAAGGAGCTCGGCCGACTGGTCGGCCAGCAAACCGCCCTCGACCGCACACCGGTGGTTGAGTCGGGGGTCTTGTGGGATGTTGCCGAGCGTGCCGCAGTAGCCGGCCTTGGGGTCCGCGCAGCCGAAGACGATGCGCGCGATGCGGGCATTAACCGCGGCGCCCGCGCACATGGCGCAAGGCTCGACCGTTGCGTAGAGTGTCGCGCCTTCCAGGCGCCAGTTGCCGGCCGCCCGTGCCGCCTCGCGCAGCGCCTCGATCTCCGCGTGGAGTGTCGGGTCGGCGAGGGCCTCCCGCCGGTTGCGTCCCCGCCCGATCATGCGCCCTTCCCGGACCACCACCGCGCCCACCGGGACCTCGCGCTCCCCGAAAGCGATCCGGGCAAAGGCGAGGGCCTCGCTCATGAAAAGCTCGTCTTGGGAGCTCCAGGGCATTTCGCCGAAGGCTATCGCAGGGCGAAGCGCGGCCGCCTCCGGGATTTGCCCGGGCCAACCGAGAGGCGCCGCCAGGACCGCTCCTGCTCCTCCTGCCGCACCCTGACCGGTGAGCTCCGGATCGGCCGGGTGCGCGGGAAGGAGCCGGCCGGTCTTGAATTTGCGCCTCCGGTCCGGTAGCCTCACGAGCCCTGCGCCCATAGCTCAACTGGATAGAGCGTCTGACTACGGATCAGGAGGTTGGGGGTTCAAATCCTCCTGGGCGCACCATCGTCGGCGCCGGGCTTGGAACTGGCCCTTTCCGGGGCCCCTGCGGATCGAACTTTCTCCCTCTCCACCCGTAGAAATAGCAGTACTGTAAAAGTTTGTTCGTGATTCGGGGGGTTGGATGTCGAAGAAAACCAAGATCATCGTGGGGGTCGGGGTCGTCGTCGGCCTGGGCGCGATCCTGGCCTTTTCGTTGACGGGCCGAGACCGAAACCTGCCGCGGGTGACGACCGCGAAAGTTGAGAAAGTCGACCTGGTCGCCAAGGTCACGGCCAACGGCAAGATCCAGGCGCGCCGGAAGGTCGATCTCTCGGCGCTCGTGATGGGCCAGATCGTCAATCTCGCCGTCAAGGAGGGGGACCACGTCCAGCGGGGCCAGCTCCTCCTGCAGATCGACAAGACGCAGCTGGCGGCCGCCGCGCAGGGAAGCGAGGCGAGCCTCTCCGCGATGCAGCACGACTTGGACGCGGCGCGGGCCAACGCCGAGCAGGCCCGGCTCGACTACCAGCGGGCCAAGGGAAACTTCGACGCCCACATCCTGTCGGAGGCCGAGTACCAGAAGGCCAAGTCCACGCTCGACGCCGCGCAAGCCACGCTGGAGGCGACGGACCAGCGCATGCGCCAGGCGATGGCCGCTCTGGCGGGGAGCCGTGACTCGCTCTCGAAGACCACCGTGACGGCGCCGATCGAGGGCATCGTGACGGCGCTGCCGATCAAGGAAGGCGAGGTGACCGTCATCGGCACGATGAACAACCCGGGAACGCAGTTGTTGACGGTCTCCGACATGGGAGAAGTCGAGGCAGTCATGATGGTCGATGAGACGTCGGTGCCGCAGGTCAAGGTCGGGCAAACGGCGACACTGGCGATCGATGCCTATCCGGGAAAGAAGTTCCAGGGTGTCGTGACCGAGGTTGGATCCTCTCCCATTCCGAAGAACGACCCCGACCTCTTGTCGCTCACTCAAGGCTCCGAGGCGATCAACTTCAAGGTGAAGATTCGCGTGCAGAATCCGCCCGAGTCGATCCGTCCCGGCTTCTCCGTGACCGCCGAGGTCGTGACAGGCCGGAAGGAAGGCGCCACGGCGATTCCCATCCAGGCCCTCGTGGTGCGGGACGTCCCGAGGAAGGACGGCAAGAAGGGCCCGTCCGCCGGGCGGCCCGAAACCGAGGAGGGCGTCTACGTCGTCAAGGAAGGAAAGCTCCAGTTCGTCAAGGTCGAGAGCGGACTGGCGGGCGAGCTCATGATCGAGGTGTCGAAGGGGCCGAGCGTCGGCGCCGAGATCGTGACGGGTCCCTTCAAGGTGCTGCGGCAGGTCAAGGAAGGCGACAAGGTCGTGATCGAGAAGGAGAGCGACAAGAAGAAGAAGGAAGAGTCCAAGGCGGCATGACGACCGTCGAACTCTTCCGGGTCTCCTCGGCGGGCCTGACGCGCCATAAGCTGCGCGCATTCTTGACGCTGTTGGGGGTCATCATCGGTGTCGCGACCGTCGTGGGCGTGGTTTCGGTGATCTCGGGGCTGAATCGCTACGTCAAGGACAAAGTCTTCGGGTTGAACCCGGACGTCGTCATCTTCACCAAGTACGGAATCATCATGAGCCGGGAAGAGTGGCTCATCGCGATGAAGCGCCGCGACGTCACGCTGACGGACATGCAGATCGTGCGCCGCGAGTGCCATCTCTGCTCCGAGGTCGGGGGACAGTCCGAACGGGAGCGACCGGTCAAGTACGGCGACCGCAAGCTATCGGGAGTCCAAATCAATGGCCAGACGCCCAACATGGGCGACATGATGAACATCGACATCGCGAGCGGCCGCTTCTTCACGGAGACCGAGTACGATCACGCCGCTCCCGTCGCCGTGATCGGCTGGGACGTCCAGGATCAATTCTTCCCGAACCAGGATCCGATCGGGCGGGTAATCAAGATCGACGGCTACCCGGTGAAGGTGATCGGCGCGCTCGCCAAGCAGGGAAACGTGCTCGGGGAGAGCCAAGACAACGTCATCTACACGCCGTTGACCCTCTTCTCCAAGCACATCGCGCCGTCGACCGACATCGGCATCTTCGTCAAGCCCAAGGGCGGCGTCGAGGCGGTCGGGCCGATGACCGACGAGGTGCGGACGATCCTGCGGGCGCTGCGCAAGACCAAGTTCGACAAGGACGACCCCTTCGGCCTGGTGACGGCCGAGATGTTGCAGTCGCTCTGGAAGGGGATCTCGGCCGGGGCCTTCCTGCTGATGATTCTGATCTCGGGTATTTCCCTGGTCGTCGGTGCCATCGTGATCGCCAACATCATGTTCGTGTCGGTCGTCGAGCGCACCAAGGAGATCGGCGTACGGCGCGCCATGGGCGCGCGGCAGAGCGACATTCGACACCAATTCCTTCTCGAGGCCGCCCTGCTCTCGTCGGTGGGCGGCGTGATCGGGGTCGTGCTGGGTTCGCTTCTCTCGTTCGGGGTGAGCCAGTTCTTTCCGGCGCAGGTGAGGCCTTCCTTCATCCTGATCGGGATCGGAGTCGCGACCGTGACCGGCCTGATCGCCGGCCTGATGCCGGCGTCGAAGGCCGGACGCCTTCCGCCGGTCGAAGCGCTGCGCTATGAGTAGGGCGCCCGGCCGTCGGTTCCCGGTTGGGATCGGATCCCCCTTCGGCGGCTGACGGCCCCGTTCCGACGTGACTTCTCTCCTTCGCCACGTCCGACGCGGGCTCGGCGAGAACATTCGCTTCGCCCTCCTGGCCGTCCGCACGCACAAGCTTCGGGCAATCCTGACGGTGCTCGGGATCGTCGTGGGCGTCGCGACGGTCATCGCCATGGTCTCGATCGTGACCGGCTTTCACAACAACATGATTCGCAGCTTTCAGAGTTTCGGCGCGACGCTGGTGCAGTTTCAGAAGTTCGAAATGCGCTTCGGACCCGGCGGGGACCGGGAGGCCGAGCGCCGTCGCAAGGACCTGACGCTGGAGGACGCGATCGCTTTGAAGGCGACGATTCCGGAGATGCGGGCCGTCTCGCCCGAACGTTACCTCTGGCACACGGACGTCCACGTGAAGTACCGCGACGCCGAGACGACGACGCCGGTGGTGGCGGGGGTGACGGCAGACTATTCGGTCGCCAACAATCACTTCGTCGGCTACGGCCGGTTCATCACGGAGAGCGACTTCCAGCACGCTTCCCCCGTCGCCGTGATCGGGGAGGACGTCCGCGAGGCGCTGTTTGCGCGCGAGGATCCGCTCGAAAAGGGAATCGACTTCAACGGCATCCAATACATGGTCATCGGGGTGCTCGAGAAGAAGGGGCGGATGATGGGGCACTCCAACGACAACTTCCTCTTGATCCCCCTGTCTGCGTTCGATCGACAATTTCCATTCATCAAGAACGGACACGGCGACACGATCCATATCGCCACCGTGCCCTACAAGCCGGAGCAGGTCCCGGTGATCATCGAAAAGGGCAGGGAGTTGCTGCGCGCGCGGCGCCACGTCCCCTTCGACAAGCCCGACGATTTCGCGCTCTTCACGCCGGACAAGATGATCGAGAGCTTCCAGGCCATTACGCGCGGCGTGACGCTGGCGATGGTCTTCGTTGCCGGCATCTCCCTCTTGATCGGGGGGGTCGGGGTCATGAACATCATGTTGGTGTCCGTGACCGAGCGAACCCGCGAGATCGGGGTGCGCAAGGCGGTGGGGGCCTACCGGCGCGACATCGTTCTGCAGTTCCTGACGGAGGCGATGACCCTCTCGCTGCTCGGCGGCGCGATCGGCGTTCTCCTGGGAATCGCCATTCCCGCAGGAGTCAAGCGGGTGTTCGACGCCCTCCCCGCCGAGACGCCGATCTGGGCGGTTCTCGTGGGGCTTCTCGTTTCGATCTCGGTCGGGATCTTCTTCGGCCTCTACCCGGCGGTGAAGGCCTCGCGGCTAGACCCGATCGAGGCGCTCCGGTATGAATAGGAGGAACAATTGCAGTCGGCGGTCCCGAAACGGCGAGCGATAGATCCATGACCTCCGTCTTGACCAACCTGCGGCGAGGCTTCGGCGAGAACATGCGCTTTGCGATGCTCGCCGTGAGAGCCCACAAGCTGCGCGCGACGCTGACGATCCTCGGGATCGTCGTGGGCGTCGCCACGGTGATCGCCATGGTCTCGATCGTGACCGGCTTCAACAACAACATGGTGCGGAGCTTCCAGAGCTTCGGGGCGACCCTCGTGATGTTCCAGAAGTATGAGCCTCGCTTCGGGCACGGCGGCGGACAGCCGGAGGGCGAGCTGCGACGCAAGGAGCTGACCCTCGAGGATGCCGCGGCGCTCAAGGCCGGGGTGCCCGAGATGCGCGCGGTTTCCCCTCAGCGCTATCTCTGGAACAACACCGACTACCACTTGAAGTACCGCGACAACGAGGCGCGATTCCCGCGCGTGTTCGGCGTAATGACGGAGTACCCCATCGCGACGAGCCGCTTCGTCTCTCAGGGGCGGTTCCTGACAGAGACGGACGTCGAGCATGCGAGCGACGTGATCGTGATCGGCGAAGACATCCGCGACAAACTCTTCCCGCGCGAGGATGCGATCAACAAGCGCGTCGTGCTCGGGCACGACGCCTACACCGTGATCGGGGTCTTCGAGAGGAAGGGAAAGATGTTCGGGGAGTCTCAGGACAATTTCGTCGTGATCCCCCTGACGACCTTCGATCGCCGGTTTCCGTGGATCCGCGTGGGGGGCGGCGACGGCGATGCCTTGCGGATCGCGACCGTTCCGTATCGCGCGGACCAGGTCCCCGTCCTGATCGACAAGGCCCGAACGATCCTGCGGGCGCGGCGCCACGTCTCCTTCGACAAGCCCGACGACTTCGGGATCGTCACTCCCGACCGGATGATCGAGAGCTTCCAGGGGATTACCCGCGGGGTCATGCTGGCCATGGTCTTCATCGCGTTCGTCTCGCTCCTGATCGGCGGCGTGGGGGTCATGAACATCATGCTCGTCTCGGTCACCGAGCGGACGCGCGAGATCGGCGTGCGAAAGGCCGTCGGGGCGTTCCGCCGCGACATCGTCATGCAGTTTCTGACCGAGGCGACCACGTTGTCGCTATTGGGGGGAGCCATCGGCGTCGTCGTGGGAATCGCCGTGCCGGCCACGATCAAGCGGATCTTCGAGGCCTTGCCCGCCGAGACGCCGCTGTGGTCCGTCATCGTGGGGCTGGCGGTTTCGATCTCGGTCGGGATCTTCTTCGGGCTCTACCCGGCGGTGAAGGCGTCGCGCCTCGATCCGATCGAGGCGTTGCGGTATGAATAGGTTGCGCGTTCTCGCCCCGTCGAGAGCCGGAAACTAGAGGCGTTTTCCATGTCCCGAACCTGGAAAATTCTCATCGCCGTTGCGCTGGCGCTCGCCGTGGTCTTGTTCCTGGCGGCCCTCTCCGCGCGCGACCGGAAGATCCCCCGCGTGACGGCGGCACCGGCGAAGACCGAGGACGTCGTCTCGAAGGTCACGGCCAACGGAAAGATCCAGGCCGAGAGGAAGGTGGATCTTTCGGCGCTCGTCATGGGCCAGATCGTCAATCTGGCCGTTCGAAACGGCGACCGGGTGCACAAGGGCGACTTCCTGCTCCAGATCGACCGCACTCGGGCGGCCGCGGAGGAGGCCGGATCGGCCGCGGCGCTTGCCGGGAGCCTGGCCGCCCTGAATTCGGCGCGGGCCGCGCTGGAGCAGGCCCGACGGGACGAGGACCGCGCGAAGAAGAACTACGAGAACCAAATCCTCGCCGAGGCCGACTCGCAGCGGGCGAGGTCGGAGCTCGAGACCGCCCAAGCCAACTTCGAGGTCGCGCAGAGGCGGATCGAGGAGAACCGCGCGAACCTGAACGCGTCTCGCGACACCCTCTCGAAGACGACGGTGCGCTCACCGATCGACGGGATCGTGACGGACCTGCCGGTCAAGGAGGGCGAGGTCACGGTCGTCGGCACGATGAACAACCCGGGCACGCAGCTCATGACGATCTCCGACATGTCGAGCGTGGAAGGGGTTCTCATGGTCGACGAGACGGACGTGCCCAGCGTGAAGGTGGGTCAGAAGGCCGTCCTCTCGATCGAGGCCTACCCGGATCGATCCTTCGACGGGGTCGTCACGCAGGTCGAGAACTCGCCCATCGCCAAGAACGACTCGGACCTTCAGGGCCTGATCACGACGTCGGATGCGATCAACTTCAAGGTCCGAGTCAAGCTGCTGCAGCCTCCGGAGTCGGTCCGGCCGGGATTCTCCGTCACGGCGGACGTCATCACGGGCTCGAAGGCGAAGGCGCTCGCGATACCGCTTGCCGCCGTGGTGATCCGGGACGACCCCAAGGGCGCGAAGACGGCCTCGGGAAGGATCCGGACGCAGACGGGGGTCTACGCCCTGCGGAAGGGGAAGGCGGAGTTCGTGCCCGTCGTGCTCGGCCTCGCCGGCGAGCTGATGGTCGAGGTCTCGAGCGGGCTCTCCGCCAAGGAGCAGATCATCACCGGCCCGTTCAAGACGCTGCGCGCCCTGAAGGACGGGGATCGCGTGAAGCTCGAGACGGAAAAGAAGGGAGCCGAGGGGGGAGCCGCGGGCTCTTCGTCGTAGGCGTATGGGCTTCCGAGAGCTCCTGGCGGTGGCGTTGCAGGCGCTGCAGCGCCACAAGCTCCGCTCCTTCCTGACGCTGCTCGGCGTCATCATCGGAGTCGCCACGGTGGTGGCCGTCGTCTCGATCATCAGCGGCTTAAATGGTTACGTGCGCGACAAGGTGCTGAACCTGAACCCGGACGTTCTCGTGTTCACGAAGTACGGTATCGTGCGCAGCCGCGCCGAGTTCATTCTGCAGCGCAAGCGAAAGCCGGTGACCCTTCGCGAGGCGCGGCTGATCGAGCGCGAGTGCCGAACCTGCGGAGCCGTCGGCGCGCAGGTGAACCACGTGGACGCGATCCATGCCGGCCGGCAGAAGGATCCCGACACCCAGATCCAGGGTCAGACGGCCAACATGCAGTCGATGCTGCGCGTGGATCTCGAGGCGGGGCGCTTCTTCAGTCCCATCGAGGAGGAGCACGCGACGGCGGTGGCCATCATCGGCGGGGAGGTGAAGGATCAGCTGTTTCCGGGCGTGAACCCGATCGGCCGCACGCTGTACGTTCGCGGATATCCCGTACGCGTCATCGGCCTGGCCGTCCGGAAGGGCAGTGTCCTCGGCCAGGACCAGGACAACGTCATCATCACGCCCATCACCTTCGTCCAGAAGATCCTGACCGCGAGCGACGAGGTGTCCATCTACGTGCGCCCCCGCGCGGGCCTCGCCGGGATCGACGCGACCCAGGACGAAGTTCGGACGATCCTGCGTTCCCTGCGGAAGACTCCCTATCCGGCCGACGATCCGTTCGGCATCCTCGGCTCCGAGGCCTTTCAGACGCTCTGGAAATCTCTGACCGCGGGAGCCTTCGCGCTCATGGTCCTGATCTCCGGCATTTCCCTAGTCGTCGGAGCGATTGTGATCGCCAACATCATGTTCGTGTCCGTCGTCGAGCGCACCCGGGAGATCGGAGTGCGGCGCGCGCTCGGGGCCAAGCGGCGCGACATTCGGCGTCAGTTCCTGCTCGAGGCGGCGCTTCTCGCGAGCGCCGGCGGCATTGTGGGTGTGCTGCTCGGCGCCCTGCTCGCCTTCGCCGTGAATCAGGTGTTTCCAGCGCAGGTTCGTCTGTCTTTCGCGCTGCTGGGGGTCGGCGTTGCCGTCGTGACCGGCGTGCTGGCGGGTCTGGCGCCCTCCTCCTCGGCGGCGCGCGTGGCGCCGATCGAAGCCCTGCGGTTCGAGTGAGAGCGGCATGAACCGGTTGACCGAGCTCTTTCGCCGCGGTTTCGCCGAGAACGTCCGCTTCGGCGTCAACGCCATGCGAGAACACAAGCTGCGCTCGGCCCTGACGATCCTCGGGATCGTCGTCGGGGTCGCGACGGTGATCTCGATGGTCGCGATCGTGACGGGGTTCAACAACAACGTCATCGGCAACTTCCAGGCCTTCGGCGCCAGCCGGATCGAATTCAAGAAATACAAGGACCGTTTCGGCGGGCCGGGTGCCCAGACGGAGGAGGAGCGGCGCCGCCGCAACCTCACGATGGAGGATGTCCTGGCGATCCGGAAGGCCTGCCCGGAGGCCTCGGCGATCTCGGCCCTCGTCGGGTATTTCGACGCGGAGATCCACGTCAAGAACGGAAGCCTGGAGGCCAACAATCCGTACGTCTTGGGCGTCGATGAGTACTATCCGACGGCGACGGCCTACACGATCGGCCTGGGCCGGTTCTTCACGCCCGCCGAGGTCGAACACGGCGCGCTCGCCGTGGTCATCGGCTCGGACGTGAAGGAGGCGATCTTTCCCGCAGAGGATCCGCTCGGCAAGGACATCACGGTCAACGGCATGCGCTACCGCGTCGTCGGCGTGCTCGAGAAGAAGGGCGAACAGTTCGGCTACTCGCCGGACAACAAGGTCGTGCTTCCGTACAAGACCTTCGAGCACCAGTTCGGTTTCCAGGTACGGGAGGGCGGCGTCAACATCAACGCCGTGCCCCGGCGGCCCGAGGACGTGGACGTCGTGATCGAGAAGGTGACGGCGGCGCTTCGGTTGCGTCGCCGGATTCCCTTCAACAAACCGAATGATTTCGAGGTTTCGACACCGGCCCAGCTGATCGGACAATTCCGGGCCATCACGGGGGGCGTGACCGGGGCGATGGTCCTGATCGCGCTGATCTCGCTCGCGATTGGCGGGGTAGGAGTCATGAACATCATGCTGGTCGCCGTCACGCAGAGAACGCGGGAGATCGGGATCCGGAAGGCCGTCGGAGCGTTTCGCCGCGACATCGTGCGGCAGTTCCTGACCGAGGCCGTGACCCTGACGACCGTGGGCGGCGTGCTGGGAGTGGGATTCGGCGTGCTGATCTCGATACTCGTGCGGACGTTCGTGCCGGCGCTGCCGACCACCGTCCCGTTCTGGTCGGTCTTCGTCGGGCTGCTGGTCTCGACGTCCGTCGGCCTCTTCTTCGGCATCTATCCGGCCGTGAAGGCCTCGCGTCTAGATCCCATCGAGGCCCTGCGCTACGAGTGACCGGGCGGGCGCGAGCGCCCGCCGAGAGGGTGTCCCGGACGCCTGCGATATGGTCTCTCGGTCGAGGCACGGCCATGAACTCCCTCAAGACGGCTCTTCTCCTCGGGTTCCTGACGGGGCTCCTCTTGCTCGCGGGCTACTTCTTCGGCGGCGAGAGGGGAGCGCTGTGGGCGCTCCTGCTCGCCGGGGTCATGAACTTCGTCTCCTATTTCTGGAGCGACAAGATCGTGCTCTCCTCTTACGGCGCACGGCCGGTCACCGAGGCCGAGGCTCCTCGGCTCTACGCCACGGTTCAGCGTCTCGCCTCGAAGGCCGGCATCCCGATGCCGCGCCTTTACGTGGTTGCGAGCCCGGCTCTGAACGCCTTCGCGACCGGGCGAAATCCTGAGCACGCCGCCGTGGCCGCTACCTCCGGCATCCTGGAAGCCATGTCGGAAGAAGAGCTCGAGGGCGTCCTGGGTCACGAGCTGTCGCACGTTCTGAACCGCGACATCCTCGTCTCCTCGGTCGCCGCGACACTGGCGGGCGCCTTGACCTTCCTGACCCGCTTCGCCCTGTTCAGCCCGAGACGCGACGAGGAGGGGAGGGAGTCCTCCAATTCCCTCGCCTTGCTCTTCGTCGTGCTGGCGCCGGTGGCCGCGATGCTCATTCAACTCGCGGTCAGCCGCAGCCGCGAGTACGGTGCGGACGAGTCGGGAGCCAGACTCGTCGGCGATCCTCATCCGCTCGCGCGCGCGCTCGAGAAGCTGGAAGTCGCTGCGGGAGAGGTGCCTCTGGCGACGGCGACTCCCGCGACGGCGCACCTGTGCATCGTCAATCCTCTCTCCGGCGGCGGCCTGATGGCGCTTTTCTCGACGCACCCCCCGCTCCAGGAGCGGGTTCGCCGCCTCCTCGCAATGCACGTCTGAGAGGTCGCGCGGTCTGCTCGGCGCCGGTTGCCGCCTCCGTTAGAATCCGTCCCGCTCCCATGACGCTCGCCTCCGGCACCCGACTCGGCCCCTACGAGATCGTCGGCCCTCTGGGCGCCGGAGGGATGGGGGAGGTTTACCGCGCGAAGGACCCACGGCTGGGGCGCGAGGTGGCGATCAAGGTGCTGCCGGCCTCCTTGTCGGGTGATGCGGATCGGCTCCATCGCTTCGAGCAGGAGGCGCGCTCAGCCTCGGGCCTGAACCACCCGAATATCATCGCGATCTACGACATCGGGCGCTCGGATTCCACTTCGTACATCGCGATGGAGCTCGTCGAAGGGGCGAGCCTGCGCGTGCTTCTCGCGTCCGGTCCTCTTCCGACACGCAAGCTTCTCGAAGTCTCCGCTCAGATCGCCGACGGACTCGCGAAGGCGCATGGCGCCGGAATCGTGCACCGGGACCTGAAACCCGAAAACGTGATGGTCTCGAAGGACGGATTCGTCAAGTTGCTCGACTTCGGCCTGGCAAAGCTCTTCGTCGCGCCGACAGAGCAGACCTCCGCCGCCGCGACGATCGCGCCGCAGGAGACGCAGCCGGGAACCGTTCTGGGAACCGTCGGCTACATGTCCCCCGAACAAGCGAGCGGGAGGGCCATGGACTTTCGCTCGGATCAGTTCGCGCTGGGCTCGATCCTGTACGAGATGGCCACGGGCCGGAGGGCCTTCCAGAAGCCGACGGGAGCCGAAACGCTCTCGGCCATCATTCGCGACGAGCCCGAGTCCGTGGAGCGACTGAATCCCCGCGCTCCGGCCCCCTTGCGATGGATCGTGGAACGATGTCTGTCGAAGGACCCCGAGGAGCGCTATGCCTCGACGCGGGACCTCGCGCGGGACCTGAAGGCGATCCGCGATCACCTCTCCGAGACGACGTCCCCGTCGGCCGCCCACGAGCGCGAGCCCCTTCGAAAATCGGCCAAGCTGAAGGCCGCGGCGATCGTTGCGGGACTTCTCGCCGCCGGCCTTCTGGGCGCCCTTGCGGGGCGCCGGCTCGGCGGCGCGTCTCAGCCCACGTTCCAGCGGCTCACATTCCAGCGCGGAACGGTCGTCGCGGCCCGCTTCGGACCGGACGGCCAGACCGTCTACTACGGGGCTGCATGGGAAGGCTCGGCTCCTCGAATCTTCACGCTGCGGCCCGGAGTCCCCGAGTCATCGGCGCTGGCGCTTCCCGGTGCGAACCTGCTGGCGATCTCCCCGAGCGGCGAAATGCTGATTCAACTCGATCCCCGGGGGGCGCTCTCCGGTTTCGCGCTCGTGGGTACGCTCGCCCGCGTGCCGCTCGCGGGCGGCGCCCCGAGGGAGATGCTGACCGACGTCAGCTATGCCGACTGGTCGCCCGGCGGCTCGGATCTGGCGGTCGTGCACCGCGTCGCGGGCAAGGAGCGCCTCGAATTTCCGATCGGCAGGGTGCTCTACGAGACCGCCGGGTGGATTCAGGGTCCCCGCTTCTCTCCGGACGGCCGCCAGATTGCGTTCATCGATCATCCGGGCTCCGGGGACGACGGCGCGATCGCCGTGGTGGATCTTGCCGGGAAGAAGAGCGAGCTTGCTCCTGGATGGTCGACGGTCCAGGGGCTTGCGTGGGAGCCGAAGGGACGGGAAGTCTGGTTCACGGCGGCCCAGCAGGGGATCGAACGAGAGATCTTCGGTGTCACGCTGTCCGGCCGGCTTCGGCTGATCCGGACGATGCAGGGAACACCGGCTCTGCTCGATCTGCGAGCCGACGGCAGCGCGCTCGTCACGGAGGACGACTACCGTTCGAGCATGATGGCGTTCCTTCCGGGCCAGTCGGCCGGCAAGGATCTCTCCTGGTTCGACTGGTCGAGCGACCGGTGCTTGTCTTCGGACGGCAAACTCGCGCTCTTCGACGAGTCGGGAGAGGGCGGAGGCGCGGCCGGCGGGGTCTACCTGCGACCGACCGACGGGGCGCCCGCGGTGCGGCTGACCGACGGGTTCGGCGTGGCGCTCTCGCCGGATACTTCCCGGGCGCTCGCGCGCACGCTCCCGGACCCGTCGCATTTCGTCGTCGTTCCGGTTCGGACGGGTCAGCCGCGTGAGTTTCCGCCGGACGGCTTGGGGCGCCCGCCCTATGGAACTTTCTTTCCCGATGGCGAGAGATTCGTCTTCGAAGCGAGCGCGCCGGGGAAGGGGACGCGCCTCTACGTCCAGGCTCTTTCCGGGGGCTCTCCGCGCCCGATCAGCGACGAAGGAATCAATCCCACACGCCTCTTCGTCTCGCCCGACAGCCAGTGGATCGCCGCCGTCGGCCCAGACACGCGGGTTCACCTGTATCCCGCTTCCGGAGGTTCTCCACGGGATCTTCCCGCGTCGCGGGCGGGAGACTACCCGGCCGGGTGGAGCAACGACGGCAAGGGGCTCTACGTCTCCCGCATCGGAATTCCCTGCTCGGTCGATTTGCTCGATATCGCCTCGGGCGCCCGAACGCACGTTCGCGACCTGGCGGGGAGCGACCCTGCCGGGGTCACGTCGTTCGGCCCTGCCCGCGTCACGCCGGACGGGAAGACGATGACGATCGGGCTCAATCGAGTCCTCTCGACGCTGTACCGCATCCGGGATCTGAAGTGACGCTCGCCGCGGGGACGAGGCTCGGAGCCTACGAGATCCTGGGACTGCTCGGGGCCGGCGGCATGGGCGAGGTCTATCGCGCGCGCGATGCCCGCCTGAAACGCGAGGTCGCGATCAAGGTGTTGCCGTCGTCCTTCGCGCAGGACGCGGATCGTCTCCGGCGCTTCGAGCAGGAGGCGCAGGCCGCCGGAGGACTCAACCATCCCAACATCACGTCGGTCTTCGAGCTCGGCGAGCACGAGGGATCACCGTACATCGTCACGGAGCTGCTCGAGGGAGAAACCCTGCGGGCGCGCCTGGCTGGCGGCGCGCTCGCGGTGCGCAAGGCCACGGAGATGGCCATCCAGCTGGCCCGAGGGCTCGCCGCGGCGCACGAGAAGGGGATCGTCCACCGGGATCTGAAGCCGGAGAACCTCTTCCTGACGTCCGACGGCCGGGTGAAGATCCTGGACTTCGGTCTCGCCAAACTGACGCAGGTCGAGGGCAAGAGCGGGCAGCAGACGAACCTGCCGACCGCGACGGCGGGTACCGAGCCGGGCGTCGTGTTGGGCACTCTCGGTTACATGTCGCCCGAGCAGGTGAAGGGAAAGGCCGCCGACCAGCGCTCGGATCTCTTCTCGGTGGGCGCAATCCTCTACGAGATGCTGTCGGGCAGGCGCGCGTTCCACCGTGATTCGGCGGCGGAGACCATGTCGGCGATCCTGAAGGAGGAGCCGCCGGACCTTTCCGCAACCAATCAGAGCGTGCAGCCCGGGCTCGAGCGGATCGTGCGGCACTGCCTGGAGAAGAACCCGGAGGAGCGCTTCTACTCGGCACGGGACCTCGCCTTCGATCTCGAGTCGCTCTCGCAGGTCTCGGGGGCAGCCGCGGCTCCCCGGGCGGAGGGCAAGCGAGGCCGCCTCTGGCCTCTCCTGACGGGCGCGGTCGCGGCGACGGCCCTCCTCTCCGGCAGCCTCGCCTATTTCGCCGGCAAGAGAGCCGGTGACCAGCCGCCTCCTTCCTTCTTCCAGCTCACCTTCCGGCGCGGCGAGATCCTGTCGGCGCGATTTGCCCCCGATGGCCAGACCGTCGTGTACGCGGCAGCCTGGGACGGCAAGCCCATCGAGGTTTTCGTCGGCCGGCTGGAAAGCCCCGAGTCGAGGCCCTTTGGCCTCATCGGCGCCGAGGTCCTCGCGCTCTCGAAGTCCGGAGAGATGGCCGTGTCATTGAACCGGGTCTCCGCGGGAGGCTTCCGGCGCGCCGGAACGCTGGCGCAGCTCTCGGTGGCCGGCGGGGCGGCGCCGCGCGACATTCTCGAGGACGTCGAGTGGGCTGACTGGGCGCCCGATGGGCGCGCGCTCGCCGTCGTGAGGACGGCGCGGGGACAGAATCGGCTCGAGTACCCGATCGGCAAGACGCTGTATCAGACGAACGGCTGGATCAGCAATCCCCGCGTCTCCCCGGATGGGGACCTCGTCGCCTTCATCGACCACCCCTCCGTGACCGACGACGGCGGCTCGGTTGCGGTCGTCGAGCGTTCGGGGCGCAAGAAGGTTCTCTCCCAGCCGTTCTCCTCGGCGCAGGGTCTGGCCTGGAGGCCGGACGGCCGGGAGGTCTGGTTCACCGCCGCGGAAGTGTCGCTTCGGGCTCTTTATACGACTTCGCTTTCGGGCCGCGTGCGGCTGCGCTCGCGAATCGCCGGCAACTTGACGCTGCGCGACATCTCTCGCGACGGGCGCCTGCTGATGACGCGCGACACGTTTCGGGAGGAGATCCTGGCCCGTCCGGCCGGAGAGTCGAAGGAGCGCGACCTCACCTGGCTCGATTACTCTCTGCCGACCGCCCTGTCGCCGGACGGCCGCACGGTCCTCTTCACCGAGGGGGGCGAGGGCGGCGGGCCGGGCTACTCCGTCTACGTGCGCAAGACCGACGGCTCGCCGGCGGTGCGCCTGGGCGAAGGGTTCGGCCAGGCCCTCTCGCCGGATGGAAAGTGGGCCGTCGTGATCCTGCACTCGACGTCGGACCCGCAGCTCGTGGCGTACCCGACCGGGGCGGGCGAGGCGAAGCTCTTTCCCAAGGACGGACTCTCCGTGCTCAATGCGAGCTTCCTGCCCGGCGGTAAGCGGATCCTCTTTACGGCCAGCGAACCCGGACATGGGCTGCGGCTCTACGAGCGCGATTTCGCCAACGGCAAGCCCCGCGCCCTGACGCCGGAGGGGTACCGAGGCTCCCGTGTCGTTTCCCCGGACGGTACCTCGGCCGTCGTCACGGGGCCCGACCGGAGGACATACCTCTATCCTCTCGAGGGAGGCGAACCGACGGCGATTCCAGGGCTCGATGAGAATGATCGCGTCGCTCAGTTCGCCGTGGACGGCCGTTCCCTCTTCGTCTATCGCCAGGGAGAGGCCCCGACGAAGGTCTATCGCGTCGACGTCTCCAGTGGGCGGCGGGAGCTCGCGCTGACGCTGATGCCCCAGGACGCCGGGGGTGTGTCCGAGATCGGCCCGCTGCTGACACCGAGCGGCGATTCGTACGCCTACTCCTACAGCCGCACGCTGTCGGACCTGTACATCGTCGACGGTCTCCGATGACCTGGCCCTGACTCGCTGGCGCTCTTCCCGATTTCGATACAATCCGCCCCCGACCCGATGACACTCTCTGCCGGAACGAGGCTCGGACCCTACGAGATCGTTTCACCTCTTGGCGCGGGCGGTATGGGGGAGGTGCACCGTCGCCTTCGCTTGCTCGGAGCCTGCGCCTGGCGGCGCATCGGCTCGTGGCTCGGCCAAAGGGCCTCGACCACGAGCCTAGCCCCTCGCTGCGCTGCGGCTCCCGCGGCGCGAGGCTGCTCCCTCGCTCCCGCTCGGGAGGCTCTTCGCATCGCGAGCAGAAGAGAGAGAGTGTCGATGACGCGTCGTTTCGCGGCGGAGCCCGGCTGACGTGGGCCTTCCTGGGGGCACCCGGCTGGGACCCTATGAGATCGTCGCGCCCCTGGGCGCCGGGGGGATGGGGGAGGTGTACCGGGCGAAGGATCCGCGTCTTGGGCGCGAGGTGGCGATCAAGGTCTTGCCGGCCTCCTTCTCGCAAGACGCGGACCGCCTGAAGCGTTTCGAGCAGGAGGCGCGGGCGGCCGGAGTCCTGAACCACCCGAACATCACAGCGGTGTACGACCTCGGATCTCACGACGGGGCGCCGTACATCGTGACGGAGCTTCTGGAAGGCGAGACGCTTCGGTCGCGTCTTTCGTCCGGAGCGTTGCCGGTGCGCAAGGCTCTGGATTACGGCAACCAGATCGCCCGGGGGCTCTCGGCGGCGCACGAGAAAGGGATCGTGCACCGGGATTTGAAGCCCGAGAACCTGTTTGTGACCAACGACGGGCGGATCAAGATCCTGGACTTCGGCCTGGCGAAGCTGAAGACGGAAAAGGACGGCGAGCAGCAGACAGACCTCCGAACGGTTTCCGGGACGGAGCCCGGGGTAGTTCTGGGGACGATCGGCTACATGTCCCCCGAGCAGGTCCGTGGGAAAGCAGCGGACCGGCGCAGCGACCTCTTTTCCTTCGGGGCGATTCTGCACGAGATGTTGTCGGGGCAGCGCGCTTTTCGCGGCGAGACGGCGGCGGACACGATCACGGCGATCCTGACCAAAGAACCGCCCGACCTCAGTGCGAGCAACAAAGAGGTTCATCCCGGGCTCGAACGGATCGTGCGCCACTGCCTGGAAAAGAACCCTGAGGAGCGGTTCGAGTCCGCCCGCGACCTGGCCTTCGACCTCGAGGCGCTGTCGGGAGTCTCGGGCACGACGACCAGCGCCGTTCAGGCGGCTCCGGTGGAAGAACGCGTGCGAACCCGCTGGACGGGAGCCGTCCTCGCCGCGATCGTCGCCGCGCTCGCCGTGGGCGTTGCGGGGGGTCTCCTCGCCGGCCGGCGTTTCACCGAGCGCCCGCCGATCTCGTTCCGCCAGCTTACCTTCCGTCGCGGTCCGATCTTCTCCGCGAGATTCGCACCGGACGGGGAGACCATCATCTACACGGCGGCCTGGGATGGACGGCCCATGGAGCTCTTCACGACGCGCCTCGACAGCCCGGAGTCGCGGCCCTTCGGCCTGACGGGCGCCGAGGTCCTCTCCATCGCCTCCACGGGCGAGATGGCGGTTTCTCTTTCGCGCCGCTCGCACAGCGGCTTCTCGCGGATCGGAACGCTTTCCCGCCTCGGCATGACCGGAGGCGGCGCGCCGAAGGACATTCGGGACGACGTGCTGTACGCCGACTGGGCGCCCGACGGCAAGGATCTCGCGATCGTTCGCGAAGCCGGGGGAAAGAGTCAGCTGGAGTTTCCGATCGGCAAGATCCTCCACGCCTCGGCAGGCTGGCTGAGCCACCCGCGAATTTCCCCATCGGGGAACGAGGTCGCCGTCATCGAGCATCCGACGGTCGACGACGACGGGGGCTACATCCTGCTCGTCGATCGTTCGGGCCGGTCGAAGAAGATCTCCGACGACTTCGCGAGCATCCTCGGCCTCTGCTGGTCCCGCAAGGGTGACGAAGTCTGGTTCACCGGCTCGCGGGTCGGGTTCAACCGTTTCGTGCACGCCGCGACCCTCGCCGGGAGGATCCGCGTCCTGGCCGTCGCCACCGGCGGCATGACGATCGAGGACGTTTCCCGGACGGGCAAGGTGCTGCTCTCGCAGGACAAGGCGCGGCAGGGTTTCGTCGCCTTCGGGCCCGGCCTCGAAAAGGAGCGGGACTTGTCGTGGCTCGACTGGTCCCTGGCGGCCAGCGTCTCGAGAGATGGGAGCACGATCCTCTTCGACGAGAGCGGCGAGGGAGGCGGCCCGGGGTACTCCACCTACGCGCGGAAGATGGACGGTTCTCCGGCGATCCGTCTGGGCGAGGGCTCGGCGCAGTCGCTCTCGCCCGACGGCAAACTCGCGCTCGCGATCGTCCATCCGTCCTCGAACCCGAGGGTTGTGATCTATCCGATCGGCTCGGGAGACCCGAGGTTCCTGGAGACGCCGGGCCTGACGGTTCAGGCAGCGACGTGGCTGCCGGACGGGAACCGAATCCTGCTCGCCGCCAACGAAACGGGTCGCGGAGTTCGGATCTACGTGTACGAGCTCGCCTCCCAAAAGAGCCGTGCTCTGACTCCCGAGGGCTACCGTTTCGCGACAACCGGCGCCGGAGTTTCTCCCGACGGCCGGGTCGTCGCCGTCGTTGGACCGGACCGAAGGGCCTATGTCTACCCCCTCGAAGGCGGGGAGCCCACCGCGCTCGCGATGGACCAGAAGTGGAGCCTGATTGGTTGGACCGAAGATGGAGGGTCGCTGCTGGTTCGACTGAGGGGACAGGTTCCCGCACAGGTCCAACGCATCGAGCTGAAGACCGGGTCCCTGTCGCCGTGGCGGTCTCTCATGCCCGGCGACTCGGCCGGAGTGACGAGCATCGGCTCGATTCGAGTCACGCCGGACGGCAAGGCTTACGCCTACTCCTACACGCGCAATCTCGCCGACCTCTACGTCGTCGAGGGGCTGGAATAGTCCTCGTCTCCGTTAGAATCCGCTCTCGCATTCGATGACACTTTCATCTGGAACCCGGCTCGGCCCGTACGAGATTGTCGCGCCTCTGGGCGCCGGCGGCATGGGAGAGGTGTACCGGGCAAGGGATCCTCGCCTGGGACGGGAGGTCGCGATCAAGGTGCTGCCTGCGTCGTTCTCGCAGGATGCCGACCGGCTGAAGCGCTTCGAGCAGGAGGCGCGGGCTGCGGGCGTTCTGAACCACCCGAACATCACTGCGGTGCACGACTTCGGGACGCACGAGGGCTCGCCGTACATCGTGACGGAGCTGCTGGAAGGGGAGACGCTGCGGTCACGGCTGTCCTCGGGAGCGCTGCCGGTTCGGAAAGCGATCGACTACGCGGTGCAGATGGCTCGAGGCCTGGCGGCGGCGCACGAGAAGGGGATCGTCCACCGGGATCTGAAGCCGGAAAACGTGTTCGTCACGAGAGACGGGCGGGTGAAGATCCTGGACTTCGGTCTGGCGAAGCTGAAGACAGAGAAAGACGGGGAGCAACAGACCGACCTGAGGACGGTGTCGGGAACGGAGCCCGGTGTCGTGCTGGGCACGATGGGGTACATGTCGCCCGAGCAGGTGCGTGGGAAGCCGGCCGACCGGCGCAGCGACCTCTTTTCCTTTGGGGCGATTCTCTACGAGATGTTGTCGGGGCAGAGGGCGTTTCGTGGGGACACGGCGGCCGACACGATCACGGCGATTTTGTCGAAAGAACCGCCGGACCTGACACAAACCAACCAGGAGGTCCATCCGGGCCTCGAGCGGATCGTGCGGCATTGCTTGGAGAAGAACCCCGAGGAGAGATTCGAGTCGGCGCGCGACGTGGCGTTCGATCTGGAGTCTCTGTCCGGCGTGTCGAGTCCACGCGCCACGTCGGTCGAGGTTCTCCCCCGCATGGGCCGTCGCCCTCTTCTTCCGCTCCTGTCAGGAGCCGTGTTGCTTCTTCTGGTGCTCGGGGCGGTTTATCTGGCAGGCACGAAGGCCGGATACGTCGAGCCTCCCTCCTTTCGCCAACTCACTTTTCGACGTGGCACGATTTCCTTCGCGCGCTTCGCGCCCGACGGTCAGACGATCCTGTACGGCTCCGCGTGGGAGGGACAGCCGGTCGAGATTTTCGTCAGCCGCTCGGAGAGCCCGGAATCGCGTCCGTTCGGGCTTCCCGGCGCCGATATCCTCGCGATTTCCCGCTCGGGCGAGATGGCCCTCTCCCTCGGCCGACACATCGTCGGACCATTCGAGTCGACCGGCACGCTCGCGCGAATGGGTGTTGCCGGCGGCGGTGCGCCCCGCGCCGTGCTCGAAAACATCGAGTGGGCGGACTGGTCTCCCGACGGCAAGAGCCTCGCCGTCGTCCGCGACGTCAACGGCCGCAACCGTCTCGAGTTCCCGATCGGGAAAGTTCTCTACGAGACGGCCGGCTGGATCACGAATCCGCGCGTCTCGCCGGAGGGTGACCTCGTCGCCTTCCTCGATCATCCGGTGCGCGGAGACGACGGGGGGTCGCTCGCGCTCGTGGACCGTACGGGCAAGAAGCGGAATTTGCCGGGAGTCTTCGAGACGTTGATCGGACTAGCCTGGTCGCCCCGCGGAGAAATCTGGTTCACGGGTGCCAAGAGCGGGGCCAACCGCGCGCTCTACGCCTCATCGGTCTCCGGGAAGCTGAGACTTCTCGCTCGAGTGACGGGCATCCTGACGCTGCAGGACGTGGGGCGGGACGGAAGAGTCTTGATGACGCACGACACGAACCGTCAGGAGATTTTCGCGCGTGGCCCCGGTTTCGAGAAGGAACGCGACCTCTCGTGGCTCGACTGGTCGCAGGCGATAGACATCTCTCCCGATGGAAAGGCCCTTCTCTTCGCCGAGTCCGGGGAGGGAGGCGGCCCCGGTTATTCCATTTACCTTCGCAGTACAGACGGTTCGCCGGCGGTCCGGCTCGGTGAAGGAAACGGGTACGGCCTATCGCCCGACGGAAAATGGGCGATCGCCGCGGTCAAGTTCGCCACCGACCCCCAGCTCGTCCTCTATCCGACCGGGGCGGGGGAAGCGCGCTTCCTGCCGCGCGAAGGGCTGCGACTTCAGCGGGCCGTCTGGTTCCCGGACGGAAAACGCCTGGCGGTGACGGCGAACGAGCCCGGACACGGCGCGCGAATCTACGTTTGGGACCTCGCCGGGGGAAAACCTCGTGCCCTGACGCCCGAGGGATATCGGTCCTTCGCGCAGGGCGTTTCGCCCGACGGGAAGTTGATCGCCGTACGGGGGCCCGATGAGAAGGTCTACCTGTATCCAACCTCCGGTGGAGAGCCAACGGCGGTACCCGGCGCCACCCCGGAGGACACGCCGAGCGGTTGGAGCGCCGATGGTCGCGCTCTGTACGTCTACAGACGCAGAGAGTTGCCGGCGAAGGTTTATCTGTTGGACATCACCACCGGCCGAAAGCAGCTCTTCAGGGAATTGATGCCCTCCGACTCGGCGGGGGTCACCGGCGTCGCTCCGCCGCATTTCACTCCCGATGGGAGCTTCTACGCCTACTCCTGCCTGCGTACGCTCTCGGATCTCTATCTCGTCGAGGGACTGAAATGACCCTCTCCTCCGGGACGCGTCTCGGCCCCTACGAGATCGTCGCCCCTCTGGGTGCCGGAGGGATGGGGGAGGTGTACCGGGCGAAGGATGAACGGCTCAAACGCGAGGTCGCGATCAAGGTGCTGCCGGCCTCCTATTCGCAAGATGCTGACCGCCTGCGGCGTTTCGAGCAGGAGGCGCAGTCGGCGGGCGGGCTCAACCATCCCAACATCACGGCGGTCTATGACCTGGGGTCGCACGACGGCGCGCCGTACATCGTCACGGAACTGCTCGAGGGAGAGACGCTGCGGGCTCGGCTCGCGGGGGGCGCGCTCGCCCCGCGCAAGGCGACTGACTACGCGGTGCAGATCGCCAAGGGCCTGGCCGCGGCGCACGAGAAGGGGATCGTGCATCGGGACCTGAAGCCCGAGAACCTCTTTCTGACGAACGACGGCAGGGTCAAGATCCTCGACTTCGGCCTGGCCAAGCTGACGCAGAGCGAAGCGGGCTCTGGCCGGGAGACGAATCTGCCGACCGCCGGCACCGAGCCGGGTGTCGTGCTGGGCACGCTCGGCTACATGTCGCCCGAGCAGGTGAAGGGCAAGCCCGCGGACCAGCGCTCGGACCTCTTCTCCTTCGGCGCGATCGTCTACGAGATGCTGTTGGGTCGCCGCGCCTTCCATCGCGACTCCGCCGCCGAGACGATGTCGGCGATCCTGCGGGAGGAACCGCCGGATCTCTCCGCCACGAACCGGAACATCCAGCCCGGGCTCGAGCGGATCGTCCGTCACTGCCTGGAGAAGAATCCGGAGGAGCGGTTCTACTCGGCGCGCGACGTCGCCTTCGATCTCAAGGCACTGTCGGGACTGTCGGGCCCGGGGACGGCGACGTCGACGCTGCCGGGCAGCCGGAAGCGCCCATCCTGGGCTCTCTTCGCCGGCGCCGTCGCGGCCACGGCGCTCGCCATCGGAGGGTGGGCGTTTCGGGAAGTGAAAAAGGCGGGCGACCGGCCGCCTCCGTCCTTCCGTCAGCTGACCTTCCGGCGCGGGCAGATCCTCGCGGCTCGCTTTGCGCCGGACGGGCAGACCGTCATGTACTCGGCGGCCTGGGACGGCAAGCCGATGGAGATCTTCGTCGGCCGGCCCGAGAGCCCCGAGTCGCGCCCGTTTGGCCTCGGCGGCGCCGAGGTCCTCGCGATCTCGAAATCGGGCGAGATGGCCGTGTCGCTGAACCGTTCCCTGGCGGGGGCCTTCCGGCGCACGGGAACGCTCGCCCAGCTGTCCGTGGCCGGCGGCGCCCCGCGCGAGGTCCTCAAGGAGATCGAATGGGCGGACTGGGCGCCGGACGGCAAGAGCCTCGCGATCGTGCGAGCGATCCCCGGCAAGCTGCGCCTCGAGTACCCGGTCGGCAAGGTTCTCTACGAGACGAGCGGGTGGGTGAGCCATCCGCGGGTTTCACCGGACGGAGACCTCGTGGCCTTCCTCGACCATCCCACACCGGGCGACGACGGCGGATCGGTTCTTGTGGTCGATCGCTCCGGGAAGGTGCAGAAGCTCTCGGAGCCCTTCGCCGCGGCGCAGGGCCTCGCCTGGTCTCCCCAGGGCGAAGTCTGGTTCACGGCGACGGCTGTCGGGAGCAACCGAGCGCTCTACTCGACGACGCGATCCGGAAAGGTTCGCCTGCGCGTGCGCATTCCGGGCTCGCTCACGCTCCAGGATGTCTCGCGCGACGGGCGCGTGCTGGTCACGCGAGACACGCTTCGACTCGAGGTGGTCGGCCTGGCGCCCGGAGAGTCAAAGGAGCGGGATCTGACCTGGCTCGACTGGTCCCTGCCCGCGGCCCTTTCGCCGGACGGCAAGACGCTGCTCTTCTCCGAGGCGGGCGAGGGAGGCGGCGCCGGCTACTCGGTTTACATCCGAAAGACGGACGCCTCGCCCGCGGTGCGCCTCGGGGAGGGCAACGCGCAGGACCTCTCGCCCGACGGGGAATGGGTGCTCGCGATCGTTCATTCCGCGTCCGATCCGCAGCTCGTCGCTTACCCCACGGGCGCCGGGGAGCCGAAGATCTTCTCCAAGGAAAATCTCTCCGTCTATGGCGCCTCGTTTCTGCCGAGCGGCAAGACGCTCGTGCTGACGGCGAGCGAGCCGGGGCACGGGCCGCGGCTTTACCTGCGCGACTTCGAGGGCGGCAAGCCGCGCGCCCTGACCCCGGAAGGGTACACCGGAGATGGGATCGTGGCGCCCGACGGCAAGTGGGTCGTCGTGACGGGACCCGACCGAAAGCGCTATCTCTACCCGATCGCGGGCGGGGAGCCGGCCACGATTGCGGGTCTCGACAGAGATGAAGGCGTTGTCCAGAAAGGCGTCGACGACCGCTTTCTCTATGTCCGCCGCCGGGGAGAAGTTCCCGCGAAGGTCTATCGCCTCGACCTCGCGACCGGACAGAAGCAATTGTGGAGAACGCTGATACCCGCCGACGCGGCAGGCGTCTCCGGGATCAGCCCCGGTCCCACACCGAGCGGTGACTCGTATGTCTACAGCTACAACCGGACGCTCTCGGATCTCTATTTGATCGAAGGCGTCCGGTGACGCTCTTGGCGGGAAGCGACTGAAGCAGCGTGCCATGGCGAGCCCGGTTCCCAAGACGGTGATGGTCGTCGGAGCGGAGCTCGCGATCGTCTGGGAGGACGGCCGCGAGGACTACATTCCCTTGGAGAGGCTGCGCCGCGGCTGTCCTTGTGCAATGTGCCGGGGCGAGCGGGACATTCTCGGCAACGTCTACCGAGGTCCGCAGCGGCCGCTGACGGAGCGCTCCTTCCAGGCGGTCGCCCACCGGCGCGTCGGCGCCTATGCGCTCCAGATCGACTGGGCCGACGGCCACAACGACGGGATCTACTCCTGGGACACGTTGCGGGAGCTCGCCACGTCGCCGTAGCTTGCGAGGGGATCTGGCGGCCTCGGGCGCGGTGGCTGATCGAGCGAGCGTTGGCCCTTGGCCCTCGGCCGCCACCGGCCGTCGGCTCGCCCGGATGCGGGCTCGACCGCCGGCCTGATCCCCTCGCTGCCCTCCGGCTCCCGCGGCGTGCGCCTCCTCCCTCGTGTCCGCTCGGGAGACCTCGCACGCCGCGAGCGGAAAGACAGTAGGTCGGCAGAAACGCCTTTTTGGGCCGGCAGAAACAATCGCTCGCGACGCGACCAAGCTTCGCGAAGTTCACCGAGCGAAACGACTCGCGTCGCGGGAGCTGGAGCCTAGCGAGGGAGCCAGGCGAGCGGTCGAGGCCCTCTGGCCGAGCCGCGAGCCGGTGACGGCCGCCGTCGCTAGGGCAGACAACCGCCCGATCGAGTCCGCGCCGGCCGTCAGGTTCCCGAGCAAGCGAAAGCGACGGTACTTGGCGGAGAGGGGGGGATTCGAACCCCCGGTACGTTTTGCGTACACACGCTTTCCAAGCGTGCTCCTTAAGCCACTCGGACACCTCTCCGAGGCGGCGAATGGTACAACAGGGGTGCTTCGGAGTTCTCTCCCTTTGCGGGGACGCGGCCGCTGTGGGGCGATCGGGAAAGATGGCGGCCGCTCCGCTCCGCCGGCGCAGGCGCACCGGGCGACTCTCACGCGTGGCGCGCGCCGGTGGAGAGGCCCCGCTTG
>DATKAE010000061.1:0-9355 GCA_035498405.1 Thermoanaerobaculia bacterium | reverse complement strand
TCGCATCGCCGCATGGCCATCACCGCAAGGGGAGGCTTTACGGTGTCCGAATTCGCCTGACGGTGCCCGGCGACGAGATCGACATCGACCGGCAACCGGAACAGGACGACGTCTACGTCTCTATCCGGCAGGCGTTCGACGCCGCGCGGCGCAAGCTCGAAGACTTCGAGCGCGGCCAACGCGGCAAGGTCAAAACCCATCCACGGGCAAAACGGGACCGCGCCCGCCGTCGTTCGATCCCCCCGCGAGCCGAGCGGGTCTGACAAGCCTCACAGCGAGGTCACGAGTTCCGGTTTCGCGCGAGGCTTCGGCGGTCATGGGGCGGCCCCCCCGAAAGGTCTCGCGCAGTTCGGGTGCGAGCATGCCGCCAACCCGAAGCGGTGGTGCAGCCTTTCCAGCAAGGCGACGACCACCGTCTTGGGCACATTGGCGATCACGGCGAGGCCGCCCTCCAGATCGCCCCCAACCGTCGTGTAGCCCACCGCCTTCTCCGTCGCCCGACGCCCATCGTCGTCCTGCGAAACCGCCCGATCGCGACCGCTCCCCGAATGGTGCGAATGGATCATGCCCGAGGTGAACGGGGGCCCTAGATTCGAGACCGGTGAAACCGCGAGGAGCTCGGTTCGCGGGGTCGTTATCGCATGTGTCCGTCCGGTCCCGCGCCCACCATGGATGATGAGCCCATGCTCTCGTCGTCAGGACATTGGGCCTTCCTTCCGGAGGGATCAAGGACCGGGCGAACCTGAGTATCCGCGCGATCGAAGGGAGTTCGTCATGACGCACACAAAGCTGATCTTCGGCTCGAACGCCCGCGAGAAAATCCTGAGCGGCGCCACGTCCTTGGCGGACGCCGTGCGGGTTACCCTCGGACCCAAGTCGAAGAGCGTCCTCATGGAGAAGAAGTGGGGCAGCCCTGTCGTCTGCAATGACGGGGTCACGATCGCTCGCCAGGTCGATCTCGAAGATCCGGAGGAGAATCTCGGCGCGCGGATGATGCGCGAGGCCGCCGAACGGACGGGTGATGCCGTGGGCGACGGGACGAGCACGTCGACGATCCTCGCACACGCGATCTACTCCGAAGGTCTCCGAAACGTCGTGGCCGGAGCCTCCGCCATCGACCTGAAGCGGGGCCTCGATCGGGGCAAGCGCGTGGCGGTCGAGACCCTCCGGTCCCTGTCGCGGCCGGTGACGACCCTGCGCGAGAAGGAACAGGTGGCGACGATCTCCGCGCACAACGATGCGTCGATCGGCAAACTCGTGGCCGGCGCCATCGAGAAGGTGGGTGGCGAGGGCGTCATCACGGTCGAAGAGGCCAAGGGGACAGAGACCGCTCTCGAAGTCGTCGAGGGGATGCAGTTCGATCGGGGGTTCCTGTCCGCGTACTTCCTCACGGATGCGGAGCGGATGGAATGCGTCATGGAAGACGCCTACATTCTCTTGTTCGAAAAGAAGATCGCCCAGTTGAAGGAGTTCCTGCCCCTGCTCGAGCACCTCGTGAAGGCCGGGCGACCCCTCCTGATCATCGCGGAGGAGGTGGAAGGCGACGCGCTGGCGACGCTGGTCGTCAACAAGCTCCGCGGAACCTTCCAGGCGTGCGCGGTCAAGGCCCCGGGGTTCGGCGACCGCCGCCACGCGATGCTCGACGACATTGCCATCCTGACAGGCGGCCGCGTGATCGCCGAGGAGCTGGGCATCAAGCTGGAGACGGTGACGCTCGAAGACCTCGGCCGGGCCCGCCGCGTCGTCGTCGCCAAGGAAACGACGACGATCATCGGAGGAGCGGGCAAGAAGGAGGCGATCGAGGGCCGTTGCGCGGACCTGCGCCGTCAGATCGAGAAAGCCACCTCCGAGTACGACCGCGAGAAGCTGCGCGAGCGCGTCGCGAAGCTTTCAGGAGGAGTGGCCGTGGTCCGGGTCGGCGCCCCGTCAGAAGCGGAGATGAAGAGTCGGAAGGAGGGGTTCGAGGACGCGATCAGCGCGACGAAGGCGGCTGTGGCCGAAGGAGTGGTGCCGGGAGGCGGCCTGGCCCTGCTGAGGGCGATCGACGCGCTCGGGCACGAGGAGGCCACCTGTGAAGGCGACGAACGCACCGGCCTTCTGATCCTGAAGCGGGCGCTGGAGGCCCCGGCCCGCCAGATCGCCGAGAATTCCGGAGTGGACGGTGGCGTGGTCGTGGCCAAGATGCGCGAGGGTCAGGGAAATTTCGGCTTCGACGCCTCGAACAACCAGTACGGCGATCTCGTCGAGCGGGGGATCATAGACCCGACCAAGGTCGTTCGGATCGCTCTCGAGAACGCGGTCTCGGTCGCGAGCGTCCTGCTCCTGACGGAGGCGACGCTCACGGAGGTTCCGGAACCCAGGCACGAGGCCGCCGTACCCAGCATGGAGTGACAATTCCGCGTCGGTCCTCATCGAGAGAGAGGAGGTCCCGTGCGCATCCTCCCGACGACGGACATTCCGAAGCTCGTGCGCCGCGGCGTGGAGACGCCCGTCCCGAGACCCGGTCGGCGGGTTCTCGAGCTGCGGGGAAAGAGGCGCCGGCCTCTCGCAGCCTCGTGACCGTTTTCGAGCGTTGGCCGTGGAGGACCGGGACGGGGGAATGTCACCCGTTCTCCGGGGTGGAAAACCTCTCTGTCGCCTTTGGAGGGACCCCCGTTCTTCAGGACCTCAGTTTTCGTGCCGACGCCGGGAGCTGTCTCGCGATCATCGGACCGAACGGGTCCGGCAAGACCGTTCTGCACAGCGCGGCGGCACATGCTTCCATCGGAACGCTTTCGCGACGGCCCTGAGGCAGGCGCGTCATGAGACCATCAGCCACTCGACGTAGTCTCGCAGCGGAGATCCGATGACTGTAAGCATCTCCCCGGCTGCTTCGTCAGCCGCGCGAAGCCAGGTCGGCCAGCGACCGGTCCTCGTGCAGGTACTGGATGGCTGTCGCCAGGAGAGGCGCCACGCTCACGACCTCGACGGAGAGGGATAGCCCGGCCGGCAGTGCCACGGTGTCCGTGACCACGAGACGTCGGGCACCGACCCCGGCTAGACGCTGCCCCGCATCCGCGACGAACAGGCCGTGCGTGGCCACGATCGCGCTGACGGGCAACGAGCCCGCCGCGGCGAGAGCTCTGGCAGCGGCCTCGACCGTGCCACCGGTCGAGATCATGTCGTCCACGATCAGGGGCTGACGTCCCTCCACGTCTCCGGTCACGCCCCGGGTGGAAACTTCTCTCCCGCTGATGCGCGTCTTGTGAACGATCGCCACGGGCAGGTCGAGGAGCTTGCCGTAGCGGTCGGCGAGCCGCGCGGCGCCCAGGTCCGGAGCGACAACCACGCCTCGGCTCGCGAGGGTCTCTCGGCGCAGGCTCTCGGCGAGCGTCGGAACCGCGGTCAGATGCTCGAGCGGAATCGAGAAAAAGCCCTCGAGCGCGGCGGTGTGGAGATCGATCGCGACGACCCGGTCGAGGCCGGCTGCCCCGATCAGGTCGGCGACGAGGCGAGCGCCCACCGGTTCCCGCCCGCTGGCGCGCCGGTCCTGCCGGGCATAGCCGAAGTAAGGAATCACGATCGTCCGGCGTCGCGCGCCGGCGCGGAGGCACGCGTCGGCGATCAGGAGAAGCTCGATCAGGTTCCCCTCGACGGGCGGCCCCGTCGGCTGAACGATGTAGACGTCGCATCCGCGGACGCTCTGGAGGAGGCTTACATGGATCTCGCCGTCGGGAAAGCGATCGATCTGGAGCTTGCCGAGCTCGAGACCAATCTCCTTCGCCACGGCCTGGGCCAGCGCCGGGTGCGCGGAACCGGTGAAGACCGCGAGGTCCGTCCTGCCCGCGGAGCGGCGTGGTCGGTTCTTGCCCAGATCAGCCTCCCATCGTCGCCGCGGCGTGCCGGGAGGGGAATTCACGGAGTAGCCGATCCACCTCTGCGTCCTCGACTGGCTCGAAGTGACGGTAGAAGTACCCGACCGCACCAAACGGCTCGGGCATGCTCAGGCAGACGACCTCGTCGGCTTCGTTGCCAAGGGCCGCGCATGCCTCTCGGGAGCCGACCGGCACCGCCACGATCAGCCTCCGCGGTCCCAGATTTCTCACCGAGCGCACGGCCGCCCGCATCGTGGCGCCGGTGGCCAGCCCGTCGTCCACCACGATGACGACGCGATCCTCGATGCGCGCGGCCGGCCGGCCGCCGCGGAAACGTCTTTCGCGCCGCCGGGCTTCCTCCATTTGCCGCTGCCGGACGCCGCCGATGTACTCCCGCGACACGCCGAGCGCCCGGACGACCCCCTCGTTGAGGAATTCGCCGCCGTCGGCGGTGACGGCGCCAATGGCGAGCTCGGGCTGTTCGGGGGCTCCCAGCTTGCGCGCGACGATGACGTCGAGATCCGCGCCCAGCTTGCGGGCGACCTCGGCGGCGACCGGCACACCGCCGCGGGGGATCCCGAGGACCAGCGCGTCTCGACCGTGGTACTGCATCAACCGCTCCGCGAGGACGCTCGCCGCATCGACTCGGTCTTCGAACGGCAACTGGAACTTCGCCGCCCGATTCATGGCAACCTCCACCAACGAGTCTGGCACCGGACCGTCGGGGCGAAATGATGCGAGAGTACCAGTCGCGCGAAGAACGGCGCTTCGCCTGGTGATGCGGACGGATCACAGCCGGAGAGGTCGAGCGCCCATAGGATTAGGTCTTCAATCCACGTGCGCCGGGTGGGCGTGCAGCCCGCCGGCGGAGGAGGCTCTATGTTGGCCGAACTCTCCATCGTCCCTCTCGGAGGAGACACGCACTTGTCCTCCCGCATCGCGGAAGTCTTGAAGCTCGTCGATGCGTCCGGGCTTCCGTATCGACTGACGCCCTCGGGCACCTGCGTCGAGGGGGAATGGGACCAGGTCATGCCGGTCGTGCGCCTCTGCCACGAACGGATGAGGGGCCTCTCCTCTCACGTCTTCACGACGATCCGGATCGAGGACGAAGAGGGCGAGCACCACAAACTGACGCGGAACATCGCATCGGTCGAGGAACGGGCCGGGCGCGCGTTTCGAACGAGTTGACCCCCGGGCGGTCGCGCCAGCGCGCCGCCCGAAGCGTTCTGGGCGTCCTTCTCCTTTCCCTAGCGGGCATCCCGGCCGGCCTCGCGTACGAGGCGGGAACGGAAGAGACCCTCGTGGGAGGCGAGTTCTCCTACTCGGTTCGCTCCGGAGACTCCCTGACGCTCCTCGGCGCGCGCTTCGGCGTGGCCACTGCCGTGCTCGGCCGGACGAACGGCCTCGTGAGGGGCGATCGTCTGCGCATCGGTCAGCGACTCCGCATCGACAACCGGCATGTCGTACCGTTCCTTCTGGAGGACGGGATCCTCATCAACGTCCCTCAACGGCTGCTCTTCTTCTTCCGCGATCGCAAGCTGGTCTCCTGGTACCCCGTGGGGCTCGGGCGTCTCAACTGGGAGACGACGCTCGGCCAGTTCGTGGTCCGGACGCGCGAGCGCTCGCCCGTCTGGCATGTGCCGGCCTCGATTCAGAAGGAGATGTCTCAGCGTGGAGAGGAAGTCCGGACCCGCGTCGAGCCCGGCCCCGCCAACCCTCTCGGAGACTACTGGCTCGGCCTCGAGGGCTCGAGCTGCGGCATCCACGGAACGAACGCTCCCGCGAGCATCTATCGGTTCGGGACTCATGGCTGCGTCCGGCTGCATCCGGACGACATCGCGGATCTCTTCGCGCGCGTCGCGATCGGAACCCGGGTCTGGATCGTGGGCGAGCCGGCTTTGATCGCCCGAACGATGGAGGGGGCGGTCTTCCTGGAATGCAATCCGGGGCCCGGCGGCCGCCTCCGGGATGAGGCCGCGCGCGTCGCGGCGATCGTCGAACGTCAGAAGCTGCAGGGCGCCGTCGACGCCGCCGAGGTCGATCGCGTCGTGGCGGCTACGGAGGGTCTCGCCCGCCGGGTGGATCGCCGCCCGGATTGATGCGAACGGACGATGCGAGCGCCCTCGGATAGAGGGAGCGTTGTTGGTAACGTCAGGAGGTAGCCATGGACGAGACGCTCGAGACGATGGGGTTCCTGGCGGAAAACGGGGTTCTGTACTGCTCGCGCGCCTGCGCGATCGCCCAGGGCCAGGTCGGTGGTAACGAGGTGGACCTGGACGAGTACGAGGGACTGTTCGAAGGTGGGACGCTCCCGCCCGCCACGCTCTGCCCGGTGTGCGGCGCCGAGTTCGCCGTCGAGTGGCCCGAGCACGGGCTGCACTGATCGATCCGGAAGCTCAGGCTTCGGCTGGGATTTGGCGCATCCGTCCGCGCAGGTAGGTCGTGATCGCGTCGATCGAGGACAACTGCGGGTAGTCGGCCTCCGGGATGTCGATGCCGAGCGAGGCGTGCAGGCCGATCACGAAATTCAGGAAATCCATCGAGTCGAGATCGGTCTGATCGCGGAGGCTCTTCGAAGGGTCGATCGCCGTCGGATCGATCTCCGGAGCGACCTTTCGGAGAGCCGCGACGACGGCCTTCCGGATCCCGGCCTCGCTTGGTGCGGCGGTCGAGCTCACAGGCTCCCCGGCTTCTGCAGCAGGGCGTCGATGGCCACGAGGAACTGGCCGCCGCGGTGGCCGTCGCTCGCCCGGTGGTCCGCCGCGAGGCTGGCGAGCACGGAGGGCCGGGGGACGACGGCTCCCTCTCGCACCCGGGGCCGGTCCCCTATGCGCCCGAAGCCGACGAGCGCCACCTGCGGCGGAAAGATCACGCCGAAGACGCCCTCGACGCCGAGGTCCCCGAGGTTAGTGACCGTGAGCGTGGGGTCGGAGACCTCGGAGCTTCGGAGAGAACCCGCCCGCGCGCGGGCCACGAGGTCGGCCAGTGCGCTCATCAGCTCCGGCAGCGGCTTGCGATCGGCGTCGTGGATGGCGGGCGTCACGAGCCCGCCCGATCGCAGCGAGATCGCCACGCCGAGGTGAATGGACGGGCTCGGCCGGAAGCCGGCGTCCGTCCAGAAGCCGTTCATTTCGGGGACGTCCCGGGCCGCGAGCGCCACGGCCTTGAGGAGAAGAACGGCCGGGAGGATGCGCTCGGCGACGCCGCGCTTCGCGTTTTCGGCGGTCAGCCACTCGAGCGCGGTGCCCATGTCGATCTCGCACGACAGGTAGTAGTGGGGGATCTCGCGGTTGGACCGCGACATGGCGGCCGCAATCGCGCGGCGCATCGCCGAGGCGCGGTCGGGCGCCACGCCCCCGGCCGGCTTGCCGGCCGCATCGGCCTTCGCGACGTCGTCGAGGGTGATCGATCCCTCCGGCCCCGTCGCCGGAACGACCGAAAGGTCGACGCCGAGCTCCTGCGCGCGCCGGCGTGCCGCCGGTGAGACGCGGAGGCGCTCCCGAGTCTCGGGAGCCGCGGGAGGAGCGGCTGGCGCCGCGGGTGGCGGCGCAGGCGAGGGGGGAGCGCCGGCAGTCGGCACAGGCAGCGGTGCCGCCGCTGCCGGCGCCTCGCCCTCGACGTGGAGCATCGCGAGGATGGTACCCACGGGAACCTTCTGCCCTTCGGGAACGACGATCCGCTCGATTTCGCCCGTCGCGAAGACCTCGACGTCCACGTCGGCCTTCTCCGTTTGCACGACGGCCACGATGTCGCCCCGCTTCACGTGGTCCCCCGGCTTGACGAGCCAGCGGGTCAGAGTGCCCGCCTCCATGTCCGCTCCGAGGGAGGGCATGCGGAATTCAGCCACGGCGGCCAACGACGGCGCGGGCGGCGGACGCGATCGAGGCGGCCCCCGGAAGCGCGGCCTCCTCGAGGTGTTTCGCGAAGGGAATCGGGACCTCGGCCGAGCATACGCGTTCGACGGGCGCGTCGAGCTCGTAGAACGCGCCTTCCATGATGCGCGCCACGACTTCGGCAGACAGGCTCCCGGTCTTCCAGCCCTCGTCCACCACCACGGCGCGATGGGTGCGAACGACCGATTTCAGAATGGTCTCCGTGTCGAGCGGGCGGAGCACCCTCAAGTCGAGGACCTCCGCCTCGATGCCCTCGCCGGAGAGCCGCTCGGCCGCCTCGAGGGCGCGCCCGAGCATTCCCCCGTAGGCAATCAGGGTGACGTCGCGGCCCGGCCTTCGGATGGCCGCTCGCTCGATGTCGACCGGCCCCGCGCTCTCGTCGATCTCTCCCTCCATGTTGTAGAGCGAGCCGTGCTCGAAGAGGATCACGGGATCGGGGCAGGTCAGCGCGGTCGCGAGCATGCCGCGCGCGTCCTCGACGGTGGCCGGCGCCAGGATTCGCAGGCCGGGAACGTGCGTGTACCAGCCCTCGAGGCTGTGAGAGTGCTGGGCGGCGAGCTGCCGGCCGGCGCCCGTGGTCATCCGGAGAACGAGCGGCACGGCGAGCTGGCCCCCGGACATGTGGAGGAGGGTCGCCGCGTTGTTGACGATCTGGTCGAGTGCGAGGAGGCTGAAGTTGACCGTCATGACCTCGACGATGGGTCGCAGCCCGCCGAGCGCCGCGCCGATCCCGGCGCCGACGAAGGCGGACTCGGAAAGCGGCGTGTCGCGGATGCGCTCGGGCCCGAACTCGTCGAGCAATCCCTTGCTGACCGCGTAGCACCCGCCGTATTTCCCGACGTCCTCGCCCATCAGGAACACGCGCGGATCCGTCCGGAGCGCCTCGCGCAGGGCTTCCCGGAGGGCCTCGCGGTACGTGGTCCGGCGGGTTCGCCCGCTCGGGGTCGCCGGCGCCGGGCGCCGCCACTCTTCGCTGCAGACGAAGCGCGTCAGCTCCTCGACGGGCTCCGCGTGGCCCGCGTCGGCGAAGGCGATCGCATCGGCAATCTCCGCGGTGATTTCCGTCTCCATCCGCGCCAGCTCCTCGGCCGACAGGAGGTCGTTCCGCTCGAGCTCGCGCTGGAGGGCCGGAATGGGGTCGCGTTTCTTCCAGACCTCGACCTCCGCCTTGTCGCGGTAGAGCTCGGGGTCGTACATGGAGTGGGCCCGGAAACGGTACGTTCGGAACTCGAGGAAGGAGGGCCCCTCTCCGGCGCGGACCCGTTCGGCGGCGCGCCGGGTGGCCGATTCGACGGCGAGGACGTCCATGCCGTCCACGCTGTCGGCGGGGACCTCGTAGCTTCGCGCCTTGGTGCACAGGTCGGTCTCGGCCTCGGAGCGCGCGAGAGCGGTGCCCATGGCATAGAGATTGTTCTCGCAGCAGAAGAGGACCGGCAGCTTCCACAGGGCCGCGAGGTTCATCGACTCGTGGAACTCGCCCTCGGCGACCGCCCCCTCGCCGAAGAAACAGGCGGTGATGCGGCGGCGGCCCGCGAGCTTGTCGGAGAGGGCGAGGCCGATGGCGACCGGCAGTCCTCCGCCGACGATCGCGTTGCCGCCATAGAAGCG
>DATKAE010000060.1:0-2181 GCA_035498405.1 Thermoanaerobaculia bacterium | reverse complement strand
GGAGCTGCTCCGCTTCGAGCCGCCGGCGCCGCACGTGGGACGGTACGTGAACCGCGACGTCGAGCACTACGGCCGGACCGTTCCTGCCGGGAGCGCGATGCTGCTTCTCGTCGGCGCTGCGAACCGTGACGACCGCCGCTTCCCCGACGGCGACCGCTTCGACATCCACCGCGACGTCGGTCAGCACCTCACCTTCGGGTACGGCATTCACTTCTGCCTCGGCGCCGCCCTCGCCCGCGTCGAGGGGCGTGTCGCATTGGAGGAAGTCCTGAAGCGCTTCCCCGAGTGGGAGGTCGACTGCGAGCACGCCAGGCTGGCCCCTACTTCGACGGTTCGTGGCTGGGAGACGCTGCCCGTCTTCACGAGCTGACGCGGGCCTACCTGCCGCTTCCGTAGTGGCAGTAGCGCTCGGCTTGTTTCCTTACGAGGAGGACGATTTCGATGGGACTACTGGATGGCAAGGTGGCGGTCATCACGGGTGCCGGATCCGGGATGGCGAAGGCGTCGACGAAGGTTTTCGTGAGAGAGGGTGCCAGGGTGGTGGCGGCCGACATCAGCGGCGCAGAGAAGGATACCGCTGCCGAGGTGGGCGCCGCCGTGGTCCCCTTCCACTGCGACGTAAAGAAGGAGGCCGACGTCGAGGCGTTGATCGCCAAGGCCGTGAAGGCCTTCGGACGTGTCGACGCGCTCTTGAACGTGGCCGGCATCGGCGGCACCGGCGGTCTCATCGCCGACGCTACCATGGAGGACTACGACAGGACGTTGGACGTCGATCTTCGGGGAGTCCTCCTCGGAATGAAGTACGGCATCCGGGCGATGCTCGAGACCGGCGGTGGGGTCATCCTCAACTGGTCGTCGATCGGCGGCCTCAACGCGTCGCCCGGCACGGGCGTTTACTCGGCGGCCAAGGCCGGCGTCATCGCCATCACGAAGGCGGCGGCCGTCGAGTACGGGCCGCAGGGCATCCGCGCCAATGTGATCTGCCCCGGTTTCATTCTCACCGAGATCATGGGGGCAATGGGCAGGAAGCACTTCCCGGAAATGCTTACCAAGTCCGCCCTCAAGCGCGCCGGAGAGCCCGTCGAGGTCGCCGAGGTGGCAGCGTTCCTCGCCTCGGATCGGGCTTCGTTCGTCACCGGCGCCGTCATACCCGTCGACGGCGGCTGGTCAGTTCGAATCGCCTGACGGCATCGATCTCAATCGATCGGCGCCCTGCGGAGCAGCGCCTCTCCCACGCGAATGAAGAAGCGCCCGAGCGCGCGCAGCAGCGCCCAATATAATAGAGGTAACCCTCTGATCGGCTTCGCCGCCGTCGCGGGAGGTCCGATCGGAGCGGCCGTGCTCGCCTGGTCGGACGATGCCTCGCCCGTCGGCGCCGCCAACATCGACGAGAGGTTTGCGGCAAACTGGTTTGCGATCTTCTGTGAGACGTCGCCGATCATCCCGCGGCCGACCTGAGCGACGGTACCCGAGATAGTGAGATCGGTGAGCATGACGACGCGCGTGGCGCCTCCATCCGCTTCTTCCAATCGCATTGTGATCCCTGCCGAGGCGAGACCGCGGCCGCGGGTCTCCGTCCCCTTTGCTTTCAGCACCGCGCGCCGGCCAGCCTCGTCCTCTTCCTCCACCACCACCGTTCCCGCGTACGCGAGGCTGACAGCACCGAGCTTGACGCTCGCCTTTCCCTTCCAGGTGCGTTCGTCGACGATCTCGGTGAGCTCGGCGCCGGGCACGCAGGGGGCGATGCGCTCGACGTCGAGCAGGAGCTTCCATGCCTGCTCCGGGGGAAGCGGAAGCTGGAATCGGGTCTCGAGTTGCATGCTAATGCTCCGTCTGCGAGCGCGCTCACCGCGAACCTGTCTCGATCACGCCTGCAAGCTCGAGAATCCGCGCCGGCGGAAGGTGCTGCTCGGTCACCCGCACGCCGAACGGCGCGAGCGCATCCTCGATGGCGTTGTTGAGAGTGGCAGGCGCGACGATCAACCCCCCTTCGCCCACGCCCCGGAAGTTCACGTCCTCATCGAGAGGCACCGTCTCCAAATGCTCGATCTCGATCGGTGGAACGTCGGTCGTGGTCGGCAGCAGATAATCCATCAGCGAGCCGGAGAGGTACTGGCCGTCCTCGTCGTAGGCCGAGCGCTCGAGGAGAACGGCGCCGATCCCTTGCGCCACGCCGCCCCG
>DATKAE010000059.1:0-10803 GCA_035498405.1 Thermoanaerobaculia bacterium | reverse complement strand
GCCGCCGAGACGCCGGTGCCGAGACCGAGCACGAACACGTCGAAGGGCGCCGGGTGCAGCAGCATCGGGAGGTGCCCGAGCAGGAGCTGGTTCGTCATGTCGCCCGGCTCGGTCGAGGCATCGGTCTTGCCGTTGGAGCGGTAGAAGCGGTACGGGCCCTGGCGATCCACCGAAAGCGTCGTCGCGATGCCGTCCTTGTAGAAGAGGAGCTCCGAGTTCTTCTGGGCGGCGCGGAGGCCTTCGCTCGAGCCGTAGAGCGAGGCGTAGTAACCGGCGCCCTGGGCGAGGAGCCCGCGGGGCCAGGCCGGCACCAGGAGAGCCGCCAGGAGCGCGAGCCCCGCGGCCGAGAGGGCCCACCGCCGCGAACGCTCCTCCCGAGGACGGCCCAGGGCGAGGACCCCTCCGACCGCCGCGGCCGCGGCCGCCAGCGTGAGTGAGGCCCGCAGGCCCAGTCCGGGCACCAGGACGAATCCTCCCAGGAACGCGCCGGCCACCGTGCCGGCCGTGTTCCACGCGGTCACGCGCCCGACGCCGCGCCCCGTGGCGCGCAGCTCGGCCGTCGCGGCGACGGCGGCCGGAAACGCGACGCCGAAGCTGATCGCCAGCGGGACGATCAGGGGAGCGGAGGCGAGAACCTGCAGAACCTGCTCCCAGAAGAAGGCTCCCTGGACGGCGGGGTAGCCGCGCATGTACGCGAAGGGCAGCCGCGGCACGAGGGCAATTCCGGCCAGGGCCACGAAGGCATTGGCGACGAGCGCCCAGCCGAGGACGCGGGAGGGATCGGCCGCGCGCCAGCGTGTGAAGAGCGCGCTTCCGAGCGCGATCCCGAACAGGAAGAGGAGCAGCATGAGACCGAACGCGTAGACCGAGCTGCCGAAGAGGAGGCCGACGAGGCGGGACCAGGCCACCTCGTCCACCATGGCCGCGAACCCCGACAGCGCGATCGCGGCCAGCAGCAGGCGGGGCCGGGGGGGCGCGGCCGCGGCCGGCAAGACGGCGGCCTCACCCTCGTCTTCATGGACGGCGGCGCTTCGGGTCCCCTCGGCCAGCGCCAGAGCCGTCAGGCCGGCCACGGCGTTGAGCCCGATCGCGACGAACTCGCTCGACCGGACGCCGAGAAGCGGCAGGAGCCAGTACGTCGCGGCGCCGGTTCCCAGGCAGGCCCCGAGGGTGTTGGCGGCATAGAGCGCGCCGACGCGCCCGCCGATCTCGTCTTCGCGGCCCACGAGCCAGCGCGCCAGCAGCGGCAGGGTGCCGCCCATGAGCGCGCACGGCACGACGAGGACGGTCCCGGCGAGCAGAAACTGAGCCAGGAAGAAGAGCATCGGCGAGGTCTCGAGCACGGGGGCGAGCCGCACGTAGACGCCCTCGACGGCGCGCAGGAAGAGGGGGACCCCGAAGCCGTACGCGCCGATCGCGAGCTCGAGCAGGCCGTAGGCGCGCAGCGCGCGTTCGCGGTGGCGGTCGGCCCAGCCTCCCAGGAGGACGCTGCCGGCTGCGAGCCCGAACATGAAGGCCGCCAGAACGGTCGAGACGGCCAGCGTCGTCGAGCCGAAAACGTGCGTCAGGCGCCTTGTCCAGAGCACCTCGTAGACCAGACCGCTGGCGCCGGAGAACGTGAAGACGAGGAGCAGGAGAGCGCTGGTTCCGAAGCGGGAGCGCCCGGTCCGCCGCATTGCCTCAAGAATAGCTGTTTTGGCGGCGCTCGACGCACCGACGAGAGCAGGAACGCTCCGCCTCGACCCCTCCGGCGGCGGGCCCCGGGTGCGGGTCGCGGGCCGCGCTACAATTCCCGGCCTGCCGTGATCACCGGATTCAACACCGACGTCAAACACAAGAACCGCGTCTTCCACATCCAGACGGAAGACAAGGGCGAGGGGAATCCCTACGTCGAATCGCTCGTGTACGTCGGCGGCGAGATCCTGGCCACCAAGCGCACCTCGTACGCGGAGGTCGTCAAGGCCGGCCGCGACGACCACGCGATCCAGGACCTCATGGAGCAGCAGCACCGGACGATGATCGCGGCCATCCAGCGCGGACGCTTCGACGGGCCCAACGGCGCCGTCCAGGTCCCGGAGGGCATGTCTCCGTCGGCGGCGTCGGGTCCGCCGGCTGGAGCGCCGCCGGCCGCGGCTCCGGCCGCGCCGCCGCGAAGCCCCCGACCCTCGAAGGCGGCGAAGGTCGCCCGGCCGCCGGGGGCGAGCGAGCAGGGGGACGGGACAGCGCCGCCCGGCACGCGCGTGCCGTTTCCCGATACCGACCGCAGCCTCGACCAGATGATCCTCGACTACCTCGGCTCCGACGACGTCCCCGACGAGGTGGACCTGACGCTTTCGCCCACGCCCGACTTCGTGACCGGCCGCTCGGTCCAGACGCGGCTCAAGGCGACCAGCGGATCGCCACCGCGGCCGCTCGCCGGCGCCTCGGTGCAGGTGCGCATCCTCTCGACGTCGGTCCGCGCCTCGACGGCCTTCGAGGGGAAGACCGCCGCGGACGGCTCGTGCTACGTCTCTTTCATGGTCCCGACGTTCTCGAACGGTTCCGCGGCCGCCGTGATCCGGGTCGTCGGCGGCCGAGCCAGCACCGAGATCCAGTACGCCATCAAGCGGAAATGACGGCCGAGGTCGCGATCCGCGTCAACGGGGAGCCGATGCTGCTGCCGGCGGGGGCGTCGGTGGCCGACCTTCTCGTGAGGCTGAAGGTCTCGACGCCGCGCGTCGCCGTCGAGCGCAACCGCGAGATCCTGCCGAAGGCGCAGTACCCGGCGACGCCGCTCGCCGACGGCGACGTCTTCGAGGTCGTCGAGCTGGTGGGCGGCGGTTAGCGTCTCCGCTTGATCGCCCGCGGCTCGTTCGGGTATTCTCCGCGCTCCCGAGTGGGCCGTTAGCTCAATTGGTAGAGCAAGAGACTCTTAATCTCTAGGTTGTAGGTTCGAGTCCTACACGGCTCACCACTCAGTTCGACGCCTCGCTCGAGAGGCAACGGGGCGGCCACTCGGTTGCCCTCTGATACGCTCGCATCCGTCGCGCGCCTCCAGGTTCGGGCAAGATCTCCCGGTTCCATGAAGCGAGAGGAGCAAAGGTCATGAGGTCGATCAGTCGGGATGTGTCCGTGGGTCGCATGCTCTCCTTGGCGCTCGTGCTCTCCGGCTTGTGGGCGGCGTCGGCCGAGGCCGCTGACGGCGTCAACGGCAAGGTGTTGGTGGCAGGCGCTCCTCTCGCGAATGCGACCGTGACGCTGTGGGCCGCGAGTTCCGGAGCGCCTCGACAACTCGCACACGGTAGAACCGGCGGCGATGGCACCTTCGCACTGACCGAGGCCGGCGCGTTGGGCAACGATGGCGTCGTCTATCTCGTTGCGATGGGCGGCGAGGCTACTGCGCGCAAGGGAGGCGGGAACAACACGGCCGTCGTGCTCATGACGCTTCTGCAAGCGCCGCTGCCGAAGACTGTGACGGTTAACGAGCTCACGACGGTGGCCTCGGCATTCACCGCCGCCCGATTCATCAAGGGAGAGGCGATCTCCGGCAACCCGCTCGGACTGCGGATCGCCGCCGGCAACGTTCCGAACTTCGTGGACCTCGCGACGGGTGGGTGGGGCAAGGTGCTGATCGACCCGCTCAACAGCTCCATGACCACGACGATGGCAACCCTGGACACACTCGGGTCACTCATCAGCGCTTATGCGACCGTGGCCGATGACAACTGGCGGTCGCGCTTCCTCAAGGCCGCCACTCCGACCGGCAGTGCAACGCCCAGGAATACCCTCGAGGCGATGGCGGGCATCGCCCGCGAGCCGTGGGCAGATCCGAAAGACCTTTACGCGCTCTTCGATGAGGCCTATCCGCTTCCGGCCCCCGACGCCCGGCGCAAGGCGCCCTTCGCCCCGTATCTGGTCTACGTTCCGGACGATTTCGCCCTCTCCCTCTGCTTCTCGGGCGGCGGAGATTATGCCAACGGGCGATTCATGTTCGATGCGGAAGGCAACCTCTGGAGCGGCCAGAACTGGCTGCCCGGCTCGCAGTCCGGCGTCAACAAGAGCACCGGCGGCGGAGTCATCAAGTTCAGCCCCAACGGAATCGCGCTCTCGCCGCCGATCACCGGCTTCACCGGCATGGGCATCGACGGGGTCGGCTGGGGCACGGCCGTGACTAAAGACCGTGTCTGGATCAGCAGCTTCAACGGGAAGATCCTCGTGATGGATTTCAATGGCAAACCCGTCGCGAAGGAGAGCGACTTTCCGTTCAAGGAAAAGTTCCTCGGACTGATGGGCATTGGGGTCGCCACGAACGGCGACGTCTGGGTCGCCGATGGTTCGAACAACCAGCTGCTGCTCTTTCCCGGCGGACGGATCAAGGACGGCCGCATCGTCAAGGTCGCGGGCCTGAAATCGCCCTTCGACATCGTCATCGATTCTCAGAGTCGCGTCTGGGTCGCCAACTCCTCGTCGGATACGGTCGTTCGGTTCCCGGCCAACGATCCCGGCAAGGCGGAGAGCTTCCGTGCGGGAATCGGCGTCCGCGCCCTCGCCCTGGACTCCAAGGAAAACGTCTGGGTAGCGAGCAACATGGACCTGAAAACCCCGCAGCCGGTGCTTCCCGACGGCATTTCAATCATGGAGCAGTTCAAGCTCATCACGGCGGCCATGTTCAAGTACGTGACCGGCCCGCCGGCACGGCCCACCGGGGCCGTCAACATGATCCGCCCTGATGGTTCCCAGCCTGCGCCAATGGGCTTCACTGGCCCGGCGATCAACATTCCGTGGGGCTTGAATGTCGATGGCAATGACGACGTGTGGGTCGGCAACATGTGGGCTCGCTCCGTGACGCTAATGGCCGGGGACGGCACCAAGGGGCATCCCGCCGGCACGAAAGCCGGCGACGTGATTCACATGTTCCAGAGTGGCAGCATCCAGATGATCACGGACGTGGCCATTGACCCGGCCGGAAACGTCTGGGCCGCCAACAACTGGAACAGTCTCGAAGCGGCCGCGGGCGAGAATCCGTCCCGACCGACCTCCACCTGGGGCGGCGGCTCGGGCTTTACCGTGATCTACGGCGTGGCGTCCCCCGTGCAGCCGCCGCGCATCGGGAAGGTGCGGCCGTACTGATACCTCACCGCCAGGCGTAAGGATTGGCGCCGAGTACGCCTGTTTCAACACGACTGTAACTCTCCAGGAGAACCTGACTCCCGGGGGGAGAGCAGTGTTCGATGCGAAAGCGCACGTCAACCGGTTCGCGGCCGAGGATCGGCCTTAGCGACCCTCTGGGCGCCTCGACCCGCATCTCAGGCGTCCCACGGAACAACTCGGACACAGGACTCGGACACGTGGTCCCAAGTGACTGACCTGTTGTGAACTTCTCGTAAGTTCGAGTCCTACACGGCTCACCACTCAAACCCCACAATGCAATAGAGGCCGGCTTTCTGGCGCCGCCGGGTCCGGATCGAGATCTCGGACGCAGGGATCGAGGAGGCGCTTGGCGTCTTGTCGGAGGACCGGACAAAGACAATCGTGGAGTTCCGTTCACCCTCTCTGCCGGAAACGGTCGACGGAATCTTCCACCCGTAGCGATTCGGACTTCGGTCCTTTCGACCGCCAGTCCAGAACGTGGGGTGGTCGTCGCGGCACGCAGGCTGGTTGCAGGCGCGCTACAGTTGCCGTCGGGGTTCTAGTGCGGTGCTCGACGGTTCGGCACGCCGCCTTGGGTGGTCGTCCGTGGTGCTTTCGCGAATGACGGAACGCCACGGCTTTTTAGAATCTGACCCGAACTCGACTCCCACCTGGACGCGAACGGTCTCCTCCGCGAGTCGAACAAGAAAGGGCCGAGCGAGTCACTGATTCAGCCGCATCACGCGGCGCGAGGATTCTTCGCGGAGCATCTCCTCGAGGAGCGCTATGGAAACTCGGGACGCGCGGGCGGAGAACCTGGGGATCGCGGCGCGGCTCGAGGAAGTCGCGGCCCTGCTCGAGAACCAGGGCGCCAATCGCTTCCGCGTCGACGCCTACCGGCGCGCGGCCAGAACACTCGCCCGGCTCGAGCAGCCCGCCTCGAAGATCGTGGCCCGGGAGGGGATCGATGGTCTCGACCGCCTCGAGGGCATCGGTCCGGCCCTCTCGCGCGCCATCTTCTCGATCGTCTGCACGGGCCGGCTGCCGATGCTGGACCGGTTGCGGGGAGAAGGCGATCCGACCTCGGTCCTCACGTCGGTGCCCGGGATCGGGCCACGGCTCGCCGATCGGCTTCATCACGATCTGCGAATCTCCTCGCTCGAGGAACTGGAAGTGGCCGCCCACGATGGGCGACTGGACGCAGTCCCCGGCCTGGGGCGGAAAAGGATCGCCGGAATCCGTGACTCACTCGCCGCTCGGCTGGCCCGTATGCCGCGGACTCCGGCCTGGGCGCCTTCGGACGAGCCGCCGGTCTCCGAGCTGCTCGACGTGGACCTCGAATACCGCAAGCGAGCAGACGCCGGCACGTTGAAGCGGATCGCGCCGCGCCGTTTCAATCCTGGCCGAAAGGCCTGGCTCCCGATTCTCCACACCCAGAGGGGCGAGCGTCACTACACCGCCATGTTCTCCAACACGGAACGCGCACATCGGCTTGGCAAGACCCGGGACTGGGTCGTGCTGTTCGGCGACGGGAGGGGAGGCCAACGGCAGTGGACCGTGGTCACCGAGACCGCCGCGGACCAGCGAGGCCAGAGGGTCGTGCGGGGCCGAGAGGAGGAGTGCCGGAAGCTTTCATAGGAGTCTTCGTCGAGCATGCGGGCTTCGGGCCGCGGCACGGCTGACGGGCCGGGAGAAGCGGCATGAGCGTCGAGAGCCTTCACGGGGTGATGGGTCCTCACGCAAGGCGCCTGGTCGACGCGTCCGTCGAAGCCCGCGGTTTTGCGGTCGCGGCGGCGCTCTCGGCGGCGGCGCTCCGGGCGGTGGGGGCCGAGGCCATTTCGCTCGACGGCCGGACCATCGACCTGGCTCGATTTCTCCTGGCGGCCATCGTCCCCATGGGGAAGAGCTTTCGCGGGCGCGACGCGAAACCCGACTAACCGGCCGACGGCACCTCGAGCACTCCGTTGGTCAGACGCCGGACGGGAACGTTTCGGGAACCTCGCCGCGCTCCCACTCCACGGTGCGCTCGAGAGGCTCGACGGCGCGCGTCCGATCGATGTGGAGCACCGCGTCGAATTGATCCGGAAGGCACGCGTAGAAGTAATGGCTCGCGCGCTCGGTTTCAGGGAGATAGATGACGCCGATTGCGCGCTCGAGCCGGGGCTTCCTCAGTTCCGCCACGGCGGTGTTCTCGCCGAGCGGCAGATAGAAGCGTGGCAGTCCCACGTCGTGAAAGAGAGCTTCGTAGCTCCCGGCCAGGGCGGGGCGAACCCGCTTGCGCTCGGCGGGGGCGTGCCAGTCCGAGGCAGCGGTCACGGTTCCCTCGTAGGTCGTGAAGCCGACGAGGAGCGCCCCGCTGCCGTACTTTTCCCGGACGAGCTGTCCGACGTTCCATTCGCCGGTCGAGCCCATTTCCGTCGCTCGTGCGTCCCCCAGATGGGAATTGTGCTCCCAGACGACGACTTTCGCCGGCCTCCCTGACCGCGACAAGAACGCCATGAGAGCTTCCAGAGTCTCCGCCATGTGGCGGTCCCGAAGGTTCCAGGACAGCACGCGGGCGCGGAACATCGAGCGGTAGTACTCTTCCGCGTTTTTCACGAGCCTCGCGTTCTGTTCGGCGTAGAAGAAATCGTCCGGGGCCAGCCGTCCGTCGCGCCGCGCGTACTCCGCAGCCGATCGGCGCAGCTCGACGAGTTGGCGGACGGCCTGGTCCTCGCACGACGGCGCCAGGCCCAGTTCCGCAGCGTACCCGTACGCCTGAGGATCGCCGCCGCTGACCCGGTCGAAGCACGCGTAGCGTTGCCTTGCGCGTCCCGCCGCCGCCGGATCGACCTTTCCGAGGTACTCGAGCACGGCGTCCATCGAGGCGTGGAGGCTGTAGAGGTCGAGACCGTAGAAGCCGACGGTGCGCTCGCCGGCGCCCCGCTCGTTGTGGGACCGCAGCCAGCCCACGAAGTCGAGGACGTCCGCGTTGCGCCACATCCAGGTGGGAAAGCGCTGAAACCCGGACAGCGCTTCCGCGCCTTCAGGGTCCCGGCTTCTCCCCCGCACGTAACGATTCACACGGTACGCGTCGGGCCAATCGGCCTCGACCGCCACCGCCGAAAAGCCCTTCTCCAGGATCAGGCGCTTGGTGAGGACCGCGCGCTCCCGGTAAAACTCGTGTGTCCCGTGGGACGCTTCGCCGATCAGAACCACCTGGCAACCATCGGCACAGTCGAGCAACGCGTCGTAGTCGCCAACTTCTCCGGAGAGCGGCTGTACCGCTTCACGAACCTTCGTGGCCAACGCGTCGCTCATGGGAACCTCTCAGGCCATCGAGCCCCTCCGCGGTCGATGGCGCATGTCGCCGCGAGATCAGGCCGATCTGCGGATCGGCCGCGCGCCCGCGATGCTTCGAAACGTCCGAACGACGTCGCCGAAGGTGATGGCGGGTCGGGCGGCTCCCGGAGCGCCTTCTTCCGCCCGCAGAACCACGTCGTCGAGGGACAGGATCCCCACGATCTCGCCCTTCGCGCCGAGCACCGGAAGGCGCCTCACGCGTCGTTCTCCCATCGTCGCGAGCGCACCGGCGACCTCGTCGGTCGCGAGACACGTCGCGACGGACTGGCTCATGGCCTCTTTCACCGTCGCGTCGATCGGCGACCGCGGCTTCGTGGCGATCGAGATGCACAGATCGCGATCCGTGACGACGCCGACGAGCCTTCCCTCGCGCATCACGGGCAGGATTCCGCAATCGTTCTTCCCCATGAGGCGTGCCGCGGCCGGCAGGCTGGTCCCCTCGGTGCAGGTGACCACCGGGCGACACATGACATCCTGGACTCTCATAGGAACCTCCCTTTCCTCCCAACAAGGCTCATCGGTCGACTGCTCCTCGGATCGACTCGCTTGTTCATGGACCCTTTCTCGTCGCTTCGATGCTAAGGGCGTATGCCTCACTCGCGCGCGATGCATATGAATCACTCAGCGGCGCCCCCTTGCGACACCGCGGACGATCCGATTCATTTGCATCCGCCGAGTCCCTTGAAAGAGTTATCCCGCCCAACCCGCGGAATTGACGGTCCGCGGCGGTAAGCTCAACGCGGCACTTCGACGGGGGTTCACCATGAAGAACCGGTTCGTGCCTCGGGCCGAGTGGTTTCGTTTCTTCGAAGAGTTCAGCCGGCGCTACGACGGATGGCTCGTGACGGTGCGCGTCCTCCATCCCAGCTTGGGATCTCAGGTCGAGGCCCGCGACCTTCCACTCGAAGGCGTTGTGTCCCCTGCGGATGCGTCGGGGCCGATTTCGGTCCATCTCGGCGGCTCGGCGCAGAGCAACCTCGAGCACGAGATCCGCTCGCCCCGCCAGGTCTGGATCGAGATCTCGGACGCAGGGATCGAGGAGGCGCTCGGCGTCTTGTCGGAGGACGGGACAAAGACAATCGTGGAGTTCCGTTCACCCTCTCTGCCGGAAACGGTCGACGGCATCATTCGCCCGTAGCGATTCGGACGCCGCTCCGGTCAGGCCGCGCTCCGTCGGATACGGCGCACGCGTAGCCATAAGCCGGCCGGATACGAACGACGCTGATGATCATTCCCGCCAGCCACGGCCAAGCATCTCCGCATCGTCGGCGACGAAGTCTCCGAAGCGCCGGGCGCGCAGTCTTCCGCAGATGGGGCCGATCGCGGTCGCGCTGGCGATGTCCTGTACCTTGATCGGTTCCGCCCTGGCGTCGTCGCTTCGGCTGGAGCGAGGGCCCCTGACGATTGCTCTCGCGTCGCGTTCTTTTCCGTTGAGCCTGGGACTGCGCCCGGACCGATCGTGTTGACCCCGCGAAAATGAGAAGAGTCGGCGCCCCGGTCGCCCGGAACCGCCGACCCTGACGCGAGCCCGGATTCAGTTCCAGGGGTTGACGGTGAGCCGGTCCCGGACCTCACGGACCCCCGGCGCATGGCTGACGGCGCCCAGGACCGCGGTCCGCTCCGGCCAGGTGCGCACGCGGCCTTCCAGGGTGACGGTCCCATTGTCGAGGACGACTCGGACCTTTTCCGCTTCTCTCTCGGCTCGGCGCTCCAGCGCCTGCTCGATCGACTTGCGGAGCTGACCCTGATCGGCCTTGACGGCGGCCACGGTCAGAAAGTTGTTGACTCCCTTGACGCCTCGGACGTTGCGAATGGCTCGAGCCGCGTCCTCTTTCTGGAGGAGCGTGTTGACTTCGCCTTCGAGCGTCACCAGGCCGTCGGACACCGTCGAGCGGATGTTCCGCTCGGGCACGAAGGCGTCCCACTCGAGCGCCAACCGAACGTCCTGGGCGATCTCCGTGTCGGTCTTTTGGAGGCCGCCCGGAAGCTTGACGCGGACATCGTCCGCGACGTCCCGAACACCGACGACCCGATGCGCAGCCTCTTTCGCGGCGAGCTTCTTCGCCCAGCTTTCCACCGTTCCGGTCAGAGTCACGACCCCTTCATCGACCTCGACGCCTACTTCCTCCTGGCGAATCCGAGAGTCCCATCGAAGCTCGTTCAATACATCTTCTTGAATCTCACGATCGGTCTTCCGCGACGCGATTGTGTGCATGCTCTTTCTCCTTTCAATATCGACGAATACACCCGCAGCCGGCCGGGACGCATGATGCAGCGACACCGCTTTCAGCGCGGCGCCGAAGGATGAAATCGCATCAGTCTGCGCCCGCGATTCGTGAGGCGACTTTTCGC
>DATKAE010000058.1:0-1070 GCA_035498405.1 Thermoanaerobaculia bacterium | reverse complement strand
AGCTCGCCCAGGCGGCGCATGTTGGCGACGAGCATCGAGTCGCTGAGGCAGACCATTCCATCGGCTCGCCGGCGGAGCGTCAGCGCGAAGGCGTCTGCGAACTCGCGGGGAGATCCGGCCGGCGCCTCGAAGATCTCCACGCCGAGCGCCGCCGCCGTCTTCTTGACTCGCTCGAGGTCCACGCGATTGTTGTCGCTGCGCGGATTCAGCAGGACAGAGACCCGGGCGAGGCGCGGCACCGCCTCCTTGAGCAGCTCCAGTCTCTTCGCCGACAGCTCGGGTCCGAAGAAGGTCGAACCCGTGATGTTGCCTCCGGGGACGGCCAGGCTGGCGACGAACCCGTTCGCCACTGCGTCGCCGGTGACCGCCATGACGATGGGGATGGTCGCCGTGGCATCCTTCATGGCCCGGACCCCCGGTCCACTCGTCACGATGACGTCCGGCTGGAGGCGGACCAGTTCCGCGGCGAGGGCGGGGAGCCGATCGTATTGTCCCTGTGCCCACCGGGAGTCGATCACGAGGGTCTGGCCTTCGACGTAGCCGAGATCGCGGAATCCTTCCCGGAGAGCCCGGATCTGTCGCGCGTAGCCCGCTTCGGACGTGACCCCGAGAAGCCCGACGCGCGGCACCTTTCCTGCGCCCGACTGCGCGGCCGCGGGTACGCTCGCGCTCGCGAGAAGCGCGCACACCACCAACACGCCAACGAAGCCTCGATGGATCACGCTCGGCTCCTTGCCCGGTCGCGCGCTCATGCCGTCCCGTCCACCCTGCTGCCGAGCATGATGCGGTGTCCGTCCGCCGTCCGGAGCCCGAACTCTCGCATGCCCCAGGGCTCGGTCCTCAAGCCCTTGACGATCTCGGCGCCGGACTCCGTGACGCGACGGTGGTACTCGTCCACGTCGTCCACGACGAGGTAGCCGAAGTACGAGTGGTCCCCGATCTGGCGCGGCGGCACGGTGTCGGGGCACTCGCCCGCCATGATGCGGCACGAGCCATTCACGTACATCAACCAGCCCGGCGCCAGCTCGCGGATGTCGAAGCCGAGAACGTTCCGGTAGAACGCGCTGGAC
>DATKAE010000057.1:0-55623 GCA_035498405.1 Thermoanaerobaculia bacterium | reverse complement strand
AGGCGCTCCTCGCGGTTCCTCAGGCGGTATCTCCAGGAGAGAGCGAGAGTCTCGATTCGCTCGAGGAGGGCCGCATCCACGAAGGCGCAGGGGACCGGATACGAGTCGGCGACACCCGCCAGGCACTCGCCCGACCCGACCAGATCGCGCAGGCGCCGCCGCCAGTAGGTGGGGTGCCTGGCCGGCTGCCGGTGGATGTCGGCGAGATACGCGGCCAGCGCGGCCGCCCGGGCGAAGTCCGACTCCTCGATTCGACCGCGCGCGGCCACGCCCTCGAGATCGCGTGCGTAGGGCGCACCCTCGCAAAACTCGGTCAGATAGAAGAACTCGCCCGTCCCTTCGAGGCTGCGGACGTAGTCTGCGCCGAAGGCGCCGGCACCGAGCACCGGCAGATGCCGCGGCAGCGCGGCGAAGTCGTCCTGGGCCCGAACGACGATGGAGGCGCGGTCGGCGCGGTCCTCGTGTCCGAAGGCGCCCGGGCGGACGGTTTCCAGAACGAGTCGCTTGAAGCCTCCTGCGGAGGGCCAGCGGATCAAGTACGGATTGCCGTACCCTCCCTCCTTGACCTCTCGGCCGGGGGTCGACAGCGGTTCGCAGGTCGCGCTGCGAGCCTCAGGACCGAAACGTTCCTCCAGGTATTTGTTGAGTCCGGGGAAGAGGCCTTCGTCAGGAGCGGTGTTACGGGAGGCGGGGCGGTCTTGCATAAAGACCCTCGGCTGGATCGTAGTTTCGGCGGACGAGCCCTGTCTGATGCGGTTGTATCAGTCTCTGGCGAGAGCCGCGCCTTTGAAGCGAGAAGCGTCCCCTCCGCGGCTGGGCCGCGGAGGGGAAAAGGTAGACCGTCAGGCCGGCACGATCCGATGCTCTTTGACGGGCTTCCCGGTGATCGCCTTGAAAGTGTCCACGACTTCCACATCCGTCAGCTCCGGGGCCTCCGGGCCGCGGGCCTTCTCCGTATAGCGCACGACGTCGTCGATCGAGAGGATCCCGCACAGCCTGCCCTCTTCGTCGAGGACCGGAAGGCGGCGCACCTTGCGGTTCTGCATCAGCGTGAGGGCCGCATGAATGTCCTCATCCGGGCCGCATCCGGACACCTTTCTCTTCATGATCTCCCGCACCGCCACGTGCGATGCCAGTCGCTCCTTCGTGCCTACCTCCAGGCAGATGTCCCGGTCAGTCAACATCCCGACGACCCGATGCTGTGCGTCGACGATCGGCACGACGCCCAAGTCGTTGGTCGCCATCAATTTCGCCGCCTCGGCGACGGTCGCCTCGGGCGGGCAGTACTTGACGTCCTTCTGCATGACCTTGCGTACTTTCATCCTTCTACCTCCTCGCCTGGTCAGTATGCCCATGCTCGCCGCAGTCGAGAAGATTCGACTTCATCAGCCGCTCGAGGGACCGTAGGCGAGCACTCTGATGCAATCGAACCTGGCTTTCTCCGGGGGCGCGGTGCATGGTGGGAGCGCGATGGCGAAGTCGAAGGGTCCCGTTGTTTCGACGAAGTACTGGCACCGGCTGGAAGACGGGCGGGTGCAGTGTGATGTTTGTCCGCGATTCTGCACGCTTCGGGAGGGACAGCGTGGTCTTTGCTTCGTGCGGGCCTGCGAGGAAGGCGAGATCGTGCTGACGACCTACGGGCGCTCGAGCGGCTTCTGCGTGGATCCGATCGAGAAGAAGCCCTTGAACCATTTCCTGCCGGGCACGCCCGTGCTCTCCTTCGGCACCGAGGGATGCAATCTGTCCTGCAAGTTCTGTCAGAACTGGGACATCAGCAAGTCGCGCGAGATCTCGAAGCTCGCCGACGAGGCGTCGCCCGAGCGGATCGCCCGCGCGGCGCGGCAGCTCGGCTGCCGAAGCGTTGCCTTCACCTACAACGACCCCACGATCTTCTTCGAGTACGCCGTGGATGTCGCCGCCGCCTGTCGGGAGGCGGGTCTCGCGGCTGTGGCGGTGACGGCGGGTTACATGTGCCCAGAGCCGCGGCGCGAGTTCTATGACCACATCGACGCCGCCAACGTCGATTTGAAGGCGTTCACCGAGAAGTTCTACTGGGAGGTGACGGGCGCGCACCTGGAGCCCGTGCTCGAGACACTCGTCTATCTCAAGAAGGAAACGAAGGTCTGGCTGGAAGTGACGAACCTGGTGATCCCCGGCTACAACGATTCGGAAAGAGAGATCCAGGAGATGACGCGGTGGGTGGTCGAGAATCTCGGACCGAATGTCCCGATGCACTTTTCGGCCTTCCATCCGGACTGGAAGATGATGGACGTCCCTCCGACGCCGGAGTCGACGCTCTGGAAGGCCCGGCGGATCGCAGTTCAAAACGGGGTTCGCTACGCCTACACGGGCAACATTACGGACGTCGAGGGCGGCAACACGCTGTGCCACGCCTGCGGCGCGCTTCTCATCGGGCGCGACGGCTACGTTGTGACCGATTGGAATCTGGAGGAAGGCCGCTGCACCGCGTGCGGGGAACCCTGCGCGGGACGCTTCGAGGAGCGCCCCGGAGCCTGGGGCGCCCGACGCCTGCCAGTGCGCCTCAAGGAATTCGCCGCCTAGACGGAAGGCGGCAACCGCTCATCGCTCCCCTCAGGCAGTCGTTCGAGAGCCGATGCGACTCGCGCCCTTCGGGACGAGATGTTGCGCGAACCACGTCCGCGCGAGCCGGGCCACCGCCTCCAGGGTGCCCGGCTCTTCGAAGAGGTGCGAGGCGCCCGGGACGATCTCGAGCCGGTGCTTGCAATGCATCTGCGCCATCGCTTCCCGATTCAGATCGATGACAGGAAAGTCGTTTCCGCCCACGATCAAGAGTGTGGGCGCCTCTACCCGCGGCAATGCGCCGCCGGCGAGGTCCGGCCTTCCGCCGCGCGAGACGACGGCAGCGATCCGGTCCGGACGTTGCGCGGCGGCTACCAGGGCCGCTGCCGCTCCCGTGGAAGCGCCGAAATAGCCGACGGGCAGGCCGCGTGTCGAGGTCTGCCGCGCCAGGAAGTCCGTGGCGGCGACCAGCCGGTCGGCCAGGAGCTCGATGTCGAAACGCAGATGGCCCGTCCCGGCGTCGATCGCTTCCTCACCGGCCGTCAAGAGGTCGAGCAGCAGGGTTCCGAGCCGCTCCTGACGCAGCGCCGCGGCCACGAAACGGTTGCGCGGGCTGTGGCGGCTGCTTCCGCTGCCGTGTGCGAAAACGACGATGGCCGCCGCGCCGGGCGGGATGACGAGGCTTCCTTCGAGGCCGACGGGTCCCGCGCCGACGCGGACGAGCCGCTCCGAGGCCGCGGCGGCGTCCGTGCCGATTGTCATCGTCTCTCCTCTCCGCGGGCTCAGGCGTTAGCGGCGTCGTTGGTGCCTTCGCCCGGCAGCTCAGCTGGCTCGGTGCGCGGCCCCCGGCGGGGATGGGCTTGGGCTCTGCCCCTCTGGCGCCGTTCGTGATCCTCGATCTTGCGGCGCAGCGCGTCATAGGTGTTGCGGACCGCGATGTACACGTCCTCCTCGGGCGGCTGGGCGACGACCACGATCTCCTCGCCAGGCAGGACGAGTCGGGCCTGGACCTCGTAGAGAACGCCCTTGCGATGGTGCCCGACGGGCTTCTCGACCCAGACGTGGCACGTCAGGATGCGGTTGGAGTAGCGCTCCAGTCCCTCGAATTTCTTCCGGATCTTGGCCGCGATGGCGTCGGAGGGCGGGAGGTCGATGAAGTGGATCTGTAAGGGAAATGGCATGGATCGCCTCCTTTGAGGAGGACTCCATGCTGAGGCCGATCGCCTGGCGCGTCATGAAGCAAACGCACCATAGGGCACGCGAAGGCGGCGCCGAGTGAGCCGGAGAAAGGCTTGGCTAGAGACCGTCGTACTTCGAGTAGCCCCGCTCGTTCCAATAGTCCGCCGGCTCCTCGGTGGAGTAAACGATCGAAGTGATCGCTTTGATGTTCTTGAGCCCGAGCTTCATCGGCGCCAACAGGCGCAACGGCGCTCCGTGAGCCACTGTCAAGGGGCGCCCCGACAGGTGTGTGGCGAGCAGCGTCTGCGGATGGCGAGCGGTGGGCAGGTCGATCGAGACGTAGTAGGGGTCAGGATTTCCGCCCGCGTCTAGGCCGACGGCCGACTCGAGCTTTGCCCACCGGGCCCCCGCCGCGGGCGGGTAGGCGCTCAGGAGGTCGGAGAACCGCAAGCCCCCCCACCACGCCACCGCGCTCCACCCCTCGACACAGCAGAGCCGCGTGACCTGGTCATGGCGGCTGAATTCCGAAAGCAGGTCCGCGATCGTGAGCCGCTCGCTCCGACCCGAGGCCAGGCCGGAGACGGTCAACGACCAGCTCGGGATGTAGTCGGGCTTGGGTATGACGCCGTTGTAGTTGTTGCGCAGCGGCGTGACCTGCGACCGGGAGTAGGTCCGGACCGAGCGCGTCGGCGAGTAGAGCGCCTCGGCGACGTCGTCGTCGAAGGTCAGGGAGTGATTGAGGAACTTCTCGCGTCGTTCGCGCGTGGCCCCGACGCGCGCTTCCCAGGAGTCGAGCCAGTCGCGTAGCGCCGGCGTCAGATGCTCCCGCCGCGCGCGGTCGGGCAACAGCCACCAGAACCCCGCGGCCGCGCCGAGGGCGCCGGCGGAGAAGAGCAGGAAGTCGCGCCGCGTTCGCGCGCGAAGTTTCCGAAGCGGCACGTCGATCGGACTCTCTTCGGGCTCTCGGAGGCGTTCCCGGAGGGTGAGACGGGGAGGAGCGCTTTCCGAAGCGGCTGCGGCCGCGGCCGGCGCGGGCCCTGGCGGCGCTGATTCTCTCTCGGGTGGAGCGGACTCGTCGGGCGCGGCTTCGGAGGCGGCCGTCTTCACGCCCTCGGTCACCGCGGGTGTCGAGGGCGTACCCGCCTCCTCCTTTTCCTCTCGCCCGGAGCCGGGGCGGTCAGTCTCCATCGACGCTTTCTCCCGTTCGCAGGGACCAGCCCGTCACCATCGACCGGAACGTGTCCCATCCGTCGGCGGCCACCAGGATCACGTGAGGGATGACGAATAGAGCCAGGACGATCATCACGCCGAAGTGAACGACGCGGGCGCCGTTGTAGTTGATGAAGAGGCGCTCGAGCCAATGGAACTGAACGGGTTTGTGCATCGCCCATCCGCTCGCGACCGCGAGCGCGCCGAGAACCGGCATCGAGAAGTACGCGGCGCGCTGCAAGGCGTTGTACTTCGAGCGGAAGGACGGGTGTGGCCAGGGGCGCCTCAAGAGCTTTGCCGGGACGACGCCGGCGTAGTAGCGGGCCATCGAGAAGGCATCGGCCGGATCGGAGGCGCGGGGCAGGAGAGCCTTGTAGCCTCCGCCGAGCAGCAGGCCGAGCAGATAGAGGGCGCCGTTGGCCATGAACAGGTAGGCGAAGAGCCAGTGGAGCCGAAGCGCCAGCGCCAGCTGAAAGGCGCCCAGGCCGAAACGGTCATAGATCCAGGTGCTCGGGTTCGTCTTCGGGCCGGCCAGTCCGGGAATGTGCCGAACGGCCCAGATGCCGATGTCCGCCAGGTAGTCGCTGCTGCCGGTAGCCGCATCGGGCGCGTGCTCGAACACGGGGGAGGCCCAGTAGATCGAGAGGCCGCTCACGATCAGGCCGAAGAGAAGAGGGACGTTCAGCCAGTGGGAGAGCCGCACCAGAGCGTGATGCTTCCGGACGACTCGCCGCACCTCGATCCCTCGAGTGGCCGCAACAGCCGTTTCCGCGCTCATGGGCGCTCGGGAGAAAACTGCACGGACGTCTCGCGGCGGATCATACCCGGGGCGTTCTGCGGGGGATTCTCCATTGGAGCCATGGCCGCCCATCTCGGGCAGGGCAGGCTAAACTGCGGCCGCCTTGGGAGGGCCTGCGGGAATGCCGAGCGGCGGGGCGGGGGGAAAGGAGGCGGGGGTCCGGCTCCCGGCGGGGAGCGCCGCGCCCCCCCTCGTCGCCGCCGTCGACGCTTCGAGGTTCTACCGGCTGGGGACCTCGGTCGTTCCCGCCGTGCAGGGTGTCTCGCTTTCGATACGGCGCGGCGAGTTCGTCGCGCTGCAGGGGCCGAGCGGTTCGGGCAAGACGACGCTCTTGAATCTCCTGGGGCTGCTCGATCGGCCGGATCAGGGTCAGGTCGAGGTCGGTGGTGTCGATGCGGGCAACCTCTCCGAGAACGGCCGCTCCGACCTGCGTCGCGACCACTTCGGCTTCGTCTTCCAGACGTTCAACCTGATCGCGGTGCTCTCCGCCGAGGAAAACGTGGCATACCCCATGATTCTCTCCGGGGTGCCAGCGCCGGAGCGTCGCGAGAGGTCGCGCGAGCTGCTCGACGCCGTCGGCCTGTCCGGCAAGTACGGTGTGCGGCCCGATCTGCTGTCCGGTGGGCAGCGCCAGCGGGTGGCCATCGCCCGCGCGCTCTCCAACCGCCCGGACGTGGTCTTCGCCGACGAGCCGACCGCGAACCTCGACTCGCACACGGCGGAAGGCATCTTGGACTTGATGCGGGAGGTCTGCGAGTCCGGCGGTGTGGCGTTTCTCTTCGCGACGCATGACCCGCGCGTCGTGTCGCGGGCGCGGCGTGTCGTCTCGCTTCACGACGGCCGGGTCGAGTCGGACGAGGCGCGATGAGCGTCTTCGCACTCGCCTGGAGGAATCTGCGGCGCCAGCGCCGCCGTACGCTGCTGATGGGCGCGGTCGTCGCCTTCGGCTTCGCGGCGTTTGCGTTGGCGGGGGGCTTCATCGCGCAGACCTTCGACGCGCTGAAGGAAGGAACCATTCGCACCGTCGGGCAGCTCCAGGTCGTGAACCGGCTCGCCGTCACGCGAACGGAGGAGAAGACCCTCGAGTTCGGCCTGCGCGATGCCGCGCGGGCGAGGGCGATCGCGGCGCGCGATCCGGGGGTCGATGCCGTCATTCCGCGGATCGACTTCGTTGGCCTCGCGACCAACGGGGCGCGGTCGGTGCCTTTCCTGGGAGTCGGCGTGGACCCGGGGCCGGAGGCGAAGGCCACGTTTGCGGGCGAGCTCGTCGTCGCCGGGACGTATCTGTCCGGCGACGGCGGCGACGGCGTCGTGCTCGGCACCGGGATGGCCTCGGCGCTCGGAGTCAAGCCGGGCGACAGCGTGACCCTGCTCGCGACCACCCCCGACGCGACCCTGAACGCGGTGGATGCCGTCGTGCGCGGCCTCGCCGACGTGCGCATCAAGGAATTGAACGACCGATACGTGGCGATCGGCGTGGTACTCGCCTCGCGCCTCCTGCAATCCTCGGAGACGGTTTCGAAGCTCGTCGTGTTCTTGAAGCCGGGCGCCGATGAAAGGCGGACGGCCGAGCGCCTCGAGCGCGCTCTCGGGGCGGCGGGCTACTCGGTCGCGGTGCGCCACTGGAAAGAGCTCGCCGTCTTTTACGGTCAGGTGCGCTTGCTCTACATCGGCATCTTCGGGTTCGTCGGTATCGTGCTCGTCGTGATCGTGATCCTCTCGGCGGCCATCGTCATGACGATGGCGGTGACCGAGCGCACGCGCGAGATCGGGACGCTGCGCGCCCTCGGAACCAGGCCCTCGCGTGTCCTCTGGATGTTTCTGGCGGAGGGGGTGGCGATCGCCGTCGCGGGCTGCGCCGCCGGGGCGATCTTCGCGCTGGTCGTTCGCGTCGCGCTGAACGCCTCGGGCATCATCCTGCCGCCCCCTCCGGGCGCCACGCATGGAATGCCGATCAACGTGCGCTTCTACCCTCTGGCCTATGCCGCGGGACTGGTCGCGATGATCCTGACGATGAGCCTGGCGTCGTTCTTTCCGGCGAAGAGGGCGTCCCGGGTGTCGATCGTCGAGGCGCTGACCCATGTCTAGCCGAAGGCGAGGGATCCTGGCGGCGCTCGCGCTCGTGGGCGGGGCCGCAGCGGCGCCGACGCCGGATCGGGTCGCGTCGTGGCTGCAGGACGTGGACCGGGCGCGCAACGCGTTCTCCGAGTCGGTGATCACGGCGCGCGCCAGCCAGATCAGCGATGGGCAGGTCACGGGCAGCGCCGACTTCCAGATCTACGCGAAGGGGGAGGACCGCGGACTGATCGTTTTTCGCGGCGGGAAGAACGATGGCCGGAAGATCTTGAACGTCGGCGAGAAGATGTGGCTGATCGTTCCGGGCGCCTCCCGCGCGCTGCCGATCACGCCGAACCAGCGTTTGCTCGGAGGCGCCTCGGTGGGCGATGTCGCCCGCGTCCAGTTTGCGCAGGACTTCAAAGCGGCGGTGCGGCCGGGTGTCGAAGACATTCACGGCAGGCCTTGCCGGATCGTGGACTTGACCGCGAAATCAGAGCGCGCACCCTATCCTCGTGTCGTGCTCTGGTTCGACGAAAAGGAGCGAGTTCCCTGCCGGCTGCTCTTCGCGCTTCCCTCGGGCAAGCTTGCGAAGGAAGTCACCTTCACGAAGTTCCGGCAGTCGTCGGGAAAGACGATCGCCGCGGAAATGGAGATCCGCGACCTCCTCGCCAACCAGCCGGGGACGGTCACACGCCTGGAGTACCTCGACTACCGCCAGGCGAAGATCGACGACAAATTCTTCACCCCCGAAGGAGCCCTGGCTTTCTAGTTCTCGCTCCCTCACCCCTCACGCCTCGCCCCTCACACCTGCCTTTCACGGCGGCGCGTTGCGCATGAACCAGCGGTCGAGCAGGCGGAGGAGACGCAGCGGCACGTACTTGACCAGCGCGTCGGCGTGGAGGGATCCTGGCAGGTCCAGATGCACGTCGTCGACCGGCGGCGCGGCCGCCTTGGCCAGCAGCCGGCCGTGCGAAGGGTCGACCAGCCAATCGCCTTCCGCGGTCACGATGAGCTTGGGCATGTTGAGCTGGGCGATGGCCTCGTGGCCCCGCGGTGTGGCGCCGATGCGCGTACGGCGCGAAACGCGCGGCATCCGCAGGGCATGCCGCAGGCGCACTTGGCGAATCGCGCCGGCCTTCCAGGGCTTGGGCCGCAGCGAGCGGAGATCGGCGGGCGAGGAGACCATCACCAGGGCCCGGCAGGGCAGCTCCGGCCATTTCGCGAGCGCGTCGGCGGAGATCATGCCTCCCATCGAGAGGCCGAGCAGGGCAAAGCGTCGGTAAGGCATCCCTTCGCCCACGAGGCTGTCCACGACCGCCTTCAGGTCGTGCGCTTCGAAGGTCCCGAAGGTGTAGGCCCCTTGGCTGTCGCCGTGTCCGCGGAAGTCGAGGGCCACGACGTCATAGCCGCGCCGGACGAAGAAGTTTGCGAGGAAAAGGTTCTCGCGAGCCAAGCGGACTCGCCAGAAGCCTGGCGCCAGGATCAGAAGCTCGCGGGCGGGGCGCCGCCACCAGGAATACGCGATCGTGATTCCATCGGACGTCTTCGCCTCTCGGTGAAGAACCTCGTGTGACTTTCGTGTGCTCGCTGCCGTCATGTCGCGCGGTCGGGCTCCGGCGGCCAACCGCCCTCCCGAATCACGAGACACTCGACGATCGCTCCCGCTTCGAGGGCGGGTGAGCCGGGAGGAATCCGAATCAGGGCGTTTGCCTTTGCGAAGGCTCCGAGGTCGTGGCTTCCGAGGGAGGACAGCGGCTCGACTCGGCACTCGCCGCCCGCGGTCTCCCAGAGCGCGTCTCGATAGATCTCGCGCGGTCCGGCGGCCTTCAAGCCGCGCGTGAGCCGCGCCGTGATGAGGGGCGCGCCGGGGCGCGCGTCACCCTCGAGCCGTCCGGCTACCTCCCGGGCGAAGAGCTGGAAACAGACTGCCGCCGAGACCGGATTGCCGGGCAGTCCCAGCCAAAGCGTTCCGCCTCGACGGGCGAAGGCGACGGGCTTGCCCGGGCGCATGGAGACGCCGTGGAAGACGGTCTCGAAACCGGCCTTCTCGGCCGCCCGTGGCAGCAAATCGAAGTCGCCCGCGGAAACGCCTCCGCTCGTCAGCAACAGGTCCTCTTCGCGCCCGGCGTCGGCAAACAAGCGCTCGACCCGGCCGGGTTCGTCGGCAACACGGCCGGCGAGCTTCGCCGGCCAGCCGCGTTCCCGGCAGAGCGCCGCCAGCATCGGCCCGTTCGAATCGCGAAGCTGTCCTGGCGCCGGACGCGCGGAGACGGGAACGATCTCGTTTCCAGTCGCGGCGATCGTAATGCGCGGCCGGCGGAACACGGGAGCCGGGTCGGTGCCGGCCATCGCGGCCAGAGCGATATCCGTTCCCGCCAGCCGGCGGCCGATCGAGAGAAGCACGGTGCCCGCCGCGATCGACTCGCCCTGGCGGCGAAGGTGCGCTCCGGCCGTCGGGACGGTCTCGAGTCGGACGCGGCCCCCTTCGCGTCGGCATTGTTCGACCGGAACGACGGCCGTGGCGTTGGGAGGTAGCGGCGCGCCGGTCATCACCCGAACCGCCTCCCCGGGCGCGATCGGCTCCGGCGGAGCGTCCCCGGCGCCGACGGTGGAGGCGCGCTCGGCGAGCCAGACGCCGGGCCTCGGCACGTCGGAGAGAAGAACGGCGTAGCCGTCCATTGCGGAGGTCTCGAAGGGCGGCCAATCGCAATCCGCCCGGATCTCGCGGGCGAGCACTCGTCCCTGGGCCTCCAACAACGGAACCGATTCCGCGCCCAGAGGCGCGAGTCTCGAGATCAACGAGAGAGCTTCGGCGACGGGGATCACATGGGGATTCTAAGGGGGTCGGGAGACTGGCGAGCCACGGCGAGCAGGCAAGATCCGGCATTTCTCTGCCGACGATCCGCGCGCCGGGTTACCATAGTTCTCCAGCCGAACAATGGAGAAGAGATTCGAGTACCGGGGCGACCTCGCCGTGACTCCCCTGGCGGAGATCCTTGCGACGATCCACCGGTACCGCGTGCCCGGAGTCGTCCGCGTGTCCCGAGACGGGCGACAGCGGCTCATCTATCTGGAAAACGGCCTCGTCATCTTCGCCGCGACCAACGAGCGAGAATTGAGCCTGGGCCCCTACCTGCTGCGTCGCCGGCTCTTGACACCCGAGATGGGCCGCGAGGCCGCGCGCCGGGTGCGCGAGGGGCTGCGCCTGGGGCAGATCCTGCTCGAGATGGGCGTGCTCGACGAGCCGGCCTTGAGAGAGGCGGTCTCGGGCCAGATCCGCGAGATCCTGTGGGGCGCATTCGACTGGGAGTCGGGAGAGGTCGTGTTCGACATCGGCGAGCGCCGATCCGGAGAGGTCATTCGAATCGACCTTTCGATCCCCGAGGTGATTCTCGAGGGCATCCGGCGCGCCAAAGACGTGCGACGCCTCGTGCAACGCCTCGGACACGCCACGACCGTCCTCGAGCAGGCGCCGGGCGCGCTTCTCTCCCTCTTCTCGGCCGCGGAGCGGGCCTACTACGAGCGAGTCGACGGCCGGACCGCTCTGCAGCCGCTCTGCAGCAAGGGCCCCGGCGCGGCCGCCGAGAATGCCCGTATCCTCTATGCCTTCTTCTGTCTCGGCTTGATTCGAAAGGGCGCGGCCCCGGGCGCGAAGCGAATCCGCTACCACACCAGCGGCGGGAGCCTCGGGTCCTGACGGAGAGTTCGAAGAGATGCCGATCTACGAGTACGTCTGCGGCAAGTGCGGCGAGAAGACCGAGGTCATCCAGCGCATCGGCGAGAGGCCGCTCAAGGTGTGCCCGCGCTGCGGCGGAAAGCTGAGGAAGGCCTTCTCGGCTCCCGCGATCCAGTTCAAGGGAACTGGCTGGTACGTGACCGACTACGCTCGCGCCAAGAAGGAAGGAAAGGGCGCGCCGAAAGGCGAGTCGAGGGCGGAGTCCTCGGAGAAGTCGGAGAAGTCGGAGAAAGTAGAGAAGGTGGAGAAGAAGGAGAAGAAGACCTCGAAAGACTAGTCCCCGCGACGGGAGCTACTCGAGCTTCAGACCCCTCAGGTACTCTCGGAAGGGCCCTCCCAGGTCCTTCCGCTTCAGCGCAAACTCCACGGTTGCCTTGAGAAATCCGAGCTTGTCCCCTGCGTCGTAGCGCTTGCCTTCGAAGAGATATCCGTCGATCGGCCGCCGAGCGAGCAGTGTCTTCAATGCCGAGGTGAGCTGGATCTCGCCTCCGACATCGGAGCGAGTTTCCTCCAGGATCTGGAAGATCTCGGCCGGCAGGAGATACCGGCCGATGATCGCCAGATTCGACGGCGCTCTCTCCGGAGGAGGCTTCTCGACCATGTCCTCGATCGCGACGACGCGCTCCTCGACCTTGCGCCCGGCCACGATCCCGTATTGGCGAGTCTCCGCCTTCGGCACCTCCTGGAGCGCGATGACCGGGTTTCCGCGGCGCTCGTAGAGACGCAGCATCTGGCCGACACAGGGCTCCTCCGCATCCACGATGTCGTCGCCCAGCATCACCGCGAACGGCTCGGGCCCGACCAGGTCCTTTGCCTGCAGCACCGCGTGTCCGAGCCCGAGGGCCGTTTTCTGACGCACGTAGGACACCGGGATCAGATCCGAGACGGCGCGCACCTGCTCCAGGAGCTCGCTCTTGCCCCTCTCCTCGAGCATCTTCTCGAGCTCGAAGGAAGTGTCGAAATGGTCCTCGATGGCGTTTTTTCCCCGGCCCGTGACGATCACGATTCGCTCGAGTCCCGCCGCCCGAGCCTCCTCGACGACGTACTGGACGAGGGGGCGGTCGACTAAGGGAAGCATTTCCTTCGGCTGCGCCTTGGTCGCGGGCAGAAAGCGAGTTCCGAGGCCGGCCGCGGGAAAGACGGCGACGCGAATCTTCGGCGGCACCGGGAAAGTGTAGCCGAAGGGGCTCGAGGGGCCCGCCGGACGCTAAAATAGGCATTCCATGCACAAGCCGGCCGCGCTCCGGACACGGGCCCGCCGCGCGCGCTCCCTGTTTTGCGCCCTGGCGCTCGCCCTCGGGCTGCCCGGGCGGGGAACGGCCGCGCGTTGGTGGCGGCTGCCCCTCTGGGGAGCGGAGGTTCGCGCTTTCGCGGTAGACCCGTTCGAGCGGGGAAAGGTCTATCTGGGAACTTCGCGCGGGAACTTCTACGGCTCGACCGACGGCGGCACGACCTGGAAGGCGCTGCACTCGGGCCCCGCCTTTCCGGGCTACGTCGTGACGGCGCTCGTGGCCGACCCGACGACCCAAGGCCGCCTCTGGGCGACGCTCGCCGGTCAATTCGCCGGGGGATTGGTCGCCGTAACGGACGACGGCGGGGAGAGCTGGGTCACGCTCGCGCGCTGGCAGAAATCGGTGGCAACGCGGGCCCTCGCCGTCGTGCCCGGATCGCCGCCGCTGCTCGCGATCGGAGGCGACGACGGGGTTCGCGTCTCGCGCGACGGCGGAAAGAGCTGGCAACCCTCGGGCACGCAGACCGAGGGTCTGGTCCAGGTCGAGTCGCTCGCTTTCGATCCGGCCGATCCGAAAACGCTCTACGCCGGGACCTGGAGGCAGGCTTTCCGGACGAAGGACGGCGGAGCCACCTGGGCTCGGATCGCGGAGGGGATGGTTCTCGACGCGACGGTCTACGCTTGGGACTTCGATGCGAAGGACCCTCGCGACATCTGGGTATCGACCTGCGGCTGGGTCTACCACAGCGTCGACGGCGGGGACCGGTGGGCACGCTTCCAACAGGGCTTCACCAACCGGCGCTCCCACGCGGTGCACCGCGACCCGACGAAGCCCGGCGTGATTTATGCGGCGACGGTTGGGGGGCTCCACCGGTCTACCGATGGGGGAAAGTCCTGGGAGCGCGTGTCGCGAGAGTCGCTCGTCGTCACGGCCCTCGCCGTGGACGGGCGCACGGGTCGGCTCTATGTCGGCACCGAAGGGGAGGGCGTCTTCGTCTCGGATGACGCCGGCGCGACGCTCGAGCGAGCGGCGACGGGGCTCGCGGAAGGCCGCGTGGCCGACCTCGTGCCGGATCCGAGCGACCCCTCGCGCATCTACTTCTTCCGAGCCTACGGCGGAGAGGAGAGCGGCGTGTGGGTGGCTGAGGGGACGAAGGTGCGACGCGTCTCCGAGGACTCGCTTCCGCAGGCGGCGTCCTTGACCGCATTTCGCGACGCGGCGGGCGCGACCGTTCTCGCTCTGGCATCGGCGTCGGGACTGCGCCTCTCGCGAGACGGCGGCGAGCGCTGGACGGCGGTGACAGAGCCCCCACCCGGGGCCCCGGTGGCGATCTTCGGCGCCCCGTTCCGTTCCCCGATCCTGGTGACCTCCGCGGGCGTCTTCCGTGTCGGAGACGGAGGACGGTCGTTTTCACCGGTCGCAGGCGCGCCCTCGGAGCTCCTCGCCGCGGAACTTCTCGCCGGGGCGGACGGAGCCCCGGTGCTCGAGGTGAAGACCGCCGACTCCGATTTCCGCTGGGACGGGCGGGCGTGGACCGGGCGGCGGCGCGCGGTTTTGTCCGGAGGGAAGTTTCTTGCCGAGGCGAACGCGGCGACGCCGACGTCGGCCTACCGCTCGCTCCAGGACGTGGATGGCAAGCTCGTTTGGGAGGAGGGGAACCGGCGGCTGGCGCTCTCGAGTCCGCGTCCCGGCCTCGCGCTCGCCAACGCGGCTGCGGCTCCGGGCGGAAAGATCTACGTCGGGACGACCGGGGACGGCCTCTACCTCTTCGAGCCTTAGGGGGCCAGAGGGGCCAGGGGCCAGGCCGAGGGCCGAGCAGCAGGGGCCAGGGGTCAACGCTGAATCCCTGCGGGAGACATGCACCGCTCCTACTCGCATGCGCTCAAGCGGCGCCACCGGGACTTCGAGGACAAGATCCGGCTCTGCAAGTTTCTCGGCATCACGCACGTCTTCGCTATTCGACAACCCGCCGATCCACGCCAACGTGCAAGGTTCGACGCCTCGAAGCCGAGCTGACCCACAACGACTCGACCCGTCGCCTCGTCGCTTCCCTTGAAGCACGTCTCGCGAGCGCATCGATTCAGCGTTGACCCCGCTTGGCTTCCGCTTGGCTTGCTTGGCTTCGCTTGGCTTGCGGCGCCAAGCGCACGAACGCACGGTTGACCCTGCTTGACCCTGCGTGCCTGCTTGCTAGCGGATGTCGGAGAGGTTCAGCGTCGAGCCGACGCGGACGCCTTCCGCCGCGGCCGCGCCAGCCGAGATCTCGAGGACCACGGGAGCGGCCGCATCGGGGCCGTAGGTCGGGCAAGGGTCGGAGCGGCAGGGAGGGGTGTTCGCGGAGACGAAGAGCACCTTGCCGCCGCCGTCCATCCAGATGATGTCGAGCGGGATCATCGTGTTTTTCATCCAGAAGTGGTGGGGGCTCGAGTCGGAGAAGAGGAAGATCATGCCCGTGCGAGGAGGAAGGCTTTCGCGATACATGAGTCCCTGGGAAGTCTCCTCGGGAGTGCGGGCGACCTCGACCGAGTAGACGGCGCCGGAGGGCATCACGACCCGCGGCCCGGCGGCGGGGCTCGGAGCGGGAGTGGGGGAGGATCGGGGAGCGGCGCCGCAGGCACAGGCGAGGAGGAGCGGAACCGACAGGAGTGCCCGCCGGTCCCTCAATTTCCTTCGGCCTCCCGCGCCTCGCCCTCCTCGTAGAGGTCTTCCTTCCGCGCCAGGTTGTACTTCTTGGCGTAGTAGCGGAAGGAGCGAAAGGACATGCGCAAGAGCTCCGCGGCCTTGGTCTGCACGCCGTCGCACCGGTCCAGGGCCTCGCGCATCAGTCGTTTTCCCACGGCCTCGAGGTACGCCTCGAGGTTGATGCCCTCGGCCGGCAGACTTTCGAAGTCCGGAACGCGCGTCCGGACGCCCAAGGCGATCGCCTCGGGGAGGCTCGAGACGTTGATCACGGGACCGGGCTCGAGCGCCACCGTCCGCTCCAGGGTATTTTCGAGCTCCCGGACGTTGCCGGGCCAGGGGTAGGCCTCGATCAAACGCATCGCCTCGGCCGAAATCTTCTTCTCCGGGATCTTCTGCTCCTTGCAGACCTGGGCGATGAAGTGCTGCGTCAGGGGCGGGATGTCCTCCGTACGCGCGCGCAGGGGCGGCAAGGCGATCGGGATGACGTTGATGCGGTAGAAGAGGTCCTCGCGAAACTTCCCTTGGCCGACCAGCTCGGTCAAGTCCTTGTTCGTGGCCGCGATGATTCGGACGTCGACGCTCAGCTCCTCGTTGCCGCCGACCTTTCGGATCAGTTTTTCTTGGATCGCGCGCAGGAGCTTGACCTGCATCGTCGGGGAAGTCTCGGAGATCTCGTCCAGGAAGAGCGTTCCGCCGTCCGCTTCCGCGAAGAGTCCGCGCTTCTCCTTGACCGCTCCGGTGAAGGCTCCGCGCTCGTGTCCGAAGAGTTCCGACTCGAGCAAGGTCTCCGGGAGGGCCCCGCAGTTGATCGACACGAACTTCTTGTCCTTGCGGATCGAGGTGAAGTGGATCGCGCGGGCGATCAACTCCTTGCCGGTGCCACTCTCGCCGGTGATCAAGACGGTCGAGGAAACCCGGCCGATCCGCTCGATCGTGCGGAAGATCTCCTGCATGCGGGAGCCCTTGCCGATGATGTTGGCAAAGGTGTAGCGCGCGGCGAGCTCCTGCTTGAGGTAGACGTTCTCCTCCGCGAGGGTCTTCTCCCCGAGCGCCCGCCGCACGATCAGCACGAGCTCGTCGTTGTCGAAGGGCTTCTTGATGTAGTCGATGGCTCCGGCCTTCATCGCCTCCACCGCGTCTTCGGTGGACGTGTGCGCGGTGATCATGATGACGGGAACCCGAGCGTTCTCCTCCTTGACCTTGCGCAAGAGCTCCAAGCCGTTGCCGTCCGGCATCTTGATGTCGCAGAGGATGACGTCCGGCGAGGAGCGCAGCGCGTCGGCCAGCCCCTCGGTGAAGTTCGAGGCGAGGCGCACCTCGAAGCCTTCCTTCTGGAAGACGAAGCCCAGCATGTCCCGGAGGCTGGCCTCGTCGTCCACGATCAATAGGCGCGGCTTGGTCATGCGGCTCCTGTCAGGACCTCGCGGCGGTCGTTACTGGGCTTGGGGACGGCGCGGGGAAGCAACACGGTGACGGTCGTGCCCTCCCCGGGACGCGAGTCCGCGTCGATCGCGCCGCCGTGTTCTTCCACGATCCGCCGGACGATGGCCATCCCGAGCCCCGTACCCCCGTCGAATGCCGTCGAGAAGGGCGTGAAGAGACGAGACAGCTCCTCCTCGCTCATCCCTCGGCCCGTGTCGGAGAATCGGATCGTATACCAGTCGTGTCCCTCACGGCCGCGGACGGTCAGGGTTCCGCCCGCCGACATCGCGTGGACGGCGTTCTTGGCGACGTTGTAGACGATCTGGCGGATCTGATCGCGATCGCCGGAGAGCATCGAGGATCGCGGCTCGACGTCCACCTCGATGCGGTGAGCGTCGGACACCTCGTCGCTCAATCGGAAGAGATCCATGACCTCACTGATCGTCGTTGCCACATCGAATGGCGCCACGCGGCGCTCCTGCGGTCGGACGAATCGTAAGAATTCCTCGAGGATCTTCGACAGGCGGTTCGATTCCGAGACGATGATCTCCATCAGGCGCCGTTCGGCGGAACCGACGTTCAACTCCTTGGAGAGAACCTGCACAGAGCCGGAGATCGAGGCGAGGGGATTGCGGATCTCGTGGGCGATCCCGGCGGCGAGCTCCCCGACGGCGGCCAGTTGCGAGTGGAAGCGGGCCTCGCGCTCGAGCTTCTTCAATTCCGTCAGGTCTTGAAACAGCAGGAGCGCGCCTTCGTCGCCCTCGTCGTCCTTGAGCAGCCGAAGAGAGTAGCCGACCACCCGACGCTCCGCTCCGCGCGCGATCTCGATCTCGTCGCGATAGGTCTCCGGCCCGCGGGCGCGTTCCCGAGTCAGGTCCCAGCCGTCGGGGAACCGGAAACCGAGCTCCGGCAGGAGCCGCCCGGGAGCCTGCGCGGGGTCCACGCCGAGGAGCTGCCCGCCCGCGCGATTCAAGAAGGTCACGCGCTGCTGCCCGTCGGTCGTCATGAGACCGGAGGACATCGTCGCGATGACGTTGCCGTAGAGAGTCTGGAGGCGCTGAAGGGCCGTTTGCCGGACGGCGAGCTCGTCGCGCGCCGAGCGCAACTTCTCGGAGAGGTACGAGACCATGAAGGCCACCCCGTAGAAGCCCGCCACGGTGATCGCGAGGTTGTACCGCACGCGGGGGCCGCTCCAGTCCGACACGGGCGCCAGCGGCGGCGGGGGCAGGACGCCGTAGGCGAGCAGCTGCACGACCGAGCCGTAGAGCACCGCGGCGATCGACGCGACCAGGACCGCGCCGGTTCGGTACAGCAGAAAGGCCGAGGCGCCGATGACGACGAGATAGAGGAAGTTGAAGACGGAGTCGGGGCCGCCCGAGCCGTAGACGAGCACCGTCACGATGGAGAGATCGCCGAGCAGCTGGATGTAGGCCTCGAGGATCGGTGGCAGGTGGCGTCCGAGCGTCCAATGGAAGAGCGCCAGGAGAACGGCGGCGGCGTTCAAGAGGTACAGGAAGGAGAGCTCGAACTGGACGCCCGAGCCCGCCTGAACGAGGATCGCGGAGAGCAGGATCAGCAGGAGCACGACGATGCGCGCCCCCGTCAGCCAGCCGATAGAGCGTTTGAGGGAGTTCTCCACTCTACCTACAAGGCGCCGCGACCCATCCCGCGGCGCCGATCCGTTCGAGCCCCGACGCGTCTATCCGATCTTGTTGATCAGCGTGAACATCGGCAGGTACATCGCGATGACGATTCCGCCGATGATGACACCGAGGATGAAGATCATGACCGGCTCGAGCAGCTTGACCAGACCCTGCACGGCCACGTCCACCTCGTCCTCGTAGAAGTCGGCGATCTTGTTGAGCATGGCGTCCAAGGCGCCGGTCTGCTCGCCGACGCCGATCATCTGGACGACCATGTTGGGGAAGACCCCGGAGGCGACGAGCGGCTCGACGATCGTCTTACCGCCCTCCACACTCTTGCGCACGTCGAGGATGGCGTCTTCGACGATCGCGTTTCCCGCCGTGCGCGCCGTGATGTCGAGGCTCTCCAGGATCGGGACACCGGAGGAAGTCAGGGTGGCGAGTGTCCGGCAGAACCGCGCCACCGCGATCTTGCGCAGGATCATGCCGATGATCGGCGCCTTCAAGAGCGCCCCGTCCACGACGCGCCGCCCCCGGTAGGTCGCGTAGTAGCGCTGGAAAGCGAAAACGCCGGCGCCGATGGCCAGGACGAAGGCCCACCAGTAGCGGGCGAGGAAGTTCGAGCAGTAAATGACCACGCGAGTGGGAAGGGGCAACTCCGCCCCGAGGCTCGTGAAGAGGGCGGCGAAGGTCGGGATGACCTTCAGCAGGATGACCGCGACGACGATGGCCGCGATGGTGATGACCGCGATGGGATAGATCATTGCCGCCCGGACCTGGGAACGCAGCTTGACCGCCTTCTCGATGTAGACCGAGAGGCGCTGAAGGATCGTGTCGAGAATACCGCCCGCTTCGCCCGCCGCGACCATGTTCACGTAGAGGTTGTCGAAGGCCTTGGGGTGGCGGCGCATGGCGTCGGCCAGAGTGGATCCGGCCTCGACGTCCTGCCTCACCTGGAGCAGGATCTTCTGGAAATTCTTGTGCTCCTGCTGATTCGCCAGGATCTCGAGGCACTGCACCAGCGGCAGGCCGGCATCGATCATGACCGAGAACTGGCGCGTGAAGACCGCGAGGACCTTGGGCGGGACCCGGCGGGCCATCTTCGTCAGCGAAATCTCTTTTCCGCGTTCCCGGATGCCCGTGACGACGATGTTCTGGCGGCGCAGGCTCGTCAGGGCGATGTCTTTCGAGTCGGCCGCGAGCACCCCTTCCTGAACGAGTCCGGCGCGATTGCGGCCTTTCCAGGCGTAGTTGGGCATGGCGCGTTTCCCCCGTTAACCGGAAGCCTTCCGCGCCGCGGCGGCGGCGGCGGCGGGCGTGGTCGGAGAAGTCGTGACGTTGACCCCGGCGCCCCGACTGATGATGTCCTGCAGCTCGTCCGGATTGGACGAACGGGAGAGCGCCATCTCCAGGGTGATCAGCTTCTTGTGGTAGAGCGTCGCCAGCGACTGATTGAAGGTCTGCATGCCGAACTTCGACTGGCCCGTCTGCATCATGGAGTAGATCTGGTGGACCTTGTCCTCGCGGATCAGATTTCGGATCGCGGAGTTCGGAACCATGATCTCCATGGCCATCGCCCGGCCCTTGCCGCTCGACCGTTCGAGCAGCGACTGGCAAAGGATTCCCTCGAGCACGAAGGAGAGCTGGGTGCGGATCTGCGTCTGCTGGTGCGCGGGAAAGACGTCGATGACGCGGTTGATCGAGGAGACGGCCGAGTTGGTGTGCAGCGTCGCCAGCGTCAAGTGGCCGGTTTCGGCGATGCGCAGGGCCGACTCGATCGTCTCGAGATCGCGCATCTCACCGACCAGCACGACGTCGGGGTCTTCGCGCAGGACCGACTTCAAGGCGTTGGGAAAGGAATGGGTGTCGGCGTGAAGCTCCCGCTGGTTGACGAGGCACTTCTTGTGGGTGTGCAGGAACTCGATCGGATCCTCAATCGTGATGATGTGGAGCTGCTTCTCGCGGTTGATCTTGTCGACCATCGCGGCGAGCGTCGTCGTCTTGCCCGAGCCCGTCGGCCCGGTTACCAGGATCAGCCCGCGCGGCTTTTCACACAGGCTCTCGACGACGGCCGGCAGTCCGAGCTCTCGGAAGCCGAGGATCTCGTACGGGATCTGCCGATAGACGCCTCCGACGGCGCCGCGCTGCATGAAGTTGTTGGCTCGAAAGCGGGCGAGACCTTTGACCCCGAAGGAGAGGTCGAGCTCCAGATTCTCCTCGAACCGATGCTTCTGGGTGTCGGTCAAGACCGAGTAGGCGAGCTGCTTGGTCTCGGCGACCGTCAGCGGAGGGTACGGAAGCGGGAGGAGTCGCCCGTCCAGACGCACCATCGGCGGAGATTGAGTTGTCAGGTGCAAGTCCGAGGCACCCATTTCGACCATCTGCTTCAAGAGTTGATGGAGCGTGGTATCGCCGGCCATTCGTCCCCCAGGGTTATGACAATTTGTGTCCCCGTAGTTTAGGCCCGGTTCGGCAAAAAGGGAAGCGGAACTGTTCAGAAAGCGCGCAAGTCGCCGATCGGGAGACGATCCCGAACCACCTGCCCTAAAGGACAGTCTCTCGGAGCACCTCTTCGAGCGTCGTGACGCCTTCGCGGATTTTCTGGAGGCCGGCCATGCGAAGGCTGACCATTCCCTCCTCGATCGCCTTGCGCTTCAGTTCGATCGAGCTCGCTCCCGAAAGAATCATGTCCCGGATCTCGTCGGAGAACTGAAGAGCCTCGTAGAGGCCGATGCGTCCCTTGTACCCGCCGTTGTTGCACCTCTCGCAGCCGCGGCCCCGCTTGATCTTCAAGACCTTGACCTCGTCGGGAGCGAACCCCACCTGGATGAGCATCTGCGGCGGGGTCTCGACTTCCTCCACGCAGTTGGTGCAGATGCGGCGGACTAGCCGCTGCGCGCAGATGGCGTTGATCGAGGTGGCAACGAGAAATGGCTCGATGCCCATGTTCATCAACCGGTTGATGGTCGAGGGCGCGTCGTTGGTATGCAGCGTCGAGAGAACAAGATGTCCCGTCAAGGCGGCTTTCACGGCGATTTCCGCGGTTTCGAAGTCGCGGATCTCGCCCACCAGGATGATGTCCGGGTCCTGCCTCAGGAAGGAGCGCAAGGCCGACGCGAAAGTCAGGCCGATCTGTTCCTTCATCTGGACCTGGTTGATCCCGGCGAGGTTGAACTCGATGGGATCCTCGGCCGTCATGATGTTGACCGAGGGGTCGTTCAAGGCGGCTATGGCGGAGTAGAGCGTGTTCGTCTTGCCGGAGCCCGTCGGGCCGGTCACGAGCACGATCCCGTAGGGCCGGTCGATCGCGTCCTTGAAACGGCGCAGGGCCTCCTGCTCGAAGCCGAGCTGCGTCATGTCGAGCTGCAGCTTGGTCTTGTCGAGCAGCCGCATGACGACCTTTTCGCCGAACTGCGTCGGGACCGTCGAGACGCGCAGGTCCAGGTCGCGCGAGCGCTCCTCCACACGCAGGCGAATCTTGATGCGGCCGTCCTGCGGCAGGCGCTTCTCGGAGATGTCGAGCTTGGCCATGATCTTCAGGCGCGAGATGAGCGGGTCGCGTGTCCGCATGGGCAGAGCCATGATGTTGTGCAGGACGCCGTCGATGCGGAAGCGGACGCGGAACTCCTTCTCGTAGGGCTCGACGTGAATGTCGGAGGCGCCCGCCTTCAAGGCCTCGATCAGGATGAGGTTGGATACCTTGATGATGGGGGCCGATTCCGTCGACTTGGTCAGGTCCGAGAGGTCGATCTCCTCTCCCTCGTCCTGTTTGAGGACGTCGACGTCAGCACCCGTCTCGATCCCGGTGATCTCATCCATGTTGAGTTCGCCCAGGCCCACGCCGGCCATGTCGTCGATGGTCAGCGAGGAGGAAGCCATCACGTCCTCGATGTTCGCATCGGGAACGTACGTCCCGCCGCTCTTCGCCTTCTCCTTCAGGACGACCGAGCGGGGCGTGCCGTAGTGCTTGTCGATCGCCTTGCGCAGGGCGCCTTCCGAGGCGACGACCGGTTCCACGTTGTATCCGGTCATGAACTTGATGTCGTCCATCGCGAAGACGTTGGTCGGGTCTCCCATCGCGATGGTGAGTGTCGCTCCGGTTTTGTTCACCGGAAGCACACCGTACTTGCGCGCGACTTCACCCGGAACGATCTTGATCACGTTCGGATCGATCGCGAAGTTGGCCAGGTCGATCGAGGGCACACCGAATTGCTGGGAAAGGGTTTCCGTGATGTCGCTCTCCGAGGCGGCACCGACGCGAACGAGCGCCTCGCCGAGCTTGCCCCCTTCTTCGCGCTGGAGTTTCAGGGCGGCTTCGAGCTGATCCTGCGTGATCAGCTTCGCCTTGAGAAGCAAATCCCCTAATTTGACGACCATGGGAGTCGGAACATCGTAAGACGCTCGGGGCCGGGTGTCAAAGGGTGTTCCACCTCGGGCCCGGGCCAGGGGAGATGCCGGGAGTCGGAGGACGGATTTCGAGCGGGCGGCCGATCACGGTCTCGACGTTTTCCGGATTCTCTCGATCACGTCGGTCGTGGCGTGGTCCTTCGGGTCCCCGACGATGACGGTGCGGCCGCCGTGGGAGGCGACGACTTCTCTCTCGGGAACGGTGTCGGCCGAGTAGTCGGTTCCTTTGGCGTGCACGTCCGGCGCAAGCTGGCGGATGAGGGCCGCGGGCGTGTCCTCGTCGAACAGGATCACGGCGTCGACGCCCTCCAGGGCGGCCACGAGCTCCGCCCGTTCGGCCTCGGGAACGATCGGCCGGTTCGGCCCCTTGCTCGCCGCGACGGAGCGGTCCGAGTTCACGCCGACGAGAAGCCAGTCGCCGAGGGCTCGGGCCGCTTGCAGGTAACGCGCGTGCCCGACGTGCAGCAGATCGAAGGCGCCGTTGGCGAACACGATCGTGTGGCCCGCCGCGCGGCGGCGCGCGGCTGCCTCGAGCGCCTGGGCGTGGGAGAGGATCTTCGAGGAGGCCATCGCCCGCCGTCTAACGAACGAGAATCGTCCGGTCCGCGGCGATGGCGTCCTGAAGTTCTTCCGGGGTCACGGTCGCCGTTCCCATCTTCATGACCACGATCCCCCCGGCGAAGTTGGCGAGCCGCGCGGCCTCTCGCGGCGTGGCTCCGGAGGCGAGCGCGAGCGAGAAGGCCGCGAGCACCGTGTCTCCGGCTCCGGTGACGTCGGCCACCTGATCGGTCCCGTGCACGGGAATGCGTTCCGGCTCGCCGGCTCCGTCGAACAAGGCCATTCCCCTCGAGCCGCGCGTCACGAGGACCGTGCGGCACCCGATCGCCTGCGCCATGGCCTTTCCGGCGCGGGAGAGCGCCTCCTCCGAGTCGCCGATCGGGAAGCCGGCGCCCTCCTCGAGCTCCTCTTCGTTGGGCGTGACGGCGTCGACGTTGCGATAGGCGAGCAGCGCGTGACGCGAATCCACCAGGATCGGAGCGCCCGGGGAGAGAGCCGCCCGCAGGGGCGCGACGGACGCCGGAGAGACGGCCCCGTAGCCGTAATCGGAAACGATCGCGCCGGCGGCTCCGCTCGCGCGCGAAGAGAGATTCCGGGAGAGCGAGCGGGCGAGCTCCGCGTCGGGCGAAAGGTTCCCTTCCCGGTCATAACGCACGATCTGCTGCTTGATCGAGTGGGGACCGCCTCCGAGGATTCTCGTCTTCGTCGGTGTGGGGTAGCCTGGCGCCTCGAGCAAGCCCTCCGTCGAGATGTCGCGTTCCTCGAGCGCCCGGCGGAGGACCCGTCCGGCGTCGTCCGCTCCGATCGCGCCGACGGCCAGGGGCACCCCCCCGAGGGATCGGACGTTGGCGGCCGTGTTCCCGGCGCCTCCAGGCAGATTTTCCTCCTTCCAAAATCGCAGGATCAGAACCGGGGCCTCCCGGCTGACACGCTTCGGGTGGCCGAAGACGTAGCGGTCGAGGACGAAGTCCCCGGCCACGAGGAGGCGGCGGCCGGCAAAGGAAGCCACGAGGTCCAGGAGCCGTTGGCGCTGCGCTTCGGGCGTCACGGCAACCCTCCGATTCCAGGAGTCTTCAATGCGGGCGGATTATAATGACCGCGCTTCCGGGAAGCTGCATGCTCGACTCTCACGTCCTCGTTTTGAATCGCGTTTTTCAGGCGGTTCAGGTCACTTCCGTTCGGAAGGCGTTCTCGCTCTTTTACAAGGGGCACGTCCGGGCCGTGCTGCCGGACTACTCCACTTACGAGTTCGAGAATTGGTGCGATATCCCGCCCCGCCCGCAGGACGAGGTCGTGCTGACCCCGTCGATGGCCATCCGCATTCCTCGGGTGGTGGCGCTCAAGGATTACGACCGTCTCCCGCGGCAGGAGGTGAAGTTCTCCCGCCACAACATCTACGTGCGCGACGGGAGCCGGTGCCAGTATTGCGGGCACAAGTTCCCTTCCGCGGAGCTCTCGCTCGACCACGTGATTCCGCTCTCGCGCGGCGGAAATTCTTCCTGGGAGAACGTCGTCTGCGCTTGTCTCGCCTGCAACGTTCGCAAGGGGAACCGAACGCCCCAAGAAGCTTCCATGAAGTTGGTCCAGCAGCCCAAGAAGCCGCGTTGGCATCCCGTCGGGCACTTCGGGGCAAACAAGTTTCACCCCGCTTGGAGGAATTTTCTCGACCTGGCGTACTGGAACACCGAGCTGCTGCGCTGACGGCGAGCCGCTCCGGCCCGACGCATCCCGAACCTTTTAGATCCCTTCCTCTCCTTCGGGTCTCGTCTTCCAGCGGTTGTGTAGCCAGAGCCACGCCGCCGGCCTCTTGCGAATCGCCTCCTCGATGACCTGGGCGTACCGGGCCGTGGCGCGCCGGACCTGCTCGGGTCGGCCGCCTTCCCCGGAGGCGACTTCTTCGGCGAGAATCGGAGTCTCGAAGACGAGGCGGTAACGGCCCCCGCCCTCGGGCCAGGTGAACACGGGCACGACCGCAGCGTCGGTCTTGCGCTGCAGCAGGGCGACCGAGGTCGTTGTGGCGGCGGGCCGGCCGAAGAAAGGCACGAAAGTCGCCTCACCGGGAGCGACGTTCTGATCGAGCAGGATGGCGACGGTTTCGTTGTGTCGCATCGCGCGGAGCATCTCCCGCAGCGCATCCCTCTTGGCGATGACGCCGTTGCCGAAACGCCTTCGCCGCCGGACGAGCTCCTCCTCGAGCAGCGGGTTGTCGAGAGGGCGGACGACCGAGGCGATCGGCTCTCCGAGAAGTCCGGCGGCGAGCGCTCCGAGCTCCCAGCTTCCGAAGTGGGCCGAGAGCAGAATGACCCCTTTTCCCCGAGCGCGCGCCGCCGCGAGGTTCTCGACTCCCTCGTAGGAGACGCGCGCCTGCAGGTCTTCTCGGCTCCAGCGCGTGACCTCCAGGAACTCGACGAAGGCGGCGCCCAGTGTCTCGACCGACTCGCGCGCGATCCGCCGCAGCTCCTCGCGGTCCTTCTCGGGAAAGGCGCGCGCCAGGTTGTCGTGGAGAATCCGGCGACGCCGTCCGGACAGCCGAATCAGCAGGCGCGCGGTGCCGCGCCCGAGCCAGGACACCACGTTCTCGGGCAGAAGGGAGAGGGCGCCCGTCACGATGCGAAAGAGCCCGTGCTCCAAGCCATGCCACCAGCGCGGGCGGTGTCTTCGGCGGCGGCGAGCCTGGCGCACCGCGCCGTCGTCGAAGATGGCCGACGGGGAAGTCCTCATCCGGTTTCTTGGCCGGCGCCGGCGGGAGTCACGCGCGACGCCACGAAGGGGAAGAAGCTCGGCTCGACGAACTCCACGGACAGCCGCACCGCGACCACCGGAAGCGGCAGACGTTCCCAAAGCTTGACCGCGTCCTTTTCGGTCGTCACGACCCAAGAGCAGCCATTCGATTCGGCGGCGCGTCGGATCCGATCGAGCTCGCTCTCGGCATACCGCTGATGGTCGCGGAAGACGAGCGTCTCCTCGGGCGTCAGTTCGAGCTCCGCGAGGCTCGAGGCGAAATTCCCGGGGTTGGCGATTCCACAGACGGCCAGAATGCGCCGTTCGGCCAGGGCGTCGGTCGGCACGGGCGCTCCGTTCTCGTCGCGCACGCCCGTCGCGCGGATCCTTGCGGAGAAGATCGGCGTCTTGGGACCGGCCGCCGCGAGCGTGCGTTTGACGTCCGCCGGCGGCTCCGCCCGGTCGATTCGCGTCAAGACGAAGGCGTCGGCTCGGGCGAGCGCCGAGAGCGGCTCCCGTAACCGTCCTCGGGGGGGGAGGTGCCCGCCGCCGAACGGGTCGCGCCCGTCGAGCAGCAGCAGGTTCGCGTCGCGTCGCACGGAGAGGTGCTGATAGCCGTCGTCTAAGAGGTAGAGGTCGGCGCCGAGCCGGTCCGCGGCGAGCGCCGCATCCACACGGCTTTCGCCGACGACGACCAGCACGCCGGGCAGGCGCCTCGCCAGCTCGACCGGCTCGTCTCCCCCCCGATCCGGATCGACGAGGGGTCCGTTGCCTTCCGAGACGACGACGACACCTCGAGAGCGGCGGCGGTATCCGCGCGAGAGAATCGCCGGCCGCCGTCCCTCGAAGCGGAAGCGCCGTGCCAGCCATTCGACCAGAGGCGTCTTGCCCGTCCCTCCGAAAGTGATGTTGCCGACCGACACGGTCGGGTGCGGAAGCCGATGTGAAGGGATCCTTCCCGATGCGTAGAAGCGCGCCCGACGCTCGAGCAGGGAGCCGTAGATCCGCGACACGGGGTCGAGGATCATGGCACGGCCCGGCGCTCGGCCCGTGGCGCCAGCAAGGGGAGCAGCAGCTCGACCGTGCGCTCGGCGGCGCCCCGATTCTCGGCCACGAAGCGGCGCGCCCGCTCTCCCGATGCCGACATGCCGCCCGCCGCAGAGAGGAGCGGTGCGAGCTCTTGCGCCAGAGACGCCGCGTCGGAGACGCGTCGGAGAAACCCGTGACGTTCGCCGTCCGCCATGACTTGGCGGAAGTTTTCGGTGTGTGGCCCGGCGAGAGCCGGAACGCCGGCCGACCAGGCTTCGATGGGATTTTGACCGCCGCGCGGCACCAGACTTCCGCCGATGAACGCGGCGCGCGCCTCCCGATAGAGAGAGGAGAGTTCTCCGATCGAATCGAGGAGGTAGACCGTGTCGGGGCCGGGTGTCCGGGACGCGGGATGCGGGATGGGGGATTCGGGATTCGAGGCAGAGGAGCGGCGAAGCACCGAAAAGCCCGCCCTTTCGACCAGAGCGGCGACGGAATCGAATCGCTCAGGCCGCCGGGGGGCAAGCGCCAGCAGCGGGCGCGGGCTCAAGCTCTGCCAGGCCTGGAGCACGGTCTCTTCCTCGCCTTCCGCCGTCGATGCGGCCACGAGGATCGGGCGGCCCGCGGCCGCCCGGCGCAAGCGGTCGGCATCGGAGAAGGGAGGGGCTTCGGGAGTGTCGTACTTGAGATTCCCGGTGACATGGACGCGGCTTGCCGGAGCTCCGAGGGCGACAATCCTTTCGGCGTCGGCCGGGCTCTGCATGGCGAAGAGGGCCATGTGGGAAAAACGTTCCGCCAGCCAGCGGGCGATGAGCCGATACCTCCGAAAGGAGCGGAGCGAGATGCGGCCGTTGATCAACGCCACCGGGATCGCGTGCGCCGCCGCGCGCTCGAGAAACAGGGGCCAGATCTCCGTCTCGGTCAGCAAGATGAGCCCAGGGCGGACCGACGCGAGCGCCTTCTCGACCGGGCCCGCGAGGTCGAAGGGGAACGCGAAGATGGGAAGCGCATCGCCGGCGATCGTCTCCGCGAGCTGCCGCCCGGCCTCCGTGGTCACCGAGAGACCGACCTTCTGCGCGGGCGCCCGCCGCGCCAAAGCGGAGATCACGTTGCGAGCGACGCCCACCTCTCCGACCGAAACGGCGTGAACCCAGATCCCGCCGCCGAGGTCCGGATACCTTGTCCATCCGAAGCGGCCCCGCACGTCGCCCAATCGGCGCCGTCCCAGGAGGGCGCGCGCCAGCGCGTAAGGCGAGTAGAAGATCAGTCCAGCGGCCGAGAGCAGCCGATAGAGCCACACTCTCGGATTATGACGGAGCGGGCCGGATTGCTCGCCGGCAGCGCGCCAGGAGAGGAGGCGGCCGTGAAGCCGCGACGAGGATTGCGCTGCCGGCGTCGCCTCGGACACGGGACCAAAACTTTCTCCTTCCCACTTCTGGCCTTGGGCCTTACAATTCAATGGTTTATGTCGGACGAGAAGCCCTCAACGCCGGATGTCCCGGTTCCGTATAAAGAGCCGATGGAGCTCGTCTATAGCCAGGAGCGGCGAAAGCGCGAGGCCGCGGAGGCATCGGACCGGCAACTCGTGTCGTGGGCTCGCGCGGGCGATACGCTCGCCTTCGAGGCGCTCGTCGCTCGAAAGACGCCGGCCGTGATCTCCATCGCCCGGCGCATCGTCGGCAACCTCGAGGATGCCCGCGACGTCGCGCAGATGGCGTTTCTGCGCATTTGGGAGCGGCTCGAGCACTACGACGAGGCCTACTCGTTCAATACCTGGCTGTACCGGATCACGACGAACCTTTCGATCGACTTTCTTCGAAGCGCCCGCTCGCGCGAACGAGCGCACGGGGCCACGCTCCACCTGGTGCGCCAGCGCGAAGAGGCCTCCGGGTTCCAGACGACGCGAGCCGCCGAGGACGGGGAGCTCGCCCGGCTCTTCGAGCGCGTCTCGGAGCGGCTCTCGGGCAAACAGAAGGCGGCCTTCGTGCTGCGCGAGATGGAGGATTGCGACACCCGGGAGATCGCGGAAATCCTCCGGTGCGGCGAGTCGACGGTGCGCAATCACCTCTTCAACGCCCGGCGCATCCTACGCCGCGAGATTCAGAGGCTCCATCCGGGGCTGTTTCGCCCGAGGCGAGAGCGGTGAGCGCGACCTGCGAGCGGATTCGGGGCCGGCTCCCGGACTACGGGCGCGAGGCGCTGCCGCGGGAGGAGCGCCGAGCGGTGCGCGAGCACCTGGCGGACTGCGCAGCGTGCCGCGCTGAAGCCGCGGCCGCCGACCCGGTCCTTCTCTTCTCGGCGCTGCCCTCCGAGGGCGTCTCCACCGAGGATGTCGCGACGGTCGTGGCCTCGGTCCGCGCCGGGATGGCGCTGCGGCAGGCCGAACGGCGTATCGAGCGGCCTTCCGGCCGTGCAACCGGCGGTCGAGCCTCTCGCCGGAGCGCGCGGCTTGCCGCGGCCGCTGCCGTACTGCTGCTCACGCTGGCGCTGCCGTTCGGTCCGAATCCTCCGAAGGCGCCGTCGCCTGCCCCGATTGCGGGGCCGTCGGCGGCTGCCGCGAGACTCTCCGCCGCGGCGGGACCCTCGGGTCCGGCGGAAGCGGGTGGCGGAGCGACGGTCTACGACTTCAATCCCGGCGCGGGAGAACCGCGCGTGGTCTGGATCGTGGACGGGTCGCTCGACATCTAGCAGGATGCGGGGAAGTCCCTGGGGCGGCGCCCGCGGTCTGACGGATCTTTGAGGCGAGATCCGGCGACGTTCGGCGGGTTCCGTCGGGCGGAGGCGAGGGTTTCCCATCGTATGAAGAGAGGAGTCTTCGTTGCGGCCGCATTGGCCCTGCTGCTCCCGACCTTCTCGGCCGGGGCCGAGGAGCTGTCCATCAAGGTGTTCAAGTTGAACTATCGGCGGGTCGAGGAGGCTGCTCTCTTGATTCGTTCCCAACTGTCCGACGCCGCTTCGGTGACGCTGACCCAACGGTTGAACGCGATAACCGTCACGGACCGGGAAGAGAACCTCAAGAAGGTCGCCAAACTGCTCGCCGACTTCGACGTCCCGCCGCGCGGCTTCACGTTCGCGATCAAGCTCATTCGCGCGCGGGCCGACGTGCCGGCCGGATCCATTGCGCGGGAGATCGGAGGATTGGGAGCGAAGCTGAAGTCCCTCTTCCAGTTCAACGACTACTCGCTCATCGACTCGGCCGTCCTGCGGGGGGTCGAAGGGGGGCGCGTCGAGTGCCGCCTCGGAGGCGAGTACGCGCTCTCTTTTTCGATCGCCCCGACGAGCGGCGGGGACGACCTGCTGCTGACGCCATTCTCGCTCTCGCGAGTGCACAAGGGGAGCGTTGGCCCGTTTCTGCTCACGCCGCTCTACCGCGCGTCGATGCCGGTCGTGCTCAATCAGACCCTCGTCGTCGGCGCGTCGCGGGAGGAGCAGTCCAAGACCGCGCTCATCCTGGTCCTGCTCGCCCAGGCCCTGCCGCGTGCGGAGGCCGGCAGTGGCGCCGCCGGATCGAAGACCGTGGAGAAGCGGCAACAGTGAGTCCGCAGTTCTCCGTCAAGGCGGGTTGGCCCGACGGCTCGATCGGCGAGGAAGGGGTGCTCGCGCAAGACGCCGGTGCCGCACGGGCCGAGGTCGAGCGGCGGGGCGGACACGTCTTCGAGATCCGTCGGCGAGGCCTGGCCCTGGGGGGAGGCCGCTCCGGCCGGCGGGGCCGCATCAAGATGTCGGAGTTCCTGATCTTCAACCAGGAAATGATCGCCTTGCTCAAGGCGGGATTGCCGGTCGTGCATTCCTTCGAGATCCTGCTCGAGCGCCAGGAGAGCCCCGTGTTGCGGCGGGTGCTCCAGGATGTGCGCGATCGGGTCAACGCCGGGGCCTCGATCTCGGAGGCATTCGCGGAGCAGGGAGACCTCTTTCCGAGGCTCTATTGGACTTCGTTGAAGGCGGGGGAGAAGTCGGGCGAGATCGAGAGCGTGCTGCGCCGCTATCTGAAGTATCAGAAGACGGTGATGGCCCTGTCGCGCAAGGTCCTCTCCACCCTGGTCTATCCGGCCATCCTGATCCTTCTCTCGATCGTGCTGATCACGATCCTGATGACCGTCGTGATTCCCAAGTTCCAGGATTTCTTCGGCGAGTTTGGCGGCGAGCTGCCGCTCTTGACGGTGATCGTCATCCGGGCCGCTTCCTTCTTGCGCGACCAGATCGTCTGGATCCTCGGAGGGCTGATCGCCCTCGTGTTTTTCGCCTCCCGGTGGCTCAAGACCACGGCCGGCGGGGAGTGGGGAGACAAGCTGCTCCTGAAGATTCCCGTGATCGGCGGCATTTTTCGCCGCTCCGGCATCACGCAATTCACGCGCAGCCTGGCGACCCTGCTCGGGGGCGGCACGCCGCTCGTGCCGGCGCTCGAGAACGCGGCCGACGCGATCGGGAACCGGTTCCTGTCCCGACGGGTGCGCGACGTCGTGCCGCGGGTTCGGGAGGGAGGGGAGCTCTGGAAATCGCTCGAGGGAACGGGGCTCTTCACAAACCTCACGATCGAGATGGTCAAGGTCGGAGAGACCTCCGGAGCGCTCGAGGAGATGCTCTCGTCGGTCTCCGACTTCTACGACGAGGAGATCGAGACTCTGCTTGCCCGCGTCATCTCCTTCGTCGAGCCCGTGATTCTGGTCGTCATGGGAGGCGTCATCGTGACGATCCTCCTCTCGGTGTACCTGCCGATCTTCCGTCTCATGTCGCAGGTGAAGGGGTAGCATCTATGGCAACGATCAAGAGCGCCTTGAACGGCAGCGCGCTGGCTTCCGCGGGGGAGGGGGAGGCGCAGGCGCAGACGCTGGCCGAGCGGCTGGGGCTGTCCTACGTGGACGTCGCTTCCTTCCGCGTCGATCCCGATCTCTTCCGTTCGATCCCGGTCGAGTGGATGCTCCGGTATGCGTTCATCCCGGAAAAGCGCACGGACAAGTCCTTGACGATCATCTGCGCCGATCCGGCGGACGTCGTGAAGCTGGACGAGCTGGAGCTGCTGACGGGGCTTCCCTTGAAGCTCAAGGTTGGCAGCCGCGCGGCGATCTCCGACATCCTGCAAAAGAGCGAGTCGTCGCAGCGAGTGCTCGACCAGGCGACCGAAGACTTCCGGATGCAGCTCGTCTCCGAGGACGAGGAGGGCGAAGAGACCCTCACGATCGACAGCATCACACAGGACGCGTCGCCCATCATCAAGCTGGTCGATTCGATCGTCTTCAACGCGATCCAACGCCGGGCCTCCGACATCCACATCGAGACGCAGGAAAACGTCGTCCTGATCAAGTACCGGATCGACGGCGTGCTCTATCAAGCGATGGATCCCATCGACAAGCGGCACCACGGCACGATCATCTCGCGGATCAAGGTCATGTCGGAGCTCGACATCGCCGAGAAGCGCATTCCGCAGGACGGGCGTTTCAAGCTTCGCGTGCGCGGCCGGACGATTGACTTTCGCGTCTCGATCATGCCGACGGTGCACGGCGAGGACGCCGTCATCCGGATCCTGGACAAGGAGTCGGCCAACGCCGAGTTCAAGAGCCTGAACCTCGAAGTGCTGGGGTTCGACCCGGAGACGAAGAAGAAGCTGCGCAAGTTCATCCGCGAGCCGTACGGGATGGTGCTCGTGACCGGTCCGACGGGCTCCGGCAAGACGACGACGCTCTACGCCTGCCTCTCGGAGATCCAGAGCGTCGAGGACAAGATCGTCACGATCGAGGATCCGGTCGAGTATCAGCTTCGGGGCATCACGCAGATTCCCGTCAACGAGAAGAAGGGGCTGACCTTCGCGCGCGGGTTGCGGTCCATCCTTCGCCACGACCCCGACAAGATCATGGTCGGCGAGATCCGCGACGAAGAGACGGCCCAGATCGCCGTGCAATCCGCGCTGACCGGCCATCTCGTTTTCACGACCGTTCACGCCAACAACGTCGTCGACGTGCTCGGACGGTTCCTCAACATGAAGGTCGAGCTCTACAACTTCGTCTCGGCGCTGAACTGCGTCTTGGCCCAACGCCTCGTCCGGAAGATCTGCGCCCATTGCCGGGAGAAGGCGGTCGTGACCCCCGAAATGCTGTTCGAGGCCGGGTTGGATCCCGAGACCGCGAAGGGGAAGACCTTCTACGAAGGCAAGGGGTGCCTCGAATGCGACGGCACGGGATTCCACGGCCGCATGGCGATTGCGGAGCTGCTGGACCTTTCCGACCGGATCCGCGGATTGATCCTCGAGCGGCGCCCGGCGGCGGACATCAAAAAGGCCGCCAAGGAAGAGGGCATGGCTTTCCTGCGCGACGCCGCCTTGGCCAAGGTCTTCGAGGGCTGGACGACGCTCAAGGAGATCAACAAGGTGACCTTTGTCGACTAGGCGAGTCCCGAGCCCGAAGGAGACGCACGAGAGAGGGCGGCGGTGAAAATCCCGCTGCTGCGGCCCGTCGTCCCGCCGCACGTTTTTTGCCTCCTGGCCGATGGCGTGACGTACGCGCGGGTTCGCCGCGAGGAGCCCGTCGGGTTTGCCGAGGCCCGCAGTTTTGCCTACCCCGCCAACGCGCTCGGGAGCTCCCCCACGGGGACCCCTCTGTTCACGCGGGAGGCGCTCTCGGAGGCCGTTACGGCAGCGAGGCGTCTGACGGAGGGCCGGCTCTCGCGCGCCTCGGTGGTCTTCCCCGACTCCTGGGCCCGGATTCTGTCGATTGATTTCGATTCCCTTCCGGCCACACGGGAGGCCGTCCGGGAAATGGTTCTCTGGAAGCTCAAGAAACTGTTGCCGGGCGTGACCTCGGAGCTCGCCGCGACCTTCCGCGAGATGCCCCACGATGGAGGGGAGGCGCAAGGGCGCCGTCTGCTCGTCGCGGCCGCGCCGGTCGAGTCGCTCCGTTCGATCGAGGAAGGATTCGAGAGCCTGGGAGTCCGCGTGGGGGTGCTCGCGCCGGCAAGTCTGGTCTTGTTCGAAGGGATGGCGCCGGCGCTTTCGGCGCGCTCACGGGGCGACTACGGCTTGCTGCATCGCACGCCGGACGCCTTCTGCCTCGTGATCGCTCGGGGCGGGGCGCCGCTCTTCTTCCGACAGCGGCCCGCCGAGGAGCAGGCGGAAGAGCACGAGCAGGAGCTTCGCCTCTCGCTCTCCTACTACACGGAGAAGCTGCAGGGCCCGGGTCTGGCGGCCGTCTACATCCACGACGAGCTCGGGGGAAGAGACCTCGCCGAAACGGCCGTGTTTCCGGTGCCGCCGGTTCCTCTCTCCGGGGGGATCTTCGGGGCCGACGCGGGGTTCGACGAGAGGATCGCCGCCCGGCCCGAGCTGCTCTCGGCGTTTGCCGCCGTCTGGGGGCGCAACTAGGGCGATGAGCGGAAGCTGGAACTTCGCGCGCCGGCCGTTCCGCGACGAGCGCCCGGTCCTCGCCGTGATCGGGGTCGCGCTGTTTCTCGGCCTGCTGTTCGGCGCCGCGAACCTGCGCCTGTACTGGAGGTTCTCACGGCAAGTCGGCGGCACGCGAGCGCAGGTTGCCTTGCTCGAGGGGCGCCGCGTCCGCGCCGCAAAGGCGAGCGACGGCGCGAAGGCGGCGATGGATGGGTACAGGCTCTCCGCGCTCGCGCAGCAATCCGCGGGGCTGCAGACCATCGTGCGGGAACGCCGTTTCTCGTGGTTGGCCCTGCTCTCGAGGCTCGAGCGAATTCTGCCCGCCGACGTGCGCCTCGTGCGCCTGGCCCCTCGGTTCGATTCCACCGAAGCCGTGTCCGTCGATCTGGCGATGCTCGGGCGCAGTCCCGACAGCGTCGTGCGCACGCTCGAGGCGCTTGCGAAGGATCCCGCCTTCCGCGGCGTCGAACTGCGCTCGGAGTCGAGCCCCGAGAGGGGCGTGCCCGAGGGGTACTCCTTTCAGATCGGGCTGCGCTACTTCCCCGAGGAGAAGCCGTGAACGGGGCGAGCGAGGTGTGGCGGCGGCGAGCCGCGTGGGTGGCGATTGCCCTCTTGTTCTTCGGCGCGAACGCCGGATTCTTCTTCTGGTACCGGGCCACGGGCCAGACGCGTCAGGACGCGCTCGAGGCCCGCCGGACGGCGCTGGCCGCCGAGGTGACCGCCGCCGAGCGGGAAGCCGAGCGGCTCGAGGCGCAGCGCGACCGGCTCTCGCGCGTCAGCGCCGCGATCGAGGAGTTTTACGGCCGTCGCATCGGCACGCGTCGCGCCACGCTGGCGTCGCTCGTCGAGCAGATTCATTCGACGCTGAAGTCGGCGGGCATCGCTCCGGCCGAGATCGGCTACTCGATCAAGCCCGTGACCGGACTGCCGCTTTCCGAGATGGATGCGACCTTCGGGTTCGCCGCCGACTATCAAAAGTTGAAGCGTCTGCTCGATGCCTTCGAGACGGGCGCGCGCTGGATTGTCGTACGGGACATCGCGCTCGCCCGCGATGCCGAGGTGCCGGGTTCCGTTCAAGTCCGGATGCGGATCGCGACGTACTTTACCGACGAGCAGGGCGAGCGTCCCGGGCGCGCGTCGGAGGCGGGGACGATTTCGGCGCCCCCGAGGAGCCGCTCGTGAAGGGCGGCCGCATCGGCTCTCGCCGCGAGGCGATCCTGCTGGGCTCCCTGGCCGTCCTGCTCGTTCTCGCGGTGGTGCGCTGGACCTCGTCGGGGCCGAAGGCTCCCTCGGGGGAGACGCGGGGCTCCGCGGCGGCGCGTTCCACGGGGTCGCGCCCGGCCGGCGGACGGCAAGCTGCCGTTTCGGCCGACGCGGTGCCTCTGTTGTCTCCCGAGGACCTGCGCCCGCGTTCCGGTCCCGCCCCCGGCGAGACCTCGCGGGATCTCTTCGACACGCGCGAGCCGACGCGCCGTCCGCCTCCCACTCCGACCCCTGCCCCGCCGCCTCCGCCCGCACCGGGAGAGCCGCGCTTCGTCGGTCCGCTGCCGCCGCCTCCGCCCACACCGACCCCCGCGCCGCCGGCAATCCCGTTCAAGTTCGCCGGCAGCTTCGGGCCGCGCGACCGGCCGATCGCCGTCCTGATCGCCGGGGACCGGATCGTCAATGCGCGCTCGGGAGACGTCGTCTTCGACCGGTTCATCCTGCGCAAGGTGGGCTACGAGTCGATCGACGTGGGCTTCGTCGGTTTCCCGACGAGCGCGTCTCGCCGGATGGGGATCGAGCAATGACGGGAAATCCTCCTCGGTCCTCGACCGACATCGAGGCCGGGATCTTTGCCAGCGGAAAGGGCAACGAGCAATGAAGCGGATTCAAATTCTTTTCGGGCTATCTCTCCTCGTCGGCTCGATCGGCTGCACCGCCTACCGGAACTATCAGCAGGCTCGAGACGACGAGGCGGCGCAGCGCTGGGATGCGGCGCTGCAGAAGCTGGAGAAGGCCGTTCAACTCGACCCGAAGAACCCGGAGTACCAGCTGGCGCTGGCCCATGCAAAGCTGAAGGCCTCCCAGATCCACTTCGAGAAGGGAAAGCTATACCGCTCGTCGGGCAACCCGGACCTCGCCGTCGTCGAGCTCGAGCAGGCCGTGCTGCTCGATCCCACCAACGACTACGCGGACACGGAGCTGCGCAAGGCGCGGGAAGAGGCAGTGAAGGCGGCCTCCGAGCGCAATGCGGACACCAAGGTCGAGGCCCTGAAGAAGAAGCTTCGCGGAGCCCGGGCGCGGGCGCCAATGCTCGAGCCGGCGAGCGACAAGCCGATCAGCCTGAATTTCCCGCAGCCCAAGCCGATCAAGCAGATCTACCAGGCCCTGGCGGCGGCGGCCGGCATCAACGTCATCTTCGATCCGGCTCTGAAGGACGACAACGTCTCGATCATCCTCACCAACCTCTCCTTCCAGTCGGCGCTCGAGACGCTGCTGCGGCAGGAGAATCACTTCTACAAGGTGATCGACGAGAAGACGATGTTGATCGCCGCGGACACGCCGCAGAATCGGAAGACTTACGAGGACCTGGTCATCCGCACGTTCTTCCTGTCCAACGGCGACGTCACCGAGGTCGCCAACGCCCTGCGCGCACTGCTCCAAACGACCCGAATCTCGATCAACAAGGCGGAGAACTCGATCACGCTTCGGGACACGGCCGACAAGGTGTCGATCGCCGAGCGGATCGTCGAGCAAAATGACAAGCAGCTCTCCGAGGTCGTCGTGGACGTCGAGCTCCTGCAGATCAACACCAAGACCTTGCTCGACCTCGGGCCGATCCTCACCCCTTACTCCATCACGGCCAACGCGCCCGCTCCCGGAGGTACGACCAACCTCGGCGGAACCGTGCCGAGCGGAAACCTGACGGGACAATTCACCTGGGACCAGCTGACACGTCTTTCGATCTATTCCTTCGGCTTCACTCTTCCGACGCTCACCTACAACTTCATCAAGAACAACGCGAACACGGAGCTTCTGGCCAAGCCGCAGCTGCGAATCTCCGAGGGGCAGAAGGCGCAGCTCATCATTGGCGACAAGACTCCGATTCCCGTGACCACCTTCAACACCGGGACGACGGTTGGAGGCGCCATCGTGCCGGTCACATCCTTCCAGTACCAGGACGTCGGCATCAAGATCGAGGTCGAGCCCCGCGTGCACCACAACCGCGAGATCACCCTGAAGCTGACGGTCGAGGTGTCGCAGATCACGGGGCTCGTTCCGGTCCAGAACAGCTCGCCGCTCCCGATCATCGGAACCCGAACGATCACGTCCAACATCCGACTGAAGGACGGCGAGACGAATCTGCTCGCCGGCCTCTTCCGGCGGGATCGCCAGCGCACCGACAACCAGATCCCGTTCCTGAGCGACCTGCCGATCCTGGGCCGCCTGCTGACGAACACGAACCGGCAGGACCAGGTCACGGACCTCGTCTTGACACTCACGCCCCACATCATCCGGATCCCGGACATCACCGAGGAGGACGTCACGCCGGTCTACGTCGGGACGGATCAGAACATCTCCTACCAGGGCGCGCCGCGCGTCGAGTCGCCGGCCGGGCCGGGGCCGTTCGAGCCGCAGCGCCGCTCGCCGCCGCCGCAGACGCAGCCCGCGCAGCCCGTGGCGCCGCAGCCGCAGAACCTGGTGCCCGGGATGCCGCCGAGCGACCCGTTCAAGCCGCAGCCCCAGCCCAACCCGAATCAGCCGCAGGGCATCTCGTCTCAGAGCGCGAGCGCATCGACGCCGGACGCCTCCTCCTCCTCGGCGGCTCCGGCCTTCGACCTGGATCCGCCGCTCATGACCCTCCAGAGGGGACAGGCCGCCACCATTTCGGTGAGGGTGACCGGGGACTTCCTGCCTCCCTCGGCGCTCTCGATCCGGTTCGATCCGGCAGTCCTTTCCGTGGTCCGCGTTCAGCCGATTCTCGACGAAGGCGTGGCCGACACGCGAATCGAGCCGGGACGGGTCGTCCTGGATCTTCCCGGAGGAACGGCGCTCACCGGCACGCGAGCGATCGCGCGGATCTCGATCCAGGCGCTCGCGGCGGGCCGATCCACGCTGTCCTTCGATCAGGCTCCGGGGAGCACCGCGGCGGCGACCGTGGAAGTCAAGTGAGCCCTCGGCCGACCGGCGCGCGCTCTCGGGGCTTCACGGTGGTCGAGCTGGCCGTCGTCTGCTCGATGATCGCGATCCTGACCGCGATGGCGATCCCCGTTGCCAAGTATTCGATGAAGCGGCAGAACGAGATGGAGCTGCGCTACGACCTGCGCATGATGCGAGACGCGATCGACAAGTACAAGCAATACGCCGATGCCGGATTGGTTCAGGTTCAGATCGGATCGGAGGGCTACCCCGCCGATCTTCAGACGCTGGTCGACGGGGTCGACCTGATCGGCCAGTTGAACAAGAAGCAGAAGTTTCTTCGGAGGATTCCGATCGATCCGATGTCGAAGAAGGCCGAGTGGGGTCTGCGCTCCTATCAGGACGAGCCGGAATCGACCTCCTGGGGCGGGCAGAACGTCTACGACGTCTATTCCCTGTCGGCCGGACGAGCGACCGACGGAACCTACTACAAGGATTGGTGAGATGAGCCTTCGGGAAACCGACGCGGAAGGCGAGGCAAGGGAAGGCCGCGCCGGCCTCCGCGGCGATCGAGGCTTCACGCTTCTCGAACTGCTCGTCGTGATGACGATCATCGGAATCCTGGCGGCGATCGCGGTGCCGGCGCTCCGCGACTCGCCGCAGCGCGCTCGAGAAGCGACGCTGCGCGAGGACCTGTTCACGCTTCGCAGCGTCATCGACCAGTACCACGGCGACAAGGGCGCCTTCCCGGCGGACCTCCAGGCGCTGGTTTCGGACGGCTACCTCCGAAAGATTCCGGTCGACCCGATGACCAAGTCGTCCACAACCTGGGTGTTGACGATGGAGGAACTCGCTCCGGATGAGCAGGCCGCCGCGGAGCCCACGACTCCCGGCATCATCGACGTGCACAGCGGTTCGGAAGCGAAGGGCCTGGACGGGACGCTCTACAAGGAATGGTAGTGCCTCGTTCGGCTTCTGCCCGCGCGGGATATACCCTGGTCGCCCTCGTCATCGGGATCGCCGTCCTGACGATTCTGCTCGCCGCGGTCGGTCCGGTCATCGCGACGGTGATGAAGCGCGACCGCGAGGAAGAGCTGATCTTCCGGGGAAGGCAGTACGCGCGCGCGATCGCCTTGTTTCAACGGCGCTACGGCCGCTATCCCAACACACTCAAGGAGATGTACGAGAGCCGGCCGCGCACGATCCGCAAGCTCTGGAAGGACCCGATGTGCCGTTGCAGCGACTGGCACCTGTTGATCGCGGGCACTCCGGACTCGATTCCCTTCAACCCGGTCCCGGGCGGGCAGCCAACTCCCGGCACTGGTTTGCCGCCGCCTCGCCCGACGCCGACGCCGGGGGTCTTTGGGAACCCCGAGGCGCCGGCCGGCCCGATCGCCGGGGTGCGCTCGAACGTTCACGAACAGGCGCTGCGGGAGTGGAGGGGGCACAAGTACTACGACGAGTGGGGTTTCATTGCCGGGGACGCGGATGATCAACGGCAAGCCCCGCCGGGTGGATATCGGAACCCGCCTCCGCCGGTTCGCCAGCAGCCTAACTAAGTAGCTCGGGCATAACGGCTTATTTGGCTGCAGCGAAGACGTTGCCTGCATCGCCAAAGGCGTAGAATCAAAAAGCCTGCCGGAGCCCAAATGGTCCAGAAATCCGTCCTGGAAAACGGTGTCACTGTCTTGGTCGACGAGATGCGCGACGTGCGCTCCTTCGCCCTGGGGATCTTCGTCGGTGCCGGTTCCTTCGACGAGCCCGGGGAGCGGCGGGGAATTTCCCACTTTCTCGAGCATGTGCTCTTCAAGCGCACCCGGCGGCGCTCGACCGTCACGATCGCGCGCGAGATCGATCGTTTGGGCGGAGACGTGGATGCGTTCACGACGAAGGAATACACGGGGTTCTATGCGCATACCCTCGACTCGCGTTTCGACGACGCGCTCGACCTGCTCTCCGACGTCGTCCTGGCGCCCGCCTTCGAGTCGGACGACATCGAGGTCGAGCGTGGCGTCATTCTGGAGGAGATCGGCGAAGCCAATGACAACCCGGAGGACCTGGTGCACGAGATGTTCGTGCGGTCCTTCTGGAGGGCGCACCCGTTGGGGGAGCCGATTCTGGGAACGGCGGAGACGGTCCGATCGATCGGGGTGACGGATCTCTACCGATACCACCGCGATCGGTACCGGCCGGGCAGCCTCATCTTCTCGGTGGCGGGACACGTGCGGGCCGATGAGGTCGTGGGCGCGATCGAAAAGCTCTTCCGCCGCCGCCCCTCGCGCGGCCCCTCTCCGCGCCGGGTCGCCGGCCCTCCGCGCCCGCACCAGCACGTCGAGGTTCGGTCCCGGCGTGGGCTCGAGCAGGCCCACGTGTGCCTGGGCGTCGCCGGCCCGTCCCAGGCCTCGGAGAGGCGCTTCGCGGCGAGCCTGCTCGACATCGTTCTCGGCGGCGGCATGTCCTCGCGCCTCTTCCAGGAGGTGCGCGAGAAGCGGGGGCTCGCGTACTCCGTGGCGTCGTCGCTCAACTCCTATCGGCTGGGAGGCTACGAGACGGTCACCGCCGCTTGCGCTCCGCGAAACCTCGAAAGGGTGCTCGACGTGACGTTGCGAGAACTGAAGAAGCTCAAGCGGCAGGGCGTTCGCTCCCGGGAGCTTGCGTGGGCCAAGGAGAATCTGAAGGGCAGCCTCATCCTGGCGTTGGAGTCGACCGTGTCGCGGATGTCGATGCACGCGCGGCAGGAGTTCTACTTCGGAAGGGCCCTGCCGGCCGAGGAGATGATCGCCCGGGTCGAGGCGGTGACGGCGGAGGACGTGGCCGAGGAAGCCGAGCGGCTGCTGGACGGTAACGTGCTTTCCCTGACGATCGTCGGCAATGTCGGCAAGGCCCCGCTTTCGGCGCCCGACCTCGCCTCCGCGCTCTAGGTTCTCCACCCACCCGAGTCCGCCGCCGCCGTGGTAAATAGGCGCGGTCTTGGAGATGCGCGTTCTCATCCGCGTTCTGCCGCATGGCGCCGGGCTCCCGCTTCCGGAATACGCGACGCCGGGCGCTGCCGGCTGCGATCTGCGGGCCGCCGTGTCCGCGACGCTCTCGATCGCGCCCGGGGAGCGGGTCCTCGTTCCGACCGGTCTTGCGCTCGCGATTCCGGAGGGGTTCGAGGGACAGGTTCGGATGCGCAGCGGCCTCGCCCTGCGTAAGGGTCTGATCCTTCCGAACGCTCCGGGCACGATCGACAGCGACTATCGGGGGGAGCTCTGCGTGCTCCTCGCCAACATCGGCGCCGAGCCGGTCGAGATCACTCGGGGCGACCGGATCGCGCAATTGATCTTCGCGCCGGTCGTGCGCGCGAATCTGTCGCCCGTCGTGGAGCTGCCTGGGACATCGCGCCACACCGGCGGGTTCGGCTCCACCGGCGAGAAGTGACGGCGGTCAGGCGATCACTCTTGCGCCCCCCGGGTCGCCCGCGGAGGCTGACGGCATGACAGCGCCGAGAGGGTCTGCTAATCTTCGGCCGTGCGCGTCACCGTTCTCGCGTCCGGGTCCGGCGGGAATGCGTGCGTCGTCGAAGCCGGGGGGACTCGGGTGCTGGTGGACGCGGGGCTTTCGGCACGCGAGATCGAGCGGCGCCTGAAGGCTCGTGGCCTCGCTGGCGAGTCGGTTGCGGCGATCTTCATCACGCACGAGCATCAGGATCATTGCTCCGGAGCCCTCTCCTTCTCCACGCGATTCGGCTGCCCGATCTTCTCGACCCTCGGCACGGCGGAGGCGCTCGGGCTCGAGGGAGACCTGTTCTCCCCCTTCGTGCGGATCGAGCCGGGTCGCGCCGGCCGGATCGGCGGAATCGGCTTTCTCCCTTTCGCCACGCCGCACGACGCCAACGAGTCGGTGGCCTACGCCTTCGAGGGGGACGATGCAAGGCTGGTCGTCGCCTCCGACCTCGGGCGCGCGGAGCGTGATTTCGTGGACTTCGTGAGAGATGCGACGACGCTGCTCCTCGAGTTCAACCACGACGAGGACATGTTGCGCGACGGCCCCTACACCTGGCCGCTGAAGCAGCGGATCTCCGGAGGCTGGGGGCATCTGTCCAACCGGCAGTCGGCCGAAGTCGTGCGCCGCGCCGCCGGGCCGAGGCTGCGCCGCGTGGTGGCGACACACCTGTCGCGGACCAACAACACGCCGCCGCTCGCTCTGGCGGCGCTGTCGGAAGCGCTCGAGCGCTCGGGATGGGTGGTTCCGTTCGAAGCGGCCGATCAGGTCAACGGGTTGGAGGCGTTTGACGCATGAGGGTCGAGGTGAGGGTGTATCCAAAGGACGGCGTGCTCGACCCGCAGGGAAAGGCCATCGCCGCGGCGCTCGGGCGACTGGGGCACCGGGCGGTCAGGGACGTGCGGGCCGGCAAGGTCTTCTTCGTGGAGCTCGACGGCGTGGACGCCAAGGCCGCCGAGGCCGAGGCGCGCAAGATGGCTCAGGAGCTGCTCGCCAACACCGTCATCGAGGGTTTCGACGTGAGGGTGATTTCGCCATGAGATTTGCCGTCGTCGTCTTTCCTGGCTCCAACTGCGATCAGGACTGCTACCACGTCGTCAAGGACCTGCTCGGCTGCGAAGCGGACTACGTCTGGCATCACGACACGGACTTGAAGGGAGCCGACGCCGTCATTCTCCCGGGCGGCTTCGCCTACGGCGATTACCTGCGCGCCGGGGCGCTCGCCCGCTTCTCGCCGATCATGGAGAGTGTCGCCCGCTTTGCCGAGGAGGGGGGTCTCGTGCTCGGCATCTGCAACGGCTTCCAGGTGCTGCTCGAGGCGGGACTGCTGCCCGGCGCAATGCGGGTCAATCGGGGTCTGCGCTACGTCTGTCGCGACGTGTTCCTCAAGGTCGAGAGCGTCGAGACGCCTTTCACCCGTCTCTACGAGCTGGGGGAGGTCGTCAAGATGCCGGTCGGCCACATGGAGGGCAACTACACGGCGCCCCCCGAGGTCCTCGCGGAGCTTTCCCGCGAGCGGCGCATCGTGTTCCGCTATTGCGATGCCGAGGGACGTGTCACCGACGAGGCGAACCCCAACGGCGCGGTCGACGGGATCGCGGGAATCGCGAGCCGGGGGGGAAACGTGGTGGGTCTGATGCCTCATCCCGACCGCTGCGCGGAGACGGTTCTCGGCAACGACGCCGGCCGCAAAATGTTCGAGTCGGTCGTCTCCGCCCTCGCCGTCCGGTGAGGCGCGCCGGCCTCCCATGACGACGATCACTCCCGAGCTCGTCCGGGAGCACAACCTTTCGGACGCGGAGTATCAGCGCATCCTCGAGATCCTGGGACGAGAGCCGAACTTCGTCGAGCTCGGGATCTTCTCGGCCATGTGGAGCGAGCACTGCTCCTACAAGTCTTCCCGGGTGCACTTGAAGACGTTTCCGACTTCGGGGCCGCGCGTGCTCCAGGGTCCGGGCGAAAACGCAGGCGTGGTCGACATCGGCGATGGGCTGGCCGTGGCTTTCAAGATGGAGTCGCACAACCACCCGTCCTTCATCGAGCCCTACCAGGGGGCCGCCACGGGTGTCGGCGGGATTCTGCGCGACATCTTCACGATGGGCGCCCGCCCGATCGCTTCGCTCAACTCCCTGCGCTTCGGCTCCCTCTCGGCGCCGCGGATGAAGCATCTGGTGGACGGGGTGGTTCGCGGCATCGCCGGCTACGGCAACTGCATCGGCATTCCGACCGTCGGCGGCGAGACGACGTTCCACCCGGCGTACAACGAGAACATCCTCGTCAACGTGATGAACGTCGGTGTGCTGCCCAAGGACCGCATCTTTCGGGGCCGCGCCGAGGGCTCGGGCAATCCGGTGGTGTACGTCGGATCGAAGACCGGGCGGGACGGGATTCATGGCGCCACCATGGCCTCCGAGGAGTTCGCCGGCGGTCAGGAGCAGCAGAAGCGTCCCAACGTCCAGGTGGGGGATCCCTTCACCGAGAAGCTGTTGCTCGAGGCTTGCCTGGAGCTCTTTGCGACCGACGCCGTCGTCGGGATCCAGGACATGGGCGCCGCAGGACTGACCTCCTCCTCCTTCGAAATGGCCGGACGGGCGGGAAGCGGCGTCGAGATCGACCTTTCGAAGGTGCCGGTGCGCGAAGAGGGGATGACGCCTTACGAGATCATGCTCTCGGAATCTCAGGAACGGATGCTGCTCGTCGTCCGGAAATCCAGTCTCAAGGAGGCCCTCGCCATCTTCCGAAAGTGGGAGCTCGACGCGGTCGAGATCGGGCGCGTGACCAATTCCGGCCGGGTCGTGGTCTTCTTCGAAGGAGAGATCGTCGCCGACCTGCCCGCGGCGCCGCTGTCCGACCAGGCGCCCCTCTACGACAGGCCGCGAGCGGCGCTGCCCGTCCCCCCGGCGCCGCGGTGGCCCGGCGAGGCCGAGCCGGCGGACTATGGAGATTGCTTGCGCCGGATCCTGACCTGCCCCAACGTCGCCGAGAAGTCCTGGATCTGGACCCAGTACGACCACATGGTGGGGACGAACACCGTCGAGCGGCCGGGTGGCGACGCCGCCCTCGTCCGCGTGAAGGGAACGCGCAAGGCTCTGGCCTTGAAGAGCGATGTGAATCCATTCTTCTGCGCCCTCGATCCATACCGCGGCGCAGCTCTCGCGGTTGCCGAGGCGGCCCGGTCGATCGCGTGTACCGGCGCGCGTCCGCTCGCCGTCACCGATTGTCTGAACTTCGGCAATCCCGAGAAGCCCGAGGTGATGGGGCAGTTCGAGGCCGCGGTCCGCGGGATCTCCGACGCCTGCCGGGCCCTCGAGATCGCGGTGGTGTCCGGCAACGTTTCCTTCTACAACGAGACGGACGGCCGAGCGATCCCGCCGACTCCCACCGTCGGCATGGTGGGTCTCCTCGAAGACGTCGACAAGCGCGTTCGCCTGGCCTTCCGGCGCGACGGCGATCTGGTCGCGCTGCTCGGAACGACTCGCGATGAGCTCGGCGGCTCCGAATTCCTTCGGGTGATGAGAGCGCGGGACGAAGGTCCTTGCCCGGAGGTGGACCTGCTGGCCGAAAGGCGGCTGGTCGATTTGCTCGCGACCTTGGCGGAAGGCGCCCTGCTCGACTCGGCCCACGACGTTTCAGACGGCGGGCTCGCGGTCGCGCTCGCCGAGTGCGCGATGAAGGGACGTCTCGGAGCGGAGATCTCGATCGACTCCGACCTGCGCCTCTCGGCTCTTCTCTTCGGCGAGTCCGCGGGACGCGCCGTGATCACGTTCCCGCCCGAGGGACAGGCCGCGGTCGAAGGCGCCGCGAAGAAAGCCGGCGTGCCGCTCGCGCGGATCGGCCGGGTCGGCGGAAAGAAGATCAAGATCTCGGTCGGGAAGCGTGCCGTCCTCGACGAGGACGTCGCCGCTCTGGCCAGCCTGTGGAAGTCCGCCTTCGCGCACGCGATGGAAGCGGCGGACGTGCTCTAGGACCGGAAGATCAATGCGCCTCGGAGGTGACTTCGACCAGTCGGGTTGGAATCGGCCAGCGATCGAAGTCACTCCCTGTGAAGCTGCAGAGTGCCCATCTCGTATCCGTAACTGTTCGTGGGTGTCATCACGAGGCTCGTGCCCGATGCGGCGAGAGTTCCCGATGCGGAGCCGGTGAAGGCCCCGCGCGAGAGCGACCCGCGCAGGAGGGTTCCCTCGAGCTTTCCATCGAAGTCGTAGCCCAGTCCGCAGGGACCCGTCGCAAGCAAACTCCCGGTGACCGTCGAGCCGTTCTGCTGGAACGTGGCCGTCGCGGCGAGCGGGACGGTCGGATCGCAGTCCATGCCGTCGTTGGTCGTGTATGTTCCGGTCCAGGACCCCGTCAAATTGGCCGCGGGAGCGGGTGTGGGCGAGATCGTCGAATGAGGACCGGTCATCGTATTCGCTTTTTCGCAGCTTGTCAGAAGTCCGATTGCCAGAATCGCGGTGGGGAACAGGAGCGGTGGAACCTCGGTTGTGCTCTTGTCCTTCACGGGTCCTCCTTATCTGAGGGCGAAACGCCGTTCGGATCAGCCTGCCCTCGATTCTAGTCCCGACGACGGCTCGGCGAAAGAATTGGAGTCTTCAAGCCTCCCCGGGCAACCTCTCGGATTTCGACAGGCTGGGACGCTCACGGTTCCCCGGGTTGTCGCTCGAAGCCATGTAGGTCACTCTCTCCAGAAACAGCCCTGAGGGCGGCGCCGTCCACTTCGCCGGGGCGCTCGATTTCTCCTTTAGTAGCCTCTCTACCGCCGCCGCGTCGAGATTGCCCCGCCCCACCTCGGCCAACGTGCCCGCCAGGCGGCGCACCATCTTCCAAAGGAAATGCGACGCCTCGATGCGGAAATGGATCTCGTGCTCCCAGTCGAGAGCGTCGCTCTTCTCGACCACGACGACCGTCGACTCCTGTCCCTCCGGGTTCTCGCAGAACGAAGCGAAGTCGTGGCGCCCTTCGAAGAGCTTCGCGGCGCGCCTCATGGCGGCGAAGTCGAGGCGGTCCTTCACCCACCACACGAGCCTCTTGTCGAAGGCGGTGCGGCGCCGCGAGAACCGATAGAGGTACGTCCGCGAAAGAGCGTCGTGCCGCGCGTGAAAGCCCGGGGGCGCGGGCTCGACCTCGAGCACGTTGACATCGAAGGGGAGCCTGTCGTTCAAGCCGTGCTCGATTTCGCGCTCCGTGGCCTTCTTGCGAGCCTTGAGGTGCGCGATCTGCCCAAGCGCATGCACCCCCGCGTCCGTGCGTCCGGCCCCGCCCACGCTCGCGTCGTCACCCAGCAGCTCCCGCGCCGCGCGCAGGAGGACTCCCTGCACGGTCCGCTCGGTGTTCTTCTGCGACTGCCAGCCGCGGTACCGGGTCCCGTCGTACTCCAGCGTCAGTTTCCAGGTCGGCACCCGTGCAGTTTAGGCCCGGCCCGCCTGCAACGGCCGACCGGACGGCCTTGCCCAACGATCATGCCGCGCGGAGCGGAGCCTAGCCTTTCTTCTCAACCTGCAGGTCGTTGTTGACCTTGACAACGCCTTTCACGGACTTCGCAATCGTTTCCGCGAGCTTCTTCTCGTCCGGGTTGTGCACCTGCCCCGCCAGCGTCACGACGCCGTTTGTCGAATTCACCTCGATGTTGGTCAGCGTCGAGAGCCGGACATCGGACGCGAGTTTCGCCTTGACCGACGTCTTGATCGCCGCGTCATCGACCTGCGTTCCAGCCGTTGTGGTCGTCTTGCATCCCGTCGCGAGAAGCCCGGCGGCGAGAACCACTCCGGCAAGAAGAATCCCCCCGTATCGCTTCAGCATGGTGACCTCCCGACCCCCGCGGGCCAGAATCGGCCGCGGCGTTGGTCTCTCTCATGTCTGAGCACGACGCGTGCCAGCAAGGGCGCGCGGGCTAAGATCGCGGCCGGCTGGCTGCGTCCCGAGGAGGCCTTCTGGGCTTACTGGTCCGATTCATCGGCTTTCTTCTTCTCGTGCTTGCCCTCGCGATCGCCGCGCGGCGTCTGACTGAGCGCGAAGCGCGAGTACCGACGCCGCGAACCGGAGAGCGCGATATCGTCGTCGACGGCGTGCGCTGGCGCTCTCGCGAGGTGTCCGGGCAGGGTGGCGAGACGGTCGTGTACGTTCACGGGTTTCTTTCTTCCTCGGCGACCTGGAAGAAGGTCCTCGCGGGAGCCGCGGCCGGGCGATCCGCCATCGCGGTCGACCTGCCCGGCTCCGGCTTCTCCGACCGCCCGTGGCCGTACGACTACACGGTCGGGGCTCAGGCTCTCCATCTCTGGCGCTATCTGGATGCGCGGGAGGTTCGCCGAGTCGTTCTCGTCGGCAATTCGCTGGGCGGCGCAGTTGCGGTGATCGCGGCCGCCGCGCGGCCCGACCGGATCGCTGCGCTCGTCCTCGTCGATTCGGCCTCGCCGCGGGTAGAAATTCCCTGGCAGTTTCGCCTGATGCGTAGTCCCGTGGCGGGGGAGCTCGAGATGGAGCTTCTTTGTCGACCGGTGATGGCCTGGACGCTCCGGAACCGCCTTTACGACCGAGCCAGCCGCGTGACCGAGGAGACCGTGTCCGATTGGTGGGACCCGGTCCCCGTGCCCGGCACCCGCAGGGCGGCTTTGGCCGCACTGCGCTCGAACCGGCGCGGCTACGAGGACGTCGCCGCCCGAATCGCCGCGCCGACCCTGGTCCTTTGGGGCAAGGGGGACCGACTCCTACCGATCTCAGCCGGCGCCGATCTTGCGCAAGAGATCCACGGCGCCTGGTTCCTGACTTTGCCCGACGCGGGCCACGTGCCACAGGAAGAGACCCCGGCGGAGTTCGCGAGGGCCGTCGCGGACTTTCTCCGGGGTCGGCTGGGTACTTCTGGTGCCTCCCGTTAGCTCGCCGAGGTCGACGTAGACGCAGGCGGCGATTTCGTGCTCAGGGACCGGCGAAGGCTGCCGTGTCCGCCTCTCCGCAGAGTCTCGTCGGATCGGTCGGATCGTTCCGGTATTCCTTCACCGCGTGCGTGACGCCGTCGGTCACGGTCAGCACGTAGGACAGATCCGTCAGGCCCGTGTGGAAGAGCCAGAACGTGCCTCCCGGCAGAGACGTCGCGTCGATCATTTTGACGAAGACCTCCGGGAAGTTCGGATCGCCCGTGAAGGCAGGTAGGCTGAAATAGCCGAAGCGATCGCCCTGGGGAATCGCGGTTCCGGCGGAGATCCGTCCGGTGCGGGGATCGGTCGCGGAAAGCGTCAAGTGAAAGCGCCCGAGCAGCGTGAGCTCGTCCGCCGAGGCCGCGAGCGCAATCCACGGCCGGGTTCTCTCGGAGCCGCGAACAGCGGACGCAGCGCCGGAGGAGAAAGTCAAGGTATCCGCCGCGCCGCACAGGCCCTCGCTCTCGTAGTCGCGGCTGCGGCCGGTCAGGGTGTCGCTGACGGTCAACGCATAGTGAAGGTCGGTCAGGCCGCTGAAGAAGACCCAGACGCCCCCGCCGGGCAGAGACGTCGCGTCCACCATCTTGACAAAGACTTCGGGGAGTGTCGGATCCCCGGTCAACTGCGACAGGCCGAAGTAGCCGAAGCGGTCCGCTTGCGCATTGGCCTGACCCGTCGTCCGGACTCCGGTGCGCGGGTCGATTGCCGTCAGGTCGACCCGGAAGCGATTGCCGAGTAGACACAGGTGATCGTCGCCCGGTTCGCAAGGGAGCCGATTGGAGGCAATCGATCTTTCGAAGACGCCCCCGCCGGCCGTGGCCGCGTGGAGCAGCCTTCCTGTGGCGTCCAAGGCGAGCGCGTTCACGCCGACATCGCCGAGTCCGTTGCCGAAGAACTGCCAGCTCGAACCACCGTCGATGCTCCGGTAGACACCGGTCGAGGTGCCGGCGTAGACGGTTGCCGGCGAGGCCGGATCGACGACGAGCGCCAGGGGCGATGCGTTGTCGGGAATCCCATGGCCGGCTGAGGACCAGGAAGTTCCTCCATCCATGCTCTTGTAAACGCCGTTGGCCGCCGTCCCGGCGTAGAGAGTCGACGGCCGCGAAGGATCACCTGCGAGTGCGCGCACGGGAGACTGGAGGTCAGTGCTGCTCAGCGACCAGGTCTGCCCGCCGTCGGTCGTCCTCAGGACGCCGCCGCCGGATGGATAGGAGGGATAGTCATACACGGTGAAATCGGAGCCGGCATAGATCGTTTGCGGCTCGTGCGGATCGATGAGCAGCGTGTAGATCGCGCGAGCCTGGCCGATCCCGGCCAATCGTTGCCAGCTCTGGCCCCCGTCGGTGGTCTTGGAGATGCCGCCGCTCAACGAGTAGACCGACGCTGATCCGGCATAGAGGATCGACCCCGAGGAATCAATGGCCAGGCTCGAGACTTGCCCGGTATCGAGCTGCCCCGTTGCGCTCCACGAGTGGCCGCCATCCGTGCTCTTCCAGACGCCGCCCACGTCACCGGCGTAGACGTTCGAGGACTCGCCGGGATCGACGACCAATGCGGAGGCGGGTGGCGCGGCTAAGTCCTTCTCGCTCCACTCTCCGCCGGAATTCGTGCTCCGGAACACCCCGCCGGGTCCTCCCGCAAAGATCGATTGGGGCGCGGATGGGTTCAGGGCGAGTGCGGCAATCGTGGAGGCCCGCAGGCCAGTGGCCGGGCTCCAATTCTCGCCCTTGTCCGTGCTCCGAAGGAGCCCATCGAGTGAGGCGGCGACAACGGCGGACGGAGAGCCAATCAAGGCGAGGGCTCCCGCAGAAAGATTCTGCTTTGGCGCGGGCCCGATCTTCAGATGCGTCCAGGTGGCTCCGGCGTCGGTGCTGCGGATGTCGCCCCCATACGTCTCGGCGTAGATCGTCGACGAGTCCATCGGGTCGACCACGATCAGGTAAGCGCCTGTTTCGCTGATGTCGCCGAGGCCGATATTGATGCGGGTCCAGGTCTGCCCGCTGTCGGTGGTCCGAAACATCCCCTCTCCGGAAGCTGCGCTGTAGATCGTGGATGTCTTGCCGGGGTCGATGGCGACACAGAACATGTATTTGCCGAGAAAACCGGAAGGGCTCCAGCTCTGTGCGCCGTCCGTGCTCTTGTAGATCCCGCCCGAAGTTGCCGCATAAACCGTATTGGCATTCGTGGGGTCGATCGCCAGTGCCGAGACGTATCGCCCCGGGGGGATCCCGGAGTTCGCGGTGCTGAAGGTAAGACCGGCGTCGGTGCTTCTGAAGACTCCGTCAGCGGTCCCGAGATACACGGCCGATGCGTTCGTCGGATCGACAGCCAGAGAAATCGGGTAGTTGTTCGCCCCCAAAGACAGCGTCAGTTGACGCCAGTGTGATCCTGCGTCGCCGCTCCGAACGAGGAGATTGCCTAGTTGAGGATCGCCGGTGTATCCATAGACCGTGTTGGGCGCGGCAGCGGAGATCGCCAGCGCCCCAAGGGGGTTAGGCCCGGGGTGGACGCGCAACGACACCCAGGACGACCCGCCATCGCTGCTGCGGAGAATGCCGCCGTCCTGTGTGGCGGCCAGCAGGTCTGTCGAGCTCGAGGGAACCGCGACCAGAGCCGTCACGCTCGCGCCATCCGGACCCGCGCTCGTCCAAGAGCTCGAACCTCCGAGGGCCGGCAAGCAAGCGAGAAAACCGAGCAACCAAGCGGTCACGCCAGACCAAGATCGAGAACCAGGTGTCGGTCGCATAGACCACCTCCCAGACGGGTCCCTTACTGCCGTCCCGGAGCCATTGCGGCTCCGTTCCTTCCCGTTCTTGGAATCCTACTCCTCGTGGGCCGAACGGGCAGTACGGGGCTGCTCCGGGCGCGGAGGGATTCGGCCTTACGCGGCCGACCGTCGGCGGCACTGGCCGCGTCGCCGTGATGCTACGGTTCTGTGGCGAGGGGACCGGCTGCCGGCCGGCGAACCCAGGCGATCGCCGCGGCCGGCTCTCCGAGGGCCGCCGAGCCGCAGCGCTCGAGAACCCGCATCGTGATCTCGTTCGAGGCGGGCGGGTTCTCGCCCAGGCCGAGCGAGTGGAGCATCTCGTGGATCACGAGCGCCGCCGCGAACTCGGGATCGTGGCGCTCTCTCTCGAAGAACTGAATGCCGCAAAGGAAGATGACGTGGCTCAAGGGGGTCGTGGCCGCGAGCACCCCGCCTGACTGACAGGGAGAGAGACGCTCGCCGTTGGCGAAGCGCAGGATCTGCAGGAAGCTCGCTCCCGTGTGGTCGAGCGAATCGAGACGGGCTTGAAGCGTGCGGCCCTTCGCGTCGTGGAAGTCGCGGAAGATTCGCTGGCAGCCCGGGTTTGCGAGTCTCTGAAGCGCGAGGGCGAAAGCGTTGTTGGCGGCGGAGACGAGAAACGGATTCTTCACGCCGAGAATCGAGATCTTTTCCGCGTCCGCGGTCTGTCCCTCGACCGCGAGCACGAAGACAAAGAAGGCGGCGGCGCCGAGTATCGCGACTCGGCCCCGCCGAAATAGGAGGTTGGAGCGATCTCTTTCGGGCTCCATGTGCGCGGATACGATCCGCTTCGCTTGCCAACACGTCGCCCGTCACCGCTTCCGGACGGCTCATCACATTCCTCGGCGATAATGAAGCGACCGAAAGCGAGACGAGGTTGTCCGTCCAAACCGCCGCCGCGCCGTCCGGCCCGCGGCGCGAGCCGATCATCCTGCTCGCGCTGGCGTTCGTCCTTCTGGCCTGTTCGGGATTCCGTCCGAGCGACCGATTCACGTGGCTACTCGAGGTGGCGCCGATACTGGTGGGAGCTCCAATTCTGATCGCGACCTACCGCCGGTTCCCCCTGACTCCGCTCTCCTATCGCCTTCTCTTCCTTCACGCGCTCATCCTGATGCTCGGCGGTCACTACACGTACGCGGAAGTTCCGCTCGGTTACTGGATGAAGGACGCCTTCGGGTTCGCCCGGAACCACTACGATCGCATCGGGCATCTGGCGCAGGGGTTCGTGCCGGCAATCGTTGCCCGCGAGGTGCTCCGGCGCAAGACGCCGCTTCCCGCGGGAGGGTGGCTCTTCTTTCTGACGACGTCCGTGTGCCTGGCGATCTCCGCGTGCTACGAGTTCATCGAGTGGTGGACGGCGGTCGCCACCGGATCGGCCGCCACCGCCTTTCTCGGTACGCAGGGGGATCCCTGGGACACTCAGTGGGACATGTTCTTCGCGCTCATTGGCGCCATCGCCGCGCAGCTCTCGTTGACGCGTCTGCAAGAGAAGCAGCTTCGCCAGTTGGGTGTGGGCGCCGACGCGACTTCTCGAGGCCGCGCAACGGCTTGAGCGTTGGGAAGCGGGGGAGGGTGTGAACTGAAGGCACGGGAGTTCGGCCGGGAACGGCACAGAGCTCGCGAATGTTAAGATGATGTGGGCGTGGAACTTCGATCCGGCTTCCGCGACGAATGCGGTGTCTTCGGCGTCTTCGATGCAGAAGACGCCGCCCGCCTGACCTACCTGGGCCTGTACGCTCTCCAGCATCGGGGCCAGGAGTCGGCGGGCATCGCCACGCTCGACTCCGCGGGCCACATCTCCGTCGAACGGGAGATGGGCTACGTCGCGGACGTCTTCACGGAGGAGAGGCTTTCGCGCCTTCCGGGGCGTGCGGCCATCGGCCACGTGCGGTACGCCACGGCGGGGGCGTCCCTGCTGATCAACGCTCAGCCGATCGTTTTCGCGACGGGCCGGGGGCCGCTCGCGCTCGCGCACAACGGAAATCTCGTCAATGCCCGGGAGATTCGGGCTTCGCTCGAGGCCTCCGGGGCGCTCTTTACGACCTCCTCCGATTCCGAAGTCATTCTGCACCTGATCGCGCGCTCTCGCGCCACGACCCTCGGCGCGGCGATCGCCGAGGCACTCTCGGAGGTGCGGGGGGCCTATTCCCTCTTGATTCTCGGGCGGGACGGGATCTTCGCGGTGCGCGATCCCAACGGCATCCGACCCCTTTCCCTGGGGATGCACGAGGGCTACCCCGTGGCGGCTTCGGAGACCTGCGCGTTCGACCTGATCGGTGCGAAGTTCGAGCGGGACGTCGAGCCCGGGGAGATCGTCCGCCTTTCCTCCGACGGCTTTTCTTCTCACCGATTCGCGTTTCCCCGCGCCACACCCTGCGTCTTCGAGCACATCTACTTCGCTCGCCCCGACTCGCTGGTTTTCGGCAAGAGTGTCGCGGCCGTGCGGGAGGCCTTCGGCGCGCGGCTGGCGAGGGAGCACCCCGCCGATGCGGATGTGGTCGTGCCCGTGCCGGACTCCGGCATGTACGCGGCCCTGGGATACGCGCGAGAGAGCGGGCTGCCATTTGCCCTGGGAATGGTGCGCAACCATTACGTCGGGCGCACGTTCATCGAGCCCAAGCAGGCGATCCGCAGCTTCGGCGTGAAGGTGAAGTTGAATCCCGTGCGGCAGGTCGTCGAAGGCAAGCGGGTGGTTCTGGTCGACGATTCGATCGTCCGCGGAACGACATCACGAAAGATCGTTCGGATGCTGCGCGAAGCGGGCGCCAAGCAGGTGCACGTGCGCATCTCCTCTCCTCCCACGATGAACTCCTGCCACTACGGGATCGACACGCCCACACGGCGGGAGCTGATCGCTTCCAACCATTCCGTCGAAGACATCCGAAAGTACATCGACGCGGACAGCCTGGGGTATCTCTCGCCCGAGGGAATGCTCGAGGCGTTCGGACGCCCGCAGCAAGCGACGTGTACGGCCTGCTTCACCGGCGTCTATCCCGTCGCGATCGAAGAAGAGGAGCGCGAAAAAGAGAGCGCCCTCGAAGTGTTGTAGGCCCCCGCCGGCTTGACCGCGCTTCTGCTCGCGACGACGATCGCCTTCCAGGGAGCCACGCTGATCGACGGGACGGGTGCAGCGCCCCGCCCGAATGCCCTGCTCGTCGTCCGAGAGGGACGCATCGTTTCCGTGGCCGAAGCGACGCCGCAGGCGCTGGCGGCGCTTCCGGCCGGCACGCCGGTCACCGACGCGAGGGGAAAATGGATCATCCCCGGCCTGATCGATGCGCACGTTCACGCCGAGTCCGAGGGGGACCTGGAGGAAATGCTGCGTTGGGGCGTCACCTCGGTGCGTCTCATGGCCGAGGATGTCGCCGCGGCGGGCAAGCTCGCCGAGCGCTCCCGCTACGCGGGCTCTCGCTTTCCGGATGTCTTTCCCGCGGCGCCGATCTTCACGGCTCGGGGAGGATGGTGGGATCAGGGTGAGCCGCCGGACTCGAATCTGAATCGCTTTCCGACGACCGTCGGGGAGGCGCGGGCCGCCGTGCGGAAGGCCCAGGCGCTCGGCTCGAGCGAGATCAAGCTGATGCTCGACGACACGGCCTGGTGCCGGGCGCCAAAGCCGACCCTGCCTCGGATGAAGCCCGACGTCGCCAGGGCACTGATCTCGGAGGCGAGAAAGCTCGGGATGCGCGCGACGGTGCACGCGCCGAACCTGTCGGATGCGAAGGAGGCGATCGGCGACG
>DATKAE010000056.1:0-2611 GCA_035498405.1 Thermoanaerobaculia bacterium | reverse complement strand
GAGCTTGTTCACCACCAGGGTGGCCAGGGCCTCGCCCTCGACCTCTTCGGCGATGATGAGCATCGGCTTGCCGAGCTTGGCCACCTGCTCGAGGACCGGGAGCAGGTCCTTCATGCTCGAGATCTTCTTCTCGTGGATCAGGACGAGGGCGTTCTCGAGGACGACCTCCATGCGCTCGGGGTCGGTCACGAAGTAGGGCGAGAGGTAGCCCCGGTCGAACTGCATCCCCTCGACGACCTCGAGCGAGGTCTCGAGAGTCTTGGCCTCCTCGACGGTGATGACACCGTCCTTCCCGACCTTCTCCATAGCCTCGGCGATGATGCCGCCGATCGTCTCGTCGTTGTTGGCGGAGATCGTCCCGACCTGGGCGATCATCTTGCCCTTGACCGGCTTGCTGAGCTTCTTCAGCTCCTCGACGACCGTACCCACCGCCTTCTCGATGCCGCGCTTGATGTCCATCGGGTTGGCTCCGGCGGTCACGTTCTTGATGCCCTCGCGGTAGATCGCCTGGGCGAGGACGGTCGCCGTCGTGGTGCCGTCGCCGGCCACGTCCGAGGTCTTGGAGGCGACCTCGCGGACCATCTGCGCGCCCATGTTCTCGAGCGGCTCCTTGAGCTCGATCTCCTTGGCCACCGTGACGCCGTCCTTGGTGATGACCGGGGAGCCGAACTTCTTGTCCAGGACCACGTTGCGGCCCTTGGGGCCGAGGGTCACCTTGACCGCGTCGGCCAGCCGGTTCACACCGCGGAGCACCGCCTGGCGCGAGTCGTTTCCGTAAGTGATCTGCTTTGCCATGGTCTTCCTCGGCCTCCTTCAGCTGATGACCGCGAGGACCTCGTCCTCGCGCAGGATGAGGTACTCCTCGTTGTCGATCTTGATGTCGGTGCCGGAATACTTGCCGAAGAGGATCTTGTCACCGGCCTTGACGTCGAGCGGGATCTTGGTGCCGTTGTCGAGGATCTTGCCGTTGCCCACGGCGATGACCTCGCCCTCCTGGGGCTTCTCCTTCGCGGTGTCGGGGATGATGATCCCGCCCTTGATGGTCTCTTTCTCTTCGATGCGCTTCACCAGCAGGCGGTCGTGAAGCGGACGCACCTTCGCCATTTTTCCTCGTCTCCTTGTCTTGAGTCCCTGAATGCAAGCCGAATCCGTACTCGCATACGCCCGGGGGACGAGAGAGGCTCCCCGCGGCGCGCTGGCACTCATGTCATGTGACTGCCAATGAGTATAGGAGGCTGCTGGCGGTCTGTCAAGGAGACTGCCAGGGTCGGGGCGGTCAGTGTCTGTCCTGCGAGAGCACGCGGGAACGCATTGACCAAAGGGCACTTCCGCGCGACGGCTGCCTGCCGACAAGCCCCCATATCCCGAGGCGCCGCACCCGGCCTCGCCGGCGGGACCGCGGGAAGGGCCCCCGACTTCCGGGAGGCCGCAGCGACCACCGCCTACTGCTGCAGCTTGAACTCCTCGATCTTCTTTCCGAGGGTGTTGCGATGGATGCGGAGGTCTTTCGCCGCTCGGGAGAGGTTGCCGCGGTGGCGCTGCAGGACCCTCGCGATGAACTTCTTCTCGAACTCCCTCTTCGCCTCGGCGAACAGGATCCCCCGGTCGACCATCTCGGTGACCAGAGCTTCCAGCTGCTGCTTCACGAGACCTTCGTGCTCCTAGATGGTCCGGGCCATGGGCCCGGAGACCTCGGCGTGGCGGGCTTCGCCCCGGAGGCGCTCGAACGCCTCCACGTACTTCTCGAGCGTCCGTGAGACGACCGCCGGCGGCAGCTCCGGCCCCGGGGGCCGCTTGTCCCAGCGGAGGGTCTCGAGGTAGTCGCGCACGAACTGCTTGTCGAAGCTGGGCTGCGCGCGCCCCGGCGCGTAGCCGTCCTTCGGCCAGAACCGCGACGAGTCGGGCGTCAGGGCCTCGTCGATCCACACGAGGCGCCCGTCCCGCACGCCGAACTCGAACTTGGTGTCGGCGAGGATGATGCCGCGCGCCTCGGCGTGGGCTCGGGCGCGGGCGTAGATCGTGAGGCTCACCCGTCGCGCCTCGTCCGCCCTGTCGCCGCCCACCGTCTCCGCCATCGTCCGGTAGGGGATGTTCTCGTCGTGCCCGGTCTCGGCCTTCGTGGCCGGGGTGAAGATCGGCGGCTCGAGCCGATCCGACTCGCGGAGTCCCGGAGGGAGAGCGATTCCGCACACCGAGCCCGTCGCCCGGTAGTCCTTCCAGCCCGACCCGACCAGGTACCCCCGCACCACGCACTCGACCGGCAGCACGTCCGTCTTCAGGACGATCATCGAGCGGCCCTCGAGCTGCTCCCGGAACGGCCGCAGCTCGGACGGGTACTCCCCCACGTCCGCGGTCACGACGTGGTTCGGCACGACGTCCGCGAGGAGCTGGAACCAGAAGAGCGACATCTGGGTGAGGACGACGCCCTTGCCGGGGATCCCCGTCGGCAGCACGACATCGAAGGCACTCAGCCGGTCCGTGGCCACGAGCAGGAGACGGTCCCCGAGATCGTACACGTCCCGGACCTTGCCCTTCTTCCAGCGCGGGACGCCGCCGAGGCTCGTCTGGAGGAGCGGGGACGCCTTCGGATCGATGTGCATCGGATGCTTTG
>DATKAE010000055.1:0-1553 GCA_035498405.1 Thermoanaerobaculia bacterium | reverse complement strand
CGGAGTTCGCGCGGCTTCCACTTCCCTGGGAGGCCGCCTTCCTGGCCGGCAAGTGCTTCGTGCGGTACCGGCGTCGGCGCGGCGGGCGGAGTTCCCCGCTGCCGGACTTCTACATCGGTGCGCATGCGGCGGTCGCCGGTCTCACCCTGCTGACACGCGATCCCACGCGCTACCGCACGTACTTCCCGGGTCTCGAGATCATCTCCCCTTAGATGCGGGGCGCGCTGCTCCGATCGGACTCGCACCGTCCGAGAGCGCCGGCCGCGGAGCCTGCCTGGCGGGCGCTGCCTCAGATCGACCAGCACCTCGTCCAAAAAAGAAGTTCCGAGGCTCCTCATCCTACTCGCTCCGCCACCAACACTCTATTGCGTCGCGTCTCCGCAAATGACGCGAGAACAGCCGCGAAGATCGTCGCAAGTTCCGCGAGTTTGCGGCAAGCGGCCCGCGCGATGTGGAACCGGAGACCGCGGTGGTAGGGGTCTCGCAGAGCCGAAAGCGGACGATTATCTCCGTGGCCGAGCGAGCCGGTTCCGCTTCGCGAGATCGCGACATGATGGTGGCTCTTGGGGCGACGCTCGCGAATGTCACGCGAACGTGAAGAGCCGGGACCGGTCGGCACGCGCCCCACTCGGCGATATCCTTGGCCGGCGATATCCCGGAGGAGCTGCCAATGAAGTTCCGGATCCTCGTCGAAACCGATGAAGACGGCATGTTCGTCGCAACGGTCCCGTCTCTGCCTGGATGCGTATCCCAGGGTGCTACCCGGGCCGAGGCTGTATCGAACGTTCGCGAGGCGATCGAAGCGTATCTGGAGAGCCTGCGAGAACGGGGCGAGCCCATTCCTCCTTCCATCCATGAAGAAGTCGTCGACGTAGCCGTTTGAGCGCCCTCCCTCGAATTTCTGGCCGGGAGGCCGTGTCCGCCTTTCGCAGGCTCGGCTACGAAGTCGATCGTCAGAAGGGGAGCCACATCGTTCTGCGTCATCGTGAGCCTCCCTTCCGGCGTCTCACCGTTCCAGACCATCGCGAACTCGCGAAGGGCACCCTGCGCGCGCTCATTCGCGAAGCCGGTATCACGGTCGAGGAGTTCACATCGCTCGTTTGCCGATAGCAGTTGGCCCTGGAGACGTTGTCGGACTCGAGTGGAACCTCTCGCGCCAGAAGCGCGCCTTGCGGCTTCCCGACCCTCCGCATGAACCGCAGCATCGCAAGGTTTCGAGCTCGAGGAGCACAAGCGTGCGACGAAATACGATGCGCATCACGACCAAGGGCCAGGTGACGATTCCCATCGGGATTCGGAAGAAGCTGGGGTTGCTCCCCAATTCCGAGATCGAGCTCGAGATCGTCGGCAAGGCGGTTCGAGTAAGGAAGGTCCGAGGGGTGAAGGCGCGGCGGCGCCGCGGCAAGTCGATCGTGCAGCGCCTGCGCGGCCGTGGCTCCGTGCGGATGAGCACGGATTCGATCCTGGCGCTCACGCGAGGCCAACGGTGACCGTCCTCGTCGACCGTGGTCCGAGGACGCCCCCGCTCCGCTAGGACTTGCATCGCTCGAGGG
>DATKAE010000054.1:0-15728 GCA_035498405.1 Thermoanaerobaculia bacterium | reverse complement strand
GACACCCTCTCTCGTTTGCCGCCTTTTGGGCCGGCGTGCTATTCTTCGCGCCCTCCTGCGTGGGGCTGTAGCTCAGTTTGGGAGAGCGCCTGAATGGCATTCAGGAGGTCGCCAGTTCGATCCTGGTCAGCTCCACCAATCGCCCCCGCCAAGACTTCAAGGCCTGTCACAAAGAGAGAGTCACAGTTGGACTGGATCGAACTGGCGACCTCCGTGGGGGGCACGGGGGGCGCCGTGCGCCTCCCGCCTGAGAAGTTCGACGTAACCGTCACCCGAGCGAAGCGAGGCGTGACGGTTCGATCCCGTTCAGCTCCACCAAGCACGTCGCTCCGGCTTGCGAGGGACCTGCGCCCTCCAGCGCACCGGCGAGCGACTCGGCCGGATGCGACCTCGATCGCTCGCCTGGTCCCTTCGCTGCGCCTTCGCTCCCGCGGCGGGAGGCTCCTCCGCTCGGTTACTTCGCGGAGACTCCTCGCGCCGCGAGCGGGGCACTGTGAAGGCGGCGGGATTGAACCTCGACTTCCTTTGGGGGGAGTACGGAGGCCGTGCGCCCCCGCCTGAGAAATTCGACGGTGCCGTCACCCGAGCGAAGCGAGGCGTGACGGTTCGATCCCGTTCAGCTCCACCAAGCACGTCGCTCCGGCTTGCGAGGGACCTGGCTGGGAATTCCTCGGGTCGGGCCGCGGGAGGAGGTCGGCTCGCCACCGCAGTATTCCTGTGATCGAGTCCACGCGAGTGCGATTCCCGGGTGGCACGGGGTTCCGGCTTTCCTGCGAACGGAGCCCTGGCCACGGAGGGCAGCAGCCCTCGCCCGACGGCGAGAGCTGCCGATCTCGACAGATCAGTGTCCGACGCCCAACTGTCGCAGGAGACTTCCCACGTCGAAGTATTGGCGGACCGACTTGACTTTGTCGTTCGCGACCTCGACGACCTGAATGGCGCGAAGCTCCATGTTCTTGCCGGTCGCGGGGATATCTCCGGTGGGCATCTTCAGGGGTCCCTTATGGGTGCCGCGCCATGTCATTTCGAGCACGACGGTGTTACCGCTCACGACCTCCGAATGGAAGGTGGCCTTGGAATCCGGCATCGCCGTAGCCCACCCTTTCCAGATGGCGAGGACGTTGTCGACCCCTTCGGCCTTCCGCTCGGTCCCGACCTCGTCGTAGACCAACCCCGGCGCGACGCCCGCCTTGACTTTGTCCCAGTTCTTTTCGTTGTACGCGATGACCTGGGCCTTCGCAATATCGACCACCGACTGTGTCATGACACTCTTCCTTTTAGAAAGACCCGACTCAAACCGGCGCCTGAGGACGCCGTTTCTACCCTATGTCTGCCGGACTACTCGCCAGCCCGGAGGAAGGCTCAGCGACGAGTGCCTCTCTGAGCCCTGCTGAGCCACCCTGATCGTCGACGGGCGCGGACCGATGGTAGGTCCCGTCCAGAGCAGCCAATTGTTCACCCTATCACAGCGGCGCGAGCCGCCGCCTTGATACCTGTCCTTTTCGTTCCTTGCGGCGAAGTACGAAGAGCGCCCAGAGACGTTCACGCGAGAGGTTCACGTAGATGAACCTCGAGCGGAGCGCAACAACCGGACGAGTGAATAGAAATCGTCCTCGGCGAGCGCGTCAGCCGCCGAGGTGACGCCGATCGACGTGCCGTCCTGCTCTCCGGGACGGTCCGTGATAGGCTGTGCGCTCGCTCCCTCCAAACGACTGTGGACAATCGTTCGGCTCGAAAGCGGGTGCATACGTGTCTGAATTGCGATCCTGGAATTGTCGAAACTGCGGGCGATCCAATAGAACGGTCGTCGAAATGAACGGGACCGTGACGTGCGAGTACTGCACGGCCTCGATGCCATCGCTCCCGATCTCCCTGTTTCGGCGCCTTCTGGCCGGGGTCGGCCGGTGGTTCGGGGAAAGACCGGATGGGAATCCCGCTCGCACTCTACCGATACACCGTGGGCCGGGCCTTGCTCGCGACTCGGAGATCGAGGCGGCGCTCGCCCGCCTGCGCGATTGTCACAGCCTGGCTCGAGGGCTGGTGTCTCCCGCGGAATGGAACGCGAACCTGGAGTGGATCCTGGGCTTGAAGAGGGATCCCAGGATGACAACGACGGCCTTCGATGAGAAGACCGTGGACGCCGTCGCCCTGTTGCTCGAGGAACTGGCCGCCAGTGTGAATCGAGCAAACGCCGAGCCATCGAAAGGCTCCTTCGAAGCCGCCCCGCCGGACCACCATGCTCGCCAATCCATCGCGCGGGGACTTCGGGACGCGACGGAAGGTTTTGTCGTCGCTTTCGGCCGCCCTGCCCGTGCCCTCGGCTCGTCCGCCCGCCCCTGACGGCGATTCCCGATCGAGCCAGCCGATGCCTCAGCCCGGTGATCGGAATCCGGGAGCTAGAATCGCGCCATCATGATTGGACGCCTTCGGATCGAGTTGTTGGCTCCCGAGCGATACGGGGTTGTCTTCATTCCGTATCAGGGCGGAGGTGCCCTCAACCGGCGAGAATTCACCGGCCGGGCCGCCCTCGAGCGGCACCTCGCCGCTTTGGAGATTTCCCCGGCAGAGGTCGAGGTCGGCCTGAAACGGCTCGACGAGATGGGTCTTCATGGCTTCGAGAACTTCGAACTGAGCACGACTCCCTGAGCATGCACTCGCGAGCCTGCCTGGCTTGCCCTTCAACTTCGTCCTGAAGTAACGGCCGCCCGGCGACTCTTTCACTCCGAGCAGGCTGTCGGCCGCTATTTCAAGGACCGCCACGGTGTGTCGGCCCAGATCGTGGGGATCACGGCGGTTACCCTGAGTGAAGATCCGAAGGCCGCAGCGTTCTTCCCGATCTCGCCGCTTGTCGTCGGCCGCCGATGAGTTCTATAGTTGTCGATCTATGAAACAGCCGGGCGAGCTGGTCCTCGTCTTCAAGGCCCTGGGAGATCCGACGAGATTGAAGATCCTCGACCTCCTGAGGTCACGCGGGAAGTCCTGCTGCGACCTGATCGCGCGCGACGAGCGCGGCCTTTGCGCCTGCGATATCGAGGCGGCGGTGGGGTTGTCGCAAGCCGCCGTCTCGCACCACATGGATCTCTTGCGTCGCGCGGGTATCGTGGATGCCGAGAAGCGCGGTCGGTGGATGTTTTATCGGAGGAACGAGGCCGCTCTGGCGGGTCTCGCCGAAATCCTGGCGAAGGCGGTCTAAAAAAAATTGGCTCGACATATCGATCATTCACAATCTATCGAAATGGAGGGACTCATGGCATCCGCCGTCCACATCTCGCTGAACGTCTCGAATCTTCCACGGTCTATCGATTTCTACCGGCGCCTCTTCGGGGAGCCGGCGAAGCTCAAGGCGGACTATGCGAAGTTCGTCGCTGCGGAGCCGGAGATCCATCTGGCGCTTCAGCCCGGACCGGTTTTCGGGCGGGGCGCGCTCTCGCACCTGGGCATCCGGGTGGACTCGCCCGATCGGTTGCAGGTGTGGAAGAACGTTTTGAATGGGCGCGGCCTCGCGACCGAGGAGGGGAAGCGGGAGGCGTGCTGTTACGCGCTCCAGGAGAAGTTCTGGCTCACCGATCCCGACGGCAATCGCTGGGAGGTTTACACGGTGCTCGAGGACATCGAGCAGCGGGCCGACCCGGCCATGACCTGCTGCCAGCCGAAGGCCCAGGCCTCGGGCCTCGGAGGTGAAGCTCCGACGGCGTGCTGCTGAACGATGTCGAAGGGGACCCCCAGGCCAGCGGAGACGAGCCTCGACTCGCCCAGGCGGATGAGCGCGTTCGAGCGCTACCTCTCCATCTGGGTCGTCGCGAGCATGGCGCTCGGCCTACTGATTGGCGAAGCATTCCCGGGCCTCACTTCCGCATTCCGGGAGCTCGAGCTCGGCGAGGGCTCGCACATCAACCTCCCGATCGCCGCGCTCATCTGGCTGATGATCTATCCGATGATGCTGAGGATCGACTTGCGGTCGATCGTCGGCGTCGGCCGGAAACCTCGCGGCCTGTTCATCACCCTGTTCGTCAACTGGTTGGTCAAGCCGTTTTCGATGGCGTTCTTCGGGTGGCTCTTCTTCCGGCATGTCTTCTTGCCCTGGATCGGCCCGGAGCTGGCCGGTCAGTACATCGCGGGGGTCATCATCCTGGCGGCGGCTCCCTGCACGGCCATGGTCTTCGTCTGGTCGTACCTCGCGGACGGCGATCCGGCCTACACGCTCGTGCAGGTGTCGGTCAACGACCTCATCATGCTCGTCGCGTTTGCGCCGATCGTGAAATTGCTGGTGACCGGGGCGGCCGGGCTCGAAGTCCCGTTCCGCGTCTTGGTTTTGTCGGTCATCGTTTTCGTCGTGGTCCCGCTCGCTCTCGGTGCGGCGAGCCGCACGGTGCTGGTTGCTCGCCGCGGCGCCGCCTGGTTCGAGGAGCGATTCGTGCGGGCGTTCGCGCCGGTCACCGTCGCGGCACTGTTGGCGACCCTGACGCTCATCTTCGCGTTCCAGGCCGAGAACATCACCGGCCGCTGGCTCCACGTCTTGCTGATCGCCGTGCCGATCCTCATCCAGGTCTATTTCAACTCGTCGCTGACGTACGGCTTGATGAGGCTCCTCGGCGTCGAGTACGCCGTCGCCGCGCCCGGTGCCTTGATCGGCGCTTCCAATTTTTTCGAGCTCGCCGTCGCCACGGCGATCGCTCTCTACGGGCCCGGCTCGGGGGCGGCGCTCGCGACCGTGGTTGGCGTGCTCGTCGAGGTCCCGGTGATGCTTTCGGTGTGCAGAGCCTGTGTGGCGACGCGGGGGTGGTTCCCGGCTGCTGGCCCTCGATCGGCATGAGGAGGAGGACCCGCGGAATCAACCAGCGCCAAGGAGGACATTCATGGCCGACGCTTCTGCTCGGAAGAAATTCAAGATCCTCTTCCTGTGCACGGGAAACTCCGTGCGGAGCATCTTGGCGGAGTTCTTTCTGAAGCGGCTGGCCCCCAAGCACTTCGAGGTCTTCAGCGCCGGAGCGAACCCGAAGGGCCGGGTTAACCCGTATGTGCTCGAACTTCTGAGAGACGGCTACCACATCGACGCGAGCGACGCGCGAAGCAAGTCGTGGGAAGAGTTCAAGGACGTCAAGTTCGATTTCGTGATCACCGTCTGTGACAAGGCCCGCGAGTCGTGTCCCGTCTGGCCGGGCCAGCCGATCATCGCCCATTGGGGCTCGGAAGACCCCGACGCGGTTGAGGGAGAGCAGGAACAGCGAAAGGCCATCAAGAAAGTGGGCGTCGAGATCTACCGGCGTCTCGGCCTCTTCACCTCGCTCCCGATCGAGAGCCTCGACCGGCTGCGGCTGGAAGAGATGACGAAGGCAATCGGCAAGAAGTAGGCCCCGACGCGGAATTGGCGTCGCGGGGAGGCCCGCTCGGACCGTAACTCCCGCGATGACCTCGGAAGAGATCCTCGCGCCGCGTCAGTCCGCCGCAGCCTCCTCGCCGAAGGTCCGGCGCGCGACCCATTTGCGCAATTCCTCGAGCACGACCATGCCCGCCGCGAACGGCAGGAAGAAGAGCCACACCCTGGCCGGCAGGGGTGCCGTTCCGAGGGCGGCGTTGGCCCATGGGGTGTAATTGGCCACCAGGACGAGGGCGATCTCGAGCGCCACCCCCCAGAGAATCAGCTTGTTGTCGAAGAAGCCGGTCGAGAAGACCGACAGGATGGAGCTCCGGCAAAGGAACACGTTGACGATCTGCATGACCACGATGGCGCTCAGACACGCGGTGGTGGCCTGCCGGTAGAGAGGATCGTCGGCGGAGAGAAGCTGCCCGTACGACCAGCCGGAGCCGCGCAGGACGAAGAAGAAGGCCGCCATCGCGGCCGCCGCCTCGATCAGGCCCAGGAACAGGTAGGCCCGCAACGCCGCAGGGGCGTTCAGCAACCGTTCGGTTCGTCGCCGCGGAGGCCGTTTCATGACGTCTGCATGGGGCTTGTCGACGCCCAGGCCGAGGGAAGTGAGTGCGTCCGTTCCCATGTCGACGGCGAGGATCTGAACCGGCGTCAGCGCGAGAGGGATCGGCAGCAGGGCAAACCCGAGATACGGAACGAGCTCGGCGACATTGTGAACGAGAACATAGGTCAGGAATTTTCGAATGCCCTGAAACGTGGCTCGCCCTTCCTCGACGCCGTTGACGAGGCTCGCGAAATTGTCGTCGAGCAGCACGACGTCGGCCGCTTCCTTCGCGACATCGGTGCCGCTCTCGCCCATGGCGACTCCGATGTGGGCGGCCTTCAGGGCTGGCGCGTCGTTGACTCCGTCGCCGGTGACGGCGACGATGTGCCGTTTGTTTTTCAGCGCCTCGACGATGCGCAACTTCTGGTCGGCCGCGACGCGGGCAAAGAGAATCTCGGGAGCATCGAGCGCGAGCTCGAGCTGGATGGCCGAGAGCCCGGCCAGCTGCTCGCCCGTGATCACGACGGGATCCTCGGTCCGAACGATGCCGATCTCGCGGGCGATAGCCTTGGCGGTGTGCGGGTGGTCGCCGGTCACCATGATGATCCGAATTCCGGCCCGGCGGCATTTCTGGACCGCGTCGGGCGCCTCGGGCCGGGGTGGGTCTTGGAGGCCCACCAGGCCGCAGAAGGTGAGATCTCGCTCCAGCGCATCGTGGGAGCAGGCGCCGGGAAGCCCGCGAGAGGCGAAGGCCAGGACCCGCAATCCCCTCGCTGCCATCGCCTGGTGCGTCCGGAGGATCCGGCGGCGCGAATCGGCGTCCATCGTCCGCGTCTCGCCGTCGGACCGGAATTCCGTGCAGAGCGGAAGCACCGACTCGGGCGCTCCCTTGCAGTAGAGGACCGGCCCTTTCGGACTCTCGCACACCACACTGTGACGCAGGCGTTCGTCGAAGGGAATCTCATCGATCCGGCGCCATGTCGAAAGCCGCGGCAGGACCTCGACCGCCATCTCGTAGAGCGCCACCTCTGTCGGGTCGCCGACCCGGATCCCGTCCCCCGGGCCCTCGGTCTCCTTGACCTCGTTACAGAGGAGCGCCGCCGAGAAGAGCTCCGGCTCCAGGTCTGCGAGTCCAGGTCGGCTGGGGAGGTCCAAGGCCACGGGCTCGTCCAGGCCGACCAGAATCTCCCGAGCGCGCATCCGGTTCTCGGTCAGCGTGCCGGTCTTGTCAGAGCAAATCACGGTCGCCGAGCCCAGTGTTTCCACTGCGGCCAAATGGCGAACCAGCACGTTTCGCTTGGACATGCGCCGGGCCGCGAACACGAGCGCCAGCGTCAGCGTCGGGAGCAATCCCTCCGGCACCATCGCGACGATGATCCCGATGGCAAAGATGAAGTCCCGCCAGAAGGGCACGCCGATCGCCGCACCGACGATGAAGAATCCCACCCCGATCGCGACCGCGAGAGCCGCGATCCGCCGGCTCAGGTGCGTGAGCTCCTGACGAAGGGGAGAGACTGCTTTCTCGCTCGCCTGCGTGAGGCGCGCGACCCTTCCGAACTCGGTGTGCGCGCCGGTGGCGAAGACGACCCCCTTGCCGCGTCCGGAAAGGACCGAAGTCCCGGCGAGCACGATGTTCTTGCTGCGGCGCAGGTCCTCGCCGGCTGACGGGGCGGTGTCTCGCGCGCGCGGGATGGATTCTCCGGTCAACGGCGCGTCGTTGATCCGGAGGCCGGATGCCTCGATCAGACGGCAGTCCGCCGGAACGACGGTCCCCGGCTCGAGCAGGATGACGTCTCCGGGGACGAGCCCTTCCACCGGCAACTGGACCGCGGTTCCGTCTCGAAGGGCCTGGACGTGTCGCGGCAGAAGGTTCTCCAGGGCCGCGAGGGCCCGGTCGACGCGATACTCCTGCAAGATGGAAAAGGTGCCGCTCACGAGGATGACGACGATGATCGCCACACCGACGTGCGCCATGCCCTGTCCGCGGGCGAACCAGTTGCCCAGGAAGGCAAGCCCCGCCGCGATCCAGAGGATGACCGAGAAGAAACGGAAGAACTCGTCCAGCAGCCGCAGCGCGAACGTTTTCTGAGCGACTTTCTCCAACCGGTTCGGGCCAAACTCGTCCAGTCGCGACGCGGCCTCGGGAGAGGAGAGCCCTCGCTCCGCGCTTCGGACGCTCGCGAGCGCTTCCGAGACCGAGAGCCGATGAATCTTGATCACCTGGCCTCCCGTCGAAAGGCTCCCATCGGACCCGGGACGCGGCGCCGGCCCGCGACGCGGCATCGAGGCCGTTCGGACACTCGGACCCTGCGATGGGGACCCGGCGCTTCTTGGTGGGATTCCAGGTGCTGTCGACGGTCGAGTGTTCTCCCGCCGATCCGGGCTGCTCTTGGCGCGAGAACCACCATCGGCGAGGACGGCGACCCCGATCCCCGACTACTGCGGGAGAACGACCTCGGTCCGCCGATTCAGGGCCCGTCCGGTCGCAGTCGCGTTGGAAGCCTCCGGATACTCCTTCCCGAAGCCGCGGATCTGAAGCCGCTGCTTGTCCACCCCGCGGGCGATCAGGTAATCGGCGACGGCCTGGGCGCGCTTCAGGGAGAGCTTCAGGTTGTACTCCTCGCTGCCGGTCGAGTCGGTGTAGCCGCACACGAAGACCCGGGCGTGGGAGAAGTAGACGTTCAGAATGTCGGCCTGGGTGTTCAGGATGGGCAAGGCGTCGGGCTTCAGGTCGAACTTGTCCACGTCGAAGGAGACCTTTTCCGAGTAATCGAAGATCAGGATCTTCTGGGCGCCGAGCTCGCGGGCGAGGGGAGACTGCTCGGCGCCCTTTCCGAAACGGAAGAAGAGCTGCGCCTTTTCGGGGGAGAGGATCCGCAGCCGCTTCTCGACGACGTCCAGATCCTGCATCGAGGCCAAGATCGTTTCGAAGTCTTCGTAAGTCGCGATCTGGACCGAGGCGGGGGCCTCGCCGAGACTCTTTCCCCGGTAGCGAACCTCCGCTTTCGGCGGCTCGGAGATGACCTCGATCGACATCCGGAGCTGGACCTCCTTCGAGGCGCAGCCCGTGCCGACGATCAAGAGGCCCAGCAGGAGAGGGCGCCAGGTCCGCTCGGACATCTGGACCCCCGATTATATGAAGCGCTCAGAAGCGAAGCGCAAGCGCGATTCGGGCCTCGACCGGCTGTCCGCTGGCGTCCAGGGCGGGCTGGAACCGATAGTGGCGGACGGCCTCGAGGGCGGCGCGGTCGCAGGGGGCGCACAGTTCCGAGACGACCAGCGCGTCCTTGACTGATCCGTCCGCGGCAACCGTCACGAGAAGGCCCACGCTGCCGTTGGCGTAGGCCCGGCGGAGCTCGGCCGGGAGAATCAGGGGGGACTCCGACACGAGCTTCGGGGGTGTCTTTGCGGTGCGCGGCGGCCCGACCATCGGCGGCGGTGTCGAGGCGCGCGGCGGGGCGGCGGTTGGTGCCGCGGCCTTGGGAAGAAACGGTCCCATCGACTCGGCGGTGGTTCTCGGAGCGGGGCGCGTCGGCTTCCTCGCGGGCGGGGAGGTTGGAGCCGCGGGCGGGGACGTCGGCGATGCCGTGGGTGCCGGCGTTGGCTCCGGAGAGGGTGCGGCCGTCGGGACGGGCGTCGGAGGCGCAGAGGTAGGAGCGGCGGTCTTGGCCAATGCGGGTGGAGTCGGGGCCGGCCCGGGGGCGGGCGACGGTCCTGTCGCGGCGCGGTTCCGGAGCCACAGCAGGCCGGCGGCGATCACGAGCAGAAACGCGGCCGCCAGGATCCTGGGACCCGTGCGTCCCCTCGCAGGCGCCGGAGCGGGCGGAGGTTCCGGAAGGACGGGCGAGACCTCGGCGGGCGGGCGCCGCGGAGGCTCGGCCGGCGGGATAACCGGGGCGGTCGCCACCGCAGGCCTCTTGATCACCTGGGTCGGTGTCGCGCGGTCCGGCGGGGCCGGAGGAGAGACGCCGGTCTTCAGCCGCGGCGGTGTCACCTCGGCGAGGAAGTCCTCGATGGCCAGGCGCATTTCCCGCGCGGTCGAAAAGCGCTCCTCGGGCGTGCGGCCGAGCGCCTTCATCACGATCACTTCGAGGGCGGGCGAGACGTCCGGGCGGCGTTTGGAGAGGGGCTCTGGCGGCTCGGTGATGCGCCTCATCGTCGCCCGGAACGTGTCATCGGCGGCGAAGGGAAAGGCGCCGGCCAGGGCCTTGTAGAGAGTGATGCCGACTGAATAGAGGTCGCTGCGCCCGTCGAGCGGCTTTCCCTGGAGCTGCTCGGGCGACATGTAGGCGGGCGAGCCGAGCAGAGTCCCCGCCTGCGTCTTGACCAGGGCGACGGCCGACTTGGCCACGCCGAAGTCGGTCAGGTACGGCCTGTCGCGGCGGTCGAGAAGAATGTTGTCCGGTTTGATGTCGCGATGGATCACGCCGCGCGCATGGCTGTACTCCAGGGCATCGAGGACGCCGCGGGCGATTCCGGCGGCCGCCAGCTCGTCCAGGCGTCCCTTCTCCTTCATCAGTTTGCCGAGGGAGGGGCCATCGATGAACTGCATGGAGAACCAGGTGAAGTCCGGCGCGGCGGAGAAGTCGTAGACCTTGACGATGTTGGGATGATCGAGCGAGGCCGCCACGCGCGCCTCCTGCTCGAACCGGCGCGCAAAGTCGCTGTCCTCCGTCAGGACTTCCGAGAGAACCTTCAGGGCCTCGACTCGGTCGAGTCGGCGATTCCGCACCCGGAAGACGGAGGAGAAGCCGCCCTTTCCGATCGGCCCGAGCAACTCGTAGTGATCGCCGAGTCTTCGGGCAACCTCGGCCTCTCGGGACTCGGACGACATGCGGTGATATTAGCCGCTCCCAACCCTGCCGCCGACGAATCCGGGTCCGCACGAAAGTGGGGGATGCGGGCGACCGAGTGGCGTGACTGGCGGTCTCCGAACCGGTGTGGGATCGTAAGACCCGGGTTTCGCGACCGTCTTGGCCGGGCGGCGTCTGCGCCGAAACCGCCGTCCCGCCAGCCTACGACGAAGCCGATAGCCCGAGACTGAAGACCGGGCCAGGGATTAGCTGAATCTCCTTCAGGCCTTCTCTCGGCGCGTCATCGCCAGGTGATCGCTCCCTGGAAACGTGGCGACCCAAGCGCTTCCCGATTCGCGCAGCACGGACGACAGGACCCGGTCGGGTCCCACTTGCTTGAAGGTCTGGCGAAAGCGAGCGGTCGCCCCCGCGGGACCCACGACGCCTAGCCCCATCGCGTGAGCGCCCTCCGAGTAGAAGGCGGTGATGTCCCGCAGGATCGTGCCGTCGGACTGGACCGACACGACACCCTGCTCCTGGATCAGGCCCCTCTCCAGATCGAGCGAGAGGAGCATGTCCAGGTTCTTGTGGACCCCGTTCCAGAGGAGCAGGCCCTCGAAGTGAGGCCGCTCCGATCCGCCGGCGAGGAGGCTCGCCGCGTACCAGATGTAGGAGCGATTCGGGCCCCAGCGGAAACGCATGACGAGCGACGCGGGGCCGCCGCTCTCGGGCGCAACGTCCCACTCGCCGATGAGGAATGCGTAGGGAGCGTAGGGTCCCGTGATCGAAGGCTCGGCCGGCAGCGCGGCCGAGGTGCCGAGCAGAAGGGCGAGAAGCCCGGCCCCGATGGCTCTCGCACGGAGGGGCTGCCTGGTTGCGCGCGAATGGCGCTGATCGGGCACCGATTTCATGGCGATCGTGCTCCTTTTCATCGACGCCGTTCTACACGCGTCGCCATAGGCGCGCTGTCAATTTCTTGCAGAGGCCGCAATCGAGGAGAGGCGACGTCCGAGCTCGGCTAGTCGGCCCGCGCGGGCGGCGCGGCGGACGGCCTCCGGTGTCTCACCCAGGCGCCTTCGAAAGACCGCGGTGAAGTGGCTGTGGCTGGAAAAGCCGAGCTCCGACGCGAGGTCGGACAAATCCGGGAAGCCCTCGGCCAGAAGGCCGATCGCCTGCTGCAGTCGGACCCGGGTCAGATAACGGTGGATCGTCATGCCCGTGACAGCCCGGAAGCTTCGGCACAGCCGAAACGGAGTCGATTCGAGATGTCTTGCCAGGGCGTCGAGCCGATGGCGGCGGCCGGGATGACTCGAAAGATGACCCCTCAGCGAGTCCACCTCCTCGTGCTCCCGGGCTCCGAGTCGCAAGGGAGGTGTGCGGGATCGACCCGACTCCTCGGCCGCGGCCCGCACCAACCGGTCGGCCAGCGTCAGCGCCAGCTCCTCGATCTCGAGGCCGTCGATCCGGTGTTCGGCGAGGATCCGGCGCACGAGCGCGCGCTGCCACAGGAAGGCGCGCGGCGCGCAGGGACCCCACCCGGTGGAGAAGGGCGATTCCGGGCGTTCCCCGGCGGCGGCATCGTACCGGCGGAGAATCTCTGCGAGGACGTCGGGGGAGACGGCGAGCTCGCTGCCGCGATCGCCGCCTCCGTGCGGATGGGTCGTTCGAAACGGCACTCCCGAGTTGAAGAAGGCAACGCGCGTGCAGTCCAAGAGCCCGATCGGTTGAGAGGAGTGGACGCGGAAGTTCCCGGAGTGCAGGAAAACGATCACGGGAGTCGGGTGCGATCGCTCGGCGGTCTGGCGGTCGCGCTCCGGCGGGCAGCGCCAGCGGGAGATCCGAACCAACGGGCCTTCGAAAATCCATTCGACGGCGACGCCGGAACCCTCGCCCCGCGACGATCGAGCGGCGCTCGTGACGAGGCCCGGGCGCGATTGCACCACCTCCGAATCTACGGGCCGGTAAGGCGAAAGTTTGGTCCGGCGGCCCGTGCCCAACGGCTGCTTGACGAGACCCCCCGCGGCGCTCTAAGATGTAACCGAATGGTTACATATTCGCGAGTCGCGTCGCAGGCCGTGTTCCGCGCGATCGCCGAGCCGACGCGCCGGCGCCTCTTGGACGAGCTCGCGAAGGGAGCCCGGTCGGCCGGGGCGCTGGCGCGGGGATTCGACTCTTCCCGCCCGGCCGTCGCCCGGCACCTGCGCGTGCTGCGGCAGGCGCGCCTGGTGCGCGCGCGCCGCGACGGGCGCCAGCGCATCTACGAGCTGCGGCCGGCGCCGCTTCGCGCCGTCCGCAGTTGGATCGAGCGCTACGAGGTGTTCTGGAACGAGCGCCTCGACCAGCTGACGAGCTACGTCGAGGGGCTGGAGAAGGCTGAAAACGACAGGGGGGAGAAATGACCGCCGACCGGAGCCCCGATACGCTGGAAATCGTCCGCGAGATCCGAGCGACACCCGAGCGGGTATTCCGCGCACTGACGGATCCGCAGGATCTGCCGCGCTGGTGGACCGGCATCGGCGGCATCTCGCGGGCCCAGTTCGATCTGCGTCCGGGCGGGAGCTACCGGCTGGAGTTCCGGGCGGGGGAGGCGGCGACCGTCTTCGTGCACGGAACCGTCCGGGAGGTCGATCCGCCGCGGCGTTTGGTGATGACGTGGTTCTCGCCCAAGTATCCGACGCTCGAGACAGTCCTTTCCTTCGAGCTCGAACGCATTCCGGGCGGGACCCGGCTGACGCTTCGGCACAGCGGGCTGACCGAGCCCGGGTCGTTGCCGGCTCATGAGGCGGGCTGGCTCGAGGCTCTCTCGCTGCTGATCGCCTGGATCGTGGCCGCAGGCCCCATGATCGCCGCGTCGGGCACGAGCGGAACCCAGGACAAGTAACGGCGGCCGCTTCGCCCTCCTGAGATAATCGGGGCCGGAAGCGCATGGGGCCTGGTGGCCCTCGCGGACTTCAAATCCGTCGGCGTCGCGGTTCTGCCGGGACGGGTGGGTTCGATTCCCACACGCTTCCGCCATCGTAGGCGGCGGATCGAGGCGGACGGCGCCGCGAATCGTCGGTAGCGCAAGAGCTGAGGCGCGGCCGGTCGCGGTTCTGTCCGCTTCGGTTTTTCCGTGAAAAGGCGGTCCACCGCGGGTAGTTCGCGCCCCGCGCCGTGGAGATCCTTCACGCTGGAGCGACGTCAAGGGTTCGTCGGGTTACTGATCTCGCTCTGGCCCGGGAAAGGTCAACCTTAGGCCTCTAGCCCGGGCGAGTGGGCTACAGTCCTTGACGAAATCGTCGTTGGGCCTACGTCGATGGGTTCGGGACCGTCCTCGACTGCGAGGCTCGTTAACGCCTGGGTCAGTTGGATTCAGAAACTCTGCGATGCTCGGCTTCGTTCGCGCAAGGGCTTCCTTCACAGTTTCAGCAAAGCGTCGCCTGAATTCGGCGTCGTTTGTTGGCGGCGAGCGGCGGAGATCAACGTAAGCCGTGGTGCGATAGTGCGAGGACTTGGTTCGCTGCTTACTCGCCAGGCGGTTGAGTGGTACCGACGCGATCGAACGGGAGCAGCAGGTTCCTGCGGAACAACTCACCGGTGGAACTGACCGCCGCGCCCGTACCGGATCGCTTAGGATGGTCCTCAATGAAATCGCTCCACCCGCCGCGCCTGATCTCTCGGGGCCATCGCACGCGCAAAGCCGCTCGAGCCCGCGCTTCGTGAGCGTGCGTTCAATAGCACTGCTGATCTCCCTGTGCAGCGTGCCTTCGATCGGCGCCGCCGTCGACCTTTGCTCCAGCGAGGGCAAGGAGAGGCTGAGGGCTGCAGGCGTTACTGCGGAGCAGATCGCCAGACTCTGTCCGGGCCCAGAGACTGCTCCTGCAGAAATCGTGGAAAGGCCTTCGTCAGTCGGCACGACCGCTGCGAGCCCGGCGGGACAACGTCCACGGATCGGTCTGGCACTCGGAGGAGGCGGCGCGCGCGGCATGGCACACATCGGCGTGATCCGGGCGCTCGAGGAACTCCACATCCCGATCGACTACATCGCGGGGACGAGCATGGGCTCGATCATCGGCGGCCTCTACGCGTCTGGTTACACCACGGACGAGATGGAAAAACTGGTCGGCTCGATCGACTGGAAGGGGATTTTCGAGGACGCGCCGAAACGAGCGGACGAGCCCTTCCGCGTGAAGGAGAATGACTACCTCCATCTGATTCCCCTCCAGCTCGGCCTCGACCCAGGGAGGGGAGGGATCGTTCTCCCGCCGGGTCTGATTGCGGGCAACAAGCTCGCGTTCATCCTCCAGACCGCGACGCAGTCGTCCGCTTCGATCACGAATTTCGACGAGCTCCGCATCCCCTTCCGTGCGGTCGCGACCAACATACAGACCGGCGAGGCGGTCGAGTTGGGCAGCGGAAGCCTCTCGACCTCGATTCGCGCGAGCATGGCCATTCCCGCCGTTTTCACCCCGGTCGAGATCGACGGGCTTCTGCTGATCGACGGCGGCGAAGCCCAGAATCTTCCCGTGCAGACGTTGCGCTCCATGGGCGCCGACATCGTCATCGCAGTCAACGTCGGCTCGTCGGGAGTTGCCAGGGCCAAAAAGCCTGAGAACGTCGGCGCGATGCTCGGGCGCCTGATCGACATGCCGCTGCAGCAGAACACGCAGGCTTCCGCCAGGCTCGCAGACGTGGTCATCACGCCGAACCTCGACGGTTACGGCTCCGCGGACTTCGTGCAGGGCCTCGAGATGGTGCCGCTGGGTTATCAGTCGGCCCTGGCAAGCAAGGACAAGCTGCAGCAGTGGTCGGCGTCCGAGGCCCGCTACGCTTCCTGGAAGGCGCACCACGACGCCCCACTGCCGCCGCCGCCGTTCATCGACAGGGTCGAGATCGATCCCGCGTCGGGCGTCGACCCGCGGCGGATCAAGGACATGATTCGCACCAAGGCCGGGCAGCCTCTCGACAACAAGACGCTCGCCGAGGACCTGACGCGGATCTACGGGCTCGGCATCTTCGAGAGCGTCGGATACACGATCGTGCC
>DATKAE010000053.1:0-14595 GCA_035498405.1 Thermoanaerobaculia bacterium | reverse complement strand
AAACAATTCCCATGCATCGCGAAGGTTAAGGCGATCGAGATCTTTTGTTTCCAGATCGATATGGACGAAACCTCTTTCCTTCTTCAACCAAGCCCCGAAAGTAGACTTGCCCGTGCCGGTATCCCAGCGACGAACAAGAGGCGTTCTCTCACTTCGAGCGGCCTAACGGGCTGTGCAAGCCGATGTTAGGCGACAGCACCTAAAAGTCCTTCCCGTCAAGCCAGCGAACCATCCCGACGATCATCAGAACGACACTGGGAAGAAACGTGAACCAAAACAGGCAACCGAGCAAGACCGGGTTAGGGTGTTCGCGTGCGAACGCCGTACCGAGCAGGTCCATGACGCCAAAAGCGAAATAGGGCCCGCTTCCAAGTAGGAATATGAGCGCACCGATGAGGAACAGCCGATTTCGCCACGCGGTTCGAAGCCGCGGGTGGAGGGGCAAGGCATCACCTTCTGTCGCCTAACGGCCTGCGCATCACCGGCGAGCGCCAGCGAGTCCGGTGGAGCCGCGGGTTAGGCGCTAGTCCTCTTCCGGGCCAAAACCATGAGTAATCTCTTCCCCAAGTAGGCTCAGGCATTCGCTCCGCAAATCCATGAGGTCGATGCTTGCGAGGTCTAGAGACTGGAGCGCGTCGAGCCGCGCCTGAAGCTCGCCCTTCTGGACCTCAGCTGGCGTCTGAGAAAACGTATCGATGTCCAAGCTTAGGACGATATCGGCGAAGTGCGGCACCCACCTGCGATTTCTCTTGAGCTCTTCGAGAAAAAGCAGCGGCTGCCGACTGATCATGCCGCCGAGGACGGAATCAAGGTCCTCGGCAAATCCTGCGTCAGCGACAGCCGAGAGGCGGAACGCAACTCTGGTTGCCCACCGATCACCGCCAAGGATTCGCGGCTGGAGCCAAGCCAATGAGGAGTAGAACTTCTCAACGAGCTCAGCAGGGACGTTGCGTGCTTGTGCACGGGTGGGCAAGAGATCAGCGACAGCCTTACCATTCTCGGCTGTGGGCTTGGCACGGTAGGTCTCCCACGCATGGTCAAGACTCTGCCACTTTGTGGAGGACTTACCCTGAGCTAAGGTGTCCGACGCAACTGCCATGAGCAGGGTGACGGAAACGAGTAGTAGGTTCCGCGACTGAAGCGTAGGCCCTAACGGGCTGCGCATCACCGGTGAGCGAGCAAGCGAAGCGCGCGAGCGAGTCCGCTGCATGCGCGGGTTGGGCCGGCGCGATACTCCTCTCACGTTAGCTCCAGACGGTGGATGGCATCAGGTCCTCGAAACCCGGGCGCTCGCTCGTCGTGCGACCACTCGATTGACCAGCAGGAGTGCAGCCAAGTAGAGGATCGCGGGCGGCGCAGCAAAGATCAAGAAGATCGGCCAAAAGTTCGACTGCATGATCAGACCGACAAGGGTCACGATCAGTATTGGTGCCATGGGAATCAACGGAATGATTGCGAGGATACGCCACTCCCCGCGGAGCTTGCGTAACGTCACATACTGCAGCGGCGGATAAAGCAGCAAGCCGGCCCAGATGCTCAACGGAATAAAGTCTTCCATCGTTATCACTTCCGCCGGCCTAACATGTAGTTAGACTGCGCAAGAAAAGCATCGAGTACAGCTCCAGCGCTGTCTAACTCCCTCCGCAGAATGGTCGAAAACTGCCGCATCTCACTCAACAAAAGGATGTTCAGTCTCATTTGTCGTAGGAGCCTAGGCTGCAAACGGAGCTGCCTATTCTGCCGCGGTGCCGTAACGATCGCTCGATGCGCCCTCGCGCTTTCAGTGCAACACGTTCGCGTTGTGTCACCGGCCTGGCTTCCGTCACCGTTGACCGGTCGATCTAGTCGGACTCACCTGTGAGAGGCCGGTCCCGACCTCGAACAACCAGCCGCCCGTGGGCGCAGCCGGATAGGTGCTGACGCCGAGCACGATCTCGGCTCCCGCGGGCGCCGTCAGGGTTTCAACGGTGTCGCCGTACACGTCAAGGATCTTTCCGAGGGCACTCCCCTCCCTGATCCGATCGCCCGGCTTCACGGCAGCCTCGAAGAACCCGCCGCGGCTGTTGGTCACGATCCGGTAGCCGGTGAAGATCGTGCACGTTGAAGGCCGCGCCGGCTCGCCCGAAAGGACGCCGATCTTGCGCAGGAAACTGCGCACGGCATCTGCCTGCAGGCGCAGATCCACGGCGTCGAGCGGCTGCCCGCCGCCGACTTCGAGCAGGAAGGCCGGGATGCCCGCAGCGCTGAACACGGTCGTTGCGTCGTTGGGGAACACGCGGGCGGTGTCGCGCCAGAGTGTCGGCAGGCCGAAGCCTCGCGCGAGCTCATCGTAGCGGCTCTCGGGCATGCCGCCGGTCAGCGTATAGAAGACGAAGGGATGCTGGCGGAACCGGTCACCCCCTGTGTGGAGGTCGATGAAGTAATTGGCCAACCGCTTGACGTGGGAGGAGACGGCGAGGGCGATTCGTTCGGTGGCGAAGCGCTCGCGGCCCGGGAAGGCGTCCCCGAAGTCTTCCAGGTCGTCGAGGCTCGGGTTGACGCGCTGAAGGCCGCGGAACGCCGGGACGTTCGTGATCATCAGGGCGATGACTGTTCCCGACATCGTTTGAGGATCGAGGCCCCGCACGACGTCCTGGAGGGCGCGCGGACCTCCGTACTCGTCTCCGTGAGCCGACGCCCCTACCCAGACGACGGGGCCGGGCCTCAGACCCGTGGCGATGGCGACCGGCAACGCGACGGGCGTGCCGTCCGAGCCCTCCGCGACCGTGAGCGCTCCGCGCACGGTGCGCCCTGGAACACCTCGGGCTGTGCCGACCTCGACGATCCGGCCATCGCCGGGTGGAGTCGGCTCCGGGTTCGCGGCAAGCGCGGCGCGGCCGAGCAGGGCGAGTGCCAAGGCAACGCACGGTCGAGACATGAGACCTCCGAATGCGATCTCACGATCGTATCGCGCCGGCGGTGGCGTCCGGCCCTGGATCGACTCCGTGAAGGAGTTAGGCGGGGCGGCGGCGCGCCATCATGCGCTCACGCCTGCCCTCTCCCGAGAGGCGAGGGAGAAGAGACAGACCGCTCGGCTCGCGTCTCCGACTCGAGGTCGCCGCCGGCGGGAACGGGAACGAGGCGCGCCGATACCGGCGCGACGCGCGAGGGCGTGTCGGCCTTCGCCGCTTCCCGCGTCAAGGGAATCTCGATCGTGACGAGACAACCGCCGGAGCTTGCCTTGCCCAACTCGAAGCGGTGCCGGCCGGGATACAGCGTCTCGAGACGCTGACGAGTGTTCCGGACGCCGATTCCCGCGGGCCGCCCGGTATCGGTGGCCGCGATCCCGGGGCCGTTGTCTTCGACCGAAAGCACGAGGCGCCCGCCCTGCGCCGCAGCCCGAATCTGGATCACGCCGCGTCCGCTCGTGCCCCGCATCCCATGCTTGATCGCGTTCTCGGCGAGCGGCTGCAGGAGAAAGCTCGGCACGTCAGCCTCTCGCACGACAGGATCGACCTCGACCAAGACTTCGAGCTGATCGCGGAATCGCATTCGCTCGATGCCCAGGTAGAGCTCGAGCACGGAGAGCTCTCGCTCGACGGTCACCACCTGGCCGGGGTCCGTCTCGAGGCTCGCCCGAAGGAGGTCCCCCAGCCGCTCGGTCATTCGCCGCGCGCGCGCCGAGTCGCTCCCAATCAGCGTCAGGATCGAGTTCAGGGTGTTGGCGAGAAAGTGCGGCCGCAGTTGCGCCTGAAGCGCGTTCAACTTCGCCTCGGCGAGCGCGCTGCGGAACCACTCGCGCGACTCGATGCGCCTCACGCGCAGGCGATGGAAGGCGACTCCCGCGAGAAGAACGCCCAGGAGCGTGAGGGCCTGGAACCATCCCGTCTGATAGAAGCGAGGCTCGAGCCGGACCGGCAGGGCCGCTCCGGTCGTGCTCCAGACGCCGTCCTCGTTGCAAGCGATCACGTGGAATCGGTACCGGCCGGGCGGCAAGTGCGTGTAGTAGGCCGTTCGGCGCGAGCCCGCGTCGACCCAACGTCCATCGATCCCCTCCAGGCGGTAACGGAAACGGACCGATGTCGGGTTCACGTAGTTAAACGCCGTGTAGCGGAACTCGAGGTCGTGTGTTCCCGGAGGAAGCCGGGCGCCGTCGCGGGCCTCGACCGGCTCTCCTCCGGAAAGGACCTCCTCGATCACGACGGCGGGAGGGACGCGATTCAACTCGATTCGCGCCGGATCCGCCATGACCAGGCCCTTGACCGTGGCGAACCACAGCCGTCCGTCTCGGCTTCTCCAGACGCCGTGCTGCGCGTTGTTGCACTCGGCGCTTCGCATTCCGCTCGCGGTGTTGAAAGCGACGGGATGGATGCGGTCGCCGCCGGAAGCGACGGCCGCGAGCTCCGCCTCCAGCACCCGGAAGATCCCGCGGTTGCTCGTCATCCATAGGTATCCGTGCCCGTCCTCGACGACCCGTTGCGCCGCGTCGTGGAAGAGGCCCTCCTTCTGCCGGTACGTGGTGAACTTCCCGTCCCGGTAGCGAGACAGTCCCCCGCGAGTGGCAAACCAGAGGGTCCCCTCGGAATCCTGATAGCTCGAGATGACGATGTCGTGGGCGAGGCCGTCCTTCGTGCTTAGCGTCGTGAAGAGGCCGTCGTGCCGGCGCGCCACACCGCCGCCGAACGTGCCGATCCAGAGGTCTCCCTCACGATCCTCGTAGATCGAGAAGACCTGCTCGTTGGGGAGCCCGTCGGCCACATGAAAGGTCTGGAGGTTTCCGTCGAGGAAGCGGGCCAGGCCGTTGCTCAGCGTCCCGATCCAGAGCGCCCCCTCCCGGTCCACGCAGAGCGAGGTGATCCAGTTGCCCGGCAGACCCTGGGCCATCCCGAAGTGCGTCAACTGTCCCTGGCGGTATCGGACGAGCCCCGCCCCCTGGGTCGCGATCCAGAGATCTCCGCGCGAATCCTCCACGACCGCGAGCACCGTCGCGCCTACCCGCGTCACGTGCTCGAACGTGGAATTGCCGGGGCGCATGCGGTCCAGATTTCCGTCGGCCGTCCCGACCCACAGCGTGCCCCCGCGGTCCTCGAACACGGTCCAGATCTTGTCGTCGGAGAGGCCCTCGCGCCGCGTGTAGTTGACGACCCTCTGGCTCTTGAGCCGATTCAAGCCGCCGTCCACCGTGCCGACCCAGAGGCTCCCCGATCCGTCCTCATAGATCGAGAGAACCCGGTCGGAGGATAGGCCGTTGACCGTCGAGTAGCGCGTGAAGGCGCCTTTGTGGAAGCGATACAGGCCGTTGCCGGTGCCGATCCAGATGGCTCCCTGCCGGTCGCGGCAGAGGGCGCGCGCGAGCGTGTTGTCGAGGCCGTCTTTCTCGGTGAAGAGCCGCGCCCCGCCGCTGCCGGTATGGACGAGGCCCCGCGGCGTTCCGACCCAGAGCCCTCCCTGTCCGTCGCCGATCACGGACAACGGCGTGCCCGGAAAGTCCGACTGGAATTTTTGGATCTCGAGGTTCCCGCCGAAGAGGTGTCCGAGACCCATCGGCAGACCGAACCACAAGCCGCCCGACTCGTCCTCGTAGAGCGCGCGAATCCGCTCGCGCGGAAACCCGTCCCGCTCGCCGAGCAGCTCGACCTTATCTCCCCGAATGCGCGCGAGGCCTTCGCTCGAGCCGATCCACAGGGTTCCGTCGCGCGCCTCGAGCAGCGCCCCGACGAACGCCCGCTCGAGACCGGTTCCCTCGCCGATCGCCTCGAAGGCGCCGTTGCGGCGCCGCGCGAGGCCGGTCAGGGTTCCGATCCAGAGCGTGCCGTCACGCGTCTCGCAGAGCGCCTGGATCCAGTCGTCCTTGAGCGCCGGGGTGTTGCGAGAGTCGTAGACCGTGAAGCGAACGCCGTCGAAGCGAGCCAGTCCCTCCTGCGTGCCCAGCCAGAAGTATCCGTCGCGGCTCTGGAGGATGACCTGAACCGAGTTCTGCGGAAGGCCGGCGTCGCTGTCCCAGACGTCGTGCCCGTAATGGGTCATTTCGAGATCCCGGTCGAGCGCCGCGGCGACGGCTGCCGACAACCAGAGGAGGACCAAGCACGCCAACGCCGACCACCGGGCCGCCCGGGCACCCGCGGGGCTGTCGGTCATCACTCGGTTCTCCCTTCGAGCCCTGACCCCGAAGACACGAGGAGCCTTAACTAAATGAGCAAACCGCGCGCCCCGAGGGGTTCAATCCACCGGGGGTCGAAAGGCCTTGAGTTCGTGACGAAAGTCACGATTGCCGGGACAGGATCGGGCTACCTTCGGCCAGCCGCGCTCCAATTTCGTGAACTCTCGTTCGACCGGCCGGATCGCAGGGACGAGTGACGATCGGTCAAGAGATCCTCTCCGTTCGTCACAGGTCTTTCCGACTCGAGGCGGCCTCTCGACGAGGCCGATCTCGAGCCTATCGCGAGGGGCTGCGCTCCGGCTTCGGCGTTCGAGGCACCTGCCGGGCAAATTGCTCCGACTGGCCCCGTGGTATCGAAAGCGTCTGCCAGCGATCGCCCGCCCAATGCTTCGCCAGCATCACGATCTGGCCGATGTGCTCCGCATAGTGCGTCATCTGACGGTGGATCGCCCGCATCACCGAGTGAGGCTGGCCCCGGATCGTGACCTCGCGCGAGAGATCCTCCGGAGCGAGGGCCGAGATCGCGACGAAGAGAACCTGCCATCCGGCTTCCCAGCGGCCGAGCAAGCTCGCGCGCGTGTCTTCCGGACGGCCCTCGAATTCGGTGTCGCGCTTTCGGTCGGGCTTCTCGCCATCCGAGGTCAGAAAATCGGTCCACCGCGAGCGCAGGTTGCCGGAGATGTGCTTGACGATGATGGCAATGCTGTTCGAATTCGGGTCGAGTGTCGCGAAGAAGTCCTCGTCGGAGACCTGAGCCATGGCCTTTTCTGCGAGCCGTTTGAGGCTGCGAAACTCGCGTTGAATGTCTTCGAGATAGTAGGCGAGCAACGGTGGTCAGCTCCCGGCGCCCGGGGCCGCCGTGCCGAGAAGGATTCGAGCGTTCATTCCGGCTAGGGAGAGCCCGGCCGGGACTGCCTCGCTTCGCCCGGAACCGTGTCGGGCCGGTTTCGGTGCAAGAGGCGGCCGAGCCTCACATTCAGCACGCTCTCCCGGGGAAGAAATGGAATCGGCGGCGGACGGCGAAAGCCGAGCTCGCCTCGAAGCCGCCGCAACTCCCCGTTGTGCGGGGAGACGCGCAGTGCGCGCTCGCTCTCCTCCAGGGCGAGACGCTTCGTGCCCGCCAGGAGATACAACCGGGCGAGGCACAGCGAGACTTCGGGATGCCGGCCTCCGCGCGGAAGCGCCTGGCGGCAGATGCCGATGCCCTCGCGAACCCGGCCGGAGTGACCGAGGCAGAGGGCGTAGTTGGCGAGGATCACCGGAGAGATCGGTCGGCCGCCCTTCTCCAGGCGGTCGCAGTACTCGAAGAGCAGCTCTCCTCCCTCGACGAACCGGCCGCGCTTGACCGCCTCCCGGCCTTTGCGGACGAGCTCCTCCTCCGCGACCCGCTTCAAATCCGCCGGTCGGGGCCTGATCACCACCCCAACATCATAGCTCCCAGGCTCCCCCGGGCCTCTCCCGCGCTTCCTTCCCGCTCGGGCCTCGCGCAAAGAGGGGGCACCACCGGCCCTCCGGCGAGACTAGAATTCGCGCAACAGGGGGCCACCATGCCCGCCCCGGAAAAGCCTGGCGCCGTCATCGAATTGACGTTTGAGGGTTGCGTGCAAGACTCGCGAGAGTACGGGAGCGACTGGCAACAGATGGTCTCCCGCGTCTTCTACTGGGTCAAGCGCGAGGGCGGTCCCCGGGGGGACTTCCGCAGGGATCTGGAGCTCGTGTCCGGAGCCTACTTCGCGAGGGTGAAAATCGACCCACCCGAGGGCTACACGGGACCGATGTTGTATGCGGAGCTGCGACAACCCGTCGGGGAGGATTTCCAGATGGGCCGTATCGAGGTGGCAGCTCCCCCCGGTCGGCCGGAGACCTTCCACGGGGCGGACTTCGCACAAGAGGCCGTGGCGTATTTCCGAGCGCTGATGAGCGACGCCGGCGCCATGGTTCGCGTCGAAGAGGGACGGCCGCTGCGGGGAAGCCTCCGCACGACACAACATGTTCGGCTGCGCCACAACGTCGAGGCCTCCCGAAAGACCATCCACCTCGCTGCCTCCTAGACGAAGGGGGTTGGGCGGCCCGCCGGCGGCAAGCTCGACCTTCCCTCCTCGATCAGAAAGAACTCGCGCTCACCAGGCGAGCCGCCCGATGCCGGTCGACCCAACAGGCCCACGGTATGAGAAGCCATCCGGCGAGCGCCGAGATCGCCAGCATCTTCTCGCTCGGAGGCGGCGGCCCGAAGAGCGCGGCAAGCCACAAAACCGGCAACGTCAGCAGCATCGTCCACAGTGCCCAGGCGCCGACCGCGTCTCTCGCGCGCGTTGCCCGCAAGTAGAGGACGATCCCGGCCGCGTACAGACCGCCCTCGACCGCGATGGTGGCCGACGGCGAATTCCAGAGACCCAGACCGACGTAGGGACCCCGAGGCAGAAGCGGCATGTCCGGCCGGTGGGCGACGAAGTCGAGCAGCCAGTGGCTGACGACACCGCCCGCGACCACGAGCGCGCCCACCAGGTAGCGCCGCGCGAGGAAGTAGACCGAGCCGAAGAGGACTCCCCAGGCGGTCAGCGCGAGCAGGCTATGGCTGACGGGATAGTCCCAGAAATCCAGGTGGCTGACCCGCATGATCCCGGGAACGATCCGCACGTGCTCGATGCCGGACAGAAGCAACACCGGCCAGAGCGCGTCGGCCAGTTGCACCGAAAGGAAGAGCGTGCCGAGCGAGACCCGAGGCGCCACACCCTTGGCGGCCAGACCCGCGCCGAAGTGTCCCACGAACACGCGTCTTGCCTCCGTGAAGTCCAAAATCGAGGAAGCGGAATGCTCTCATCGGTTCGGCGCCGAGCACAAGCGTCGAAAACTCCGGCGGCAGCGGGCCGTATCCTTGCGTTGGAGGGATGGCGACGTGAATCGGCCTCGTCCTCTGCCGTGGCAGGCCGCCTTCGCGGTTCTCGCGCTTGCGCTAGGAATGCTTGGTGTCACCTGCGAATCGGCCAACCGGGCGGCCTCCGCGCCGAAGCCTGCCCCGACCCCTTCCGCTCGAGATTCGAGTCCCGCACCGACCGCATCTGCCGAGGCCGCGGCGGGGCCGCAAGCCTCCGTCTCGCCCACGCTTGCCGGGCCTACCTTCGAGGCCGCGGTCAGGCCGATCCTCGCGCTCAAGTGCGCGCCCTGCCACAACCCGGGAGGCAAGATGTACGAGCGCCTGCCGTTCGATCAGCCGCAAGTGGTCTCCTCGCACGCCGAGGGCGTGCGCCGGCGTCTGAAGGGCGAAGACCTCCTGGTCTTCGAGAAGTGGATGGCGACGCGAGCGCCGGAAAAACCCGCCGGCGACTCGCGGGTCGATCAGCCCGGAGGCTAAGACCTGGGCTCGACGACCCGGGGGGCCGGAGGGGGAGGAGCAGGCGCCACCGACATGCGATCGCTGTAGACGACACCCATGTCGGGCGAGCTCGATGCGCCTCCCGAGCTCGTGAACGGGGTCCAGGGGTCGTCGGGGCGGTCGACCGTGCGGGGCACGCGCGGTCGCTCGATACGGACGATCTCTAGCCGCGCGACGGGGGCATAAGGATTGTAGTAAGGGCAGAAGGAGTAGACGAACTCGCAACCGGCAACCCCGTCGTCCGTGACGTAGTAGCCCATCTCATCGTCGCCGTAGCCGGCACGCGAGGCACAGCCGGCCGCGAGGCAGGCGATCGCAGCGGCCAGAATCGCCAGAATCCTCTTTCTCATCCTGGGCCTCCGATCGACCGGACAAAAAGGATAAGCCTGCAAGCGCCGGGGCACGTGATGAAATTGTACCGATGCCGCGCTTCGATGTCGTGACGTTCGACTGCTACGGGACGCTCATCGACTGGGAGACCGGGATCCGGGAGTCGTTTGCTCGAGCCGCCGCCTCAGACGGTGTCACGCTCGCGCCGAGCGAGGTGCTTGCCGCCTATGCCGAGATCGAGCCGGCGGTGGAGGCCGAGGCCTATCGAAGCTACCGGGACGTCTTGGCCGAGACGGCCTCTCGCGTCGCACAACGGCTTGGCTGGCGACTCCCCGAGGACCGCCGCTTCCTCCTGGCCGAGAGTCTTCCGTCCTGGCGGCCCTTCCCGGACACGAATCCCGCCCTCCGGCGACTCGCGTCAGCCGGCTGCCGGCTCGGCATCCTCTCCAACATCGATGACGATCTGCTGGCCGAGACGCGGCGGCTGCTCGAGGTCTCCTTCGAGCCCGTCGTCACGGCAGCGCAGGTGCGTTCCTACAAGCCGGCTTCGGGGCACTTCCTCGAGGCCCGGCGGCGCCTCGGTCCCGGCGCGCGCTGGCTGCATGCCGCGCAGAGCTATTTCCATGACGTCGAGCCGTGCAAGCGCCTGGGGATCCCGGTGGCCTGGATCAACCGAGGGAGGCACCAGGCCGGCCACGCCGGTTCTCCGGACTGGGAGATGCCGGACCTGGCCCGATTCGCGGACTGGATGGAGAGCGCCGGGCCCGCGGATTAGCTCGGATTCGAAGGAACCTTCCTCCCGAAGGTGCGTAACGGTTTCTGAGCGGATCCGAAGGCGCTCGGCCGGGAGGGTGGATCATGCGATTTTCGAGGTTCGGGGCGGCTAGCCTGGCGGCCGCGGCGCTCCTCGTTGCCGCGCCGGCTGCGGCCGACGAGGTGAAGAAGACCCTGAGGGCCGAGCTCTCCGCAGCGGAGGTCTCGAATTTCTCGGTAGAGAACCTGGCCGGCACGATGCGGATCACGCCGGGAAGCGACGGCGGTTTCCGTCGTCGTCACGGTCCACGCCGAGACACAGGCCCTGGCCGACGGGGTCCGGCTCGAACGCGTATCCGCCCCCGGGGAACCCCCGGTCTGGCGCGTCCGGTACCCCGATCACGTCGGGACCATCCGCTACCGCGCCCCGCTCGACGAGGACACCTACCAGATCTCGCTCGGACTCTCCTTCTCCTCGAGCAGCTACCGCTACGACGGCCGCACGTATCGCATCTCTCCGGGACACGGCAGGCGCCTCTGGGCGGACGTCCTGGTGAGGGTGCCGCCGCTTCTCACGCGGGCGCGTTTCCAGAACCTCGCGGGGCTGGTCGATGCGGAGGGTCTTCGCGGCGGGTTACGCCTCGAGGTGGCGAGCGCCGACCTCCACCTGCGCGACATGGAAGGCGAGCTGTCGCTGCACGGCTCCTCGGGCGACGTCCGCGCCTCGGACATTCGAGGCAGCTGGAGCTCGGATTTCTCGAGCGGCGACTGCGAGCTCGACCATTTCGAGGGAAAGACGGTCTCGCTCACGACGAGCTCCGGAGACGTTCACGCCCGAGATGTGCGAGCCGGACACCTCGCGGTCGAGACGAGCTCCGGAGACGTCAAGATCGAGGACTCGGACGTCGAGGAGTTCCACGGCCGGGCGAGCTCCGGAGACCTGGTGCTCGAGTTGAACGGCGACCGCTTGAAGGATGTGCAGGCGCGCACCTCGAGCGGCAACGTCACGCTCCGTCTTCCTCGAGACGCTTCCTTCGAAGCGTCGGCAAGCCAGTCGAGCGGAGACATGGAGGTTGGCTTCTCCGGCGGGATCGCCACCCGGCACGACGACAAGCTGGTCGGCTACCGGCGCGGGAGTAACGGAACGAAGATTCGGATCGAAACCTCGAGCGGGGACCTCGCAATTTCACCGCGGTAAACGGAGGCTTCGGCCGCCCGGCCTTCTGAAGATTCGTCGCTGCGCTTGCCGCGGCTGCGCCCGCGAGCCCGGCTCAGATCCCCAGCAGAAACAGGTCCAGGTCGGGTGAGAGCCCGATTCGTCGGTCGGGCCTTCGGCGCCGATTGCCGCCGCTGCGCCGATCCCCGTCGCCCGCGCGCCGCTCGACGGTATTGCGGGAGCCGTTGCTGGCGCGGCGATCCGGGAAAATGCGCCGGGGGACTTCCATCCGGCGCTGGTTCTTGCGCCGCTCGGCCGCCCGCTCCGCTGCGCGACTCGGGGTGACGCCCGCTGGTGAGACCACGAAAAGGCTCTTCAAGTTGCCTCCGTTTCGGTCTCCGACGTCACGCGATCATATACGCGCCCGGCCGCCAGAAGAATGCCTAGGAGTGCGCGCCTGACCTCTTCGCACCTGTCCGGAACCGACGCAGCGCCCGCCCCAGCTTGACGTTGACCACGCTGTTGCGGGACAGGAAACGGATCGGAGGCGGGCGCCGAACGCCGATTTCCTCCTGCAGCTTGAGCAGGCCGCGGTGGTCGGGCGCCACCCGCAGGCCGACCTCGATTGCCTCGACGGCCTTCTTGCGCGAGCCGGAGAGCATGTAGAGCTGCGCCAGACTCCAGTAGATGTGCGGGTTGCGCTTGTCGGAGGCGACCGCTTTCAGGCAGAGCTCCATGCCTTCCTTCAGGCCTTTGGTATGCCCGAGGGCGAGAGCGTAGCTGGCGAGGATACCGGTCGGGACCGAGAGGTCGCGTTTGCTTTGGCGGTCGCAGTACTCCGACAAGAACTCGCGGGCCTGTGCAAATCGCTGAAGCTTCAGGGCATCTCGCCCGCGCTTGAGCAGTTCTTCGTCGTCGAAGCGATCCAATTCCACCATCGACACGGCCTCCGATGTAGATGTTTGCATGAAAGGGAGACAATTCTAACTCCGAATCGATCCTCTCGAGTCGCCCAAAGGTGCCGGGCAAGAGGCTAAAAGGTGCTAGGACCCCGGCCTTTGGTCCAGGTCAGCCGCTACGGGCGCTACCTCGACTCCTGCATCTGGCCGAAATGCTGTGCGGCGCGCTCGTCCACCTCGTTTGCCGTCAGCGTCTCGCGCACCGTCGCCAGCGCCCAGACGTGGCCGAAGGGATCGACCAGCTGGCCGTACCGGTCACCGTAGAAGGCGTTGGCCAGCGGGATCTTGGGCCGGCCGCCGGCCTCCACCGCCTGCCGGAAGGCGCGGTCCACGTCCTCGACGTAGAGCTCCAGGATGACACTGGTGCCCTGGAGCGATTCGGGTGAGCGCGTTTTCAAGCCGGTCTCGAATCGTGCGTACGCTTCCTCGGACATTCCCATGTTCTCTTCGGAGACCAGAACATAGGAGTCCGCAATCTTCAGCTGAGCATGCAGCACCCGCGATTGCCGCGGGATCACCGAGCGGTAGAGCACCTCGGCGCCGAAGGCGCGCTGGTAGAACTCGATCGCCTTCTCCAAGTTCCGGACAATCAGGTGCGCGGCGATACGCCGCTCATCGGGTCTCGCCCCTCGAATCGCCATGACACCTCCTCTCGCGACAGCAACGGACGCCGGAGGCTCTTCCCTACGGCTTCCTCCGCGCGCTCGACCCGGCGCGGCCCGACGGCGTCGCGAGCTGTCTCGCAGCCCAGTTATAGACCCTTTCGAGCGGCCCGCGCTCGAGGCGATAGAGGTGACGCCGGCCCTCCCGGCGGCGCCGCACGAGGCCGACGGCCCGGAGCACGTCGAGGTGCTGGGAGATCCCGGGTTGCGACATGCGGAACGAACGCGCCAGATCCGACACCGACAGATCCGACCGACGCAGCAGCTCGATGATCCGGCGGCGCGTCGGGTCGGCAACGGCGCGAAAGACGTCGGGTGCGGCCACCGGGCATTTCCTCGCGGGTATCGTATAAGCAGATACTTATGTGTCAAGCGGGAGGCGCGCGAGTGCGACGCCCTCGGTCTCCCGCCCTTGCGTGAAAACCTTCCGGAGGCGGCGCCGTATCGAAACGCGATGCCGCTGGTGATCCCGGGACGCGGTGAGGCCCAGACGTCGCGATGAACGCCGCGCCGATTTCCGTGCGCCCGATGGAAGAGAGCGACGCCCGATCGGTAGCGCGGCTCTCGGGCGAGCTCGGCTACCCCGCCGACGCGCGGGACATCGTTCGCCGCTTGGGCGGCCTCGCCGGCCGGCCCGACCTGGCCCTGCTCGTGGCGGTCGATCCCACCGGAGCGATCCTGGGATGGATCCACGTCGGCGAGGATGCGACACTGACCGACGGGCCGATCGCGGAGATTCGAGGACTCGTCGTGGCGGAGGGCTCCCGCGGCCGTGGAGTCGGGCGAGCTCTCGTGGAAGCCTCGGAGCGCTGGGCCGCCTCGCACGGATATCCTCGGGTGCGCGTCCGAAGCCGGATCGCCCGCGCCGATGCCCACCGCTTCTACGAAGCCTGCGGCTACGCGCTCGAGAAGACGCAGCACGTTTTCTCGAAGCCGATCCGCGAATCCGAGCCGGATCCCTAGGAGACTGTCCGCGTCATGTCCGTCGCGAGCGCGGCGAGGCCGACGCGAGAGCGGGAGCGCAGAAAGACCGCGCGGAGTCGTACCCCGGCGACGTCGCTCAAGCGGTTTTTCGAGCATTGCGCTCGCAGCGAGAGAATCGCCGCGCGCAGCAGGAGAGTACTCGGACGGGCTCCTAACGAGGCGACGGGCGCGGAGGCGGCGACGGGACGAGGATCGGGAACCCGTTGGGCCCGATCGGAGGGGGCGGGGGGCTGCCCGGC